>NZ_CDRUHA020000105.1:0-255 GCF_977063405.2 Legionella stuttgartensis
ACTATGCGCACGTAGATTGCCCAGGACATGCTGACTATGTTAAGAACATGATTACTGGAGCGGCGCAAATGGACGGAGCGATACTTGTAGTATCAGCAGCTGATGGTCCTATGCCACAAACTAGAGAGCACATATTGTTATCACGCCAAGTAGGTGTACCCTACATTGTTGTGTTCATGAACAAAGCAGACATGGTTGATGACCCTGAGTTGTTAGAATTAGTTGAAATGGAAGTGCGTGACTTATTAAGCAGTT
>NZ_CDRUHA020000106.1:0-251 GCF_977063405.2 Legionella stuttgartensis
AATACACTCTGAGGAGAGAGAGGCTAAGCTATTAGGGATGTTTACAATTTCCTATCTAGGTATTGCGCGTTCTATCTGAACGATTTCCCGCAAATTTTTTCAGCCTACGTACCGTGCTTTATGCACGTTATCCAGGGCTTTTAAAATAAAAAATATCTCAACCATTCTAGATACCGCGCATAAAGCGCGGTACGTAGGGAGAATACAACCAATACACTCTGAGGAGAGAGAGGCTAAGCTATTAGGGATGT
>NZ_CDRUHA020000107.1:0-213 GCF_977063405.2 Legionella stuttgartensis
CGTGCATAAAGCACGGTACGTAGGCTGAAAAAATTTGCGGGAAATCGTTCAGATAGAACGCGCAATACCTAGATAGGAAATTGTAAACATCCCTAATAGCTTAGCCTCTCTCTCCTCAGAGTGTATTGGTTGTATTCTCCCTACGTACCGCGCTTTATGCGCGGTATCTAGAATGGTTGAGATATTTTTTATTTTAAAAGCCCTGGATAACGT
>NZ_CDRUHA020000108.1:0-309903 GCF_977063405.2 Legionella stuttgartensis
TTAGTTCTAAAATCCAATCTAAATTTAGCAATTCATTAACACTATACATATAAAATGACTTAAATAAAACAAAATTGATGGTTTATTATACAGACAAAGAGATGATTATCAATCGCTTTGTTGCAACGGCACCGTCAAGTTAGCGAATTTAGTATAAAATTATGCCAGAATCATGGATTTTAGACACAAAGAAGCGAGAGTGCAGCAGAATCCCAGATTGCTTTGGCTTCCAGAAATTTTTCCCGTTGCACTGAAGCCGTGTTGCTGTACCTTTCGACATTCACGGCAAAGATATTGCGGGTTTTTCCCATGAGGGAAAGCATCTTCTGGACACCAGCTGGTGACTTGAACCTGACCAGACACTTTTCCTTTCTTGTTGTTGGCTGATGGGCATTTTCCACCCGATTGCTCAGGGTCCTTATGCTGTCTGTGTTCGGTGCCACGGCACATGTGGCGCACAGGTTTCGTATAGCTCTTCAGCTCGTCAGTCACGATAACCCGGGGCTTTGGATATGAACCCAACAACCTTGACAGAAACCGTATGGCAGCACGTTTGTTGCGACGTTTCTGCAGGAATACATCCAGTTCATAACCATCTCTATCTACGGCACGCCATAACCAGAATTTTTCTCCGTTCAATTTCACCAGCATCTCATCCACATGCCATTTGTCTGCAGGCTTTGCTTCCCGCTTTCTAATCACGGAATGGGGAGCCTAATTTCATACACCAGCTACGCGCTGTTTCATGACTCACTAATATCCCACGATACAGCAGCCTTTCCTTTACATCTCGATAGCTGTCATTAAAACGGTGGTAGCTCCATACTACAAAACTGATAATCTCTAACGGAAATCGATAGCCCTTTGGTTTGCTCTTCAACATAACATCCCTTACAAAATGCCGAGTCTATAATAGGTATTAACTTGGCGGTGCCCAAGCAGAAATATGAAGCTGAAGGCGATGAAAAGGCGGTGTCTATGTTAAAGAAAATATCCCCTGTAGCTTGGCGGCACATTCATTTTCAAGAACACTCATATTTACGGATGATATAATCATCAATCTTGATGAGATAATCGGAAAGGTTCTTTGGCGGAGGTTAAGAAAAAGCAAGGTGACCAAAAAATGCCCGGTAATTTCTGAGGTTTGCGGTTAGAACCCCTATTAGAATAATTATTTATAAAATGATTAACAATTAAAAAATATTTGCTAAGCTGTTTCATTAAGTATGTAAATAGGTACTTTTTCATTTCAACCGATTGATTTCAGGGAATAAATCATGGATCTAAAACTTAAAGGTAAAACAGCGTTAGTAACAGGCTCTACGGCAGGAATAGGTTTTGCAATCGCGCAAATATTAGCTCATGAAGGTGCAACTGTTGTTATCAATGGGCGAACTAAGGATAGAGTAA
Organism: Legionella stuttgartensis; assembly: GCF_977063405.2. Taxonomy (NCBI): domain Bacteria; kingdom Pseudomonadati; phylum Pseudomonadota; class Gammaproteobacteria; order Legionellales; family Legionellaceae; genus Legionella; species Legionella stuttgartensis. The sequence goes on from NZ_CDRUHA020000108.1 coordinate 1,411, forward strand.
CTGAGGCCATCCAACAAATAAAAGCACACAATCCTGAGGCCAACTTGATTGCAGCACCTACTGATTTGAGCCTAAAAAAAGAAACAGAAGCATTAGTTAAACAAATACCCACTTTAGACATTCTTGTCAACAATGTCGGTATTTATAGCACCAAACCCTTTGTTGAGATTTCCGATGAAGAATGGTTGCATATGTTTGAAGTCAATGTAATGAGTGGGGTTCGTTTGAGTCGTCATTATTTGGTCCCCATGCTAAAGCAAAACTGGGGCAGAATTATCTTTATTTCAAGTGAATCAGGGGTACAAATTCCTCAAGAAATGGTGCATTATGGCATGAGTAAAACGGCACAGCTTGCTATTGCTCGGGGAATGGCTGAGACAACAAAAGGAACTAATGTCACGGTTAATTCAGTTCTCCCTGGCCCTACCAGCAGCGAGGGGATTACCCAATTTGTCGCTGATCTTGGAAAACAACAAAATAAATCGACAAAACAAATTGAGAAAGATATTTTTGAAGATCTAAGACCCACCTCTTTAATTAAACGATTTTCCACTCCTGATGAAATCGCAAATATGGTTGTATTCTTATGCAGTCCTCTATCTTCAGCCACAAACGGAGCAAGTATTCGTGTGGATGGTGGTATTATTCGAACAATTGCATAGGGTTATTTATTTAAACACTTTAGCAGTGAAATAAAACAAATTATTTAAAATAGCTGCTTTTTTTCTTAATCCTCAGATGTCTAGCACTTGGAGCATGATCCATCAAAATAGCTTATATTAGGATAGTCATGTTCCTAAAAGGATATCTTAACAAAGTGGTCACAGCTGTATTTAAGATGTTCTATGGTCATTACAATTTTGACAGAGATGGGCTCACTACCCTATTAGATTTTACTGGACTGGACATGAATTATTTGAGTCTTCGGGTGGATCTTCTTCTGGGGGGGATTCTGATTCATCCTCAGATTCTAAAAGTTTCTCACCTCCAACGTAGCGGTTAGGAGTGTATTTAGGAGGTACATAGGCTCTAAAAAAAGAAGCCCTAGCTCTCTTAGTATCAGATGGCTTGTCTTCCTTATCATTTTTGTAACTTGCTAAGTATTGAACCACAGCAGGGGGTGCGCTTTCAGACAAGTTTAAGGCTTTTTTCCAAAGTGAGTAGGATAAGATTTCTTCAAGATTAATTTGGTGATGCTGTGCATAATTTAATATCATTGATATTGCTACAGTATTGTTTCTTTTAATCGCAATATCTAATGCTGTTTGGCCCTTATTATTTCTATGCGTAAGGCTTGCTTTTTTATTTAAAAATAATTCGAATACCTTTTTGTCTTTTGAAGTATCCAGAAATGAACACGCTATCTGTAAAGGTGAATTTTTTTTTCCATCTAAATACTCAATTTCCATTCTTGGTGATTTTAAAATAAGCTTAATGACAGCGGTTTTTTTATAACGGCAAGCTTGAAAAAATGGTGTTCTTCCGTAGTTATCTTCTTGATTGATTTGAATTTTTTCTTTTCTTAATAATTCTTTAATTACCTCAAGATGTCCCCTTTCACAAGCGACAAAAAATGGCGTACTGCCATTATTATTCGGTTGGTTAATATCAATGGATTCTGTTCTTAGCAATTCTTTGACTATAGATACATGCCCATGCGCACAGGCTGCATATAGAGGGGAGCCCACATACTTAGTTTTCTGTTTAATATCAATATTTTTTTGGCTTAGTAATTCTCTCACTACATCGAGATGGCCACTTTCACAAGCTAGATAAAGAGACGTTATTAGAATATCTTTTGTTAGGTTTCGCTTAACTTTCTGGTTATTTAATAGCGCTTTAACTACCTCTACATGACCATTTTTGCAAGCCATATGAAATGGGGTTAATCCAGTGTTTAATGTCTCTAGGGTAAAAATCATCTTTGGGCGTTTTATAAACTCGTTTACCACACCGAGATGGCCCATTGCGCAAGCAATATGTAGAGGAGTTAGCCCAGACTCATCACAACGATGAATTTTAATCGGAGGATCGTGACTTAGTAATTCTCTAACTACACCACTATGCCCATTTCGGCAAGCAATATAAAGAGGGGTTTCGTATTGCATATTTTCTTGATCAACATCAATACCTGGTTGCTTTAATAGTGCTTTAACTATATCAACGTGGCCATTTTTACAGGCAATATAGAGAGGAGTTTCCTGCTTGTCAGTTAACTTATTAATCTTGATATTTTTACTTAATAACTCCTTAACTACATCTACATGGCCTTTTTTGCAAGCAATATGAAGGGGAGAAAATGTGTCTATATTTGTCTGTCTAGTATTAGTTTTAGGTTGCTTAAGTAGTTCTTTAACCACATCAACATGACCATTTTGACATGCGTAGAAAAGAGGGGTTGCTCCCAGGTCATCAGCTAGATTAATCTCAATCCCTTCTTGCGCTAACAAAGTCTTTACTACTTCAACATGACCTTTATAACAGGCGATGCTAAGGGGGGTCATTCCTCTATGAGGGTTAATTTCAACTCCAGGTTGCAGTAATAGCTCTTTGACCATATCGAGATGGCCATTTTTACAAGCCATAAATAACAATCCACCGCCATATCTATCATACATACGTGCTAATTCAGGCTTAATGGGATAGTCTAAGTTAAATTTAACAAAGGATTTTTTAATTGAATCTAGATCTCCATTGCCATTTGCAAGGACCCTTGTACCTAAGACTACATTCGAGCTACCATCCAGTGAATCAAAAATACTATCAACAAGACCTTCTAAATTCATTTCTCGATAATAGGATGTCATAGATGGGTATCGCTTAAAGTCATTTGTGTCAATATAAAACCAAGTTTTGGTTGTCTTGTTATATTTCATACAAACACTATGTCTTAAGTTATCTAATAAAATCGGCAACTCTGAATCAGTTTCGCTTAATATCTGTTCTAGATTTTTTAAATAGTCGGCTAAACTTGTTTTGTTAAATGCATAAGATTTGTGCAGTATACTGATTAACTCTTGTTGTTCCAGCTTCTTTGATTTAGCAAAAGAATAAATATCCCTAATGTCTTCTTGAGCAACATAATTTCTATTAAATAAATCACTATGCTCATCTGGCGCCAAATAAAGTTCAATACCCTCAAAAAAGGCTAGTATTTGTAGTAATTGCTTGGCTTTGTTATCAAGCTTTTCATGCATCTGTACCTTCTTTTTGACTTCTTCAATTTCATTTTTTAATGCTTCGAAATCAGGTTTGTAAGCAGAAATTAAATCAAGCCTTTCAAAAAATACTTTTTCATCATTAGCAAGGATGGCCTGAGCCCACATGCATGAGAAACCTCTGCATACGCCTTCAGATTTTTGTTTATTACAAATAAGCTTATATAATTCTATTAAATCGGAGTGAAACAATTTATCCATTACGTATTCACAATGTCTTGTATGTATAATAATTATACATTATATGCTAGATATGCGAAAGAATCGATAAAGCGAATCGCCTCAATGTGTCAACGCGATCCATCACTATTTAAAAGCGAACGAAAAAATTCTCAGTGTTGAGGAGATTTAATTCCAATGTAAATTGCACATTGCTCTTGTCCCATATAAATCTCAAAATCGGTCTCATAGGCTCTTAATACAGTAGATTGATTTTCAAAATAAAGCCAAATTGCTTGCCAGGTTTCGATAATGGCTTGAGGCATAGAACCTGAGTTTTTAAAAACAAGATAATTCCCTTTATTAACACTGATGGAATTAAAATTATTTTTTATTGTCAAATCATTGAGCTTAACTCCAGCAGTAACTGTATAAAAACCGTTACAATCAGATTCATAATCAGAATAGACTCCATAAATCGGTACATCAGATTGAGTCGATATTTTTGACGTAAAAAATCGTTGCCAAAGTTCTGGTAGCTTTGCTGTTTGAGGATTAAATTCATCAGAATTTTTGGTTCGCGCACTCAAACCTATTACGGTAAATGCTTGGAGGTTGATAAGTTGTGGTGTAATTTGCTTCATAATGAGCTCTCTCTTGAGTTTATAACCATTGAGCGTGCATAGCAGCAGCAATAATTGATTTATCGTGTTCACTTATTGGAATTAATCCATATCGCAACTGATAACCCCAATTTTTATTTTTTGTAAAATCGAGCTCATGAAGTAAAGGTGTAATAGGAATTTCAAACGCCCTAGCCCATTGTACATTTCGTCGAAAAGGATGAAAGTCTTGATTCATTTCAACTTGATAGGGTTCTCCATAGTTTACAATTCCTATTGCTGTAAATGAGCGTAATCTATCTTTTCCATGAAAACTGATTGTTGGCGAGTAATAGATAACATAGTCATTTGGATGGATCCGATTTAAAGGCGCACGTTTACCATGACAAATTTGCATAATGCCTAAGTGTTGACCTAAACGAACATGTTCAGCACACGCAACCGCCAACCAATTTTTACTCATGATTCATTGCCAATTCATTAGAGAAGTTACCAATATAATCGAAGCCAGTGACAGTTTTTGTCAGTAGTGAACAATCAGTTCATACTAATTTCTTCAATGAGTTTTAATGCATCCGATGCAAGTTCAAATGAGTCCAGATCTAAATCTTCCCGCATATGCTGTTGGTTGCTTGTTCCCGTCAAAGGAAGTATCCCACTTTGCAATGCAAATCGAAAAATAATTTGAGGTATCGATTTTTTATACTGTTCCACAAGTTGATACATAGTATTCGTTTGCAAATAAGCTTGGTTTGCCGTGAGTAAAGAAAATCCTTGATAAATTATTCCATGGTTTTTACAGAATAATCGAATTGCTAAATCCCATTGCTTACTAGCAAAACAGCGATTTTGGACGAATGCCGGTTTTACAATTGCAGCATGATAAAGTGCTTCCAGTTGATCCAAACCCACATTGGAAATACCAAGTAATTTGATTTTTCCTTCATGATATAAATCCTCCATTGCGGCCCAAGTATCCAGATCATCTTGAACAATACCAGAATTATAAGATGGGCCGTGAAGAATGTATGAATCAATGTAATCGGTTTGTAAGTGCTTTAGAGAGCTTGCAAATGATTGTCTCACTTGCTCTTTATATGAATCCGTATTCTCAAAAGGTTTGCGCTCATCGTGTCCGTGAGCGGGTGTGAATTTGGTTTGCAAAAATAAATCGTTTCGTTGTTTTCCGCTTGCCTTTAAAAATTGCTGAATTCCAAGTCCAACCCCTTCTTCAAAATAGTGCCTACGCTGGTTTGCTGTATCAATTCCAGTAAACCCATATTTTAATGCCTGAAAAGTTAGCTCTTGGCTTCGTTCTTCTTTCCAAGCTGTGCCATAGAGAAAAGGTGGGATACTAATATGGTTTAACTCGTGTTTAAATGCTTCAAGCATAGAATAGCAACTTAATGTAGGATGAGTAGAATAGTTTTAGTGTATTCTTAAAGAAAAATAAATCAACACCCTACTTTTTCTAAAATAAATTTCGTTACTGAGATTTATTTACCGCAAGAGTTGCCCTCCATTTTTTTAAAAGAGGTTGGCGACGTTCAGGATAAACTACTTCTTTTAGATTTAATTCAATAATACGATCCGTTCTAAAATGTCGAAAATCTTGCCTTAGTTCACACCAGGCAATAAGTATACGGACTTGGTCAAAAAAACCCAGAGCTAATGGCCAAATAATCCGATCGGAAGAGTTTTCATTTACATCCAGGTAGATCATTTGAAGTTTTCTTTCCAAGCGTATTGCTTTTCTAATTAAAATTAAATCAGAATCTTTACCTTCGGTGACTTTTCCTGGAGCAATAAGCAGCCCAGAAATTTCGAGTTGTTCGCGTAATTCATTGGGAAGTACTGCTGCAATTTTTGCCAGTGCATTTTGTGCAGCCAATTTGAGCTGAGTATCAGTTCGATCCGCTACCCATCGCGAACCAAGAACTATAGCTTCAATTTCATCAGTGGTAAACATAAGTGGAGGAAGGGTAAATCCTGGGCGCAACATATAACCCATACCTGCTTCCCCTTCAATCGGAGCCCCCTGTCCTTTCAACATCGAAATATCTCGATACAAAGTACGAAGGCTAACTCCTAGCTCCTGGGCAAGCGATACGCCACTTACTGGAAAACGGTGCCGTCTTAATATCTGAATTAAGTCCAATAGTCGTTCAGTTCGGGACATTTTATAAAAAATACCTTAGATAGTGTCATCAAATTTAATTTCCCTTATAGGTCATGTACTAGTTCCACCGAGTGACGAAGTTTATAGCATAAAGAAGTGAACGTTGTAAAACGTAGGGAAAAAGCTATCAATCTAGTGGATGTTAACATTATTTTATAAGCCCAACGTCCCGAATTTATACAAGGGGATGAGAATTGAGAAAATATAAAACTCCTAAGATCTTAGAATAAAATTTAAACGACTCCCCTACAAATCCGAATTGTTATGCGTACTAGGTAACGTTTTGTTATTCAAGATGAATTTTAAATGCCAAGATTTTGAGTTGTTCTTCACTCAGATATTTTCTTTAATGAAAAATTAACAGGCACTCTGGTTAATTAATAATTTCTTAATACTGCCTTGATACAATTACCTCCTATGTGTGCTGATAATGAGCAATCCAAGAGGTAAGATATGGGTAGAAGCTCCCTCCCCAAAGACATAAAACAAAATGAGATAAACTCTATTTGTGTATTATTAAATCAGAATTTAATCCGTACCACTCAAGATTTAATAGATAATTTTGAGCAACTTATTGAACAAATTCGCCAAAACAAGCAAATTTTTAAAAAAACGTACACTCCAGAACAATGCGTTCAAATACTCAAAAAGGCAATTAAAGATTACAATAATGTATATGCCTATAAAATTACGCTAAAAGAAGAACTCATAGATAATTTTCTTTATGTTGAAAAGACAAAAAAACCAGTAAGCATCACTCAAACAAGCTCTTTTGATACAACAGTTGAAGATGATTTAACCAAAGTAACAAAAGGTTATGATCGTCTTGAAATTGCTCAAGAACGAGTCCAGAAAATGAGTACTAGCATTTTGCAGGTGTTACAACATCAAGAATTTGCTGTGGTACCACAAATAATTATTGGTTCAGGTGATACTGGGACTACACTTTGGCTTGAACAACATAAAGCACATCACGGAACCAGCCAAGAACTTTTAGCTCGTGGAGAACTTCCTCCAATTTTAATGATTGGTGAAGATCCTGGTAATTGGAGACATAACTATACCCTTGCTCAACCTCACAGTATTCTTGAGCGTACAACGGGTAGAGAAAATCCATCGATTTATTTGCCAACAGATTATTATCAAAAAAATCCCCATGCTAATGGTCGACATGTCTACCAAGCAAATCAAGTAAATCTTGGTTTTACAGAAGCACCTTTGTTACGTGCATCTGTATTACGCATTGAAGAAAGAAGTAATCATTTAGGAGATTGGAACTCTCCAGATCAGAAATATCGCGTGGTTGTGAATACTCCTGCTGGAGCAAAAAGGATCTATACCGATGAGCTTAATATTTGCACAGGTCTTGGACCAGCAAGAAATATCATTTCAGGATCGTTGCTCTCCTCTGTTGATTTTGAAAGCTTAAACAAATTTGATCCCCACAAAGGATTTACACCAATTGTGGATGGTAACCGTTTTATTTTAACTGAAACGGAAGAACACGGTAAGGCACCAAGAACAATAGTAATCTACGGAGGTGGTGGAACGGCTGCTGCATGCTATAGAAAAGGCTTTTTTGGGCATGATAAACGAACAGAAGATATGGAGTTCAACAAAACAAATCAGCAAAACACAGTTACCTGGATAGCAAAGCAATTTGATAAAGCCGGTACAGGTAAACTTGCTACTACTGCATTAGCCACGGCAAAGGCACGTGGAGAATTAATGACAGCTGAATTATCAAAAATTGAACCTCAAAGTAATGGAAAACTATTATTGTCATTTAAAAGCGCATCAAAAAACCTTCCTATTGAGTGCGACCAATTAATTTATTCTGTTGGACAAGATGATAATCTTACGAGAACCCTTTGCAAAGAAATTGAAACCGATCTGTCACTTGTTTATGATAAAAATGATATGGTACTTCATGTATGCTCAGCCGATAAAAAAGTATTTTTCTTCGGAGCAGCTGCCATGGCCGTTCGAGAAAAGGAATATATGGAAGCTACATGGAAATGGCTTAAATCCGAAAATATTGGTGGTGATGTAGGTCCTGGATCAATGCCCCCTTCTAGAGCACAAATCAAGTGTTATAATTTTTGGCGTGGTCTAGACCCAAATAGTATTAATGCCAATATGGACAGTCAATATTTAATTATTAAATACTTGGAAAAAGCCGGGGTGGATCAAAAAGTGGCTGCACAGTTCGTAGATGACTTGTTAGATGCAAGAAAAATGAGTACTTGTGGCGCATCGCATTCAATGATTCTAGCTCTTTTGAAGAAACATCAATTAGATGGGATCATTGAAATAAAAGGACATGGACATCTAGCATTAAAAACAGATAGTAAATCTGTTGCTACTCAATCGAAACAAAAACTCTTATCCTGGCTTGGCCCACAAAGAACAACAAAAGATGCAGATATACTCGTTTCATCTGTTCACGCGGATAAAACATCTAAGACTACTATAGAAAAAGAGGGAGAGGGTGTACAATTAATTGCAGAAATAAGAATATAAGACCCTCTTGTGTTCATTATTTTTTATAGGGAAAACATTAAATATGTATGCTCTTTTAACACTTGCTTGGATTCCATATGCAATTAGCTAAATTTCTTGAGTTAAATGAACAAGAAAATTACCAGCAAATTAAGTTATTAAGCCTAAAAAAACGATTGAAACCGGATTTTTTTTATCAAATAATTGAACAAGCAGATCAGGAAGAGTTATTCAAGCTTGCGATTAATAATCCTGAAATTGATGCGATATGTAAAGCACCTGAATTAAAATCTCACTGGGAAGAGATGTGGCGACTTTGTGGTGTTAATCCCAAAGAAAATGCTTTAGTAAATCTAAAACCAGTGCATGAATATCAACCCATGTCCACAGTTAGCTCTTGCTTTGATCTACTCAAGGGACTATATCTTTATGAAAATTATAGAAAAATTTTTAACGACATGGAGCATACAAAGGAGTTTTATGACGATGTAGAAGAATTTTTAGCGACGTCCGGTCTCTATGGATGTTTTTTTGCCTTAAATGCGTTATGTAAAGGTGGATTAGATTTATTACACTATGAGTTTGATGAAAAGATTGCAGAAAAGGTAATTTTTTATGCTGAACTCGCCGCAAAATATTATTTATCAGCAGGGTATTTACTGTTGGCAAATGTTTATCAAGAATTGCTTAAACATCAAAATGAACCTAATTTTATTGGACGGAATTTATCGCTTCAAGCATTTCAAGCAATGGGGGTCGCAAAGAGATTAGAGCAATATTCTGCCCCAATGCTTAATAATGCATACCAAGGAAAAACATTAAATGAAGCAAGTAATGGACAAATAACGAGTTTTTCACAAGCATTATCCAGGTTACAACGTTATTTGTCATTATCCCCTTTGGAACTAGAAATTGCTACAAATGCAGCAATAACTGAGGCTGGTTCAATTATAAAAACCTATAAGCTTGTTCATACTCGATTAGATGAAGAGCCTGCAATAGTAAAACCTAGAATGCTATAAAAGCAAAAACTCAAACTATCTATTAATCCAAATATCTTCCACTTTTGATAATTGTTCCAATCCCAGATCCCACTATTTTACTTATCATGTAAATGATATTGTACAGGTCATAAACCTCTAGGATTGCGTTTGAGTTTAGAGCAAATGCATTAAAAGGATAGCAAGATGAATTTTTATGATTCCCAATTTAAAAAATATCATTTCCTTATATGCTTGATTTCATGGATGTTCTCACTTCCCGCATTCGCAGCACACAAAATCATTGATTTAGATATCGCTTATAAAACCGTTTATTTCGCCAATAAACCTGCCAAAGCTATTGCTGTAAATAATCAAATCCCCGGCCCCACTTTACACTTTAAAGAAGGCGATCAGGTGACTATTAATGTTTACAATCATCTTGATAAAGGAACAGCCGTACATTGGCATGGTGTATTGGTACCCTGGCAAATGGATGGTGTGGAGGGTGTGGCACAAACTGAAATTCCTCCAGGCGGAGTTTTTCATTATCAATTTACTTTAAAGCAATCCGGTACTTATTGGTACCATGCTCATGCTGGTTTGGAGGAACAACAAGGTTTGTATGGGGCTTTTTTGATTGATCCAAAAAAAACGCCACGTTATACCTATACCAAAGATTATGTGATCGTTTTATCGGATTGGATTAATACAAAACCTGAACACGTTTTAGCAAATCTTAAAAAATCCGGAGATTATTATGCTCCTCGCTTTCCGCTACAACCATCACTCGCAAAATTTATTCATGATTATCATAAGGCATCTAAAAATGAACGACAAAGTCTCATTGCCGATTATAAAAGCATGCAGCAAATGCGCATGGGCATTTATGATATAAGTGATGTCGCTTTCGATGCTTTTTTAATCAATGGACATCCTAACTCCAACCCATGGACTGCCCCTGCTAAAGTAGGTGATATCGTTCGCTTGCGATTTATTGATGCCGGGAGTAGCACCATGTTCCGTATCAAAATACCGGGTTCCATCATGAGGGTCATCCAAGCTGATGGAAATGATGTAAAACCTTATTCAACTAAAGAATTAACGATTTCACCAGCAGAAACATATGATGTTTTAGTGAAAATAGATAACGATAGACCTTATATTATTTATGCAGGCTCAAAAGATACCGTCGGGACTGCATATGGCGCTTTAAAGACAAGAGCAAATCAAACTGTTCAATTCGGTCAAGTAGAGCCCTTTCCTGAACCCATCCCTGTCAGTAGAGAAATGATGAATATTATGATGGGTGGTATGTATCATGGAACCTTACCTATAAATCAACAAAAACAAAAAAAACCAAAGTTTTCAATGAGGCAAACGCATGGCATGAAGATGGATCATGGCATGAAGATGGATCATGGTATGAAGATGGATCATGGTATGAAGATGGATCATGGTATGAAGATGGATCATGGCATGAAGATGGATCATGGCATGAAGATGGATCATGGCATGAAGATGGATCATGGCATGAAGATGGATCATGGCATGAAGATGGATCATGGCATGAAGATGGATCATGGCATGAAGATGCCCATTGAGCCAACTCGATTTAAAGATACAGTATCCCCCTCTGATTCATCCTATATGACGTCATTAGAAACAAAGTATCGTGATTTGACTGCTGCAGTTCCAACCAATAATCCCAATAAACCTGTCGAAGGAGTGATTAATTTGGAATTATTTGGCTACATGGGACAATTTATCTGGTTCATCAATGGCGTACCTGGTTATAAGGCTAAACCAATTCCGTTGAAACCCGGGAAACGTTATCGCTTTGTCTTTACCAATACATCCATGATGCATCATCCAATGCATATTCATGGTCATTGGTTCATTTTACGAACAGGAAAAGATGCCTATGATCCTTTGAAACATACTCTAGATATTCCACCAGGAGCAACAATAACTGCGGATGTAGATACTGATGCAAGTGGGCAATGGTTTTTCCATTGTCACATGCTTTATCATATGATGACGGGAATGAATCGGGTCTTTCAATATACAACAATCATCAAAATTGCAGAAGGTACAGCCAAACCGGAAGACATTGAGAAGAATACAGCTTATTACAACCGCCCCATCATTAGAGTCGATGAAGCAATTAGGCCGATTAATTTACATTTAGTAAAGCATCCTATGGCTCATGGTGCAGGCTTTTGGTTTGCTACACTTGTTGATGTGGGGGCCGATCCGTTACACAACTCTCAACGACTTTCATATAAGGGCATGTATGGTCCTGATTATAATAAATTAGAATTATTTACCAATGATGCTGAACTGTACAAAGACGTAGTTGAAAATGCGGATATTGATATATTTTACTGGCATTTAATCAGTCAATTTTGGGCAGTTAAAGGTGGAGTAAACTATTTTAATCAACCTGCCACCAAACCCTATTGGCAAGCTGGCCTTGGTCTGGAAGGATTAATGCCTTTTTTCATTGATACCGATATAAGAACTTATTTCTATGCTGGCAGCGTAAAATTCGATATTGAACTATCGCGGGATACGCAAATTACTAATAATTTTTTGATACGAACGGGAATCCGCAGTATTTTAGCAACTAAAACAGTGGTCCATGCTCAAATTGGCGGTGGTTTGAATCAAATGCGTTATATAGTAAGACCTTATTATCGTCTTATGCCTGGTCTAAGTTTGTTCGTAGAATATGAAAACGAACATGATTACGGGGCGTTTAAAACAATTGAGGATACAGGTATTACTCCCGACATTTCGAATACAGTTTCTTTAGGATTGTCGTTTCTGTTTTAGATAACTTTATGATCGTAGCCTAGGCTACAAATTATAAAAAGATTGTTACCATATATCACCCAAGCTACACTACTGAAAATAAAATTATGGATGCCTACATTGAGGAACCTACCAAGGATACTGCTTAAAAAAGCAGATAAGCCCTTATATTTTTTGGGTCAATTATTGCTATTACTGATTCTCATCATTGCTTTTGTTCCCTTTTCTCCCAAAATGCCAGCTTCAGGCATCGATCCTTCATGGGCCCTTGGACTAAACCAAGCAGTTGCTCAAGGATTGGCTTTTGGTAAGGAAATAATTTTTACCCTAGGCCCCTATTCATCTCTTTATACAAAAGCCTATCATCCAGCAACTGATCTAATGATGTTTACAGGTTGTTTTTACATAGCACTTACGTACTGGGGTTGTTTACGATTTTTAATGAAAAAAAGTAAATGGTATTGGGCTCTAATTTATTGCGTTCCATTTTTAGGGATGATTTATTCACGGGACTCTTTGTTTTTTTCTTATCCATTGCTTGCTGGATTATGCACTTTCAAAATCATCTCATTGGAAGATAAGCCCGCTGGAAATTATCTTTTATTCTTTGTTTTTTTCCTCTTTGCTCCCTTTGGCTTAATGGCGTTAATCAAAGGGTCAATGTTGATTATTTGCTTACTTATGCTTTTTCTTTGCTTCATTTTTTTTCTTGCACACAAAGAAAAAAAACTCGCATTGATTTGTCTTCTATCTCCTTCGATATCAATCATTGTATTTTGGTTGGCGGCAGGACAATCACTTCTGACATTACCTGATTATCTCACAAGCTCACTTTTCATAGCATCAGGATTTACTGAAGCCATGTCTGCTGATGGAAATATGAACGAAATATTTTTATATTTGCTTACTTGTCTATTAATTTTCACAACCATTTCATGGAACAAACAAATACCCATTACTAAAAAAATCTTTTTATTGAGTATGTATTTTATTTTTCTATTTGTTTCTTTTAAAACCGGTTTTACACGTCATTTTGGTCATGCTTTCATACCTGGAACTTCTATTTTCCTTGCAGCACTATTTTTATCCTTAATTTTTAATTCCTGGATCAGTTACTTGCTCATTATTTTTTCATTAAACACTTGGTTTTACATTAATAGTCAGTATACCCACATATCCATTCGAGATAATTTTATCTCTACTTATTCATCGGCCTGGCATGGTTTAAAGAACAGAATACACGATTTTTCCTGGCTCGAAAAAAATTTTGCGTTCACTATGAATTTTATACATGAGCAAGCGGCATTCCCCATTTTAAAAGGTACCACTGACATTTACTCATACGATCAAGCGTACTTAATATCTTCACAAAACACTTGGTCGCCACGTCCAATTTTTCAGAGCTACTCTGTTTTTAATACAGTCTTGGCTAAGAACAATAAACAACATCTTCAAGGCAAACAAAAACCTGATAATATTATTTTTAAAATTGAACCTATTGATCAACGAGTCCCCTCGTTGGAGGATGGTGCAAGTTGGCCCTTACTACTGGTTAATTATCAACCTATTCATTCCAATAATAATTTTCTATTTCTCCGAAAGAAGAAACATGAGCATCAAAAAAAAATGACTTTATTAAAAAAGGAATCTCATTTGCTTGGTGAGCAAGTCAAAATACCAGAAACCGAACTACTATTTGTTGAAATTGAGCTAACCCCTACTATATGGGGAACTTTAGCAACCATTATCTTTAAACCGCAACAATTGCAGATTACTATGAATCTAAACAATGGCACAACAAAACAATATCGTCTTGTTGCAAACATGGCGAAGTCAATGTTTCTTCTTTCGCCTCTTGTTGAAAATACTAGCGAGTTTTTAGTACTTTATAAGAAAAATAACAAATTAGATGCTAAAAAGGTAAAATCCTTGATCATTTCAACAAATCAAGAAAGAAATTGGCATTGGAATAACGAATATACTATTAATTTTAAACGCATGTCTTATTAGAAAGGTATTCAGATCTGGGAGCTCTTAACCTCTCTTATTAGAAGAGAGGTTAGCCGAGTGCCTTTTCTTTCACAATGTCCTAAACCATCTATTTTTGTAAAGAATATCCATCATTTAGCCAGCCTTGCAGTCCTGTTTCTAACGATAAAATATTGGAGTAACCCATTTTTTGTAAGTTGTCCGCGACTAAGGCACTTCGAAATCCCCCACTACAATAAACAATGACTTGGGCATTAAGATCCGGAATTGTCTTCTCAATATCTCGCTCAACAATTCCTTTACTTAAGTGAATTGCGGTCGGAATACAACCTGTATCCCATTCATTAAGTTCGCGCACATCAATAAGATGCATCTGTTCATGGCGATCAATTTTTTCTTTTAGTGTTTTTGGTGTTATTTCTTTAATACGTTTTTTTGATTCAGCTACCAGTGCTAAAAATCCTTGGGCATGTTGTTTCACTATGTTCTCCTAACTGTTTATTTAACTTATTGTCCATAATTTATTGCATTTTTTCATTTCCATATAGCAAGAGTTACAACAAGAACAAATTATAATCCAAATGCTATAATTATAATCAGATAAATCCAAATTCGATCACTTAAATCGTTGGAGTGTTCCTGATGAAAGCAAGAGAATTTTTTAGTCATGTAAAGTCACATGGTAGAGGCCGCAGTGAGTCTTCATACTCCAATGTTGTATTAGATTATCTAAAAACTCGCCAAAGTTCCATTTTAAAAGATTTTAAAACGGTTTATAAAACAAATTTACATTCGAGTCATGATCCATTTCCAAAGTTTGTCACACGTCTAGAGAAGGAAAATAAAAAAAATCTTATCTTCAGAGGTATGAGTAATGATGAAGTAGCTCATTTTCTAAAAACGCAAAGGTTTTTATGTGCACCCAGCAAAAAAAAACAGGAACATTATAACATTCCTGAACATGTTATCCTTAATAACACCACCAAATTTGGTTCTTTTACCCCATCATTACAAGTTGGTGGTACTTATGCAAGCATGAGTACCATTATTCCCAGCACTGGAGCAATTGTCACAACTAATTTACCCCCTTTTTTTATTAATCCTAAAGAGGTGCTAGGGACTCATGAAGAGCTATTTAAACGCTTTAAAAAACGTTACGACTTAGAAACAGAAATGAATACAGAGTTTCAAGGGCTGACGGACGTCTTGGAAACAGCTGCAAAAAACATAGAGATTACTATGATTAGAAATTTTGGTAAAACCTATGTAGGACTAGGAATCCACGATGTAAAAGATATTCATCTTTTAACAGTTCCTGGCCAACTGTTATGTAATTGGACAAGTATCAAGACTCCTTTGCATGAAGTTAGCTTTGAAAATCCAGAATACAAGCTTAGAGTTTGTTCTGTAAAAGTAGGTTTTGCTGAGCATGATGCATATCTTACAGATGAGTTTGATTTAGTTAATCAAAGAAATCGAGATATGGGACTTATTCCTGCTGACGGAAGAGTAATTACGATGCATGAAGCCAAATATTTAGCGAGGTCAGGTCTATTAGAAATGCTTAATGGTATGTATGAAAATGATGATGAAACCTATGTATTTTCACATGTACCAAGCGATATTCCCGTTAATGACATGGACGCAATTCGTCACTGTATGCTTAAAACGATTGAATCCTTACCTCATATGAGAAAAGTAGGTCCCAAGATTGAAGAAATTACCGATGAAGAAACTAAAGAAAGACCTGAGATAAAATAATTGAAACCAACTCATGCTCCTACACTACTCCGGTAAAAAGCATGAGCTTATAAGTCATCCCGAGCACAATTATGTCACCCGAGCGTAGCAAGGGATCTCCGGTATTATAATAACGCTAAAACCAGGAGATTCCATCATTGTAAATTCCTCAGGATGATGTGGCCTTGAATGACCAATTTTATAATATATTTAAGGATGAGTTTCCAAATCTTACCAGTGCTTAATTCTTATTGCGTATGCGTTTAACCCAACTTTTTAACTCAGGCCAAAAAGCAACAATCATGATCATAAGAGTAAATAAAATTACTGCGACTACCATTTGAATGATAGGAAACTTTAGTTCATCATGTGCAACAAACCAGCTCGCGACAGATCCGGAAATCACTACAATTAATCTTAAAAACAACTGAATCATAAATAACTCCAGATAGTTTATGCATCTAATACCAGACTCAAAGTATGTTTTGCAATCATATATTCTTCATTTGTAGAAATAACACCTACGTAAACCCTACTTTGAGGATGACTAATTACCGCTGCATTTTTAAGATTTGCAGGGTCATCCAATATAACCCCCAACCAAGCCAAACGTTGACATATTTTTTTTCTCACTGGCGCAGAGTGTTCACCAATTCCGGCAGTAAAAATTATGGCATCGCATCCTTGCAAACTACTGGCTAAAGCGCATAACTCTCGTGCTGCTCGATAACAAAATAATTCAACCGCTTCTATTGCCCGTGGATCCTTATTCGATTGAAGTTCACGCATGTCACTGCTGATCTCAGAAACTCCCAAAAGTCCAGACTTTTTATATAAAATGGTATTTACCTCTTCTATCGATAGTTTTTTTTCTTGAAGTAAATATAAAATGACCCCGGGATCAATCACTC
Source organism: Legionella stuttgartensis (assembly GCF_977063405.2). Taxonomy (NCBI): domain Bacteria; kingdom Pseudomonadati; phylum Pseudomonadota; class Gammaproteobacteria; order Legionellales; family Legionellaceae; genus Legionella; species Legionella stuttgartensis. The sequence continues at coordinate 18,529 of NZ_CDRUHA020000108.1, forward strand.
CACAACGAGTTCCCATCATTAAGCCATCTAAGGCAGTAAAGCCCATAGACGTTGTAACACTTTTACAATACTCCATGGCGCACATGCTGGCACCATTGCCCAGATGGGCAACTATTACTTTTTTATCTTTGATTTGTTCAGGTAAAACTGAAGCTATGTATTCATAAGAAATACCATGAAATCCATAACGAATAATCCCCTCCTCACTAAAGCCCCTGGGGATTGCAAAAATAGTAGCCAGTTTGTCTTGAGTTTGATGAAATGATGTATCAAAACAAGCAACTTGCGGTAGTTCAGGATAAAGCTTTAAGATACTTTCAATGATAGCCACATTATGAGGTTGATGAAGTGGCGCTAAAGGATTTAAAGAAGATAGTTTTTCAAGGGAATCCGTATTAATTAATGTGGGAGCATTAAAAAAACGACCACCATGAACCACGCGATGACCAACCGCCTTTAAAATATTACGCGTTGGTAAACGCTTTATCCATCCAAATAAATGAATTATTGCAGATTCATACCCAGGGGATGAAATGGATTCTTTAATAATTTGTTCATGTTTTTCATTAGAAATCGTAATATGTGGATTATCAAAAATACATTCTATTTCGCCGTGATAAATTATTGTTAAAGAAGAAATAAAAAAACTAAATTTAATGCTGGAAGATCCCGCATTAATCACTAAAATGACTTCGCCAGATTGTTTTGTCTTCATTATTTTTTTCTTCGTGCGTACAATAAAGCCATAACACATGATGCTTTTCTTGATAACTCATCACTACCTCGGCTGGTAAGAATAATGGGAACATGAGCTCCCAAGACCATTCCTGCTGCTTCAATACCCGATAAATAAGTCATCTGTTTATAAAGCATATTGCCTGATTCCACGTCAGGAACTACTAAGATATCGGCATTCCCCGCAACAGGAGAAAAAATACCTTTTTCACGCGCTGAATCCATAGAAATAGCATTATCAAATGCTAATGGGCCATCTAAAATTCCCCCTCTGATCTGTCCGCGTTCAGCCATTTTACACAATGCCGTAGCATCAAGTGTGGATGGAATTTTTTCATTTACCGTTTCAACTGCAGAAAGAATTGCGACTTTGGGTGTACCTAGCTCGAGTGCTTGAAATAGATCAATCGCATTTTGCACGATGTCGCACTTTTCTTTGAGATTAGGAAATAAATTGATTGCAGCATCAGTCAAAAAAATAGGTTTGGGATAATTGGGCACTTCAAGGGAAAATACATGACTCATGCGGCGTCCAGTACGTAATCCGTTTTCCTTAGAAACAATAGGTTTCATCAATTCTTCAGTATGAAGTTTTCCTTTCATAATGGCTTCAACTTTTTGTGCTGCAGCTAATTTTACCACGGTTTCAGCAGCTTCATTGCTGTGCTCTGTAGGAATAAGCTCATACGCTGAAATATCAATATTGGCCTCTTTTGCGGCATCAAGAATTTTCTGTTTCGGGCCAACGAGAACTGGTATAATTAATCCCTCCTCTGCAGAAGCAATTGCTCCTTTTAGTGACAATACATCAACAGGGTGTACCACCGCAGTCTTAAGTGGTTTGAGGGAGTTTTTTGCCATAATTAAGTGGTGATACCAATGTTCCTGTTTTGGTTTAAGCTCCACTTTAGGTAACTCAACACACTCTCTTTTAATTTTAGTTGTGGGGGCTATAACCTTTGCGAGGCCACTAATCACCATTTTTCCTTGTTGATTAATACCCTTACAATCCAGCTCAACAATCTGTTTCCCAGGTATTTTATTCACTACTTCAAGTGTTACTGTAATTGTGTCGCCTAGAGCAACCGGATGTTCGAATTTTAAAGTTTGCTCTAAATAAATGGTGCCAGGACCGGGCAACTCTGTTCCTAAAACAGTAGATAAAAGTGACGCACCCCACATTCCATGAGCGATAATTTTATGAAACATATCATTTTTAGCATACTCAGCATCTACATGTGCTGGATTTATATCCCCCGACATGATGGCAAAAAGTTCTATATCTTCGGGAGTTAGAGTGCGTATTAGACTTGCTGATTTACCAATTGTTAGTTCATCAAAGACGTAATTTTCAATGTAACTCATCTATATGGCCTGTTTTAATAAAATTCATAATCCACTTGAGAGTGTGGCTGCTGTATATAACGTTAGAGCATTAGCGCCCCACAATAAATATCATGGGGCATTGTATCTTTATTTTGCAGTTTCTATTTTTAAATGTCGAGAGTTGCTTCTGGCTTCAGCTTTTTTGGGTAATTCTATCCAGAGCATTCCTTTTTTAAAAGTTGCTTTGGCTTTATTTATATCAATTGTAGCGGGTAAAGAGAGTGAGCGCTCATATTTACCATAACTAATTTCTCGGGAAATATATTTTTTCTGTTCATTCTTTTTGGAAATTGATTTTTCACCTGTAATTGTGATCGAATTACCACTTAAAGACACAGTAATGTCTTTTTCATCCATGCCAGGCATTTCCATCTGAATGGTAAAGTGATCTTTATCCTCAACAACATCCATTGATGGCATAAGATTCAGATCTTCAAATTGCTCCATGCTTTTGTTTGGCGAAAACATTTCATAAAAATCCTGGAATGCTTTATCCACTTCCTGTTGAAGACTTAAAAAAGGATTATGAGGATGTTCAACAGAAATAGGGGCTCCTTTTTTCCATTTTAATAGCGCATTCATATTATCGACTCCGTCCTATATAATTTCCATTAACGTGAAAAATACACCAAAATACAGTTTGATATACAAAAGGAATTTGTCAAGTCAAAATAGTTTTAATTGGTCTACAGTTTAATAAATATCATTTGATTTTTAGCATATACGATTTAAGGACGATATTATGATGCATGCGATGATTATGGAAAAAACAGGCCAAAAGCTAATCTATAAAAAAGTAAACAAACCTGAGCCCCAAGAAAATGAAGTGCTCATTAAAGTGCATACTTGTGGCATCTGTCGTACCGATTTACATGTTGTGGATGGTGAATTACACGATCCCAAACTTCCGCTAATACCAGGGCATCAAATTGTTGGCACCATTGAAAAAATCGGTTCTTTGAATAGTCCTTTTACTATTGGACAACGAATTGGGGTCCCGTGGTTAGGTGGGAGTTGTGGGCAATGTCTGTTTTGCACGTCAGGTCGTGAAAATCTTTGTGATCAAGCCCGATTTACTGGTTATCAAATTGATGGTGGCTTTGCAGAATATTGTGTGGCGAACCAACGATTTTGTTTCCCTATACCTGAGGGTTATTCTGATGAGCAGGCCGCCCCACTTTTTTGTGCTGGATTAATTGGTTATCGAGCCTTATTGAAAACAAATGATGCCAAAAATTTGGGATTATATGGTTTTGGCGCAGCAGCACATATTCTTATTCAGGTAGCAAAAAAACAAGGACGCTTGGTTTATGCCTTTACGAGTCCCGGCGATAAACAGGCCCAAGAGTTTGCTTATCGCTTAGGCGCGGTATGGGCAGGGGATTCCGAGCAAGAGTCGCCCCACCCACTTGATGCTGCGATCATTTTTGCACCGTTAGGAGCACTTGTCCCACTTGCGCTTCGTAATACAGTAAAGGGAGGGATAGTGGTGTGTGCTGGAATTCACATGAGTGATATTCCTAGTTTTTCTTATGACATCCTTTGGGGAGAGCGAACTCTTTGTTCTGTAGCAAATTTAACACGAAAGGATGGTGAAGAATTTTTATTACTTGCACCGAAAATTCCTATTAAAACAGAAATTAATACGTATCCATTAAATGAAGTCAATCAAGCACTTGACGATCTGCGTCACGGACGGTTTACAGGTGCTGCAGTAATTAAAATTTGAAAATCAAATGGACGTTTGAATAAACCATCATATTTTCTTGCTTTGAATCATAATATTTGGGACTATCGACCACGAGGATTTCATTTGACACAACAAAGGGATTATTATGTTTCAACAAGCAATAGTACGAACACCTTCACCCAGCTTGATTCATGGATTAACATCAGCAATAGAGTTAGGTCAACCTGATTATAGAAAAGCTCTAGAGCAACATCAAAGTTACATTAATGCACTGACTCACTGTGGTCTCGAAGTAACTGTATTACCCGCATCAGATGCGTTTCCTGATTCGTGTTTTGTTGAAGATCCCGCACTACTTACCGAGCGATTCGCTCTCCTCACTCGTCCCGGTGCGCTGTCAAGACAGGATGAAGTTAATTTAATTGAACCTTGTATTCAAACTTTTTATAAAGCTAAAACCCATAAAATAGCCGCACCTGGAACTTTGGAAGCTGGTGATGTGATGCAAGTAGAGGATCATTTCTACATCGGTCTTTCTCAGCGCACTAACAAAGAAGGCGCGACACAATTGACTGCTTTATTGGCACAATATGGTTTTAAAAGTACGGTGATCGAACTTAATAAATTTTTGCATTTAAAAACTGGAGTTTCATATCTGGGGAATGGATGTTTACTTGTCAATGGTGAATTAGTAAACCATCCTGCTTTTCAATCATTTGAACAATTAATTGTTGATGATAATGAAGCTTATGCCGCTAATTGCATTAATGTTAATAATACCGTCATCATGCCTCAGGGTTTCCCTCGATCTATTGAACTGGTTCATAATTCTGGCTTTCAAGTTATCACTGTAGATGTAAGCGAATTTCGTAAAATTGATGGTGGATTGAGCTGTTTATCTCTGAGATTTTAATGAATAAAAAGCTTACCATTTTTAGTTTGACCTTAATGACCGTAGGTTCAGTAGACAGCATTCGTAATTTACCTGCCGCGGCATTAGTTGGAACAGATATTTTTTGGTATTTCGGCCTGGCATTATTTTTCTTTTTATTACCCAGTGCCATCATTGCAGGCTGGTTTTCCTCTAAATCTCACGAAGGAATCTATGGCTGGGTAAAAAAGAGTCTGGGAAAAAAAGCAGGGTTTCTTGCTATTTGGTTCCAATGGATGCAGAACATCCTTATTTATCCTACCTTTTTTAGTTTTATAGCTGGTGCATTTTTGTATTGCATTAATCCAAATCTTGTTGAAAATAAAACGCTTCTTTTTATTATAATTAACATCCTCATCTGGTGTTTAACTTGGATTAATATAAAAGGACTCCATTTATCCAATCGATTGACTGTTTTTTGCTCCATATTTGGACTTTTACTCCCCTTTATTTTAATTTTGGCTATAGGATTAATCTGGGTAATTATGTATCCACAATCACTGAACCTTATCACACCCTCTCATCAAGATTCATGGGCATCTCTTACAGCTATCATACTTTCTTTTTGTGGTATTGAAATTGCTGGTGTGCACGCGCAAGATTGCATACCTGGGTCATTACCTAAGGCCATTGCTCTTTCAGTAATTATTATTTTTGTTACGATGCTCTTTGGCTCCCTGACTTTAGCTTTACTACTTTCACCGAATCAATTGAACTTTATTAGTGGCATCCCCCAACTATTTCAAGTGTTTTTTACCCTAATCCAATTTCCGAAACTGAGTTTGCTTGTTAATGTTTTAATCGTCGTTGGTTGTATTGGTTGTGCCAATAATTGGCTTATTTCTCCAATTAAAGGTCTTTTGTTTGCAAGTAATGAGATTAATAACACAGTCAAACAATCTTCCTCTGGATTATTGGTTATGCAAGCATGTGGTGTATCCTTTATCAGTACTCTTTTTTTACTATTCCCCAGTATTAATACATCTTATTGGTTCATGATCACTCTAGCTATTCAAATGTATTTGTTGATGTATGGGATTATGTTTGCGGGTGCAATACGATTATCCTGGCGAGAAAAAAATCAATATTCTTGGTTCATTATTTTGTCATCTATTCTCGGATTTATTGGCATTACTATTTCACTCGTTGTAAGCTTTACCCCTCCATCCTCATTAAAATATGGCTCGTTGCTACGTTATGATTTATTAATTATTATCTGTTTGACACTCATCGCTTGTTCAGCTTTTTTGTGGAAAAAAATTCTTTTTTATAGAGTAATGAATAACTTGCTTAAACAAGTTCAGGTGAGCTAAATCCAGAAGTAGTAAGTCAATGTACTAAGCTATTGATTTATCTGTTTATTAATGAATGTTTTCTTTACTTTAAATTAAAAAAAGATTATAATTTGAACAGAATATTTCAACAGGAGTTTTTCTGTGCCATCCCCATTATCTACTCAATCAGTGCCAATGATGATGAATTCGAGTCAGCTTGAACAATGGTTTGCAAAAATAGAAAGAGACAATACCCCCAATACAACCGAAACAAATTCTCATTTATCCGCCCAATTCCTTGCTCGTTTTGGACTAAGAGATGCTGCACAGGTAGTGGAGTTTCTTAAAACAGCAGGCGGAAGCGAAACTATAAATATGATAGCCCAAGAGCTAATGAAAGAAGAGGCACAAACTCAAATGATTAGAGAAAGTAGTGCTGAGGAACTGCTCCGGAAACAACGTTTACTTTTTCTTCTTATGACATTAATTGCCAAAAATAAAGCACATATAGAACATGTTAACGAGGTTACGCAACATCAAATTGATCAAAAGCTTAAAGAAAACAAATTTGATGAGAAAAAGGACTCGTCAATTGCAATGCATCTTATGGATGCAAGTATTCGAGCGAGTAAGATTCTAAAACTTGATGAAGAACTGAATAAACTAGAAATGGACTTAATCCAAGTAAAAGAAGAATTACAAGAGCTTGAAGAGGAAGTATTAGCAATGGAAGAAGACAATGCGAATATTGTCGACCATCTAGAGCAACTCAATGCGTTTCTTCAAATACCTTTATTAAACAATCAACCCATAGATCAATATGTTACGCATGCAAATCAACAAATAAGCTCACTATCAACACAGTTAGCGGCTCTTAGAGCACAGCAAACAGCACAGGCACCTACTACTTCAAATAGTATTGATAGAATACAAGAGATAAGCACGCACAGACTTGATAGAAGAATGCGATTGTTGGAAGAGCAGTTAGCCTTTTATCAATCTCAACTCAAACAACCACCTAAAACTTCTGAAGATGTATATCAAGAGTTACTCGATCAAGTAAGAGCTCGATTAAATGAACAGGAGTCGTTAAACGAAGACATACAATTGCCTACGTATCGTGCGCGACAAATAGAAGGTTTGAGAATGCAAGAGCGCGGATTATTACAAGCTCTGCAATTTTTAAGAAAAGAAAAAATCCTCCTTAACTCTCAGTTAGAGCCAGTTAACGATTTCAGTCAAGCACAATTTATTATCGATCCAAGTCAAAGAGCTCGCTATCGCCGACATGGAGATTCATATGCTGTCTTTTCAAAAAATATGGATACCGAACATGTTAGTGAAAAAGACTTATTAAAGGCCAAACTGAAATATGATAAATTAAAATCTGATATTTGTACCGTTAACTATCTCTACAATGATCGAATACAAAATCGCGCAGAAACGCTTAGGGGACGGGCTCAAGATTGCCAAAGTCGATTACAAGGACTGATGAGCCGTATAGATAATGTGCAAGCAAATAAAATACAACTTCTTCAAGATCAAACTCCTTTTGCCATGTCACCAAAGCCACAACCTAAACCAACGGCCCCTAAACTCGAACCTAAAAGTAGTTACTCGCACATGTTAAAGTGTCTGGTGCCAACTCATGCCCCTGCACCTCGTCCTGAAGACATTCTTAAAGCGAAAAATGTGCTTGAAGCAGTAGTTCAACCAGGACATAAACGCGAATTAAATCAATTAATCGGCGAGGTAAAACCTGGGGAAATAATGGCTCCGGATGTAAGACTTGGTTGGCTCTTTAGAGTTAAGAAACTGATACCAGATCTTCCTGTTCCCGAATTAGATTCGAGTCTAAAACATCAGAAAAATAAATCGTTCTAATCAAGTCGGTAAACTCTAGTGATCTGAGGTGGACTCAGATCACTCATAATCAAAGAATTTTAAGCTAAAATATCTCATTCTTTCGATAATCTATTTGACAATATCTAATACTAATTGTTACCATTGTCAAATTAATATTTATTTCACACTCTGTATCATATATGAACAATGGCTTTCAACATCAATTAACTTTAAACGGCTCTGCTGGGTTGGTGCGTGCTATTGTTTCTGTCGTTTCTGTGGTGGTCGTGGTCTTTCTCTCCTCACCCTAGAGTTGCGTTTTTGATTATTCGGCCTCTCTAGGGAAAGGCCAAATAATCAGGCGATACGACTTTAACTATTTTGAGGAGATGTACTTTGGAAACCGCACTAGATGCACAAGCATCGCAAAAACAAAAAACCATTACCTGTCGCGCTATTTATATCATTAGTTTATGTGCAGCATTCTTATTTTATAAATACATTCTCCAGAACTTTCCAAGTGTAATGCCACAACAATTGATGGACACATTCCACCTCCAGGGGTTAGGTCTTGGGGTTTTATCAGGAGTGTACTTCTGGACTTATCTCATCGTACCTTTATTTGTTGGAATTATCCTCGATCACTATGGCACACGGTGGGTTACTACAGGAGCTATTTTTTGCTGTGCTTTTGGAATTTATATTTTTTCTCAGGCTCAGGAATTAAATACCGCTATTTTAGGACGTTCTTTAACAGGAGTTGGTGTTTCTTTTGCTTCCATCGCTTATTTCAAACTCGCGGCAGTGTGGTTTCCCAAAAAATATTATGCTTTGTTGACCTCACTACTCGTTACTGCCGCAATGATTGGGGCAATTTTCGGACAGATGCCGCTTGCATGGCTGGTTAACCAAATAGGATGGAGAGCCAGTTTGACCAACGTAGCCTGGATGGGAATAATTTTGGCTTTCTTGTTCTTACTAATTGTTAAAGACAAACCATCCACTTCTATTGAGTCACCAAAATCGGAAAGTCATGCTGCTAAAAATCCACATCTATGGAGCGATATTTTATTAATCGTAAAAAACAAACAAAACTGGTTGTTAACCGGATATAGTGGTTTAGCATTTTCTCCTATCGTTATTTTTTGTGGTTTATGGGGGAATCCTTTTTTACAAAAGGCTTATCATTTAGATAAATTGGTTGCGCCCTCCCTCATTTCATTAGTATTTGTAGGATTAGCCATTGCATGCCCTCTATTTGCTTTGTTTATTAATCGAATACAAAATCGCTGCGCATTCGTTTTTTACAGCACTTTGGTATCTGCATTATCCATTAGCTTGATAATCTTCGCTCACCCTATGCCAATTTGGTTACTGAGTGTATTACTTTTTCTTTTTGGTTTTAGTTTAGGAGCATTTCCAATAGTATTTGTGATCGGAAAAGAGTCAAATCCGCTATATCTGGCAGGAACGGTAAGCTCTTTAATCAATGCCAGTGATGCATTTTTGGATGCAGTTACAGAGCCAGCAATTGGAAAACTGCTTGATACTTTTAGCAATGCAGGTGCATCTCATGATTTTTCACTATTTAGTTATCATATTGCATTGGCTATTTTACCTTTATATCAAATAATTGGAGCATTTTTGATGCGATGGGTAAAAGATGAACATCGTGCGGTTCAATAAGCATGCAATGAATCATTAAGTTTTCATTAAACTTAATGATTCATTTCTTTCAAGCCACTCCAGAGAACAAATTGACAAAATAATAAAGCCTATGTTAGCTTCAAATTGTTGTTTATTTTTCACTATGTTTTATAGGAGATCATTATGTTAATCGCTATGCTCAAAAATGCAGCCCACAAAATCTCTCAAATAGCAGCTCAATTAAGAACAATATGGAGTTGGGGGTATCTTTTTAGACGCTAATGAAACCTCACCGAGCCCCTCAAAAAATACTCCTCATTTATCTGAGTCTTCTTCGTTTACTGCACTTAATATAAAAAGAAAACACCAAGATTCACCCATAGCTCCACCCTCAAAAACTTCACTAAGACAATATGCTCAGGAAGCCTCAATGTGGTTCCTAGAAAAACATCTCATTTACTCAAAAAAGGAATTAGATCGTGTAAATCATATTGTTATTTACATGAATGGAACATTAATGCTTCTCGAAATTGATGATAAATCAGGGCCTATATTCTTGGAAAAAAATGATACACCCGCAATTGATGATTCTTATTTACTTATGAAAGTCACGTGCCATTTTTCAATTTCTTTATTTGAAATTCTAGAACAATCCATCCAACTGAATATAACTTTGGAAGATTTGCCAAAAGAATTAGATCAATTGTATGAAAAAATTGAAACACTGCGTACTAACTATTTCAATCTTGATACAGTAAAGCCTGCTATTGATTTAATGTTATCTTATCTCGACTTAATTTCACGTTGTACACAGGTAAATCAACTTAAACTGATACAGAAACGCTATTTACGTGATTTAAAACCTCGGATAGATAAGCTCAGTGAAAAAGCAGCCGAATTGCAACTAAACGGCTTGCAGCAAATATGTGTCTCTTGGCACAAGAAACATGGAATTGACTTAGAGAAAACCTATATCATCATTGTAGGTGCTCGAGGCCCTAAAAAGGATCTTATAGAACATCAATTTTTTAATGCATGGCGGGCTCATTACGGCATTGATGAAAAGAATACACCTTCTGGAGGTATTATCTATTCTGAAATGTTGCCACAACAAATGAAAGATTTAACTATCGAAATGCTTATCGATGATTTAGCTAGAGATTTGCATAATATGCAGATTGGCCTAAGAATGCTTAATGATAGGCAGGCTATGTATCAAGATGTTCTGGGGAAATATGGTCCTCGCGTCATTGGAGTGCTTATGGAAACACCCGTGGCACAAAAGGAAAGCAAATGTCCACTCCATAAAGTAACCAACAATGCCTATAAATTTTTTCATTATGTTGAGGATGCAGCATTGATTGAAAACGAAGGTAAGATTAATCAATGGTCTAACCACTAAAAACCAATTCCCGCGCAAGCGGGAATCCACTTTTTTAATGAAGTTAATCAATGCTCTCAACATGAACATAGACCCAGGCGAATACACCTGAAACCAGCTTCACCTTGATCCGTTTATAGTCTTCAACCTCGTAAGAATCTGCTTTTTCTAACTCTTCTGAACTCACATCGAAAACCATACCCTCTACATTATCGGAGGTCTTTCCAGTATATGTAACAATAGGATGCTCTTCTTCACCACTCATCGCTATTACACTAGCGTCTTTAATCTTGATTTTAGATATACCAAATCCAGGCAGTCTATCAGCAGTCCCATGCAATTTTCGTCCAAAATTACTTAGTTGTACTGCTTCATAACGCAAAGTACCATAAGAAAATAGCTTCTCAGTATTCATAGCTTTTACCTATTTAAATAATGGCCGATTATCCAGTTTTTATTACTAAGAACAAGATATAAAGGCTTGATATTGTATTTTTCCTAAAATGAGGTTGCTAATTGAAAACTTTGTCTTGTTTAATTACAGATAATGTAAAGACACGTGCAGAGTTTTCAAGGGGATCCTGCCCATTTAGTATTTAATGATTTCTATTTTGATGGATGTTTGAGCTCGCTACGACTTTATTGCGCCCCATTTTTTTTGCCTGATAAAGTGCTTCATCTGCTTTTGATATTAAATCATCTACTCTTTTACCATCATAAGGATAAAAAGCAATACCAATCGAGATGGTTACTGAAATAGGCTCTTCCTGATTGATTTCAATTGAAAAATTTTCGATTGATTCGCGTAGGGTTTCCGCCTTTGATTTGGCATGCTCCAAATTATTACTTCGTAAATAAATCATAAACTCTTCCCCACCCCAACGAGATACTAAATCATCCTCCCGGAATATTTGCCGTATTTTTGCTGCAAACTCAAAAAGAACCTGGTCTCCAATCAGGTGACCATAGGTGTCATTTATTTTTTTAAAAAAGTCGATATCAATTAATAAAAGAGCAAAGGTAAATGGGTTATCTTTTGATTTTAAGATTTCTTTTTGCAGGTATTCTTCAAAATAACGTCGATTATAAACACCGGTTAAACTGTCTTGAGAAGATTGGGTTTTCAAGACATCACGAAGTTTAATATTATACAAACTCAATGCAGACTGTTCAGATATAATTTGCGCTAAGGCAATTAATCGTTGATTGTCAGCATTTACGCCAAACTCCACATAAAACAAACCTAACATTTCATTTTGGGCAAATAAAGGCAAGCAAGCATAGCTGTTTGGTTTTTTCTCAGCATTTTTAATGTGATTACACAATACTCCTTCGGTTATATCAGAAATATAATAAGATTGATGTCGTATTAAAGACAAACAATCTTTGGGCGTAAAAAGAAATAAATTAGAAATAGGCTCACCCCAGCTTAAAACTCGGCTAATCACGTTCAAATTATCAGAAGAAATAAGATAAACAATTCCAGAAGTGCCAGATAAGATGCGTTTACTGTAATTTTTTATTATTTCAATTGCATCATCCATGGAAAGGCTGGATTGCAATAAACTCATTAATTCTTTCAATAACTCCAGTTCCTTGTTTTGCATTTCAAGATTTTTAACAAGATTTTCAAGCTCTATTTTAGATTCTTCAAGTTTTCGTTCATTTTGAATACGCTGATGGACATTGATTGCAAAATGACTAACACCAATAAGATTACCCTCTGAATCATGAATTGGGTTGTAATGTATTTCAAAATCGAGTCCGTCATATCGTTTGTCTTTAAATGACTCAATCACTGTAAATGCAGTGCCTTTCATTGCTCTTTCCCAAAGCGACATTGATTTGGTTTGATTCTCAGCACTCATTTTCTGTGAAAGCACACTAAAATTCATGCCAATTTCCAAATCAACTTTGAAAATACGATAAACTTCACATTTATACATTGTATTAAAAGCAATAAAATTGTAGTTCAAATCAATTGCAGCAACTAAATCATTACTCCCTTCAATAATTCCTTGCAAACGTTCACGCGCATTTGCTAACGCTACTTGGGTTCTCTTTAACTTTTCAGAGCTCTCACTTATAAATTGGAGGGTATAAATCAAAAATCCAGAGAGCAGCGCCATAATTATTCCGATTATTAAGATCATCGCAGGGAAAAAAGAGGTAATTACTTGTTCGTGAAGTGTAACGGAAGGCCAAAGGACGATTTTCCAATTTTGACCGTAGGCCGGAAGAATAATATGGTGTTGCCAACTTTTATAAAACTTCTTATCACGATTATTAGTATATAAAAGTCCGGAAGAATCATAGATATTCAAATTATATCCTTGAATATCCATTTTTTTTAAAATATCCTCCAAAAATTTTTCTGTATCAAGAACTCCAACCATAAACCCTTGAAAAAGAGTTCCTTTATGCATAGGACTTAACAATAAAAGAACCTTACTTTGTTCTTCTAGTTCAAATTGAGCACTCATTTGCAGTTCATTTGTTGCCAAACCTCTTAATATCTCTTTACGTCGATCAGCATCATTGTAAAGATTATATTCCTTAAGCTGTTCGTTACCCTCCTCTGGTGCAATCCAACGCACGATATATTTATTGTCTACCCATTCAATTGCTCTGTAACCCGGTTGATCGTGAATATAATGCATTACGTCTGAACGCCATTCATTTTTGGAGATTGTTTGTTGATTTATCCAACGTTCGGCCATTCGCGAAAAAGAAGTAGCCAGCTCTTGTAAATGCGACTCAATGACATCTTCAACATTTTCAACCTTCAACTGCAGTAACATATTTAATGAATGTTCTTGGTTTTTCTTGGTAATCTGCCAGCCTACAATAGTGATATTTAAAATTACAAAAACCGTAATTAATGGAAGAGAAACCCGAGAATGTTTTACATTCTTTGAGTTAATGTAGAAGATGATTCCTAAACTTAAAAGGATTAAACCAATAGAAGTATAAATAGAAATTTTCATCCATCTTCCGGCACCAAAACGTGTTGTAAAATCGATAAAGTAATCAGTCCCGGCAATAAATCCAAAACTTAAAATAAAAAATACACCGAATAAACTCAGCCAAAGCCAATTAGTAGAAAAATCGAATGAAATGATTAAAAAACAAAGAGAAACAATTATAAAACTTAAAGCAACACTAGGAGCCATAGGCCCTGGATATTGATTGAAGTCTAATGCAAGAGTTTTAGTAAAAAAAGTATCAATACCTAGATTAACATTCAAGATATGTTCATACAAAACCAATCCGGAAAATAATAAAAGGATAGAACTAAGAATTCGACTTGTTTGTATTGCTTTTCTATTCAAACACATTAAAGTCAAACCCGAAAAAAGGAAGCCCACCGCAGTGGTCGGCCTCATAAAAAGATATTCGGGAAGTTCAACTGATGAATGAGGGCTAAAATACCAAGCACATAGATCAAAAAAACCTGATAGGAAACAAATTCCCCCAATAAGATGCGTAAAAGTCCTATAGTATATCTTTTCGTCCATTTTCTTTTTCCTTGACTATAAAAATAGTATAAGTCAAAGAAAAACTTATAGATACAATTGAAGGCATGCTCACGCTTCAGAAATATGTATTAAAACGAGTGCTTCATTAATATTTAAAGAGAAGGACTTCCTTCTAAACTATATTCATCTAATGCTAACAAGATTTTTTCCTCAAGAGACTTCGCTTTTTCTATGGGTTTATTAACTCCATTAATAATAATAGAAAAAATAAATGTTTTTTGGTGTGGGTTAACAAGAAAGCCTGATAACGAAGATATATCATGCATTGACCCCGTTTTTGCATAGACATTTTTTTCGAGCATAGTCTTCTTCATTCTATCCTTTAATGTTCCTGAAACACCCGCTTGGGGTAGTGCCTTGAAAAAAATAGATTTCATAGCCTGATCATGATAAAGATCGTTCAGTAAAACAACCATTTGTTCTGGGGTCACCAAATTATAGCGAGTTCCCTCACCATCAATAATATCCATCTGTGACATATCAAGATGGGTATGTTCAGATAATATTTTTTTAATTGCGAAAGCGCCTTCTTTATGTGTTCCTTTTCCTGCTAGAGAATAGCCTAATTTTTTTGTTAGGCTGTTTGCATAGAGATTATCTGATTGTTGTAACATATGGGTAATTAGCTTACTTAATGTTTTTGATTGAAAACTCGCAACAAAAGCAGCATCCGCAGGAGAGGTACCGTTAATAATTTTTCCTTTTAAGCCAATACTGTTTTTATCTAAAGCTTTTTGGATTACTTGTTTTGCTAACAATATAGGGTCTGGGATAGCAAGCTCTATTACTTTTGGATTTTTCTCCTGAATCATACACCCATATAAGCGAATGTTATTATTGGGGTTAATTTCAAGATTCAAACTGCAGTGGTCCTTACCCTCTTCTTTACTCACTGTTACGACCTCATTAACAACAGTCAGTGCTTTAAGTTGTGTTTTCGGTTTTATATCGGCGGGTTTACCTAGTTCCTTCGCACTAATAAGTTCATAAGCGACTTTATTTTCATTTAATATTGCAGCTGAATCTGGAGCAGCATAATACCACCCTAAATCGTCATAAGAAGTTCCACTTGGATAGTTAGGTTTTTGATATTGCGAAGTGTCAATTATTATATTTCCATTAATGGAGTTTATATTATTTTTTTTCAAGTTCAACATTAATGAAGTTAAATTATCAGCAGTAAATGATGGTGACCCTGTAAATTGAACATAGTAATCTTGTTCTTTTCGAGAAAGTGTTGTTATAAATCGATAATCTGGTTTTAATTGATAGAGCGCTGCTGCTGCGGTAAGCAACTTCATCCCACTAGCTGGGGAAAGCAACTTATCTGCGTTTCTGCTGTAAACCACCTGGCCAGTTTCCGCTTCTTTAATGAGGATACCGACGGTTGAGTGTGGCAATTTTTGTGCAATAATCTCATCTATTTTCTCTGAAAGCGTTTGAGAATTCCCTATTTGATTAAAGAAAAAAGCAGCGAAGAAACATAAATAATTAGAATAGCGCACGACATTTACCCTAATAAGATACATGAAGTATAGCTTTACCGATTCAGAGCCGAAGTGCAACCCCTATTCAAAGTATTTTGGTCACAAATAAATCTAGCTTGATATGTAAATATAAGGACGCTGCGTTTTATCCAGCCAATGAAGTAATTTTGATAAATGAGGTTCATCCATAGCAATACATCCATAGGTTCCTACATGAATCGATCGCCATAAATGAATAAAAATAGCACTTCCATCTCCTGGGATAACTGGATTCATATTGTAATTAACTACAGCTCCCATTTTATACACATCAATTAACATCGATTCATAGCTTTTAGCATCTGTCTTTCCTCTGACCCAGGTGTTATAGCCACTATGAGATGCATCATCAATAAATTTATCATCAGAAGTAATGTATTTAAAATCCATTTTAAGTCCTAAAGGCTCTGTGCCAAAAGCATCCCCAAGGGGATATAAACCTGCAGGAGTTTTCCTGTCCCCTTCCTTCTTTTTCCCAACAGGAGCTACACCTTCCTGGCCTACAACTGCAGGAAAAGAATTTAATGCAAGTTTCCATGACTGCCTTTGCCTTTTACACGCAGTTACTTTAGCTTCGAAGCCTTTTACAAGATTTACCACAATCACCTGGGATGTGTCGTCAGGAACATCTTGTAAATGTGCTAAAACACAAGGATCAGTAGAATATTTCTTTATAGATATAAAAAAGTAAACTAAAAAGAAAAAAAATAATAACGAAATAGATACTAATTTAAATTTTGCCATTTTATAAGTTCAAATTAGGACGATTCGGTTTTGTAAAGCTTCGTGAAAATACTTCCGGTGTAAGACTCTTTGTACTCAACTCATCAAGTTGAATCATCTTAAAATATGATTTATTAGCCAGCGAACTTATATCTGGATTTTCCGGATAATACTTAAGTAAAGGAAAAAATAATGCTTGTCCGATGATATATCTTTTGTCCCTGCTTTCAGGAGAAAGTCCCCAAAGGTTCTGATAGGTCATCGCAGCGACTTCATGATTGCTTATAGATATATTGCCTAAATAAAGCATCACATGACCGCCAATATAAATAAGGGTCATGAGTGGATGTCCTTTTGTTTTCAAAGTACTAATTCGCTCATCAACCGTACTTTTGGTTAAATCGATGCCTGAACTTATTTTTGCCTGTTGTGACGAGTTACGTGGCAACCAAATACCAAATGGAGTAAATATGCTTTTTAGCTCTTGGGAGCAATCATTAAAAAAGAAAGCGCCTCCCCAACCATAAGGACGATTTTGCAGTTGTTTTAAGATATTAGCCATATTTTTTTTTGTAGCCTCAAGAGGCATGAGACTAGCGGATTGTGATCGCACAAACCCAGTCTGCATCACTGCTTGATGATACTCATTTTTTATAGGAATTAAGATAGAAATAGAGTTTTGGGTGCGACTTTGTAGTGGGAATACTGCACCTATATAGCCTGCAAATTGAAAGTGACCATGTTGATTCAGGACGCTGGCTTCAGTTTCAGTAATAGCAACTAAGCCCTTTTTAGCTGCATGTTTCCATTGTTCAATAAATCCGTTTGAAGCATAAGCGATATCCGAATTTTTTACCCAGGCAAAATAAGCATCAGGTGTTAATACTAATGACCAGGCTCTATCCTGAGAAACAGTAAAAACATAAAGTGGAGTTCCCGCCCAAATCACTGATTCTTGTAAATTATCAAATGGAAAACCTTGGCCAGGTATAGTGAAATGGAAAAAATCTGGGGCACCATCTGGTAGCGCACGAGCAAATGTATTATTTACAGCAATGGCCCTATTCTTTTCATTAAATGCTGATACTTCAATAGCAGGGAAATCCATATTGTTTTTGATTCGATTTAACCATCGTTCATCATGCTCTTTGAAGTTTTCGGCATAATGTCGCTCTTCATCAGGCTTATTTTGATTATCAAATTCCGTTAATAATTCCAGCTCAATTTTTTTAACCATTGGAAGAACAGAGCTGACCATCTTCTCACTCCAAGGGGAGAGACCTTCCGAACTATCTGAATAATAGTGATTATAAAATTGCTGCAATTGGGTTTCTTGATATTCAGGTTTTAATAATGGAGCATCGTTGTCTTCACTGTTCGAAGGGAAATAATCTTGGATATCTTGGGAATAGGATTTTAGCGGAAAATCATAAATAGGTACCTCAGTAGCAAAAGAAACGGATAGAAAAAAAATACCTAAAAGTGCGAAAACTCGTTTACTTAAGCGACCGACCCCAAAATGAACAAAAAGCATCAAAAAAACCCATTAAAATTAAATAGAGGGCGATTATATCATTAAAAATTCATTATGTAAGAAGTTCGTCCTCTACAACAGCAGTTGACTCCTCTACTATAGAAATAACATGCTCATGGCGTGTTGGACTCAACAATCTTTGGGAGGAGTACAAAATAAAAATACTTAAAGGTAAGAGACTGAAGAGATCAAAAGGAAACTTTAGAATTCCTATGCCACCAAAAGTGCCTAAATAAGAAACAACAAGTATGGTCACCATATAAAATAAAAACCAGTATAAAAGTGAACTATTATCCCAGGAGTTTCTACGATGATACACATAGTAAATTAGAATACCAACGAGTAAAGCAATATCCAACTTCCATATGATTGAAAACCCGCACCAATAAAGCATTAAATTACAAAAATAAAATGCAATATGCGAACAAACAAGTGCCCCTGAAAGTCTAAAAGGTCTTGGTGTTGATGGCTGTAATTTACGCATTGCTAAAAGACATATAGGTCCAATACTGTATGAAAGAATACTTGCAGAAGACAGAAATGCCACTAACTTCTGCCATCCTGGAAATGGGAGAAATGAAAACATTCCAACTAATAAATTTGCATAAAGAGTCACATAAGGAATCTTATGACGATTTACCTTTAAAAAGATTTTGGGCAAATGATCATTTAATGCCATTCCATATAAAATTCGCGAAGTAGCAGCTGTATAAACTAAGGTTGTTCCAAATGGGGAAAACGCCGCGTCGATCATAAGCAAAGTGGCTACAAGCCCTAAGCCTAAAAGCAAAGTTAAGCCTACTAAAGGTCCGCTATCTCCTGGATAACTCAGGGCTTGCCAACCATGTGTTAAATATTTCTGAGGTACTGCAGCGATAAAACTTAATTGCAACATGAAATATAAGACAAATCCAATCAGTACCGCACCTAATATAGCTATGGGAATATTTCGTTGTGGATTTTTTACCTCTCCTGCCAATACCAAACCATTCTGAAATCCAGTAAAAGCAAAAGCAATGCCTCCAGCAGAAAGTGCAGTAAAAATATTTACCCAACTTTCTTTATCAGACAAATTAATTTTGACGTTATCGAACGTTGGAGCAATATGAAGCAAGGAAACAATTGCGATACTTGGTAATATAAATTTAATAATACTTGCATATTTATTACATTCAACAAGCAATTTAATTCCGTAGGAGTTCAATACTACGACAAAAAGCATGATCCCCATAGCTGCAACATAACCATAGCCGGAGAGCGTAAATGTTGTTGAGTCTTTAACAATTAATATTGGAAAAAAATGACTTGAGTACTGTAAAATAGCCTGGATTTCTATAGGAGTCATCACCACATAAGACAACCATGAGGTCCATGCAAATAAAAATCCTACCTCCTTCCCATGAGTAAAAGTAGGATAATTAGACATCCCTCCGGATATTGGAAACATAGTACCAAGCTCACAAAGAGGTAGCGCAATAAAGATCATAAAAATCGTAGCAATAATCCATGAAATTAATGAGTTGCTACCTGCCATTTGGGCACTAATAAATGGGCTAAATAACCACCCTGATCCAATCATTCCGCCAGCAGAGGCAATAAGAATATTAGTTGTTGAAATATCCCGTTTTAACATAAAAAACCTATGAGGAATTTGATACTCCAATTTAGCCAGAAAGTGATTCATTATACAAGTTTTAATAGGTTCATTTAGTGCGAATATTTGCTAAAACTCTTTTATTATCACTCAATTGCGCTTTCACGTCTTGTAAGAATAAGTTATGAATAATAATTTTTAAAAAATAAACTAATAATGTTTTCTTTCGATGGATTCTATTTCCTTAATGATCCCTTCCCCTTCTTCATCAGATTTAGTATTAAACCAAGACTCTAAGATTTCTTTTGCTAAATCCTGAGTTACAAGTCTATTAGATAACGCTAAAACATTTGCTCGGTTCCATATTCTTGCACCTTTTGCAGTTTGGGCATCTGTGCACAACGCCGCTCTTATCCCAGGAATTTTATTCGCCACAATAGAAATGCCCGTACCTGTCCAACAAAAGAAAATACCCTCATCACATTCACCATGATGAATCGCTTCAGCAGCAATTTGAGCAGTATGAATCCACGATTCATTTTGGCGTGATTTGATTGCACCAAATGGAATAACTTGATGTCCTAAACGCTCAAGTTCCTGCACAACAAACTCATTAACAGGATAGAGTTCATCACTGCACACTGCTATTTTCATCGACTCGCTACTCCTTACTAAAGGACTCTTGAATAAACTCAGAAAATCCATTCTATATAACATAGGGCAAGAATGCATCTCAAAAACAGTTTAATGAATCCCAAACCAACCGCCAGTATCGCCACCTGCCCAACATATATTATTTTTACATGCATTAAATTTTTCAGAGCAGAGAAATTTAAATTTGCTTACCTGACTGATGTCCATTCCCTTATATCCGTGGGGCTGACAAATTCCTGCTACATACTCACCCCAAATACGAATTTGTCCCATGACGTAAATATCTGCTGCAACAGGATAAACACCCGGCTTATGTGAATAACAGGCAATATAACAACCTGGGGTCATCGTGTAACTATTATCCGTAGGTAATAAAGCACGCTCAGCACCAGGGTAAGGCTGATTGACAACTCCATTATTTCCCAAAATATAAACAGGATAAGGTGATGGTAATAAGGATTTATTTGCATCTGAGCCCATCATAGGCATGTCGAGACCAAGGGCTTGTGTGGCAAATAAAAGTCCAATACTACTCAATAGTATCTCTTTCATTTTCTGATTCCTTCACGGTTGGCTACTTAAAGTATAGGCAAATAAAAAAGACTCAGTGCATCTCACAGTTTTTCTGTGGGATGCAGTTGTAGATGAGATTAAAAGTATGCTGAGCAGCCTTAGCTAAACACGGACTCTGCTTAAAAAATTGGAGATGAAAAATTTATTTGGGCAAATTTTTAATTCCGTTGAAATCAATATCGTATGTAGACGCAGGATAAAATCCCTTCTTCGTTCTGATTACTCTACAAAGTACATTTAGCATCATCAGCGTACTCTTCAGTTTTAACCATGGATAAGCTTTATGTTTTAATATGTCATGTGCTCTTTGATAATCTTTAATGAATTGGCGTGGATTTCTCAATAGATATTTCAAACAGTGAAGCGTCATTCCTTGGCCAAGCATTAAGGGCTGCATATGTTGCATATTGGGTACATCATACTGCCGTTGTCCACTTAAAATAGTGTGCCAGTCAATTTTATCAGTAAGAAGATGAAACCCACTGGTTACCCTTGGATTACACTCTAAAACATATGCTTTATCATTCATCAAAATAAAATCAAAAGCTATTTGGCCACTGAATTGAAACCGTTTGCAAAATATCTTAATAAACTCAGTTATTGGTTTAATTTCTACAGGTTCAAAGTATATTCCTGTGGATCGACCGGCTTGGTATTTAGAGTAATAGCACGATTGAATTAATACCTCTCCCTTATGCGCAATAGCATAACTACTGTATTCTTTTCCTTGAATAAAGTGTTGAGCAATATGAGATTCATTAATTGCTAGATTTGCAATGATTTTTTGTGACGGTTTGATAAGCGTACGCGATCCAAAACGAGAAAAAACAGGTTTTAAAACCAAAGCTACATCCTTTGGAAGAACCTCTTTGTCTTTATCTGTATTAAGTAACCAGCTTTGTGGAGCAGATAAACCATATTCACTAACAAGCTGGTTAAAAGCATACTTACTATGTAATTGATTCAGGCGTTCAAAGGGCTCACAGAATACTTGGGTATGCTTTGATAATTCTTCATAGCCTTGGCTTATATGAAAAATTTCTTCACATGTAGGAATTAGTAAATCAATTTTATGTTGAATTACTATTTCTTTAATTGCCTTTAAAAATGCAGCTAAATCTTGATTGGGCTTAGGAATAACAAAATGTTTTTTGACTCCCTTAACAAATCGCGCCAGTGGATAAAGCATGCTTTCGGCACCATAAACCTCATATCCCTGACTAATGAGGCTACGCATAATATCCATAGTAGCAGGCGCCCTACCCCCAGTAACTAAAATCTTCATCTACATCATTTCCTTAAAACCCAATTATCTACTTTTCAAAATACAGCATCCAATAAAAGATAAACTTATTTTGCTTTTCTGCTCCTTAGCCTAATCTTATTATTTCAAATAATTTTTGACAGATGTGTATAAAAATTATATGGCGTTGCACAAATTAATAACCGTTCTAGTTCATAGGCAAATACCGCATGATGCTGCGGAGAAATCATTTTTGTAATCATTTCATTAATCATATAAGCCATTTGCATGGAGTCTCCTCCTAGGTTGGCAAAAGTAACATGATTATCAATAACTTCAAGGGGTAAAGATAATACGTTTGCAAATAATTGACGAATTTTGGTTAATAAATCATCATACTCGTCTATCTTGTTAAAAATGAAGTCAGAAGCGGGTGCGGGTAGTTTTTTGTAATCAATTTTCCCATTAACAGTTAAAGGCAGTTCAGGCAAAAAAATAACGTATTTTGGTATCATATAAGAAGGAAGAATTGCAGATAACTCACCATGTACATTAATTTCCTTCTTTTTTGAGTCTGATACGAGGTATGCAGCTAACTCATTATGTCCTTCAACGACAAAATGATCCTGTTTTATGAGTGTTACCACGGCCTGAGAGATCCCCTCAATTGCTAATAAAACATGTTCAATTTCTGCTAATTCAATGCGATGACCACGTATTTTTGTTTGTTGATCTTTTCTTCCTAAATAAACAAGCAAACCATCCTCTCGATGTTTGGCGAAATCCCCACTTCGATACATACGCTCCCCTGGGAAAAAAGGATCATCTATAAAATTTTTATCAGTAGACGTAGGTTTGTTTAAATAACCCACCCCAACATTTCTTCCTGCTATATAAATTTCTCCTTCCTCTTCAAGTCTGACTGGTTTAAGTTTGGTATCTAAACAATAAATTCGGGTATTAGCTATGGGAATACCAATAGGGACACTTCCTTGAAGATCATTTGTCACATCAAATCGATGAACCATACATCCAACGGTAGTTTCAGTCGGACCATATTCATTAAATATTTGTACCGCAGACAATTTTTTAATAGTGATTTGAGCCAATGTACAAGGCAAGTCTTCGCCACCAACGACCAAAGTTAATTGGTGCGCTGATTTCATAGGCAAACTGCCTATCATTCTCAAATGTGACGGTGTCAGCTTTAAAAAGTTGATTGTTGGGTTGGTAAGAATATCTTTTAGTGTTAGCGAGTTAATCGACTCCGGGACTAAAATCATGCTCCCACCCGTAAGTAAAGGTAAATAAAGTGAAGTCACTGTTAAGTCAAAAGCAATGCTTGTAAATAGCGCTGTATGATAAGGTTGATTATTAGCTCCATAAGCTCCAACAGCCCAAGACAAATAATTCAGTAATTGTCCATGACTAATCATGACTCCTTTAGGCGTCCCCGTGGAACCCGAGGTATAAATAATGTAAGCCAATTGCGTAAGTGGGTTTTCGTTCTTCTTTGGTGCATTGGAACTAATAATTTGAAATGGAATGTGTGTCATTGATCCAGAATAGTGTTGCTTCAATACAGAAAACTCTTCATGAACCACTAAAGCTGGTTGCACATCCTTTAATAAAGCTAAAACCCAAGCAATGGGTGATTTTATATCAATAGGAATATAAGCAGCACCTAAATACCAGCAAGCAAGCATAGAACAAATCATATCCTCATTTCTTGGTAAATAAATAGCAATCTTATCCCCACCCCGTATACCCAAATCGGAAAAATAACTGGCGATTTCCAAAACACGGTGAGTCAATTGTTTATAAGTTACAGTTTGAGTGTTTAAAAATAAAGCAGGCAAATGGGAATGCTTTAGCGCACACTCCCATATTTTTGTAAAAATTGATTTCTCTTGGGGATAATCAGCCTGGGTATTGTTATATACAGGCCATAATGTATTGCAATAAGGTAGCCTGCTCTGCAGAACGAACTCAGGCGCATCAATCAATCCTTGGAATTGGTTAGCTAAATGAGTACATGTTTCAAGTGTGGCATGGGCGTTTGAAACAGAGAAGCAAATGGTTGTTGCATTGTTATGCTCTGTTGCAATAAGAACAATGGGGGCAATAGGAACATTGATTGGCAAAAAATAAGCATCGAGTGCTTTACAGCTTTCTGAATTGAGATCTGATAAATTAATCGATAGCTTTGATACAATTCCTGACATCATATACTGATTTTTTTTGTTCTGATAATAAATTAATGCCTTAAGTAAAACTTTTAACAAGGGCAAAGGAAATTTGCACAAATAAGCATCATATGTTCCGACGTGTAGTTCATTCTGACAACTAAGTTGCCTCACGATATCACAATAAATAGCCGCCCAGTTTGCTCCTTTTTTTGCCTCAATAAAAATAGGATTTGCAAAATTAGTTGTGGTGTTGGCTTCAACATGATGACGTAAATCTACTGGAATCATAAAACGAGCCTTTTCAGCACCAAAATGGGTACTGTGCTCTAATAGAATGTGACAAATCTTCGCAGTTACCGCATTAATTGTTCCAGGAAGCGTTACTTTATGCCATAAGTAATTAGTATGAGTAGAGCCAGTATTGCCTGTTGGTGCAATGCAATCCAATGGAAAATTAGGTCGATACTCAATTGTTCTTTTTTGCGTGAGGAATTCATAATCCGTCATTGTACAGCCTGTACCAACTAAAGGTTGTTTTCTCCACGAACGAAAAATCTCGGTCACCCAATGATATAAACCCATGCCATCCATTAACCCATGAAATGCACGGAATACTAAAAAATGCCGTTTCCCCTTGATGTAGATAATTTGCGTCGCTGGATTTTGTGGTTCAAACTTATGTCCATGGAATAATGATACCCCTTGAATATCGTGTCCATCCCATTCCATCTCTATAACTTGAATGGTGTCAGGATCTATAAATTCATCTGGGACCTTATACCAAATCGAATTGATGAGGCCTAATTTAGCTCGCAAATGAACATA
The DNA here is from genome assembly GCF_977063405.2 of Legionella stuttgartensis. NCBI lineage: Bacteria > Pseudomonadati > Pseudomonadota > Gammaproteobacteria > Legionellales > Legionellaceae > Legionella > Legionella stuttgartensis. Next base: position 43,818 of record NZ_CDRUHA020000108.1, read on the forward strand.
TGGATTAGCAGAACTCGCTTGAATAATTGCCTTATTGAGAGAAAATACATCCACGTCTGAATCCATTTCAAGCACCAGCTGCAGTGAAAAAGAGTGATTCATTGCATCACCAACAAGATACAGTTTTTCACTAGGCGTAATTGGACGTTGAACCTTTTTATTGTATTGATATGAGGGCATAAATCAACAAAATAGATGCGTGCTGTTTTTTGAATACAACCTAACCTTATAGGTTAATAATTTTACATTAAAAACCATATTAATACCAATAACAGTTTATTAAATTATGAACCGTTTTAATGTAAAGCCGCGATGCAAATGCCTAGGCATTGCTTTTTAGCTACCCAGGCGATAGATTTTATAGTTCAAATATTTATGATGATTTTCTTCGCTGCATAATTTGCGAAAAAAATTCAGGTTTGTTCAATCCCATAGATGCAAAAATTTGAGGGACTCTATCCCAGGAGCCTTCTTCCTCAATACTCGCAACAATTAACTCAAACCCCGTTTTTTTGTCGGCCTCTAATCCCCAACCATTAATAAAACTGAGTCCTCTTAAGCGTTTTGCAGCAACATGACCTAATGTTATTGCTACCGATAAATACGCATGAGCCTCTTCAAAAAGCTGATTGCATTTTTTCAAATTTGTTTCGCTTTTAAAAACCCCTTCTTTTTCCAAATTTTGTCTAAACTTGGCTTCTTCAAGAACCATTTGTCCTAATTGATAATTTGCTTCCGCATCATCAAGCGCTGAAGCTGCTCTATAACATTCCATATACATCAAATAGGCATAAGGAAATTTTTTATTTCCTTTTAATTTATTGTAAATAGCTGCCAATTCAAAATAATATGCAATTTCTTTTTTAAGCATTTCATCTCCGGGTTGATTATTTACCCGATTCGCTTGCATTGCTTTTATTTTCTTAGTAATTCTTTTAATCTTCCAACGATTTAAATAGGCCATAAACTCTCCTGCCATTTTCTATGCTGTTACGCCAATCAGATATTGTAATAAAAAAATCGCTGTTACAATCAAGATCATTAAACTAAGAATTTTTAGTCCAAAACCAGCAGATTCTTTTATTTCCTTCCCAATTTGTTTACTAGGAGGATTTTCTTGTTCTTCTTTGGTGTGCAGTTCTGACTTATAAAGATTATTATCAATATGATTCGATACAAAATAAGAAATCAGTCCGGTGATGAGGCTTGGTACAAAAAATATCAGCCAAACAATAACCTTACTTGCTCCAACAGTATAGTTATAATCATCTTGCAATGAACTCAATAGCGTCATAACAACCTCAGGAACATTATAGTTAAGTCCCCAAGCAAGATAGGGCAATATATATAAACTATAGAACAATAATCCCAAGCAAAGAACCAAACAAATCATGCCAAGAATATAGAGCTTGCTATTGTTTCCAAACCGATCTTGTTCCATATTACCTCTAAAATATCCTTTTCCTTAATTTAAGATAGCAGATGGATTTAAATAAGTACACTTACTGGTGCTATTAACCAATTCATTTTAAAATAGAATATAAATAATATTTTAATTATAAGGCTATACATGAAACGCTATGTTTTTATGATTTCCGATGGCACAGGAATTACTGCTGAAACTTTAGGCCATAGTTTGATTACCCAATTTGAAAATACAAAATTCGAACGACTCACTATTCCTTATGTTGATTCTTTAAAAAAAGCAGAACACGCTGTTGAACAGATCAATCAAGCCTTTGAGGAACAAGGAATCAAACCTCTTGTTTTTATGACCTTGATTGATGCTGAAATCAGAAATTATTTTAAAAAAGCTAATGCTCGCGTATTTGACTTATTTAATACTTTTATTGGCCCCATGGAAGAAGAGCTTAATGAAAAATCCTCATACACAGTCGGAAAAACTCATGGCGTGGTGAACAGTAAACTCTATCTGCATCGACTTGAAGCAATCGATTTTGCATTGTCGCATGACGATGGAGTTAAAACCCGAGGTTATGATAAGGCAGATATTATTCTTATTGGTGTTTCTCGTTGTGGAAAAACACCAAGTTGTTTATATATGGCACTTCAATATGGAATTCTCGCTGCTAATTACCCTTTTACTGAAGAAGATATTATTGGTTTTAAATTACCTGAGGTACTAAAGCCTTATAAAAATAAACTATTCGGATTGACCATTGATCCACAGCGTTTACAGCAAATTAGAGCAGAACGCAGGCCAAACAGTAAATACGCGTCTCCTGAACAATGTCGTCTGGAAGTAAAGGAAGTGGAAGCCATGTATCAAAAGGAAAAAATCGCTTATATTAATTCGACAAAATATTCTATTGAAGAAATTTCAACAAAAATACTGGCTGCATCAGGGTTACAACGTAAAATATAGGCGTTTTTTATCTCCTTCACACATATCATGGCTGTAATGCTGCAACCCCTTGAGTGATAACACCATATGAGAAACTATTTGGACGCACTAGGGAAATCTGCATTACAATCATATCGACTATCATTAGCTAAAAAGGTCTTACAACTTTGATTAATAGTATATTTTACAGTTGTAGCATCTGGTACAGTTGTATTTTTCTTGGAATACATTTGCCAGATGATAACCCCACCACTGTCCTTCTGTTGACTCAGAATTTTATCGACTAATTGATTAGTGAGTTGCAATTGCCCACTGATATTTCTAGGATAAGCAGGTTGATTTACTTCAAACCCAAATTGTATTTTTGCATTGATATGATATTTGGCTGGTAAAAACGTTACTTTTCCAATGCTATCAATTGTTAAACTCGGTTTACTAGGATGCTCTGCTTTCAGCCAATTGGTATAATCATGTATGTACGCATTGACCTGCCCGGGTAAATCTAAAGGCCCATTAGCATAGGGGGCGCATACAACTGGATTGTCTCCACACAGATCATAGGTCATTAATCCCATGCTATCAAAGCGAGCAACTATTGCTTCATCCTTATTCGCAAGGTGGTACCACAATCCTTTTAAGTTTCCCTTCCACCAAAGTCCTCCTTTTGTGTCTATGTCTGGATATTTGTCTCCAAATACAAAACCCGTAATTGGACGCGCTCCAATGGGTGGCGAGGCTGTAGTAAACTTAAGGTATTTTGCACCGGGATTATCCATTATGGCATGTAAAATTGCATCGACTTTATCAATTGTTTTGGGCATCACATAAGATGCTCCAGAATTTATTCCATACTTCATGAGATTTTTATAAGTTGGACCTCCCGCTTTAAGGATGCTTTGGGCAATATCGGTTGACCATTCACCGCTCGTACTTGGTCCCCAAGCAACTGCATATTGATCCGCATGCCAAAATTCCTCATAGTCAAAATCAATGCCATTCACACCTAAGTCATTCGCTAATTTAACTAAATTTTCATAGGAAGTCTTTGCTTTTGCAGCCTGATCTGGATCCGTTGGATCTGGAAACCAATCATAGAGCACTTGACTCGTAGTTGAGGACGAACTCCCACAACTCTCCTGTGCTACACTGAAGTTACAACTGTAATTCCAACCTCCTACGGCTAGAAATGTTTGAATCTTTTTTTCTGCAGATAATTTGATTGCTGATTTTAGTGCATTAAAAGCTTGAGCACCTTTACCATCATGATCTGTATAGTAGCCTAATATACCTGTCGTTGCTAAATTACCCGCCTGGTAATCGATCAAAGTTGGCCTAACAAATGAAAAGATAACCCGGTTAAAATTAGGTTTTTTTAATTTAACTAAATCATTAACGTAGCGTTGAAGTTGTTCAGGAGTATCAATAAGCAAATAAACAGAAACGATTTTTTCATTAGGATCAACACTAGCCTGTACAACAGAAGCGGAACATCCAAGCATCAACATAGTATATAACAAAGAGAGACCGGTCCGTTTTAATTTCATTGCTTCTCCCAAGCTACTTATTAGATGCTGTTTAAATTATATACATTTAATGGGGATAAGCAAATGGATACATCTTTCTAAATTAAGACAAACTAGGATTAACGTGATGGAACTACAGATATATGAATATCTAATGTTCCATACGTTAAATTCAGGCTACTAAAAAGAATTACGCTACAACCCATAATTGCATAAAATCATCAACTTTCATTGCTGCAAGCGTATTTGTATCACTCATTGCTTGCATAATTCGTTCAACACGATCCGCAGTATATTGGGTGCTTAAGTTCTTTTTGAATTTTGATAATAGAACTGGAATACCTTCCTCGCGTCTACGTTTATGACCAATTGGATATTCCACAGTAACTAAATCACTTTCGGTACCATCTTTAAAAGTTATTTTAATACTGTTAGCTATAGAGCGTTTTTCAGGATCGTGGTAGTCACGAGAAAAACGTTCATTTTCAGTAACATGCATTTTTTCACGTAATGAATCTATTCTGGGATCTGCGGCAATATCATTTTCATAATGTTCTGCTTTTAAATCACCGAATAATAAACCTATTGCCACCATATATTGCAAACAATGATCCCTATCGGCAGGATTATGCAGTGCACCTTGTTTACTGATAATTCGAATTGCTGATTCATGAGTTACTAGATCAATTCGAGCAATTTCATCAAATCGATCTTTCACAATTGGATGCAGCATTACGGCACATTCCACAGCAGTCTGGGCATGAAATTCAGCGGGATAAGATAATTTAAATAAAACATTTTCCATGACATAACTGTCATAAGGACGTTGAAATTTAAATATTTTTTTGTCAAAAAGCACATCATAGAATCCCCAGATTGGGACACTTAACGCACTTGGATAACCCATTTCTCCTGCTTTAGCAATTAATGCTAACCGAACTGCTCTTGATGTAGCATCACCTGCCGCCCATGATTTTCTTGAACCCGCATTAGGCGCATGTCTATAAGTTCTAAGGCTTTGACCATCTACAAAAACTTGAGACAAAGTTCTTAGCATCATGTCTCTGTCTGCGCCAAAAAGCTGAGCTGCAACAGCAGCACTAGCAATTTTAACTAAAAAGACATGATCGAGTCCGACTCGGTTGAAACTGTTTTCTAAAGCGAAACAACCTTGAATTTCATGCGCTTTAATCATAGCAGTAAGCACATCTTGCATTAAAATTGGTGCATTCCCCTTTGTACAGTTTTGTCGACACATATAATCTGCAACTGCAAGAATGGCACCTAAGTTATCAGAAGGATGCCCCCACTCTGCAGCAAGCCATGTGTCATTAAAATCAAGCCAGCGTATCATTGCTCCAATATTGAAGGCAGCCTGTACTGGGTCTAGCTCGTATGATGTACCAGGAACACGTGCGCCACCTGCAAGACTTGCTCCAGGAACAACAGGGCCCAAAAGTTTGGTACATTCAGCAAAATTTAACGCTAAAATACCACATCCCAAGGTATCCATGAGACATAAACGTGCTGTCTCATAAGCCAAAGCGCTGTCAATTTTTTTGTTTAACACATAATCCGCAATATCAATCATAACCTGATCATAATCAGGCTTTATGTTGTCTTCTACATAACTGTGCATAATAAACCTCTTGTATCATCTAATAATGTTCTCATTAGAAAGTAGCCCGGGTTCTTTTGTTTCACTCCAAGCTACATATTCCACTCATGCTTCATGTATGGATTAACTACCCTCTCGTTTCAATAGCGGGAAATTTCTGGGGTTCAGGTCCAGTATATTCTGAAGTGGGTCTTATCAATTTGTTATTCGATCTTTGTTCAAATACATGTGCTGCCCATCCTGTAATTCGCGACATAACGAAAATAGGTGTGAACAAGAACGTAGGTATACCGCAATAGTGGTATGCCGAAGCGCTATAAAAATCTAAATTAGGGAACAATTTCTTTTCATTCCACATAACTTCTTCAATACGTTCTGAAATGTGATATAAAAGAAGATCCCCTTTCTCTTCACCTAAGCGGAATGACCATTTTTTGATGATATCAGAACGTGGATCACTGGTCGTATACACTCGATGCCCAAATCCCATAATAAGCGCTTTATTAAGAAGCATTTTTTTCAGTTCAGTTTCAGCTTGATCCGGGCTATTAAAACGTCCTATAAGCTCCATTGCGGCTTCATTAGCACCTCCATGTAAAGGACCACGTAATGTACCAATCGCGCTTGTAATTGCGGAGTAAAAATCAGCCAGTGTTGCAGCAGTAACACGGGCGGCAAAGGTAGAAGCATTAAATTCATGCTCAGCATATAAAATCAAAGATACATTCATCATCTGAGCTTCTTTTTTACTTGGCTTACGTCCATGTAATAAAGCAAGAAAATGCGCTCCCGTTGTTTGCTCATCACTTAAGCCAGTAATTTCCTTGTTATGAAAATGCCATGCATACCAATAGCACATTATCCCCGGAAATAAAGCCAGTAATCGATCTGCAATATGATATTGTTCCGAAAAATTATGTTCCGGCTCAATCGTCCCCAAAAATGAACAAGCAGTTCTTAAAACATCCATGGGATGCGTATTTTTAGGAGTTAATTTAAGTACCGTTTTTAAAGTATCTGGTAATGTTCTAAGACTAACCAATTTTTTAGTATATTCATCCAGTTCTTTTTGAGTAGGAAGTTTTCCATAAAGCAATAAATAGGCTACCTCTTCAAACGTAGCATACTCTGCCAAATCATCAATTGAGTAGCCTCTATAATTCAAACCTTTCCCTGCTAGCCCAACTGTACAAATTGCTGATTGACCAGCAACAACCCCGGCTAAACCGCCGCTTTTAACACTCATTGTCTTCCTCCATCAATTGGTCTAGTTTTTGTTCGTATTGATAATAACCAAGTACTTCGTATAATTCCTCGCGTGTTTGCATTTTATCGATCATAGACTTTTGCGTACCATCCTGAAGAATGGCACTATAGGTATTTAGCGCTGCTTGAGACATAGCTCTGAATGCACTTAAGGGATATAAAATTAAGGATACACCTACCTGCTTAAGTTCTTCTCGATTAAATAAAGGAGTTTTACCAAACTCAGTAATGTTTGCTAGAACAGGGACGGGAACCGCTTGAGTAAAGGTTTGATATTCTTCTAGACGTGTCATTGCTTCAGGAAATATCATATCAGCCCCTAGCTCCACACAAAGCAATGCTCGTTCAATAGCAGCATTCATCCCTTCGACAGCATAGGCATCAGTTCGTGCCATGATAACAAAATCAGGATCTTGGCGCGCATCAACTGCTGATTTAATCCGATCCCCCATTTCTTTCAAAGATACAATAGCTTTATTGGGTCTGTGCCCACATCGTTTCGCTAACACCTGATCTTCAATGTGAATGGCAGCGACTCCTGTTTTTTCCATTAGTTTTATCGTTCTAGCAATGTTAAACGCATGCCCCCATCCAGTATCCACATCAACCAGCAGTGGTAAAGAGCACGCTTCAGTAATTCTGCGCGCATCTTCAAGAACTTGAGATAAATTAGTCATACCAAGGTCAGGTATCCCGTATGATGCATTTGCAACACCAGCTCCTGAAAGATATATTGCCTTAGCACCAGCAGATTGTGCGAGCATAGCAGAGTAAGCATTTATAGTACCCAATACAGGTAAAGGTTTATTTTCTTTGACAGTCTGTTTGAAGGCTTTGCCCATGGAACTTGCCATTAGCGGTCACTCCTTGATCTTAATGTGAACTCATCACGCTGGAAAATCATAAGGAACTCGAAATCTTTAGTCGAGAACCCGAAAATTTAGCTTCATCCCAGCTACGGGATTAATATTATGCTCTAATGAGAATTCCATCTCAATCGATTTTAATCTCACCTCTAATTATATTTTTACGTAAGAAACGAGCAGGCGATAAAGCATATTGCAAATTCCTGGGTAGACAACCAATTTCTTTATTGATTACAGAAGCAAGCCATTCCGCACATAAAGGAATGGTTGTCAGGCCTCGAGAACCAAATCCGGCACAAGCATAAAGTCCCGGATAATAAGAACCAGCTTGGGCTATCCAGCGTTTTGCATTAGTTTCCAACTGAGCAAATTGTTGTAGAAAGTGCTTGGCTTTAGCAATTTGCCCCACTAAAGGAAGATAATCGGGAGTTGATGCTCTAACACCTGCCCAATGATTACTTACTGTTTCAGCCCACAAAACTTCAGGCGCTAATTGTTTAAGCTTAGCCAAATTACTTTGATCATCCTGAGGTTTTATTTGAGAATCTGCCGATTTTAACTCATAGGTAGCACCTAACTGATGGATACCTTTTATTGCAGGAAGCACATGACCATCTCCGCAAACAGGCAATTTTAAACCAGCGCTTTGTACCGTTGATGAAATCCCCGTCATCTGCCCCCTTATCGGTTTAACAGGCAAATACTCGGTTTCATGGAAAGAGTTAATTTTATGACCATTCGCTAAAATGAGCACTTCCGTCTCCAAATCATTCACGATCCATCTTTTATCGAAATACAATTGACTGACTGTGGTATCAGTTACTAATGAAATACCTTCTGCATTTACTAAATACTGACATAATTCTGGAGAATTAATCCATCCTGATAAAGGAATATGCAATCCGGGTTTGTCTAAAGAAAATCCTGCTAATTCTGATGCATGCTGAGCATCCACGAGAGATCCCAACTCTGGATAATGAGCAAGCCAAGAGTGTAAGCTGGATTGTGCTGCCTTTTCTTTGTCAGAGTATGAAAGTAACAATGAACCATTCAACTCTCCAATTTTTGTTTGATTTAAAATAGATTGATACGTTCGTGCAGCATATAAAAACGCGGTTAACATGAATTGTGTTAATGGAGATCTGTAAGCAGATAGTTTTGGAAATAAAACCGCTTGCTGATTTGCCGATCCTCCACTGCCAACCTGTCCCAATTCATCAATAATTGTTACCTTCCAACCTCTCTTATTCAAAGCATGGGCTGTAAAACAGCCCGCTAAACCAGCCCCTACAATAATCGCTGATTTATTGAAATATTTTTCAGGTTTTCCCACGTGCCAAGGTGTATGTCGTTTCGCAGTTTTTTGTGTCGGTAGCTTCGTGAAACGTGCACAAATCATATGCCGTTTTGGTCCAAAACCTTTCCTTTTTTCCACAACAAATCCATACTTGCTTAAACCTGATTTAACCGAGCCAGCAGCAGTATAGGTTGCTAAAGAGGTATTTTCTTTAGATAACATTGCAATTACGTTCATCAACGCCTCAGACCACATACTTTCATTTTTAGCAGGGGCAAAGCCATCTAGGAACCATGCATCAATAAAAGCCGTTCTAAGCTCCTTCTCAAGGAAAGATTCGCCACAAATTAATAGTTGTTCATAGCATTCAAGAGCATCACCTAGCATTAATGTTAATGTTACTCTACCATTACAAAATGACAAATGATGGTAGCCAGGAGTCAAGACGGGATAACTTGCGATAAGCTGCTGGGCATGCTTTTCTAATTGTGGCGAGGAAGCAAGACTTTTTGCTAAATCAGCAAGAGATAAAGGATGTTTTTCACACGAAATAAAATGCAACTTGCTGGACTTGGGTGCATATTGCTCCCATAAACTCCAACTTACTAGAAAATTTAAACCAATTCCAAAGCCCATTTCTGCAATCGTAAATCTTTGAGGTTCATCATCAGAAAATGATTGCCAACGGTTGATTAAATCATTTCCATCAACAAACACATGAAGTGCTTGATTTATTGCACCTTCAGAAGAATGGTAAATGTCATCATATTGTGTCGAAAAAGGCAGAGTGTTATGCCAACTCAACTCTGCCTTATTAATAGGTACAAAAAAATTACTCACATACAACTACCCGATTCGTAGCCATCCCTTTGGCTTCTTGTAATTCAGTTGGCTTTTTTTCCTGAATTAACTCCTTTAACTTAGGCACTAGGATAAAAAGTACAATTGAAGAACCAATTGCAAATAAACCTAACATCAAAAATACATGGCTGTAACCGCTATTAGTTACTAAAGGTGAAACACTATCTTGCCCATCAATCATTAAATTTGAACTATAGCTGGATAAAGTTGCACCAACTCCTGAGTTAAGCATCCACATTCCCATCATCACGCCCTGCAATGAGGTAGGAGCCAAATATCCTATCATAGCATAACCAATTGGAGATATTAAAAGCTCGCCAATACTCTGCAAAATATAACTCAAGATAATCCAGCTGGGATTCACTAACCCCTCATAGTTGGCATAAGCAATACCAATAGGCAATATTGCAAAAGCAATTCCAATAAACAACAATGCTAATGCAAACTGGGTTGGAATATTAATTTGCACCCCATTTTTGCGCATTTTATGCAGGAATACCCCTAATAAGGGACCACCAATAACAATAGCGACTGTATTAATATTTTGGAACCATTGTGGTGGAATAACCCCGCTTGCATATTCTCGCTGAACATTATGATCAATGAACACTGTAAGACCCATGGGAGCTATTTGATATAGCATCCAAAAAACAGTTCCCACAATCATAAAGACTGCAAATGCTACTAATTTATCTTTGGCTTCTTTAGTTGATTGCTCCTTTGCCAGATACAAAATCACCCCAAGCATTACTACACCGGTTACCAATACTAATTTTTTAGCCCAGTCCGCATATTGGAGCATTTGTCCCAAAATGAAAGGAAGCACTATAATTAGAATGCTACCTATCAGCACAGCTCTTTTTTGTGAATGTTTGTCTTTTTTAGAGAAAATTGTTTCTTTATCTGATAATTGCTGCCAACAATATAAACAAATAAGTAAGGCAATCAAATTTCCCAAACTACTAAGTAAAAAAAGTCGCTCATAATTCTGGGTCAACTGAAATAGACCGCTCAAACTAAAACCCACAAAAAAACCGACATTCATACCCGCATAATTCATGAGAAATGCTGTTTCGCGTCGCGTATCTTTTGGAGAGAAACATTGTGTTAACATGCAGTTTACGCATGTTACGTTTAATCCCGATCCGGTTAAAAATGCTGCCAAACCATAATATAGAAAAGAAACATCACCGAATGACAATAAGACGCAACCTATAATTTGCGCCACCATCCCAGCACAAAACAAGGCACGATTAGAGAGCAGACGACCTCCCCAAAAACCACCAAGCAAATGCAAGCCATAATTAAATGCAATAAAAACACCCATAATACTATTGGCAGTACTAATTTGGAGTCCTAACTTACCCTTCATATACAACACAAGTGTTGAGTACAACACACTAAAACTTAAAGTAGAAACAATCTGAATAAAAAAAAGAGGAACAATTCCTTGGGGCATTGACTTTATAAATTCCTTTTTATTTGTCATTATCGACATATGACCTTCCTTGTTAATAAGATCGTATTTGAATATGACATGAGGAAAAAACACTGTCTAGCCATTTCAAAAATATATTTTAAATTTATTATTTTTCAATATGTTATAATGATGCAGCGCAATAAAATCGGTTTTTTTAGACCTACATAAACTTCTTAAAAAACTGGGTTCCGCTTGTGCTTCCCCCAGTCAAAAAAACAGTTAGACCACCTTATTAACTTATTTTTTTAATTGACTAAGAACTTCCTCTGCAGCCATTTGTGTTTTGGTAATTTCATTTTTTCCATGAGCACTGGAAACAAATCCAGCTTCATACATTGAAGGAGCAAAATAAACCCCTTTATCCAACATTCCATGATAAAATTGCTTAAATAAAGCCTCGTCAGAAGCAGCAACATCAGCATAATCTGCAATGCGTTTCTTTTCTGTAAAACAAAAACCAAACATCCCACCTAATGAAGCCGTAAAAAATGGAATACCTAACATTTCAGCAACAGAGGCTAAAGCTTGGGTTAGATTTTGTGTTGTTTCACTTAATCTGGTGAAAAATTCTGGTTTTTCAATTTCAGATAAAGTGGCAAGACCTGCTGCCATTGCTAATGGGTTACCAGAAAGCGTTCCTGCTTGATACACTGGGCCTTCAGGCGCTAAAAAGGACATAATTTCAGCCTTACCACCTAAAGCGCCTACGGGCATCCCTCCTCCAATAACTTTACCCAAAGTAGTAATATCGGGAGTGATTCCAAATACTCCTTGAGCACCAGTTAAGCCCACTCTAAAACCTGTCATTACTTCATCAAATATCAATAAAGTATTATGTTGATCGCATAATTGTCGTAATCCCTGCAAAAACTCTGGTTCAGGTAAAACAAACCCCATGTTCCCAGCTACCGGTTCCAATATTACTGCAGCAATATCATCTGGAAATTTTTCAAATAATTGTGCCGTTTGTTCCAAGTCATTGAAGTTTGCCGTTAAAGTATGCTCTGTAACGCTTTTGGGGATTCCTGGTGTAGAGGGGATACCTAAGGTAAGTAGACCAGAACCTGCTTTGACTAGCAAACTATCACTGTGTCCATGATAGCAACCATTAAATTTAATAAATTTATTTTTTTTTGTTACACCTCGAGCCAACCTAATAGCGGTCATCGTTGCTTCAGTACCTGAATTAACCATCCGTACTTTTTCAATCGAGGGAATTAAAGCGATGATTTTATCAGCCAATTGCACTTCAAGTTCTGTAGGCGCCCCGAAACTCATGCCGCTATGTAGCACTTTATTTACAGCTTCGATTACAGCAGGATGACAATGTCCAAGGATTAAAGGTCCCCAGGAGCCTACATAATCAATGTATTCATTATTATCAACATCAACAAGATAAGCTCCTTTACCTTGTTTAAAAAAAATAGGATCACCACCTACACCTTTAAATGCCCTCACTGGTGAATTAACACCTCCAGGAATAAGTGCTTGAGCTTGATGAAATAAATCTGCTGAACGAGTCATAAAAAGTCTCCATAATTTTGCCGCATAATATTACAGACATTATTAAAAATTGGCAAAAAAAGCAGTTTATCTTTACATCGACGTCTACAATAGCTAAATTACGCCTTTTTAAATGAGTATTATCATGCAAGAATATAAAAAATTTATTTGTGTCATCTGTGGGTTTATTTATGATGAAGCTGAGGGATGGCCTGAGGATGGAATTGAACCAGGCACACGCTGGGAAGATGTACCCGAAAACTGGTTCTGCCCAGATTGCGGCGCTGGCAAAGAAGACTTTGATATGGTGGAAATAGAATAAGTTTCTATATGAACAAGATGAAGCCCGGGTTCAAGAAGTTTATCAAGTAAAGAACTCCCGGGTTTCATTGCTCTCAAACTACACATCTGGAACTACGGTTTCACCACCACTAGGATCACGATTCCTATCAGCAACAAAGTTGGAAATTCATTATAAAGACGGAAAAAACGTGATTTTTTCTTATTTTGATGCCGCGCAAAAGCCTTTAGATAGTGGCCGCATAAGAGGTGGTAAATCCACAAAACAATCACCAAACTTAATTTAGCATGCATCCATCCCGCACTCATGTAATAAGATGGATTATAGCTAAGAAGCCATAGCCCCAATAAAGTGGTTAGTATCGCAGCAGGCCAAGTAATTCCATAGTAAAGCCTTCTCTCCATTATTTTAAAACGAGTGAGACTCGTCTCATCTTGCGTATCAGCATGATAAACAAATAGCCTGGGTAAATAAAATAATCCTGCAAACCAGGCTACCATAGCAATGATATGAAACGCTTTAATCAACAACATAATTAATTTCCTGAGCGATGCTTTCGTTTTTTTCGTGAGTGTTTCACCAAATTCAAGGCCTCCACTCCCAAAGAAAAACCCATGGCAAAGTAAATATATCCTCGAGGGATATGAAAAGAAAATCCATCGGCAACCAGGACCATACCAATCAGAATTAAATAACTTAGGGCAAGCATTTTGATTGTAGGATGTTCTTTAATAAATGCACTTACAACTTCACTAGCAAAAATCATAATAAGGATAGCGCAACTAATTGCAACAGCCATTACCCAAAAGTGTGAAGTTAATCCGACTGCAGTCAACACACTATCTAAAGAAAATATAATATCCATTAATGCAATCTGAAAAATAACTGCACGAAATGTTGTTTTAAAAGGTGTTGTCTTTTCATCAGTTATCTCAAGATCTTCAGTCACATCTTGATGAATTTCATCTGTTGCTTTCCAAATTAAAAAAGCCCCACCTCCAATAAGAAAGAAATCTCGAGCAGATAAGGAAAGGTTAGCCACTGTAAGTAATGGTTTGGTTAATTTGATGAGATCCACTGCCAACGCCAGTAAAATCAACCGCATAACCCAAGAAAGCGTCAGTCCCCAGCGCCTTGCTTTTTTTCTCTGTTTGGGAGGTAGTTTTTCTGACAATATAGACAAAATTACGAGATTGTCGATTCCCAGAACTATTTCTAAAATAATTAAGACAATTAAGCCTACAGTAATATCAATAAAATCCATCAGATCCTCAGATGTCAGAAATTGAAAAACTATATGATATACTCTTAGCCTGATATTTACCTACACCTTTCTGTAAATATACAGCATAAATTTTACTGAAAGATCAAGGTTTGTAAGGACAAATGATTCACTTTATTCATTTGCTTCGATATAATATAAGTGTTTTATTAATCTTGTGAGATACAGAGATCATCAAATTTATTAAAAAGCTATTAAAGAGAAACAGGGCTCATGTGGCGCCTGTTGCCTCAGCTTATATCATCCCAAGGAATAAACATTCCATATCTAAGGCGGACATTAGTAGCAATGCGCTCAAAGTGCTAAACCGCTTAATTGGTGCTGGTTTTCAAGCGTACATTGTTGGAGGCAGCGTCCGAGATCTATTACTGCATAAGGCTCCCAAAGACTTTGATGTTGCAACCGATGCAACGCCCAACCAAGTAAAAAATCTGTTTCGAAATGGACGAATTATTGGGCGTCGATTCAAACTTGTACACATACTGTTCCATCGTGAAATTATTGAAGTAGCTACGTTTCGAAGTCATGTTGCAGAAGATGAGAGTCAACAAACAAATGAACGTGGTATGTTAGTTCGTGACAATGCTTACGGCTCCCTCGATGAAGACGCTTGGCGACGTGATTTCACAATTAACTCGCTTTACTACAATATCAGTGACTCTTCAATTGTTGATTTTACTGGTGGTGTAAAGGATGTTGAAGAAAAGCTTATTCGTATGATTGGGGATCCGACCAAACGATATCAGGAAGACCCTGTACGTATGTTGCGTGCAATTCGTTTTAGTGCCAAATTAAATTTCAAACTGGCGCGAGAGACAGAGGCACCGTTTCCTGAGATTAGTCATCTCATTACCCATGTTTCCAATTCACGCTTATTTGATGAAATGACGAAACTGTATCAATGTGGTAATGCAGTTGCAGTACAAAGGCTTCTCATGCAATATGGTTTGTTCCAACATTTATGTCCTCAAACTAATGCTCTATTGAACAGTACTCATCCAGTAAATGCATTATTAGCAATTGCTCTTGAGAACACAGATACTCGCATTCAAGAAGATAAGCCTGTAACACCAGCATTTTTATTCGCGATTCTTTTATGGTTTCCGATGATTGAGCGCGCAAAGGAACTCCAAAAAACTGGAATAGATCCACTGCCTTCTATAGAAAAAGCAATGTCACTTGTCATTGCGGAACAAAATAAGATTATTTCAATTCCTAAACGTTACACACAAATCATTCGGGAAATATGGTTATTACAGTATCGCTTTTCAAAAAGACTAGGAGGAAGAGCCTTTAATCTTTTACAACATCCACGTTTTCGAGCAGCCTATGATTTTATGGCTTTACGTGCCCTTGCAGGCGATGAGTCCATGGAGCTGGCGCAATGGTGGACAGCCTTTCAGGATGCAGATGAAGCAGAACAAGGTAAAATGGTGGCACAACTCACACCGGATATGCCTAAGCGTAAGCGTCGCCGCAAGCCAAAAAGTAATAAAGTTAGTGATCCACAATGAGGGTGTGTTACTTAGGTCTGGGCTCAAATCAGCAGGTACCTGAACGTCAACTTCGCAAGGCAATTAAATCGATAAGAGCGTTACCCTCTACTGTGGTTATCAAAATCTCCTCTTTTTATTGGAATAAAGCCTGGGGATTGCAAGCTCAACAAGACTTTTGTAATGCTGTGATTAAGCTCTCTACCCTTTTATCCCCTTTACAATTACTTAATGCATGTCAAAAAATTGAAAAAAAACAAGGGCGAGTTCGAAAAAGACACTGGGGGCCAAGAATTATTGATATTGATATTCTTTTTTACGAGAATCAATCTATTCACACTAAGAAACTGATAATTCCCCATCCTCAGATTCAATTTAGAGATTTTGTCTTAATTCCTCTAATGGAAATCAATCCTGATTACAAATTAAAAAATCTTAATTAGGAAATTATCTCTGATACACTCTGACCTTATCTAAAAAATACACAAAACAATACCAGCCATCAACCTCGAACCAAATTATTTCAAATTTTGTGATGTAAAATAGGTACTTATATCAAGGAATCTACTATTATTTACAATAATAAATTTAATTGTGAGGCTTCTATGTATAAGAATATTTTATTTGCTACGGATTTGATCAAGGAACATAATCATCTCACAGAAAAAGCAATCGCTATTGCAAAACAATTTAGCTCTACACTATATCTGTTACATGTTATTGAACTACCTGCTAGTTTTCAATTGGCACAAGGACTTGGTTTTACAGAATTAGCCAACCCAGCCAAAGATGATGCACAGA
Source organism: Legionella stuttgartensis (assembly GCF_977063405.2). Taxonomy (NCBI): domain Bacteria; kingdom Pseudomonadati; phylum Pseudomonadota; class Gammaproteobacteria; order Legionellales; family Legionellaceae; genus Legionella; species Legionella stuttgartensis. The sequence continues at coordinate 60,474 of NZ_CDRUHA020000108.1, forward strand.
CTGTATTATCTCTACTAGGGGAGAATTTTAACATTCCGCACGAACATCAATTTGTAGAGGTTGGCTCAGTAAAAGAGCATATTTTTAATAAAGTAAAAGAACTAGATTGTCAGCTTATTATTATTGGTAGTCATTCATCTGTTGGTTTGCATTCATTTTTGGGTAGCACAGCACATGCTACAGTTAATCACGCTCCATGTGATGTATTAACTCTGCGACTTTAAAAATTAATTTTTTAACATCGCTGTTATTAAAGGATTAATATGCAAATCACATTTCTTGGTGCCACTGGGACTGTAACAGGTTCCAAATATCTTTTATCGTTTAATAAAAAAAATATTTTGATAGATTGTGGTCTTTTTCAAGGTCCTAAAGGTTTACGTTTAAGAAATTGGAATCCACTTCCTTTCAATCCCGAACTATTGGATGCCATTATTCTCACTCATGCTCATATTGACCATTCGGGCTATTTACCACTATTGGTTAAAAATGGATTTAATAAACCAATTTATTGCACTTATGGGACTAAAGATTTATGTGAGATATTATTGCCTGACAGCGCGCACTTACAAGAAGAAGATGCTCGTCATGCTAATGCACATCATTACTCCAAACATCGCCCCGCTCTCCCTCTATATACGAGCGCTGATGCAGAAAATGCATTACAACTCATTCAACCCTTGGCTTATGATAAGGTAGTCAACTTACAAGACAATATCAGTTTTCAATTAATTCCAGCAGGACACATCATAGGCTCGTCCTATGTAAGATTACAGCATCAAGATAAATCTCTTCTTTTTACTGGTGATTTAGGAAGAATGCATGATCCTGTAATGAAAAAGCCGACCAAAATTGAACAAATTGATTATCTTGTAATTGAGTCAACCTACGGAGACCGACTGCATGAAAAGGAACCTCCCAAGTTGACTTTAAAAAATATTATTAATAAAACCATTCTTCGAGGTGGATCCGTAATTATTCCCGCGTTTGCGGTGGGACGCTCACAAATATTATTGCACTATCTTTCTGAATTAAGAAAAGAAAATGCAATTCCAGATGTACCTATCTATCTAGATAGTCCCATGGCCATCAATGCAACACAAATTTTATATAAACATATAGAAGATCTTCGTTTAACTCCAACACAATGTCAGGAGCTTTGTGATGTAGCCACATACGTGAATGATGTAGAAGAGTCGATCGAGCTCGACTTAGACAAAACGCCCAAAATAATTCTTTCTGCAAGTGGTATGGCCTCTGGTGGACGGATTGTATTTCATATCAGAGCCTACGCTGCAGATCCACGTAATACTTTACTATTCACTGGATTCCAGGCTGAGGAGACACTGGGAGCAGAGATTCTTGCAGGTAAAAAGTTCATTGAAGCTCATGGCAAAATTATCCCCATACATGCTCAAGTTGAATCCATGCGCAGTACTTCAGCACATGCAGATTATGGTGAGATACTTGGTTGGCTTAATCAGTTTCAACAACCGCCCAACAAAACATTTATAACCCATGGGGAGCCTGAGGCTGCTTTATCCCTAAAATCTAAAATCGAAAAACAACTCGGTTGGCAATGTAATATTCCTGAATATGGACAACAAGAACAATTATGAGTAAAAAACACACAACCTTAACGCTTAAATATTTGGGTATCAATACTCATAAGGAACCTGTTATTTACATGCGTGAAGATTGTTATATTTGTAAATCAGAAGGATTCGCTGCTCAGGCACGTGTTCAAGTCCTACTCAATGAGCGCTCTATTGTTGCCACATTAAATACAGTGGAGACCAATTTATTAAGACACAATGAGGCAGGGCTTTCAAATTATGCTTGGGAGCTGCTCGCTGCAAAAGAAGGAGATAAAATCGCAGTAACTCATCCGCAACAATTGGACTCCCTCAGTTATATCCGCTCAAAAATTTATGGAAATGAGCTCACAGAAGAACAAACAACACATATCATCAAAGACATTGTATCAGGACAACTCTCAGACATTAATATTGCAATGTATCTTGCTGCCAGTGGTGGAGATAGGCTTTCTAACAAAGAAATTATTGATCTAACCCGAGCGATGATTCATTCAGGTCAGCAGTTATCATGGGAGCTACCTTTCATTGTTGATAAACATTCTGTGGGGGGCTTGCCTGGAAATCGTACGACCCCTATTGTTGTTGCAATTGTTGCAGCCTTCGGCTTAGTTATTCCTAAAACATCATCTCGTGCCATCACATCACCCGCAGGAACAGCAGACACGATGGAAGTATTTACTAAAGTTGATCTGAATATTAATGAAATGAAAAAAGTTGTTGAGCAAGAAAATGGCTGCCTTGTTTGGGGTGGCTCTATGGCTTTAAGTCCAGCCGATGATTTACTTATCCGAATTGAGAGAACTGCAAATATCGATAGTGAAGGACAAATGGTTGCTTCAATTTTATCAAAAAAAATTGCTGCAGGTTCAAATCATCTTGTCATTGATATGCCCATAGGAACTACTGCTAAAGTTCGTTCAATTGAGCGAGCCAATTCCTTAAAAAAATTATTAAAACTGGTTGCAACAGAGTTTGATATCAGTACAAAAGTAATATTAAGTGATGGCTCACAGCCTGTAGGCCGTGGAATAGGACCTGTTCTTGAGGCGCTTGATGTATTAGCCGTTTTAAATTGCGATAAACATGCCCCACAAGATTTACGTGAGCATGCGTTAGTATTAGCGTCTCATATCATCGAATTTTCACCTCAAGTTTTACCAGGTCAAGGATTGAGCATCGCGACTCACATTCTTAACAGTGGCAAAGCATTGGCCAAATTTGAAGCAATTTGCAGAGCTCAGGGCGGCCTTCGTGAGATTAAAAAAGCGCCTATTGTTTATACTGTAGAATCAAAACTATCAGGTATCATTATTAACATTGATAATCGACACATTTCTCAATTGGCTAAATTGGCTGGGGCACCACGCTCAAAAGCAGCGGGTGTTGAGTTATTAACTCCACTCCATTCAGTAGTCAAAAAATCTCAACCTCTTTTTAGAATCTATGCAGAAACTCGAGGTGAGCTCAATTATGCCCTTGATTTCCTGAAGCAGGGTCATGAAGTATTTCAAATTGAGGCCAGTATATGAAAAATCATTCTATTATTTTTGCACTATTTGGACATGATAAACTCACAGCTACGATTCAAAAAAAATGTCATTATGAGCTAGGTAAAATCTGCTTCCATCATTTTCCTGATAACGAAACTGTCGTGAAAATTGAATCCGATGTAGCGAAGCGAATCGTTATATTTGTTGCCAATTTAGCGCACCCCAACTCGAAAGTTCTTCCTCTTTTATTTGCAGCACAAACAGCACGATCTTTAGGAGCGGCTCAAGTCGTGTTGGTAACTCCATATCTTCCTTATATGCGACAAGATAAAGTATTTGAACCTGGCCAAGGCATTACATCTGCATATTTTGCACAATTGGTTTCTTCTTATTTTGATAGCTTAATAACAATCGATCCACATCTTCATCGCTGGTCAAAATTAAGCGAGATTTATAAGATACCAGCAAAAGTCCTTCATGCGGTAAATGACATTGCCTCTTGGATTTGTCAGCATGTATCTAATCCCATTCTTATTGGACCTGATTCAGAAAGTGCACAATGGGTTAGAACAATTGCACAAAAATCTTCGTCACCATTTACGATTTTGGAAAAAAATCGGAAAAGCGATACACAAGTTGAGATTTCTATACCTGGGATAATACCCTATCTGAACGCAACACCAATTCTTATTGATGATATTATCTCAACAGGAATGACTATGATGGAAACATTGAAACATTTAAAGTCATTAAATATGAAACCAGCTGTTTGTATTGGTGTCCATGCCATTTTTGCCGGTAATGCATATCAAGAACTTCTGCTCTCTCATGTAGCAAAGGTCATTACCTGCAATACAATTCCTCACACTTCAAATAATATCGACACCAGCCAGAATATTATTAATTTTTTACTTAAGTGGGATGCTATAAATGAATAAAGTTATTACACCTGCACACCATATTAATATTATTAAAGCGTCTGGAGAAAAAGTACCATTTGATCCCTACCGGATCTATCACTCATTAAAACGTGTTGGTGCAGACGAGTCTCTCATTAATAAGATTATTAATGAAGTATCTAAATTTATAGTTGAAGGAATGACAACACAAGAAATTTATCGTATTGCTTTTAATCTCTTACGTAATGAATCAAGAAACATAGCCGGAAAATATCATTTAAAACGTGCAATTATGCAACTTGGATTTTCTGGATATCCATTTGAAAAATTGGTAGCTGAAATCATGCGCCATCAAGGATTTAATGTACTCACTAATCAAATTATTAAGGGATACTGCGTCAATCACGAAGTGGACGTAGTTGGAGAACGCCAGAATGAACATGTTTTTGTAGAATGCAAATATCATAATCGCTTAGGTCTTGCTTGTGATGTAAAAATTCCCTTGTACATCAAGGCACGATTTATTGATATTGAACAGGCCTACAATAAAAAAAATGGTGAATTAATCAAGGGTTGGCTTGTGACTAATACCCGCTTTACCAATGATGCAATACAATACGGTCAGTGCTCAGGTTTACATTTAATCGGCTGGGATTATCCACAAAAAGGAAGTTTAAAAGAGTTAATTGAATTTTCTGGCTTATATCCTATAACCTGCATTACTAACCTTACAAAAGCTGAAATTGAAATCTTACTTACAGAAAACATTCTCTTATGCAAAACAATTAATGAAAATCCTAAGCTTCTTAATAAATTAAATATTGGCGCTGCCAGAATAAAAGAGATCGTTGGACAATGCCACGCCCTCTGTAAAAATTAATGACTTCGCTGGTATATTCTAACATTGGAAAACATATCGAGACTGTGGAGTCTATAATTCGAAACCTGGTTTACAGCAGATGTCTTCATCCCGGTAAATAAAAAAATAAACTACTTATTTTTTTTGCTTTTAGCTTTCTTTTTAATGTGACTCATTAATCTTCTTTTTTTATTTACTTGTCGTTGTGATAATTTAGTCTTCTTATCTGCAAAAGGATTTGTCCCTCCTTTAAACTCCAATTTTAACGGAGTTCCGACTAGTCCTAAATGCTTAATAAATTCATTATTAAGATAACGCTTATAGCTATCAGGTAGATCAGCCAACTGATTTCCATGAATGACTATTACGGGAGGATTATGTCCCCCAAGATGCGCATACCTTAATTTTATCCTGCGTCCACTCACACAAGGAGGTGTGTGTTTCGTACTAATATCTTGAAGTAACCGAGTTAATCTCGGTGTCGAAAAAGATTGGATAGCAGAAGCATACGCTTCGTTTATATCTTTAAATAAACCACCAACACCACTGCCATGTAAGGCCGAAATAAATCTTATTTTTGCAAAATTGGCAAAGTGCAATCTTCTAGATAATTCGCTTTTTACATTTTCTTTATGCTCTTCATCTAACCCATCCCACTTGTTCACAGCAATAACTAATGCTTTACCTGATTCAATAATGAAACCGAGCAAATTCATGTCTTGATCAGTAATCCCTTCTCTAGCATCCAGGACTTGCAAACACACATTGGATTTTTCAATCGCTTGAAGTGTCTTAATCACAGAGAATTTTTCTATTTTTTCATCAATCCGAGATTTTCTGCGCACACCTGCAGTGTCAATAAGGACATAGTTTTGTTCATCCCTAACAAAAGGAATAGAAATACTATCTCTGGTTGTCCCCGGCATATCATAAACAACGACCCGCTCTTCTCCCAAAATTCGATTTATCAAAGTTGATTTACCAACATTCGGACGGCCAGCAAAAGCGATTTTAATTGCCTTATCTTCTTCATTTTCATCAATATGTACCGCAAATGGTGAGAGAACTTCTTCGAGTAAGGTTCCTATACCACTACCATGTGATGAGGAAATTGAATGCACATCAGCTATGCCTAAAGAATGAAAGTCGGCACAAACAACATCATCATCCAAGCCTTCAGTTTTATTTACAACAAGATGAACTCTTTTATTTAATTTACGTAAATTACTGGCAATTTTTTCATCAATTCCAGTCAAACCAGCTCTTCCATCAACTAAGAAAAGAACTATATCAGCCTCATTGAGCGCAATTTCTGACTGTTTGGACATTAAATTGTCGACAGCAATATCGTCAACACCGATACCACCGGTGTCAACAACGATATAGTGTTTATCATCATGAATGGCTTGACCATACTGTCTGTCACGAGTTAAGCCAGGAAAATCAGCAACTAGGGCATCTTGTGTCTTAGTCAGCCTATTAAATAATGTAGACTTACCAACATTAGGACGTCCAACAAGTGCTATCACAGGGATCATTTATTAACTCACAGATAATTGATTTAACATTCCATTGTCTGTTAATACATATAATTTTCTTCCGACTACGCTTGGAGAAATACTAACACCACTTGAAACTTTTGAACGAGCTATAATTTCACCAGTTTGGGCATCAATAAAGTGTAAGTAACCTGTTTTATCACCAACCACTAAATCATTTTTAATTAATGCAGGTTCAGTTAGTACTCTTGCCTTCAATCCAGTCTGTTTCCAATTGACTTGGCCACTGCGTTTATCAATAGACCAAACGACATCATGGCTGTCAGTTACGAATAAGGTGTTACCACTTAGAATCATATTCTTGTAAACAGAACCAGGCTTTCTCCAAATAAACTGTCCATCTGATAAAGATAATGCGCCAATATAACCTTGATAACTGGCAAGATAAACCACATTATTTTCCACAATTGGATCCGCATCGATATCAACTAATCGCTCTACATCGCTTGGTCCTGACGCATAAGCAATACTTCGTTGCCACATAACACGTCCTGTTTTGACATCTAATGCATCCAGCTTCCCATCAGAAAAACCAATCAGTACCAAATTTCCCATAGCAACAGGCGAGGAACTTGCCTTGAGGATTAAACTAGGAGAGCCATGCTCAGCCATCCATATCTGTTTTCCATCAGCTGCACTAAATGCATACACTCTACCGTCGATCGTCTTAACGATTACTTTCCCACCTAAAATAGTTGGTGGTGAGAGAATTTCACCTGTAACCTTTTTTTGCCATAACTTACTACCATTATTCTCATTTAATACTACTAATGAGGAATTATTGGTACCCACAGCAACAAATCCACTGGCTACAGCAGGTCCACTAACCAAACCATGCTTCAATGCAGTAGACCACTTCATTTTACCATTGTGCTTGTTAATGGCTTGAACTAGTCCACTGGCATCCGCTGTATAAATAGTCCCGCTTTTAATTACAGGCTTAAGTCTTAAATATTCTTTATTTTTAGATGACTTACCCGCAGCGACTGACCAGTTTTGGTCGACTTTAACTTTGTCATTAATTTGCTTGAGCTCTTTAGGTTTAGGAGTGTTGTCTTTACCTAACATGTAATCATCAAGTTTTGAACACCCTTGAATTATGGTACAAAGAATTAAAATAAATAATTTCATTTTCATGAAAATCGAACCTCAATTTACAAAACAGATCAATAAAAGCACTGACTACGTTTTAGCTCGATAGAGAGAATCTTGAAACATGTGTTTTATGACCCTATCAGGCTAATAACAAATAGTTATGCAGATTCTACTTTTTTATCTCCAGAAATCATCGAATGCGACTTACTTGCTATCGCATTGGTTTTCATTTCTAAAAATAAATTCCCCATTCCATTATTTTTTACTTCATCTAAAGCTTGTTTATAAGAGCTCATAGCCTCTTTATATTGTCCAGTAGCTCCATAGATATCACCCTTTAATTCATTAATAACTGGTAAATAAGTATTATCCTCAACGTTGCTCAATTCTTTAAGCGCATTGGTGTAAGATTTTTCTGCTGCGAAGATACGTGCAATACGAATTTTAGCAATTTGCTTTAAAGTTGGCATTTTACTATTCGAGGCAACAGCCTGTAGTTCTTCAGTCGCTTTATCCAGTTTACTTTTTGATACATAAATTTTTGCAAGGGTCATATGTGCAGCATCGGCATAAACTGTACGTCCGTGCTCATGAATTAATTCATTAGCATAGGCTCTTACTGCTTTAATATTTTGATTAGAGAGAGCAACCATCATTTGTTCATATGCAACTGATGCCTGTTGAGTAAGTTTTTCCTGATGCCAATTCCAATAGCGATATCCGGCAATACTAAAGAGCACAAGCGATAATACTACAGTGACAAGATTACCGTATTGTTTCCACCATTTTTTTATCGATTCTAATTGTTCCTCTTCAGTCATATACACTGACATAACATTCTCCTGCACTCACTCTAAATAATCTTTCAAAACCTGATTGATCGTATTTTGATCAACTGTAATTTGATCAGCCCCATTTCGCAAATCTTTAATACTAATTTGCTTAGTAGCCAGCTCATCTTCACCTAAAACTAAAGCCAATCGAGCCCCGCTTTTATCTGCTTTTTTAAATTGACTTTTAAAACTACCACCGGCCGTATTTACTGATACTTCAATTTCTGGATAATGAGTACGTATCAATTCAGAAATCACGAGAGCTTGTACCACAGCCTCATCATTAGTAGCAATAATATACAACGCATTCTTTTTATTCGTCTGCTTTAGAACACTCAGAGTTTCCATGAGAAGATATATTCTCTCAATGCCTAATGCAAAACCTACTGCAGGTGTTGGATTGCCTCCTAATTGTTCAACTAGTATATCGTATCGGCCTCCAGCACAAACTGTTGCTTGGCTTCCTAGTTTATCAGTTACCCACTCAAAAACAGTATGCCCATAATAGTCAAGCCCTCTAACCAAAACGGGGTTAACTACATAAGGTACCTTTAATGCGTCTAAACCATCACAAAAAGACTGAAAATGTGCTCGACTTTTTTCATCAAGAACATCAATTAGTTTAGGTGCATTAGCCAATAACACCTGCATTTCAGGGTTTTTACTATCTAAAATACGCAACGGATTGCGAGTTAACCTGCGTTTACTGTCTTCATCTAACTGATGTTCATGATCGGTCAAATACTCAACAAGAATTTTTTTATAACGCTGACGCTCTGATAATTCACCTAAGGTATTTACTTGCAACTGTACAAAATCCGCAAAACCTAATTGTTCCCAAAATTTACGGCACATGGAAATTAATTCCAATTCAACCATAGCACCAGGCATACCAAATGCCTCCACACCTAATTGATTGAACTGTCTATATCGTCCTTTCTGTGGCCGTTCATGACGAAACATGGGCCCCATATACCATAGTTTTTGTTGTTGATTGTGTAAGAGCCCATTTTGCAGGCAAGCTCGTACACAACCAGCCGTCCCTTCAGGCCTCAAAGTAATACTATCGCCATTTAAATCATTAAACGTATACATTTCTTTTTCGACTATATCAGTGACTTCACCTATAGTCCGTTTAAATAACTGAGTGCTCTCAATCAGTGGGAAACGTATTTCTTGATAACCGTAACTGGACAGTACACTCACAAAAACTTGTTCGATGGATCGCCATAATGCCGTCGTTTCAGGCAAAATGTCATTCATTCCTCGTATTGCTTGAATTCTCTCAGCCACCAATCTTCTCCAGAGGAGACATTTCCGGTTTAGGATTTAATAAAGATTGCATTTTTGATATATCTGTCAGTTTTAACTCTTGAGTTTCTGTTGCAGGTGTTTGATTTAGTGATAAATCCACAGGGGTACTTTTTGCAGGAAATACCTGCTGGGTATCTCTATTTTTTTGCCACCAAATTCCTACTGCAACAATCACCCCTAAAGCAAATAAAATTGTGAACCAACGAATAATATGTTCTGCTTTATGAGATTCACGTTTACTTTGTTGCCATAGCAGAGCACGGTCTGATTTTTTCTCAACCACAAACTGCTCATTGAATATCGCAAGATATGGTTCAGGTGAAGTTCCTAATAATTTAGCATATGCTCGCAAATACCCTTTAACAAAAACAGGTTCTGGTAACAAATGAAATTCATTACTTTCAATTAACTCGATAATACGTGCCCTTAAATGTAATTTATTGGCAACATACTCAACTGTATACCCTTTTTGTTCACGTATACTAGCAAGTTGTTCCCCTGGATTTTTATGCTCAACTATATTTTCATCCAGCGTGGTTATTGTATTCATTATTTACTCCACTATTGTCGATATTGGAATTCAAATTATTTATGCTTTGCCCATATTCTGCCGCAAGAGTGTATTGTCCGACTTTCTCAGAAACCTCTTTGGCCAGAGATAATAATACTCTGTCATTTAAAATTAAATCAGGGTGCTTTTGTAATAACGCAAAAGCATCTGAATCTTTTCCGCTTTTGATTTCAAGTTTCAGCAATTCATAAAAAGACGCCTTACGCGAAGGATCTTGATTTAGTGCTGTTGTAAAATAAAGCCTAGCTTTGTCTTCATTTGGAACTGAGAGCGCACAAAGGCCGGCATTTTCATAAGCTCCAGCAGTATGCACATACTTTAAATCATTCACAGCTTTTAAAAAGTAACTTTCCGCTTTTTTATAATCGCCTTGTCGACATAAAAAAGCGCCATAGTTATTTAGCTGAGCGCCTCCACTTCCTGCCAATGTAATGGCTTTCAAATAATATTTTTCTGCCTGTTCTAGCTCTTTAGTTTGCTCAAAATAATAGGCCATTGCTGAGTTAACATCAGGTGATGTAGGTTCTTGCTCTAGTGCAGTAAGAATCTTTTTTTTCGCTCTAGGCCTATCTCCTTGCTTTAAATAACCTAGGCCTAACTGTACATTATACGATGCAGCTTTACTCAGATCAGGCTTCTTCAAATTTTGTTTTTCATCTTCTTCATCATGCACACATGCCTGTAAAAACAGACAAGTCATAATAAATAAAAGACAAAACTTTTTTAACACAATATTTCACACTAAGGTTAGAAATGATTGCGCATTATAACCGCTTATAAATAAATTAAAAATGATTTGTCACAAATAATGATTTTATTGAGCGCCAACTAATACCTAAGAACTGAAGCATGCAGCAAAAGCCGGAAATCGGAGATATATTAATTGGGTCCGCTCCGCTGCTCCAGAACTACCCTCATTTTTCTACGGCGTGCTGCCCCTGATCTTTTTTGGGCACAAAGTGCAACTTTTGCCATCTTTGAGAGCGACTTGTTCTGTCCTTGACCTCCCCTGCTAATTGACCACATGCTGCATCGATATCATCACCTCGTGTTTTACGAGTAATGGTGTTAATACCATGAGCTATTAATTTATCTCTAAATGCATCAATTGCTGCTTGAGGCGAGCGCTCATATTGTGTCATCGGAAAAGGATTAAAAGGAATTAAATTGACTTTTGATGGAATATTACGCAATAACTTAATTAATTGATTCGCATGTTCGGGTTGATCATTTACCCCCTTTAGCATTACATACTCAAAAGTTACCTTTCTTCGAGGTTCATTTTTAAAATAGGTTTTGCATAAAGCCATCAATTGCGCCAAAGGATATTTCTTATTTATAGGAACAAGTACATTTCGAAGTTCATCTGTAGGTGCATGTAATGAAACAGCTAAGGCCACAGGGCTCACTTCTCTTAAACGTTCCAGATCGGGTAAAACTCCAGAGGTACTTAAAGTAACACGGCGTTTTGATAATCCATAAGCAAAATCATCCATCATAATATCCATGGCTGATACCACATTATCAAAATTTAGTAAGGGTTCCCCCATACCCATCATCACCACATTAGTGACTCTTTTGTCGTGTGCACCTTCTTGTTGTGATAATTCACGTGCAGCCAACCATACTTGACCAATAATTTCTCCAGTGGATAAATTACGATTGAAACCTTGTTTTGCAGTAGAACAAAAAGAACAGTTTAATGCGCACCCCACCTGCGAGGACACACATAAAGTCCCTCGATTGGTTTCGGGAATGAATACGGTCTCGATGCAGTTACCGCAGTCCAGCTTCAAAAGCCATTTATGGGTACCATCATTTGATTTTTGACAGGCGACTATTTCAGGTAGTTTAATGCAAGAAAGTTGGGTCAATTTTTCTCTTAACGTCTTGCTAAGATTGGTCATTTTTGTGAAATCAGTAAAACCCGCCTGATGAATCCACTGTATTAGCTGTTGCGCCCTATAGGGTTGTTCACCCCAGCTATTGAGTAATTCACGCATTTGTTGATAGTTATAATCGAGCAGATTTACTTTTTGTACAGTCATTTTTACTCCTAATTTAATGACAAAGGATAAAAAATACCATTGGAGCGTACTATAACCTGGTTAGGCGTAGAAGATAATCTATTCCACTACGCATCACCCAGGCTACTTTATACGTGTCATTAAATGTCAAAAAACCAGTTCTTATCGTACACAAATTTCATGTGGTTCAAAAAAGAAGGCAATTTCACGAGCCGCATTTTCAAGACTATCAGAACCATGTACTGCGTTAGCATCAATACTATCTGCGAAATCAGCACGTATGGTTCCAGGAGCAGCTTCTTTGGGGTTTGTTGCACCCATGATGTCTCTGTTTTTCATTACTGCATTTTCACCATGTAATGCCTGAACCATGACGGGACCTGAAATCATGAACTCAACCAAATCCTTGAAGAAAGGACGTGCACGATGAATGTCATAAAAACTTTCTGCTTGTTCACGAGAAAGTTGCATCATTTTTGCAGCAACTATGTTTAGACCAGCGCTTTCAAAACGAGTATAGATTTGACCAATAACAGATTTAGCTACTGCATCGGGTTTAATAATTGACAATGTTGTTTCTTTTGTCATCACGCACTCCATAGGGGTTTAGTTAAAGTGCAATATTATACATGAAATCCAAGCTATATGGCTAATATAAATTCATTTAAAGTCATTATAGTTTTCATAAATAGAGTAGAACCCAGAGACACACCCATATCATTTCAGAAACCGTTTGTTTTTCTTGCATAACTATTCTAATGAACCAATAGTTTTATCAAAATATAAAGGCTCTCTATTAATAGCATCTTGTTCGGGATCAATTTTGTATTCAGGTAATGATTTCATTAACTCAATAACCCGAAGAATTGTCTCATAAAAGAGAGTTCGGTAAGAATTAGCTGCTCGACTTAACTCTTCCGTTTGCGCTACAAAATCACTGATTTGCTCATCAAAATCCATATCAATTAGCAAAATTTCGGACAATATCATAGCCATTTTTCTCTTTAAATCTTCAGAAAGCGAAGTCTTAAGAACCTCGTTCATTTTCTCTATAAAAAGATATTGGTTGCTTTGTACCTCAGATATGTTGCAATAAATTAGTGCATGGTTAATTGCCTGTCGAATTTTACTTTTTTTCTCTGAAACACCGTCACTTTTTAGTAAGGTTCTCAATGTAGTAATCGCTTTTTCTATTTCCGTATTAAATGTTTGAGTCATTCTTATCAACGCAGCCTGACTATTAGCAATCAAATAATCATGTTGCCCTTGCACAGTATGGAACTCATCGCCAAGAGTAACTAATCGTTGTCGTTCATTTTCTAGATCCTCACGGGTTGAAGCACCTTGGGCCTCCTCACCTTTAGAGTTTTCTCCAGATAATAAATAATCAATAAATAATTTTTGTGTATAAACATGATAATCATTCGCTTGTTGTAGGACGATACCATTGAGTACGCTTTTTAGTGGAACCCGTAACATTCGATGATAAAAACTATATGGGCATTTAATTGCTTCTACTAGTTCACTTTGTGCTAAATTGACTTTGTATCTGCCTAGTATACGTTCCGCTGTGATTACTCCGTAAGTTGAAAACCAGTGACTTAATTCATTATCAGCTTCTTCCCCGTTCATATTTCATCCAATTTAAATGTTCAAAATATTAACCTTGTTTACAATCCTTTAGAGTAAATCTAATTTTTTTTATGTTACATAGCGACAAAGCGTAGTATACATGGGTACCAATCGAAGATAATCAAACCCTTAGGGCCAAAATAGTAGAATTGTAAAAAGGTCCTATGATATAAGACAATTTATTCGATAAGTATAGTGTATTTCGCAGATGTTAAAACGATTAGATACTGATTTACAATTATTAAATGACTTTCTTCAAGTAAAAACTCCGCAAATATGGTTGGATTATGCTGCCGACCATATACCTCTGTTATTAATTGACCATGCTCATTGTGAACGAAAGGCAGCTGCAACTGCAATTAATTTTATGAGCAAATATCCGGAAAAAAGAGAATTGGTTGATGTGATGTCTCCTTTGGCTCGTGAAGAGTTACTTCATTTCGAAAAAGTCATTAACTTTATGTCGAACAAAGGTATTGAATTTTGTCCCTTGCAACCATCAGGATATGCAACTCAGATGCATAAACACGTTACGAACAGAAATGTTCTTCAACGCTTATGTGATCAATTGATTATTGGTGCCATTATTGAAGCCCGTTCTTGTGAGCGTTTTCATGCCATTATACCCTATCTCCAAGATCAGGATTTGGTAAAGTTTTACCGTACTTTAATTAAATCAGAAGCGCGTCATTTTGAAGACTATCTGCGGCTTGCGAAATTATATGGAGGAGATATAGAACAGCGTTTACAGTTGTTTTTATCTATAGAAAATAATTTTATTTTGTCTATTGATACGGTATTTCGCTTCCATAGCGGAATACCGCAAATTCAATAAAAATTAAGATAACATTCTCAAATTATGGAGGAGTAGGAGTAGAATGTAATTCTTGTTGCTCCTCATACTTTAAGTTGGCATTATCTTTTAAGAATTTAGATAAACTCGTTTCTGGATTAGCGTTCAATCTATTGAACGTATCCTCATCCAATACAGCGCCACTCGCATAGTGTTCAAATTCTCCTGGTTTGTTTTGAACCGTGGCATAATCATTTTCAGCTAACCAAAGGGCAACCATTGATTTAAATGCTTGATTAGCCTCATTAGTTTTATCGAGTGGAATGCCGTCAGAGCGTGTTAAATCAGCTATATCAACTTTTCCATCTTTAAATTTAACTTTATGTTCTAGAGTAGGTAACTGAAGATCTCCATCTCCTTTGATTGCATGGAGCATCTTACTTTTGACCTCAGTGTATTTATCCCCTGCACCATGGATTGCACTGCCAAGAAGCTTGGTGGCCGTCCAGCTATCTTCCTTGGGATTCTTAGCCATATCCCATCCTTCTCCTGCAACTTGTTCTACTGAGATATTGACTGTTGTATTCGCCTCTTTAAGCAAATTTAACAAAGACATCATATTAGAACGCCAGTCATTAAATGCGTCTTGTTTTGAATTAATTACGTCTTCAACCACTTGATCCAACTCCTCCCAGTGAGTTGTTTCTTTCCCTGTACGTTTGCTGGTCATTCGATGTTTATTTCTTAGCTCATCCATTGATTTGGCATATCTCATCTGCTCTTCTTTACGTTTCTCAGCAATATAAGCATCCAGATCTTGTTTATTTTTTTGTTCTCGAATATCAGCCATTCCCTTAGCGGAACGTTCATTCAAATCCTTCATTTCTGTATCTATTTGGTCTTTATTTTTAGCCGCCATAACCTGCTTCTCCACGAAAATCAAAAGTGGGCAAAATAGAGCCCTTTTGTATGATCATAACACAATAACTGGGGTTTGTCATCCCAATCACTCAGAACATAACGTACTAGTTTTTGCGAGTTTTTTTGATAACATGTTATGCCTGGTTTATGGGTATGACCATGTATTAATTGTCTCACTTGATAGTGTAACATATGGTCAACTACAACTTCAGCAACTACATCCATTTCCTCTAGGGATTTGTTTTGATTCATTTGACTACGATACCGCACTTGATTTACTAATCGTTTACGATAGTTCAATGGTAAACTTAAAAATATGGTAGAAAAGATTTTGTTTCGGGTTAAAAAACGAAAACGCTGATGAGGTATATCTTTAGTGCAATATCGATCTCCGTGAACCAAAAGAACTTTTTCTTGGCCCAATTGAATTAATGTGGGCTCAGGTAAAATTGTCCATCCAGCCATATTCGCAAAGTTTTTTCCTAATAGAAAATCACGATTTCCATGCATATAAAACACGTTAATTTCTTGTTTTTTCAGGGAATATAACTGATAAGCAATCGCTTTGCTCCAATCATCGGCTGTATCATCCCCTGCCCATGCATGAAAGAAATCACCCAGGATATAAATATTTTTGACTGAATCCCTGGTCCATTCGAGAAATTGATTAAAACGTTCCTGAATGGCCTGATCTTCAGGGTGTAAATGAAGATCAGAAATAAAAACAGCTTCTATCATAAAGGCTCGATATGTATATGCTCATCCAATAAATAAATCTGACAGGGGCCATTATAAGGTTCGATCGCATCACTTAAGCGATAAAAACCAGCAATTGATACTAATTCAGCCTCAAGTGATTGACAAAAAATCCGTGCCTCTTTATCACCTGAAATTCCGGCCAAAGCTCTTCCTCTTAGAGCTCCATATACATGGATACAACCATCAGCCAATAATTCAGCACCATGACTTACTGAAGAAGTTACTACAAGATCAGCACCTTTTGCTACAACTTGCTGCCCCGAACGAACAGGGGTAGTAATTAATTTTGATTTTGTTGTTTCATGATGATTATTTTCAATTGGTCGCTCGATAATAGGTTTATCTTGGGTTGAAGAAGCATGTAGAACAGCTAACCCATGACATTGGGCTAGGGTGTTATGTAATATACTTCCTCCCTGGAGGGCAACAGGAATCATGCCGTGAGAACGGGCAAGCTGCAGTAAAGCCTGCAAATCAAACTCTATTTGTTGTACTGCAGATAAATCAAAAACAACAGGCGTATGCTCAAATAATTTAGGAGCTTTAGCAATAGTATCATCAAGCTGATGCCCAAAAGCCTCAGGATTCGTATTTAATACTTGTAATACAGTAAATGTATAAAGACGACCTTTTAATTTAAATGCTTGAGTTTGTGTTGTATTTTCACTCATGAGTATGATATCCATAACGAATATTTTTGTTTATACTAACATGTGAAAACCAATAACAGAAGGATATTAAGGTGGATAAACGGTGGTTTGAACAATATCAGAAAGGAGTTCCCCATGAAATTGACTCAAGTCAATATTCTTCCCTCGTAGATTTGTTTAAAGAATCCTGCACGCTTCATGCTAAAAAAACCTCTTATAGCAATATGGGAAGTAGTATTACTTTTGGCGAACTGGATGAGTTAAGTCGAGATTTTGCTGCCTATCTGCAACAGCTTAAATTGGATAAAGGAACTCGAATAGCAATCATGCTTCCGAATGTTCTTCAATACCCCATAGCTCTGTTTGGCATCTTACGCGCAGGGTATGTTGTTGTTAATACAAATCCACTTTATACCACGGACGAGCTTATTCATCAGTTGAATGACTCTGGAGCCGAAGTGATTGTTGTGCTGGCCAATTTTGCAAAAACTGTCGAAAAGGGATTAAATTCCATTCCGACATTAAAACATGTCATCGTAACTGAAATAGCTGATCTCTTCCCAACACCGAAACGACTCATTATTAATTCCATTATTAAATATGTTAAAAAAATGGTACCCGCTTATAGTATTCCTCATGCGGTAGCCTTTAACTATGCTTTACTTGAGGGAAAACAAGCGCCTTTACATCATGTAGAGTTAAATCATGATGATATTGCTTTTTTGCAATATACCGGAGGTACAACAGGAGTCGCAAAGGGTGCGATTTTAACTCATGGCAATATGATCTCTAATGTCTTGCAAGCCGATGCATGGATTAAGCCTGTTATAGGTACAGATGGCAGTGATATCATTGTTACAGCAATTCCTCTTTATCACGTCTTCTCACTCACCGCTAATTGTTTGACCTTCTTAAAAGAAGGAGCAAAAAATGTGCTTATTACAAATCCTCGTGATATGGGACATTTTATCAAAGAAATCAAAAAAGTAGGCTTCACAGCAATTACAGGTGTCAATACTCTGTTTAATGGTTTATTAAACCATCCCAAATTTAAGGAAGTTGATTTTAGCAAACTAAAAATTTCACTTGCCGGAGGTATGGCGCTGCAAAAAAGTGTGGCTCTTAAATGGCGTGAGGTTACTAAAACACCTGTATTAGAAGCTTACGGGTTAACTGAAACTAGTCCCGCTGCCATCATGAATCCCATGAATCTGACCGAATATACTGGAAGTATAGGCGTACCCATTCCTTCTACTGATGTCGTTATTCTTGATGATGAAGAGCATGAAGTACCTATAGGAACTAGTGGAGAGATATGCATTAAAGGTCCTCAAGTAACTCCAGGATATTGGAAACGACCCGATGAAACTGCTTTAGTATTCACTAAAAATGGCTACTTAAAAACAGGTGACATCGGTAAAATGGATGAAGAAGGCTTTATTTATTTGGTCGATCGCAAAAAAGATATGTTACTCGTATCAGGATTTAATGTTTATCCTAATGAGGTGGAGCAAGTAATTGCAATGCATCCAGGTGTTTTAGAAGTTGGGGTAGTTGGGGTTTATGATAAGGAATCTGGTGAACGTGTTAAAGCATGCGTTGTAAAAAAAGATCCTGAGTTAACCGAAGAACAAGTTATTGCATATTGCAGAGAACATCTAACTGCTTATAAAGTTCCTAAAATTGTGGAGTTCTATGATGAGCTTCCCAAAACCAATGTAGGAAAAATTCTTCGTCGAGCACTTAAGGATTCTCATTCTACATCTCCTAGCCATCCCGAGAAAAAACCAGCAGTTGCAATATAACACGTGGCCCCGGGGGATGGCACCAGCCTCCACCCGGACCTCTAACTAATCAGAGCGTTTGTTCACTACTTTTGTTTAACCAATTGTTTCATTATGCGAGCTGTTGCTCCCCACACCCAATCCTTATTCGCAGTAAACTCACAAGTGACATAATTGCGACCGCCGCGCTCAACCCTAAAATCTTTATAATTTTTAGCATCTTGTACTAGTGTCATTGGGATTGATATTAAACGTGCTACTTCATGAACATTTAATTGATAGGGTTGAACAGACTCAATGCTTGCAAACCAAGGATGAATAATACTTCCCAATAGTGTTCTTTGTGTATCCAATTCTTTAATTAGGGTTACACGTTCTGGGGAAATACCTAACTCTTCATACAATTCTCTAAGTGCGGTACCATAATAATTCTCATCCCCCTCTTCCCATATACCACCAGGAAAACAAATTTCTCCAGGATGAGTGCGCAATTGATCACTGCGTTGGGTTAAAATTAATGAGTCAGATAATTTCTCATACAAAACAACTACTGCCGAATGCATAAGTTTTTTCCCTTTAAAATCATTTAAGTCCATTAATAACCGCTGCTATTTTAATAAAACATTCACGATATTCATCTTCACAGTTTGAGTCAATAACTATTCCACCGCCAGCAGCTAAATGCAAAATATTATCTTTAGCCGTCATCGTTCGAATCGCAATATTCGTATCAAACCGCCCATGTCGTGAAAAATAGCCTATAGACCCGCAATAAATTCCTCGCGCATAAGATTCATGCTCGTTAATAATTCGCATGGATTCTATTTTGGGTGCTCCGGTAATCGAACCACCCGGAAAACAAGACAAAAAAGCTTCAAATGGCAAAATGGTGGGCAAACATTGAGCTTCAACTGTACTTACTAAATGATGAACTGAATTATAACTTTGCACCTCACATAAATCAGTTACCTTAACTGAACCAGGTTGTGCAATTTTCCCCAGATCATTTCTCAATAAATCAACTATCATTACATTCTCAGCTCGATTTTTTTCACAAGATGTTAATTTATTTTTTAATCGCTCATCTTCAATATCATTTTTGGATCGACCAATTGTTCCTTTAATAGGCGATGTAGTTAATTTACCTGCGTCATAAAAAAGAAAACGCTCCGGTGAAAAACTTAAAATATCAGCATCGGCAGTTCTTAGAAAGGCTGCAAAAGGTACAGGGTTTTTCATACAGATTTTTTTATAAAAAGCCCAGCTATTTCCCTCATAAGCAGCATGAAATGGTTGAGTAAGATTGACCTGGTAACTTCGTCCCTCTTTTAAAAATTGATATATGGAAGAAAACGCTTTCATGTAATCCTGTTTGCTCATCAAAGAAGTAAAATCACTTTTAATGTTTGCATCACAAGACTGTTTCGTATCGGTATTCCATAATGTCAATACTTCTTCCACTACCTTGTGAGTGGATTGGAGCGTATTTGCTGCGAATAATGTTATGTTTTTCTGATTATGATCTACAATAATTGCCCAATCATATAATCCAAAGTTCAACAAGGGCATATTCTCTAATGTAGGTTGTCTACAAGAGTCTATCCCTAATAACTTTGCACCAAGATCATAAGAAATATAACCAAGAGCACCACCTTGAAAAGGAAGATCCGCTACGGAAGGTATTGGCGATAAGATTTCGCTGATTTTCTTTAATAAACCCGGAAAATCATGAGAATTTTGATCGATTTCAATAGAATCATAAGGATAAGCACTGATAATATCATAACGTCCATGAAAGCGATCTGTACTCTCAAGAAGAACAAAACCAGGTAAATGGTGCAATTTTTGATAGTACTCATGTAATGAATCGTGATACTCCAGTGAATATAATACAATTTGACTCAAAATATTCCTCTTTACTAATTATTATAAATCTTACTTCAATCTAGGCCGGACAAAGCACAACGCAACCCAGGAGATTAATATTTTAGACCTTTCCTTGGTTCCGCTACGCCTCATCCAGGGCTACAAGTTTCTTACTTATTCTCTGGTTTTTGAATTAATTTGTGAGTATGCTATGCAAACGCTTTATTGACAAGGAGCCTTATATGTCAACAGTTGCTCAATTTGATATTACATATACTCAGTTTTTAAATGAACATGGAAAATTGGTCGGTCAATTACCCCTTTTTGCCCATGATCATGCGGTGCTTAAAGAACTATATAAAATCATGGTTCTTACACGAACATTTGATAAAAAAGCAATTGCTTTGCAGCGAACTGGTAAAATGGGAACTTACGCCCCGATTAATGGACAAGAAGCAATTTCAGCAGCTATAGGTCATGCAATGCGTCCTGAAGACGTGTTTGTTCCCTATTATCGAGATTATGCTGCTCAATTTCAACGCGGCGTAAAAATGTCTGAAATTTTGGCATTCTGGGGTGGCGATGAACGTGGCAGCCAGTATTCATGCAATTCAGAAGACTTACCTATATGTGTACCTATCGCCTCTCAGTGCTTGCATGCAGCGGGAGTCGCATTTGCATTCCAATACAGAAATCAACCACGTGTTGCTGTCGTATGCCTTGGTGAAGGGGGGACTTCAGAAGGAGATTTTTACGAAGCAATGAATGTTGCAGGTACTTGGAAGTTACCTGTTGTCTTTATAGTTAATAACAACCAATGGGCTATTTCTGTCCCTCGAGATCAACAAACTGGTACACAAACGATTGCCCAGAAAGCTATAGCGGCTGGTTTTACAGGGATGCAAATTGATGGAAATGACATTCTAGCAACAAGACAGGTAATTGGCGATGCGATAGAAAAAGCTCGCCGTGGTGAAGGACCAACTTTAATTGAAGCCCTATCTTACCGTTTATCAGATCATACTACTGCTGATGATGCGACACGGTATCAACCATGTCAGGAAGTTGAAAAGGCAAAACCGAAAGAACCTATCTCACGATTTAAAGAGTTTCTTACAGAACAAAAGATCTGGAATGCGCAAGATGAGGAAAATTTAGTAATCCAATGTTCTAAAGAGGTAGAAGAAGCCGTTAATGAATATTTAAGTATGAAGACACAACCGATTAGTAGCATTTTTGATTATCATTATGCAGAACTACCTGAATATTTAGTGGAACAACGTGCAATAGCTATGGAGGAAGCAACTCATGCCTGATATTACTTTAATCGAGGCAGTAACTCAGGCTTTGGCTTATGAGTTAGCTCATGATGAAAATGTCGTGGTTTTTGGAGAAGATGTCGGTAAAAATGGAGGTGTCTTCCGTGCCACAGTAGGATTACAAGAGCGATTCGGAGAAAAACGAGTTTTTGATACTCCTCTGGCAGAGTCAATGATTGCTGGATTAGCAATTGGTATGTCAATACAGGGTCTAAAACCTGTAGCCGAATTCCAATTTATGGGATTTATCTATCCAGCAATGAACCAAATTATTTCTCATGCGGCGCGAATGCGTAATAGAACTCGTGGGCGACTGCATTGTCCGCTCGTTTTTAGAGCCCCTTTTGGTGGTGGTATTCGTGCTCCTGAACACCATTCAGAAAGTACTGAAGCATTATTTGCTCACATTCCTGGTTTACAGGTAGTGATCCCCTCCTCTCCACGACGTGCTTATGGCTTGCTTTTAGCTGCTCTTCGTAATCCTGATCCAGTAATTTTTCTTGAACCAAAGCGAATTTATCGTTTGGTTAAACAGCCTGTTGAAGATAATGGAGAAGCTCTTCCTCTAGGCAAATGTTTTACTTTGCAACAAGGGGATGACGTCACTTTAGTAAGTTGGGGTGCTAGTATTCACGAAACACAACAAGCAGCGAAACAATTGGGTGACGAAGGAATTTCATGCGAAGTAATTGATGTAGCAACAATTAAACCACTAGATATCGAGACAATTTTAGCCTCAGTAGAGAAAACGGGGCGTTGTGTTATCGTTCATGAGGGAGCAAAAACTTGTGGAGTGGGTGCCGAAATTTCAGCACAGATTATGGAAAATTCTATGTCTGATTTAATGGCTCCAGTTCAACGGGTGACTGGATATGATACGGTAATGCCGTATTTCCAATTGGAAAAACAATACATACCCAGTGTTACACGTATTAAAAACAGCGTTATGAGCATAATGGAGTAATAATGAATATATTCAATCTACCTGATTTGGGTGAAGGTCTACCGGATGCAGAGATTCATGAATGGTTTGTCAAAGAAGGTGATAAAGTCATAGCAGATCAACCTTTGGTTTCTATGGAAACTGCAAAAGCAGTAGTTGATGTACCCTGTCCTCAGTCTGGAACTATTAGCAAATTATACGGTAAACCTGGAGATGTAATTAAAACGGGGGAGCCCTTGGTAGCTTTTGAATCAACCAGTGCCAAAACTGCAGATAAAGGAACCGTTGTCGGTAACTTAGAAGAAAGCAGTGAAGTTTTTGAAGATAACTTCACCATTGGTGCCCAACATGGTACAAGAAATCGTATCAGGACAACACCAGCTGTTAAAATGCTTGCTAAAAAATTGGGGGTTGATTTATCTACAGTTAAAGGAACTGGCGAATTTGGTGTCATTACTCGTACTGATGTTCAAGCGCAAGCAGATAAAAACTCTGAAGTTCCTGCGGGTTTTGAGCCCCTGCGCGGAGTAAGACGCGCAATGCTCAACAGCATGGTTCAATCACACGCCGAAGTAGTTCCGGTAAGTATCTTTGATGAAGCAGATATTAGTACTTGGAAGCCTGGTACCGATATTACCGTTCGCCTTGTCCGAGCAATGATCAACGCTGCTAACAAAGAACCTGCATTAAATGCATGGTTTGATACAAAACATAGTGCACGCCAATGTTTTGAGCAGGTACACCTCGGATTAGCCATGGATAATGAAGAAGGTTTGTTTGTACCTGTTATTCATGATGCAGCAAAACTTTCCGATGCCGATCTACGAAAAGTAATTAATGATTTTAAAAAATCAGTAAGTAATCGAGAAATTACTGCAGATAAATTGAAAGGAGCAACGATAACTCTTTCTAATTTTGGAAAGTTTGCTGGTCGTTTTGCAAGTCCGATTATTGTTCCCCCAATGGTTGCCATTTTAGCTGTAGGTAGGCTCTATCAAGGAGCAGTTGTCAATAGTACGGGGAATGTTGAAGCTCACAACATACTTCCCCTATCACTAAGCTTTGACCATAGAGCAGTCACTGGAGGCGAAGCCACTCGTTTCTTAGGTGCAGTGATGGAATCATTACAAAAGGAATAAGAGGAAAATCCTCTCCCCTGAGGGAGAGGGTTTAGTTGTTACTGTTGCATTTTATCTTGCATTTTACTTTTTATTTTCTCAGCTATTTTCATTTTGCATTGTTGCAATTGTTCTGCACTAAAATTGGTATTGGGTAATTGTTTATTACCCATTGCTACAGGTAGAACACAGTCTTTAACTAACTCTTTACCTGCATTCTCTCCGCCCTTATAGTAACCATTTTGCATACAAGACATTGCTATGGCTTTACAAGGTCCTGTCCAACCGTATAAAGAAACACTCATTAATAAACCCAATATACTAATCTTTGCAAATAATTTATTCATTTTTATAATTCCTTTTTATTTGAGGATAAATCCCATTTTTTCAACAATTGCCTCTAAAATATAGCACAGGATTTATATTCTGTTTTTCTCCATTTTTTGAATGCACAATTAATATTTTTAAAAAAATCTTCACAGCTCGCTCAATTTCCTGAGCTATATTTAATTAACGCTCCTTTATTGTAAGTACAAATGAAAACTGCAGTAATTTGGTCGAATATAGAATATACTGACATTCCTTTAGGCCACATACACCAACTTGATAAAATTGGTATTTCAAATCATATTATTTTGTTGAGTGAGCATGAATATGAAAAAGCACATGAAACTCAATTTGTGGTTTTTGATGATACTGAACCTCAATCAATAATCGAACATTATCAGTCTCAAAATACCCATCTAAAAATTCAAGTTTTAAATACAGGGATAGCGACTACAGAAGAAGAAAAATTGAATTTTTATTTGAAGAATTATGCTGATCAACAATACCAGCTCTATCTTTATCTCTGTAAGGAAGCCATACCTGGAGCAAGTAAAGAACTAAGCGCTAAACCTTTGATAAATGGATTTACTAAATATTCATTAATTCCATTTTTTACTAAATTAAACCGAGCTCGGCTTCCTTTATTTCAAGCCCCCTGTTCATCAGATCTAGCAATCAAACTCATGCAAAACAATATAGCTCCCTGTCTTTGTTATAGAATAGATGTATTCGATTTATTACATTATCAATGGCTGTTTAATATTTTTGTTGAACTAATTAGTTTACAAATAAGATTCCATGAGGATAAATGTGCGCCCTTCTCAGTTCAGTTGAATAAACTAATTAATGAATTCAATAAGAATATCTTAGCTTTAGAAAAAACAGAACACTCTTTTGAAACAACCCATAAAAAAGCATATTCAACATTTAAGAAACCTGGCAAGCTCACACAATGGCAGCATGGAAAAAATGTGAAGAAGAAGGAACAACTCGAGAATAATTTTCCAAAATTAATAGCCAAGCTTGAAACGCTCTATGAGCAATTGCAAGAGAATTTTAACGACAGCAAAATAAATCATTTTACGCAAAATAAATTTTAAATTTATCGGGCATGATTTGAGCTTTATTAAAAAATTATGTTTGAGCGATCTTATTAAGCAATGCCGCTAGCCTGCATCCTGCATAAGTAACCTGTTTTTGCGCTAATAGTTGAGCATTTTCTTGATATTTATCACTAGGTATTTCATTAGAATTTATTTGATAAGCATTTCTTAAAGCCAGCTTATGAGACATTTTTGCCCATTTAGCAGGTCTTATTTGGGCATCAATGATCGTAGAACAAGGTAGTTTTTGTTCCAATTGCTGCGCGGTACTTTTAATTCGTGCCTCATCATATTGGCCCAGAAAAAAACCAGCGCCATTATCCCAGTATTGATGTAAATTACTTCCTACTGGATTTTTCCCCAATAAGAATAAATTACCACCTAAGTCACCCATAGGATGTTGTGCGCTGACTTGTGTTACGGCATGTAAGGGTTGATGAATATCACCAGCGATATGAATTAGCATACGTAATGCAAGTTTTTTGTCTGATGGATTCGTTTTTTTAGAGCTAAGAACAGCCGAGGCTTGTTTAATTGTTTTGATTGCATTAGTACTTTCAATGGGAGGCAAGCGAGTCCCGTCGCTGGAAAAAGGGATATCGATATAATGCATTACATCATACCAATATACTCCTCGCCACCTTATGTCATCCATCCAAGTCGAAGCACTAACAAAACTTGAGTTAGGTGTGTTATGCGTGCGCGAACGAAGGTATTTATAGCACATGTCTCTTGCTTTTGGTGATAAATTATCATAGGCAATCTGTGCCACGACCTTGTGGCCTGCCGCGTTCCAAGCATAGCTATTTATAACCCCTAAACACAAAACAAGTACATAAATAATTCGTGTCATAATTAACTCAAATAGGGAGACCACGCCGGCTCTTGTACATCTCCTTCTCGTGCGGGAAGTCTCATTCTTATTCTACCGTCCAGAGAAACGATACCCAATACACCTTTATCTTGATTATGGGTCGCATACAGAATTAAACGACCATTGGGGGCAATAGATGGAGATTCATCACGGCCAGAGAATGTAAGGCTAGCAATAGGCCCACCACTTGCACTTTGCATTCCTATGTTAAATTGCTTATCGTCACGGTGCAACATAATGATATTTTTCATATCAGGTGTATAAGAGGCACGCGCGTTATAGTTACCCTCAAACGTTATTCGACTTACTTGGCCATTAGCTAAAGATAAACGATATATTTGTGGCGAGCCTCCTCTACCTGAGGTAAATAATAGACTTTTTCCATCTGGGGCATAACGTGGTTCAGTATCAATGGCATCACCAAAGGTTAATTGCTTCATGTTACCGGTGTTGATGTCTATACTGTACACTTTTGGTGTCCCACTTTTAGATAATACTACAGCCAATTCCCTGCCATCGGGAGACCAAGCAGGTGCGCCGTTAATTCCTGGGAAGCTCGTGATCAAGCGTCTTTGGCCTGTCTCAACTGAAACAGTAAATATTTGAGCTCTTTTTTTCTCGAAAGAAACATAAGAAATATTTTTACCATCAGGAGCCCATGCTGGTGACATAATAGGTTCGGATGAAATCAATAAGCTTTGTGGATTATGTCCATCCGCATCAGCAACTTCGAGTGAATAACGAGTGCTGCTGGTAGTTCTTTGAACCGAAATATAAGCGATACGGGTAGAAAATATGCCTTTTTCTCCCGTTAACTTTTGATATACTTCATCGCTAATGTGATGTGCTAAAGGCCTAATTTGATTTGCGTTAATCTGATATGTTTTTGTTAATAAAGTTGCCCCATTAGCTACAGCATCAGTTAAAGTAAAACTCACCTCATAATGACTTCCTACTTGGTTAACACGTCCAGTTACAACACTGTCCGCACCAAGTTGTTTTAACGTGCTTACTGATGATTGCGCATTCGCACCTTGGGGACCTGAAACAATTCGAAACTGACCTGATAAATTTAAATCGTTTTCAATAATTTGTCCGATTTCTTGAGATGTACTATTTGAGCCGAAAGAATTGATTGCTATTGGTAAAGCAGAGTTAATCCCTTGGGTTAATTCTAAATCAAGAGCAAAAACTTGCTGCGTAAAAAGTACTAAGAATAGTGTAATAATCCGGTTAATCACGAGTTTTACCCCCTCACTTGTTCTGGTCGAACGGTTAAACTTATATCACGAAACAAACTAAATGTTTCTTGATCTGCGGGCACAGGTAGTGGTGATGCCTTATAAATAGCTGTTTGTGCTGAACGATCAAGCAATGGATCACCGCTACTGCGGGTTAAAGTAACTTCCAACACCATTCCATCGGGAGCAAGGCGTATTCTGAATTGGCTTGATAAACTACTGTCAACATTTTCAGGTAATATCCAATTTCTACCTATAGCATTAACAATGAGTGCTTTATATTTGTCAACTTCACCAGCTATACGTGCCTGTCTCTCAGCATTTTCTGCTGCTTGTGCTTGTTTCGCTGCAGCTGCGGCCTCAGCTTGTTTTTTTCTTTCCATTTCTGCTTTTGCAAGATCAGCCTTTTCCTTTCGGGCTTGTTCCTCTTTTAATTTATCAGCTTGCTCCTTCTCTGCTATCTTTTTCTTATTCAACTCAGCAAGCTTTTTAGCTTCCAATTTCTGTTGTTTTACCAACTCTTCTTTTTGTTTTTTTAAATCTTCAATATGCTTTGCTTCCAATGCCTTTTGCTCTTCAAGTTTCTTCAAACGCTTTTTATCTTCCTCTGCTTGTTTTTTACGTGCAATTGCTATTTTATTAGCTTCTTCTTTAAGTCGAGCTAGCTGTTGCTGCTCTTTTATTCTTTGTTGCTTTGCCGCTTCAGCCTGTCGCTTGAGTTCATTCTGTCGATTAACTTCAGCCTTTTTTTGTTGCTCACGCTCTTGTTTCAAGCGATTGACCGTTTCCATAACTTGTTTGTTATCGACACTCACCGCCTTTACTATTTCCTTTTGTGGAGTTACAGCAATTGGCTGCTCTACTCCAGGCGTATTTTTCGTTTCCGCCGTTAAAACAGGTCGTTGGCTTGAGCTATCGGTCAAAAGCATTACCACTAAAAAGAGATGTAAACCAATTGCGGCAAAAAAAGGTTTACGATAACTTGGACTTATCATGCTTGCCCCTCTGATTTTTCTTGCTCTGAATCAGTCAACAATCCTACCTGTTCTGCCCCTGCTTGCTTGAGTAAAGCCATTGCCTGAACAACCTTACCATACGCAACGCCCTGGTCTCCCTTAACTAAAACGTTCAGCTTTTGACCTGATTGATTTGCTAATTCTAACTCTGCAGCAACACGAACAACTAAAGCTTGAGACTCTATAGGCTCAGCGGGGGTAGTGCTGATGTTAAGAAAATATGTACCTTGTTGATTTACTGAAACAATAATAGGCTCTCTATCTGTAGGTGACAGCGTCTGGCTTGCCGCTTTAGGTAAATCTACAGTTACTCCCTGACTCAGCATTGGTGCTGTGATCATAAAAATAACAAGTAAAACCAACATCACATCGATATAGGGTACGACATTAATTTCTGATATGGGGCGCTCGCGCTTGGTTTTTGCTCTGATCATTTCAAATTCTACCCTCTTACAGTATCACTGTTTTGTTGTTCTATAAGCGATATTAATTCTTCCTGAAATAAGTCAAATCGATTTAATAAATCATTAGCGCGCGTTGTATATCGGTTATATGCAATAACTGCCGGTATTGCTGTAAATAAACCTAAAGCGGTGGCTACTAACGCTTCAGAAATACCAGGAGCAACCATAGCAATAGTTGCCTGTTGAGCATGACCTAATGCCTGGAAGGAGGTCATTATACCCCAAACAGTACCAAATAATCCTACATAAGGGGCAATAGATCCCACGGAAGCAAAAAAAGGCAAATGTTTTTCCAGCTTTTCAGCTTCTTTGGCATGGGTAATTTGCATCACCCGTTGGATGGGTTCAATAATTACGTTGCCCAGTTTTCTAGAACGTACAAATTCTTTAAAGCCGGCATGAAAAATAGCAGCCATACCATCCCGCTCTTCTGAATTACTATCAATATCGGCATAAAGTCTGCTTAAATCACCGCTGTCCCAAAATCTTTGATTAAAGGAATCTGTGAGCTGTTTTTTACGATTAAAAAACCAGGCGCGTTGAAATATTAATGTCCATGAAGTAATGGAAGCAGCAGCGAGTAACATCATGACTGATTTAACAACTAGACCTGCTTGCATAAAGTACATTAATACATTTGCTTGATTACCCATTTATATTATCTCCAGTACCAAGATCTTATTTTATAAATCATCATCGAATTATAGTTTTATCTATACCCCGATAACGATAACAACTCATTACTCAATGTGGAAATCGCTTTGGTTTTAAATTGCTATCCACACAAACAACTTGAATTTTAGCTTCACAAACTATTTTGCCTTGCTGATTTTGCATGCTCTGATCAAATAAAAAACTACAAGCTCCTAATTGCTGAACTTGTGTTTTTACTGTTAGCAAATCATCTAATCGAGCTGGTGCTTTATAACGAACATGTGCATCATATATGGCAAAAAGAGTATCTTCTTTCATTAAATCAGAGAGGACCAGATTATTCTGTCTTAACATTTCTGTACGAGCCCGCTCAAAATAACGAAGATAGTTCGCATGATAAACAATTCCCATGTAGTCTACGTCTTCAGCGTAAACACGAAAGGAATGCTGATACACGGTTGTAGCATCCATTGATCAATCCTGTTCCACTGCATTTAAACCAAAATGCTGATATGCTCTTGGTGTGGCTATTCTACCTCTTGGAGTGCGCATAAGGAATCCTTGTTGTATTAAAAATGGCTCCAAAACATCTTCAATTGTGCCTTTTTCCTCACCAATTGCAGCCGCTATACTATCCACCCCTACAGGACCTCCATTAAATTGTTCAATCACTGCTAACAGTAATTTCCTATCCATGAGATCAAAACCATGTTTGTCTACTTCCAACATTTCTAGAGCTTTTTGCGCAATATCAACGGTAATAATACCGCCACCTTTAACTTCTGCATAATCTCTAACACGTCGTAGCAATCGATTTGCAATGCGTGGTGTGCCTCTTGCGCGTAATGCAATTTCTCTTGCTCCTTCGGGTTTGGTTTTTACATTAAGTAATTGCGCTGACCGAGCAACAATTTGGGTTAATGAGTCAACAGAATAATATTCTAAACGCTGTACAATACCAAATCGATCTCTGAGAGGGGAAGTAAGTAACCCGGCTCGCGTTGTTGCTCCAATCAAGGTAAAAGGCGGTAACTCCAATTTGATAGAGCGTGCAGCGGGCCCCTCACCAATCATAATATCCAGTTTATAATCTTCCATTGCTGGATAGAGTATTTCTTCTATTACTGGACTAAGCCTATGGATTTCATCAATGAAGAGTACATCATTTGCTTGCAGGTTGGTAAGTATTGCTGCAATGTCTCCTGCTCGTTCAATCACAGGTCCCGATGTTTGGCGCAAATTCACACCCATTTCATGGGCAATAATATTGGCTAAAGTAGTTTTACCAAGGCCTGGAGGTCCAAAGATTAAAACATGATCCAAAGCATCCTTTCGCTTTTTAGCTGCATCAATAAAAATTTGCATCTGCGAACTTACTGCATCTTGCCCTATATACTCACGAAGACTTAAGGGTCTAATCGCACGATCAATGGCCTCCTCCGAGGCAGTACTTTGAGTACTGATTAAGCGGTCACTTTCCAGCATAAAGTTCTTTTAAGAGTTCAATTGAATGTTAGCATTTTATCATATGTTTTTTGAATAGCAGCTTATTTGTTGAATATAAACCAAGAAAAATCTAAAAATTTAATCGACGTTCTATGTTGAAATTACATCATAACCAAGTCCCGGATAACATCTGGCTTTATCCGGGGTTTATTGTGTCAAATATTTGTTTAATAAATTGAGGTAGTTAATTTAATTGAGGGTATAGTTGTGCTTCTTTTTGAGGGGCATTGGGTTCGAATACTTTTTGCGGCGACTCAGAAGTTGGCAGAGACTTAAAAAATGATACTAAATTTTTTTCTCGTTTAAACTCCTCTTCGATCGGAGTGAGTGATTTAAATTCATCAATACAATCAAAGAAGTTGACTGTTGAATAGATTGCGGCCATGCAAGCAATTGATATCACGGCTAGTGCAAAAAAAGGATTAACGGCTACAAGTGGCGGCGCCATAAGAACACAATAAGAAAAAAATGCACCTGAAAGCAAAGCCCAAGATAGTAATTCTAATGCAGTAAGAATATTTTCTAAGACAATGTTCGATTTTCTTAGGGATGTTATTTCACCAAGTTCCTTTAAGACGGCCTCAGAATCCAGCATGCCGTTTTTTACTGCCTCAAGGCCAGCTGCAAGAATCCCATACATTTGAATATGCTCTTTTTCAGCCGCTTCATCAATCGCGTCAAGATATAATTTATGATAATAAGTTTTGATTGCCTTTAATTGTCTTTCAATTTCTTCATTCATCACTCCTTTGAAGAGGTCATCAATTTGTTTATCATATTCATTTAAACGTTTTCCCAATGAACCAGTCATAATTCATCCCTTAAGTTAACGAAGAAAAATAAAATCGGCTTGATTAGTAAATAATCGGAATGTTTTATATCATAATTAAAAGGACTATTAAAGATGATGCAAGTAACTGAAAAACAATTAAAGATGATATTAGTTTTCTCTCAAAGCTAACTAAATATTGGATCCAAATTTACCACCTCCGAGCTGACTTCTTTTGATTCCTGTAAAGAGGAAATGGCCGGTTTAAAAAACGATACCAAACTTCGCTCGCGTTCATCCTCGGCAAGTAATCGCGTACAAGATTTGAAATCATTGATACAGTCAAAAAAATTATTTATTGATTTTAACATGAGCGCAGTGAAAATGATTGTAAGACTTATTCCACAGATGGGGTTAGGTACGCTGACTGAGACAGCACTAAGTAAAAAAAAGGGAATGGCAATCGCCCAAAAAGTCATTTCCAATGCCTTGGCAATATTATAGAAGACAATAGCTAACTTTCTATTAAAAGTGGCTTCTTGGATTCCGGCTAATGCTTGTTCTGCAGAAATCTCACCTTTTTTAACTTTTACCAAATATGACACAAACAACTCATAACTTTCTATAATTGCGTGAGAACTCACTGCTGATTTCTCAAATGAATCTTTATAGTACGTATCCACCTCATCTAATTGTTGCTTAATTTTTGGTTCAAAATCATTGTTTCCATAAAATTGATAGTCTAGATGAAGTCCTAGAAGTATGTTTCGACAGCTTGCTAAACGAATTTCCAGAGAATTAGGCATGAGTTTAACTCTTTATAATATTTAGAAAACAACTGACTAAAACAGTCGAACATTGCGCTCATATCATAATTATGGAAAGAATAAATGTCTATAAAACAAATTGACCTATTGAATCCATGATCAATTTTCGTGCTCTAAAAATACGTGATCGAACAGTTCCTATTGGACAATCCATTTTTTTTGCAATGTCTTCATAAGATTGGCCATCTAGAATGTACATACCATAGCAGAGACGTAACTCTTCGGATAAAGTGGAAAGAATCAGCTCCAATTGCTCACCAAACTCGATATTAATTAATAGATATTCAGGAGATAACTCTACCGCTGGATAATAATTATCAGCAAATTCTGCTTCCAGATCCATACGTAGATTAGCAGCTCGATAATGATTTTTAATTGTATTTTGAGTAATTCGATACAGCCACGTAGAAAACTGGCTTTTTTCTTTAAAATAATGCAAATAGCGATAAACTTTGATTAATACTTCTTGTGCCAGATCACTAACATTTGCTCTATCTTGAATATGTAAGTGAATAATTTGTTGTATTTTATTGTTATACCGTGACAACAACAGATTATAAGCTTCCATGTCCCCTTGTCTCGCCAAATTAATCAAGTCCTCATCACTATAAGAAGTTTCTTTACTCATCACTTCCTCATAATTCCATTATTTAAATGACTGGCCTTTATTTAAACCATATGTACAATTATATACTACTTTGGCTTATTTTGAGATGTAATAGACGTAATTGATGAGGTGTAATTTGATCCAGAAATAAAACAATTCGTTTTTTTTGTCTTAAATTTGCAAATTCAATAAGCTGGAAAAAAGGATTATGAATTAGGACTACTGCTTGGATATATGATTCCTTATTACCTTGACGCATTTCTAAAATCCACTTATTACCAATAAATTGAATTTTTCTAATTGATGAGCACGGACTTTGCTTTATCCTATCAATTTTCAAAAAAATGAAAATAAGGCCAAGAAAAAACAGTTTAAGCAATAGATATATGGATGAAAAAAGTATTAATGTAACGGTAATGAGATAAACCACTAAAATCAAACGCAAATAAATCTTTGACTTTCCGGGTTCAATTGTTATTTCGGATAATAGTAACAATTTCTTTTAACTCTTTATCTTGAGGATCATCATGCCCCATTAACCAAGCAAATAACTCAGGATCAGTACAACTTAATAATGAATTAAAAGCAGCGAGCTCTTGTATGGATAAATGATCAACTTTTTGCTCAAGAAATCGTTGTAAAATAAGGTCTAACTCCAGCATTCCTCGGCGGCAGTGCCATGCAAGTTTTGCTTTTTCCTTCACATCCAACATGGTAAATCTCTTTGTGATCTTATAACGGACAAATGATACACTACTGTCTTTATAAACGGAAATCATTAAGTTTCCCTTTAGAAACCATTTTATGATGAGTTTAATCCGATAAACTCTGCAAACTTTACTTCAACAGTTACCAATAATAGAAAAGTAACTGTCTTATTTAGGTTAGAATGATGAGCACGACTTTTACCCATTTAATTAATAACAGAGCCTTAACTACCTTTAACGCGTTGGAAAATGAGTTAAAGCTCTTGCCTCAAAAAAATTATTTATTTGATTTATCTTATCTATCTACTATTGATGTTGAGGGAAATAAAGCCATTGACTTTCTTCAAGGCCAATTAACCTGCGACTTAGGCTCCATATCTGATATACAAATGATTCAAGGAGCCCAGTGCAATCTTAAAGGACGGATTCTCGCTTTAATGGATATTATTAACTGGCACGGAGTTAAGTTAGTACTCCCCAAAGATTTACAAGAATCAACAATTCATTCATTGAGTAAATATGCGCTTTTATCTCGTGTCAGCCTTAAGTCAACCATCCAATTTAAAATTTTTGGATTTTATCTACAAAATCAGGAAGATATCCTTCCCGATACGGATTTTTTTCCTAACGCACTTTATGCACAATCATACACCGCTCACTCCTGCTTCTATCATTTAGGTAATGGATTCTATATTTTTCTAGTACAAAATGAGCATACACAGGAGATTCAAGAACGTTTTATAAGAAAAGAACAATTTCTTGGTTCACTAACCTGGCATACTTTAAGGCTATTTCAACAACAAATAGATATTTATCCCGAATCTCGCGGTTTGTTTTTACCACATAGGCTCGATTTACAAAAAACTCCATATATTAATTTCAACAAAGGTTGCTATAAAGGCCAAGAAATTATTGCGCGTATGCATTACAAAGCTACTTTAAAACATCAAATGAGCGTTTATCAAATTAAAACTGAGCATAAGATCTATTCTGGACAAAAATTATTTGAGCAGCCTGGGGGAAGTGAACTGGGTGAGTTAGTTGACTTTTCTATTCTGGGGTATGGGCATTACTTAATTGCAGTCAGTATATT
This sequence comes from Legionella stuttgartensis, assembly GCF_977063405.2. Classification (NCBI taxonomy): domain Bacteria; kingdom Pseudomonadati; phylum Pseudomonadota; class Gammaproteobacteria; order Legionellales; family Legionellaceae; genus Legionella; species Legionella stuttgartensis. The sequence continues at coordinate 95,692 of NZ_CDRUHA020000108.1, forward strand.
GAAAGGAACCGGACAAACTGTATTTCTTGATGGACATGATCAACCTATAGAGTTGGCAGAGGCCTCAATAGAATTATCCAATCCATTAATGTAGCCTGAGTGTTTAGGCTTTGTAATCTCGAGCGCAACAAGGGAGCTCTCTTGTTGCACTGGAGTTGGGGTGTTCCACTTCAATATTACAAAAAACTTAGATAGACCGATACAGCCCGCTGGGTTCTGACTTCCGCCATCCCCCAGACATTAACTAATATTATGCCTCTTGCTCAATTAATTCGTAGGATTGCAAAGTAGTTTGAGTAAGATCGAGTAACTCTCTAATTGCAACAAAGAACATCGTATAGTTTAGAACTGAGCTTGCTTTCAGATCGGCTAAAATAAAGCGCCAACGTTGAATCAATGCACGATGCGACTCTCCCCATGAAGCAAGACGAGCCTGCAAATCCGGGTTCCCACCATCATAGTTAATCAATCCAGCAGTGAGTTGACGTTGTTGCCAATCCAAATCATCTCTTAATGCTTCTCTGGACAAGGATTCCCAATGATTCTCACTTGGGTGCATAATAATCTGTTTTCTTATCCAAGCAAGATCCAAGAACTCACCGACTCCTAAATAGATTTCAGCAACCTGAGCTACCTTCATATCTCTTTTATCAGCGATATCTATAATATCTGTTGCAGCAAATAAACCACGAGCAACAGTCAAATCATGTGCTAGAGCTGGTGGAATACCTTCATCAATAAGCGATTGATAATCCTCATCGAATTTTACTCGTCGATCTTCACTTAAGATTGCTGGTATGGACATCTTCAATTCAACAACCCCTTGTGCGTAGAGTTTCACAACATCAGAAATATCAACAGATCTACGCTGACTACGCAAGAACCAACGGGTAATACGACGAGCCAAGCGAGCATAAAGCATCATCATTTCTATTTGCTTTTTAGCACTGATCTGCGTGCCCAACTCCTCTATTTGCTTCCAAACAGATTCGAGATTAAGCACAGCGCGAGTAATGACATAAGCTCTTACGATTGCAGAAACAGGAGCACCAGTTTCATCTTGCAATCTATACATGTAAGTAAAGCCCATTTCATTTACAATAATATTGCTCAACTTTGTAGCTATAATCTCTCTTCTCAATGGATGAGATTGCATTTGCTTGCTAAACCGCTCTTGCAAAGGCTTGGGAAATGAACTACTTAAAAATTGCGTCATATACCCTTCTTCAGGAACACCTGAAGCCAGAATTTGTTCCTTAAGAATCGTTTTGCTGTAACACATTAATACGGCAATACTAGGGCGCATCAGACCTTTGCCCATTAATTTACGTTCCATAATGATCTTTTCGTCGGGTAAGTATTCTAGATTACGATCGATTTTTCCGGTTCGCTCTAGTTCACTGATGTAACGACTTTGCAGATCCAACGCCTGAAGAGGTTGCGATGCAGATAAACTAATGGCTCGTGTTTGCAAGAAGTTGTCACGAAGTACCAATTTACTTACTTCATCAGTCATTTCAATTAACAACTCATTACGTTGTTTTGGAGTTAAATCACCGACGGCAACAATACTGTTCAGCAGAATCTTAATGTTTACTTCCTTGTCAGAACAATTGACACCACCAGAATTATCAATGAAATCGGTATATACCATTCCGCCATTTAGCGAATATTCAACACGGGCCAATTGGGTTAATCCTAAGTTGCCACCCTCACCCACAACTTTACAACGTAATTGTTTGGCATTAATCCTAGTCGTATCATTGGTTCGATCACCAACATTAGAGTTAGACTCAGTACTTGCCTTAACATAAGTACCAATTCCAGCGCTCCAAAGTAAATCAACCTTGGCTTTCAAAATCGCTTTAATTAGTTCATTTGGTTCAATTTCAGTCTGCTTAATTCCGAAAACAGCCTGCATTTCTTTACTAACAGGTATGGATTTGGCATTACGATTGAATACACCGCCTCCTTTGGAAATAAGCTTTTTATCATAATCTGTCCAATTTGAGCGAGGTAAATGGAATAAACGCTCACGCTCTTTGAAACTCACTTCTGCGTCAGGATCAGGATCCACAAAAATATGTATGTGATTGAAGGCACCCACTAACTTTATATGTTTGGACAACAACATACCATTGCCAAAAACATCTCCCGCCATATCGCCAATACCGACAACTGTAAAGTCGTTATTTTCAATATCTATATTCAATTCATAGAAATGACGTTTTACTGATTCCCACGCACCTTTGGCAGTAATACCCATTTTCTTATGGTCATAACCTATTGAGCCACCTGATGCAAAGGCATCACCCAACCAAAATCCATACTCTAATGAAATGGCATTGGCAAGGTCAGAGAACGTTGCAGTACCTTTATCTGCAGCTACAACGAGGTAAGGATCATCCTCATCAAAGCAGACGACATTTTCCGGTTTAACTACCTTCCCTTCAACATAATTATCAGTAATATCAAGAAGACCACGAATGAATAATTGATAACAGCCTATCCCTTCAGCCATTATTTCTTCACGAGTGCCATTTACAGGTAAAAACTTTGGTACGAAACCGCCTTTTGCGCCACTAGGTACAATTACTGAATTTTTTACTTGCTGCGCTTTCATCAAACCAAGTATTTCTGTACGGAAATCTTCTCTTCGATCAGACCAACGTAAACCTCCGCGAGCAACTTTGCCACCTCGCAAGTGAACCCCCTCAAAGCGTGGAGAATAAACAAAGATTTCAAACATAGGATGTGGTTTAGGTACCCCAGGGATGATCTTACTATTTAGTTTTAGCGAAATATAAGGTTTATGATGTCCGTCTTGATTTAATTGATAAAAATTAGTACGCAATGTTGCACTAATCGCATGAATATACTGTCTAATTATTTTATCTTCATCCAGATTCGATACAGTATCGAGATCATTTAATATTTCAATAGACAAATCAGCAAAACGATCTTCTCTATTTGGATCCTCAGCAGGATTACAGCGAATTTCAAATAATTTCACTAACTTTTTAGCAATTGCGACATTATTATTTAATGCCATTTCCATATAGTCTTGACTAAATGTAATACCAATTTGCTTGAAATATTTAGCATAGGTACGTAACACTGCTACTTCACGCCAATTTAGACCTGCTGCCAAAACTAATTGATTAAAACCATCATTATCAGCTTGACCAAACCAGACTTTAGCAAAAGCATTCTGGAATAATTCCTTTATCTCATCCAGATCAAACTCGATCGGTTTATTATATTGCATGGCAAAATCATTAATCCAGGCTACTTTGCCATCCTCAAATTTTAATGAATATGGGCGTTCGCTTATTGCACGTAAACCAAGTTTTTCTAATATCGGTAAAACATCAGATAAAGGGATTGTACTATCGTGCTGATATACTTTTAACCTAAAACTATTTTCTGATTCATCTAATGGTTTGTAAAAATTGATGCCTAAGGGTTTTTCAGATGTGAGTAGCTCAATGTGTTTAATATCATAGACAGCCGTTCTCGCAGGAAACGTATCACTATAAGCAAGAGGAAATGCATTTTTATAACGTGCATAAAGACTATTTGCTTGTTCCTCTCCATATGCCTCATATAAATGAGTTTGTAAATCGTCTGTCCAAGAGCGCCCTGCTTCGATTAGTTTTCTTTCAATATCTTTTAAATCATATTCAAGTGGGATATTCGGATTAATTTTAATAATAAAATGCACGCGTGCTAAAACAGACTCGGTAAATTGAGTTGAATATGTAGTCTCAACGGAGTTAAAACTATCATCAAGAATTTTCTTCATCGCCATTCTTAATTCGGTATTAATCCTATCTTTAGGCACATATACTAGGCAAGAAACAAAACGACGATAAACGTCAACTCGCGCGAATAATCGAATGCGCTTTCTGTCTTGCATGTAAAAAATACCCATTGCAATTTCCAGAAGCTCTTCTTCTGTACCCTGAATTAAATCATCCCGTGGTAATGTTTCAAGAATATTCAATAAGATCTTACCCGCGTGACTGCGTGGGTTTAATTTGGAATTTTCCATAATGAGCGCCACCTTACGTCTCAAGAATGGAATTTGTTTGGGGTTGGTATGATAAGCAGCAGAAGTATAAAGCCCGATAATTCTTCTTTCCCCAATCACTTGTCCTTGGGCATTGAACCGTTTAATTCCTATATAGTCAGTGTATGCATCACGGTGAACACTTGCTAATGTATTTGTTTTTGAAGTAACTAATATGCGTGGAGATAAGGTAAATTCACGGGCTTCAGGAGTCATTGCAGAAATACTACGTGTCATTGATTTAGTAACACTTTCACGCAAAAGTCCTAATCCAGTATTCGGAACAGCTTGTAAAATTGTTTCTTTCCCTTTTTCTGCTAATTCGTAATCTCTCATTCCTAAAAAGGTAAAATGGTGATCTTCTATCCAATGTAAAAATGCTTTGGTTTCTTCCACCTCATCCAAATCAAGCACAGAAGATACTTTATCAATCTCTGAAATTGCTTCTCGAACTTCGGCACGCATTTTTTCCCAATCTTCAAAAACGACTCGGTTGTCTTCAAGCGCGCGCTCGCATCCCCTGTGCAGCTCTTCAAGCACCTTGGGATCAGTTTGTCGATCTATTTCGAGAAATATTGGTGCTTCATGGATAACACCTTTCTCATCTAAAATTTGAGTACGAGGTAAGATTTCACAGACACGATTTTTTTTATCTCTTTTAACACGAATACCGCCCATATGAATAGTTAGATGAGAAGACAAGCCCATTCGGTGAATTACCAAACGGATTGAGTCAACCAAAAATGGCATATCATCACAAATAACCTCAACTACAGTATGGGTAGTTTGCCATCCGTGACGTTCATAGTCAGGATTATAGATTCTAATTTTCGTCTCATGAGGGGCTCGCTCACTAATTAAAGACCAAAAATTTACTACAGCGCCATAAAGATCATCAATACTCCATGAACTCAGGTCCTCCATTGCTACAGTACCATACAACTGTTTGGCAAATTCGGCGCAAAACTCAGTTTGATCACCTACCATAGAGCTTCTAATTTTATCTACAATGGCTTCAATTAATACATCTTTACCCTCTTCAAATTTATAAGACATTGTTGTTTTACCTCGTCGATTTTTGCCTCAGCCCTACAGCGAGAATTATTGTTTAAATAAAAATAACCAGCCACTCACACTGAACCAATAAATAAACCAGTTCAATGAGAGTGGCCAAAAAATCATATTGTAGCCATTTGCGCTTTAAGTAAATGGCTGCAAACTTTAATGTTATGAATCACTAATGGCTATGGTTTTTGTATTAACAAACTCTAATATACCTTCCCTTGATAACTCACGGCCAAAACCTGATTCTTTTATTCCACCAAATGGTAATCTGGGGTCAGAAGCCACAAAAGCATTAACAAAACAAGCACCAGCTTCTATTTCCTCAGTAGCTATGCGCTCCCCCCTTTCCAAATCGCGAGTAAACACCGCGGCACCTAAACCATATTGACTTTGATTGGCATAAGCAATGGCCTCTTTTTCACTATTGACAGTAATAATAGCAATAACAGGTCCAAATAACTCTTCATCAAAAGCTGGCATGCCAGGTGTCACATGAGTCAACAAAGTTGGTGGATAATAAAAACCTTTTCCTTCGGGAATTATACCACCTAGCAATAATTTAGCACCTTGTTTTAGTGATTTTTCTACTTGAATATGCAAGCTCTCACGCAAGTCTGAACGTGCTAATGGGCCAAGCTTGGTTTCCGAATTAAGTGGATCCCCCATTTTAAAGGTGGAAACTTGCTCAATTATCTTCTGGACCAGGGCCTCTTCAACAGATTTTAAAACAATGATACGCTTAGCAGCAATACAAACTTGACCTGAATTATTAAGTCTTGAATTAACAATACAACGTGCAGCCAGATCCAGATCGGCATCCTCTAGAACAATATAAGGGTCGCTTCCACCAAGCTCTAACACCGCTTTCTTTAAAAATTTTCCAGCATGACTTGCAACTGCACTTCCTGCACGCCCACTTCCAGTCAGCGTGACTGCGATAACTGAAGGATGCTCTATAATTTTAGCAGCACCGTCATTATCAACAATTAAATGCTGGAACACATATTTAGGGAATCCCGCATCCAGGAATAACTCTTCAATTTTATTACCGGTTCCAGAAGATATAGGTGCATGTTTCAAAACCGCAACATTACCAGCCATAAGAGTAGGAACAGCAAAGCGAAAAACCTGCCAAAATGGGAAGTTCCATGGCATTATGGCGAAAACGATCCCAAGCGGTAAATGACATACTTTGGATTTTTTCATATCCGTTTGCACCACTTTTTCAGCGAGATATGCTTCTGCATGTTCTGCATAATGCTCACATAACCAGGCACACTTATTAATTTCAGCAATACCAGCAGCGATCGGCTTACCCATTTCAACTGACATTAAATGAGCTAACTCTTCCGTTTTTGATTTTAACAATTGGGCAAGTCGCAACATTAAAGCTTTTCTTTTGCTAAAAGAGGTTTTTTTCCACTCCAGATATGCTTCATGCGCTTTATTAAGTCTTTCATTAACTTCCTGCTCACTCAAGCAATCATAGCTTTGAAGTACCTCTTCTGTTGCGGGATTTACAGTTTGAATTTTCATGATGTCTCCATACAGAATAAAGTATATTTAATTAAAGTTATCAACTCTCCTTGCGTACTACTTTTGATTATTGATACTATTTTTATATTTTTAGCTTTTCAGAAAAAAGCAACAGTAGTTTAAACCAATATGTTAGTACAATTAATAAATATTTCAGAAATCCATAATTAAGTGCGACTTTTAAGCAATGGTTTCTATTAACACTAGGATAATTAATGAACTTAAGCAAACAGCAATTCCATCCCTTACAGTACGTAGCGGCTTGGTCAGTGCATCTCTTTACTGCAAGTGCAGCCTGTATTGGTGTCTTTTCATTAGTAAAGATGTACCAGCATGAATATATTTTTGCTTTATGGCTTATGCTTATTACGGTTGTTATTGATGCAGTTGATGGAAGTCTGGCTCGTTTAGTCAACATTAAGGAAATTTTACCCAAAATTGATGGTGCATTACTTGATAATATTGTTGATTACTTAAATTACGTTATTACTCCTTGCTTTTTCTTGCTCGTTAAGCCCGGTATGCTTCCGCCTACTTATTCAGTAGTCCTGATCGCAGCGGTATCAATTACTTCTGCTTATCAATTTTGCCAGTCTGATGCCAAAACCCCAGATCATTTTTTTAAGGGATTTCCTTGTTATTGGAATGTTACTATTTTATACATGTTCATTTTTAATACGTCTGCCACGACTAATGCAATTATATTGACAATACTTTCCATCCTTATTTTTGTACCTGTAAAATACGTATACCCTTCAAGACTGGACTATTTAACAGAATCTAGAGTATTAAAAATACTGATGCATGTTTGCTCTATTACTTATGCTATTAGTTCGATTTGTTTGCTCATTAGTTATCCTAATACAAACGTGATTTGTCTAACACTTTCCTTAGCTTATGTTGGAATGTATATATTTTTAAGTTTTTACAGAACTTACTATCCTATGATTAAGGCAAAAATAGCGGCACAAAAAGAATAGATTCTTTTATTCGGGATAGACTTTGTATTTTTTATGATTAAAATAACCCACAAAGTTTACTTACTGAGGTATTTATGTCTGTGTATCACCAAATGAATAAATCGATTATTTTATCTGCTGTACTAATTAGCGCAGCACAAGCTCAAGTTCCAAGTACATTCCCAAGAGGATGTGAAGTTACAGGTTTCGGTTATAGTCAAAATTATTTGATTTTAAATGAGACTGGAAACCAGTCTTACTATTTAATACAAAATCATTCTGATTCTAAAATTGAAATGGAACGTGTAAATACGGAGGAAGCATTTATGAGCCCCCCTTTACATGCCACATTGGATCCAATGAGCTGGGGCGCATTTGCTTCTGATGTCAGAAACTTAAATTTTAAATGTTATAAACGTGTTGATGAAACTACTACTCTTGTGGACTGTCGTAATGTATTAGAAGTATGCCAATACCCAAGAGTTAAGTTTGCTCTGAGCAACATGGGAAATTATTGGATTTCATTTAACAAATCCCAAGGTGCAATTATTCAAGAATCAGTGGCCAAAGGGATTTACTTAAAATGGTGATACGTGACTAAAAAAATATTTATTTTTTTGGGATGCATAGGCTCAGTTATTATATTAAGTGGCCTTTTGAAGTTTTTTGGAACTACTACACCTCAACTTCATTCTCAACTTTATTATTTCATTGGCGGTGTAGCTTTACTTATTACCGCCATTTATTTTAGATTGCTTTTTTTCATAGCCCTACAATTAATACTTATTGCTGGGCACGCAGCAATTTTATTAGGTAGTGGGCCTTATACTCAGTTTTTCTTACCTATATTAATGTGCTGTCAGCTTCTCACGTTTTATTTGATGTTTGGCAAGGAAAATAGTGTATTTTTAATACTTGGAGTTTTTGGCATAGCTTTGCTTTCAATGGGGTTTGCCTACAATGATAAATGGATATTTTTTTCAGGAAGTACATTTATTGCCATTTATGCTTACTATAGTGGGTATAAAGGATTATATCCCTCTTATATTTGGGCAGTTTTAAATACAATAATTGCACTGCTTGCCCTCTACCGAATACTTTTAGTATAAAACAAGAGATTGAAGAATAATTTTAGGAAAACCTGGGTTACGCAATGCGTTTGACCCAGGTTAGAAGAAACTTACTTAGCAGGAACAATCTCAACGTGCAATTTAGCAATAACATCGCTGTGAACATGTATTTCAACAACGAAATTACCAATTGAATGCAAAGGTCCCTCTGGCATTACAATTTCACGCTTAACTGCTTCGATACCTTTCTCTACTAAAGCATCTTTAACTTCATTAACACCAACGGAACCGTATAGCTTTCCTTCGTCACTCGCCATAGCGTTAATAACGATTGTAGTATCATTCAACTTAGCAGCACGCTGCTCAGCAACAGCCAAAGATTGTTGCGCTTTTTTCTCAAGCTCAACACGACGCTGTTCAAATAGCTCAATATTTTTTGGTGTAGCAAAAACCGCTTTATTTTGTGGTATTAAGAAATTACGGCCATAACCTGATTTTACATTTACTTTATCACCCAGGTTACCTAAATTTCTCACTTTTTCTAATAAGATAACTTCCATCTTAATAACCCCTTAAATTGACTCGCCAACCCTTGAAGGGAAATACGATCTAAAATTAACTAAACTATCTAACAAACCAAGGATGATGTAGGTACATAATACAAAAGTTGGCTTCAATAATATTAATAACATTAATAAAATGAATACCTTCACTTGTCTCTTTTGAGAAAAGATAAAATAAACCAATCCAAATCCAGAAGCCAAGAAATAACAAAGCACAATGGGAAGCACATTCAAAGCCAAAGGAATTTCATAAAAAGTTGCCAACGAAACGCCCATGAAGACTAAAAATGAAAGTTTACCACTACGAAATACCATCAACTCATTCCTGAAACCACCAGGTAAAAATAATTTTGCTTGCATAGCTCGCGCAAACATCAAGGAAATCGTTGCAGAAACAATCACACTTAATATCTGAATTCCGAAGAATAATTGCGCTAAAATTACTGAGTTTATGCCATTAAGAGTGGAGTCAACTAGTTCCTGGTATTGTGTCAAAATCATTTTAAATAGCTTAAATTGTTCGACAATAAAACCAGGTGCTAAAAGTTGAATGAGTAAGCAACCCAAAAATGACAGTGTAAAAAATACCCCTGCAGCCACCTGCCATTTTTCAGTGTTTCGCAAGCTCAATGCTGCAAAATAACACGGAAGATAAGCAATAAGAGTATTAATTAGTGCTCCGGACAACGGTATTAACATCATCAATGGAACAGAATGAATAACAAGTGCAGGCAATAACACATCAAAACCAGATCGCGCACCTTTTCTTAATGTCACTAAACATACTAAAGCGACGGAAAGCCAAGATGCAAAAGGCAATACCGAAAAAATTGCAGCAAAAACAATTGCTTGCTGTTTACTTTCAAGCATTAACTTACATTGCTTTATTATAAAATTGCCTGCGCGCATCATTATTATTTATCTGTGGCTATCACAATATGGCAACAGACCAAGAAATCTGGCTTGCATAATTGCTCTAGCTAATTGTCTTTGAAAACGGGTTTGAGTACCAGTAATACGACTTGGTACAATTTTACCAGTTTCAGATATGTAATTTTTCAACAAATTGATGTCTTTATAATCAATTTCATTGCCGCCTTCTGCGCTGAAACGGCACATTTTTTTTCTACGAAAATAAGCTGACATAATTAAAACTCCTCTTAAGCTGATCTGGTTTCTTTTTCTTTCTTCATCAAAACAGATTCAGTAGTGATCGCTTGTTTTTGACGAGTGATTAAGTTTCTAATAATTGCATCATTAAATTTGAATGCATTTTTAATTTCTTCCAGAGCTTCAAGGCTACACTCAATGTTTAAAAGAATGTAATGCGCTTTATGTACATCACAAATTGGATAAGCTAACTGGCGACGACCCAAGTCTTCTTTACGATGGATGACCCCATTGTGCTTGCTTATGATCCCTTCATAGCGCTCTACCATTGCTGGTACTTGTTCGCTTTGATCCGGGTGCACAAGAAACATAATTTCATAATGTCTCATGATTTCTCCTTATGGATAAAAGCCTCCTGTTATTCGAAACAACAGTAAGGCAAGGTTTAAAAAAAGCTGCTAATTATAACCATTTTAGTCGCATCATACAATTCTCAATCAATTAAAAATAATTTAATTAGGGTGTAAGACAAATGAAAAACTCTATTAAATTTTTTTTTATTGATTTTCTATTGAATTTTAGTGACAAATATCTATGAATTAGGTTACCGTGCATTAAAAGTAAATGTCATTGATTTATAATCAACTTATTTGAAAGTACAGAGGTTTTTAATGGATATAATTTCTCTTCAATTTGAAGAACCTTTAATGATTCATATTGGTGATACTGCTATTAAAATTTTAGCTTTTAAAACACAAGAACATGGAAATATAAAATTTGGTGTTGATGCTCCCAGATCTGTTAATGTGCATAGAGAAGAGATTTTTCAGGCCATTAAACAAAAACAACTTTTAGAAACAGTTGAATAGTTAATCTAAAATGAGACAAGTGTCATCACGTTCACTTATTATCCTATCTGGTTTAGTCCTGATATTATCCTCTATTGTTTTTACAATAAATCATTTTTTTTATAAATATCCTGGTAATAATTTTTTTCCTGATGGTATCCCATTTCTGGCGCTCTTTTTAACTCTTCTAAATCTTGGGCTCATCCTCAGTTTTCCCAAGGACAATAAAATCCGGCAAGTCGGACGAGAGCTTATCTATTTTTTTTCCGTGATGTGTTTTATTGCTATCGCAACAAATGCAGTACAATTAACCCCTTTCCCAATTATTGATCCCTTCATTAACACACTCGAAGAACATATGAATATCGATATGGAAGCGATATTAGCCTGGACACACAATCATCCTCAGTTTAAATATTTACTCGGTGTAATTTATGATAGTCTCATCTATCAAATGAGTATTTTGCCTTTGCTGATCATTGTCACCTGTCGCTTTCATTTAATAAGAGAGTATTATTTTTATTTGTTAAGTACGGTCTTGATTGGCTTTGGATTTTATTATTTTTTTCCTACTACTGCTCCTGCGAGTATAATCAATAGTCCTTTTTTCTCACCGGAGCAAATTGACACCGGCCTTAAGTTCAGACAAATTCATCATTATATAAACCCCACTACAAATGAAGGAGGATTAATAGCACTTCCCTCTTTTCATGCAATTTGGGCGTTATTATGTGTGAATCTTCTTAGAGAATGGCCCATTCCTTGTTTTCTACTATTTATAATTAATCTATTTCTTATTGCATCTTGTGTTTTATTAGGATGGCATTATTTAATCGATATTATAGGTGGCTTTATTGTCCTGCTTTTAAGCTACTATCTTTTGAAATACTGTAGCATTTACAGAGAAACCTAGGCATCTTAGAGGTTTGTACTCAAGTTACTTAGATTATATCGATAACTTATATTTTACGTACGATACCTGTTGGATGATAAAGCTCATTTTGAATTACTTTATTGCGACTTAAATTGAAAATATTATGATCTTTTAATTGCTCTTGTACTACTGATTGCAGGGGCTTACCATGTTGTTCACTTAAAAGAGGATGGATTTGAATCACCCATGCGCCATCCTGTTTACCAATTTTTACTGGCTCATTAATTACTCTTACTGGTGTTCCTATTGGAACCATTCGAAATAAATATTCGATATCATCAGGAAACATACGAAGACATCCCGCACTGACACGCGAGCCAATTCCATTAAGTCTATTCGTACCATGTATAAGAAATGTTGGCCACCCTAAGCGCAAAGCGTGTTGACCTAATGGATTATATGGTCCAGAAGGAAACTCATCAGGAAGAAAATCACCATTTTTCTCTGCTTCGTCACGCAGTCGTTCTGTTGGTCGCCACTTAGGATTTGCAACTTTGGCTACAATTTTGGTTTCCCCCAAAGGAGTACTCCATCCTTTGCGGCCAATACCAACGGGGAAAGTAATTACCACATTCTCATTTTCAGGAAAGTAATACAGTCGATATTCCGCTAAATTGATTACAATTCCCTTTCGAGGAACATTAGGCAAAATATACTGTGCAGGAATAACAAGCCGAGAATTTGCAATTAAAGATTGTCTGGCATCGATTTGAGGGTTTGCTCTAACAAGCTCATCATATCCCACATCAAAACGTCGTCCTATCTCATCTATTGTTTCATTTGCCTCAGCTAAAGCATATTGCATCTCACCAACCACATTACCTGTTGTTGGTAAAACCAAAGTGGTCGCATGAGATATAAATGCGCAAAAAAATTGAAACATCAAAAAAAATAATCTTTGGTTGAATAAGATCATTTGTAATGAATTAACCATAAATGCGATCTGGTACTGATATCCTAACCTAGTTTTGAGGATTCGTCATCCCGAGTGCAGTGAAGGCTCTCCATAAGATGGGTATAAAATCAGGAGATCCTTCATAGTAAACTTCTCAGGATGACGTTGTCGTAAATGTCTCGTAGAATCAAAATTACAAACTTTCATCTACCTTAAATCGCTCACCATACTTGGATTCTAGGGTCTTAAACAAATTTTCCAGATTATTTGTTCCAAAATCTTTTGCATAGTTCATTGGGCCACCACGGAATGGGGCAAAGCCTGTAGCAAAAATCATTCCTGCATCAAGCAAATCAGCATCCGCAACAACTCCCTCGCGCAAACAGGCAGCCGACTCATTTACCATTCTCAAAATTAACCGATCGGCAATATGAGGGTTAATTGGTGTACTGGGTTGTTTTTTAACCGGCTTACCATTTTTGTACTGATAAAATCCTTGACCTGTTTTACGACCCAGTTTACCGTCTTTAACCATATCACGTAATTTTTGAGGAACAGTTCCACCAAAATGAGCTGTTAAATTTTCAGCAACAGCAAGACCAACATCTAATCCTACTGTATCTGCAAGCTCCACAGGTCCCATAAACATACCAAATGATAATGCAGCTTCATCAATCGTTTCAGCACTATATCCTTCATCCAGCAATTGGACACACTCCATAAGATAGGGCATTAACACTCGATTGACTAAGAATCCAGGGCTGGATTTAACAGGTAAAGGCAGTTTGCCAATTTGATTGACAAAAGCACATGAATCAAGCTCAACCGTTTTGGAGGTTTTTACACTACTAACAACTTCAACCAAATCCATCTTAGCAACTGGATTAAAGAAATGGATACCAACCAAACGATTCGGATTACTCATCACACTACTCATTTCATCCAGTGGAATACTGGATGTATTCGTCGCAATGATGGCGTCCTTTTTAGCAAGCTTTTCAACTTTTTTCATAATTTCTTGCTTTACTGCAAGATTTTCGAAAACAGCCTCAATAATTACATCGGCGCGAACAATACCATGCCCCTCAGGATCAGGAATTAAATTATCCATCGCAGCTTGTATGAGTCGTGGCTTACGTAATTTTTTCTTATACAAAGTATGAGCACGGCCAATTGCAGGTGCAATTTGCGCATAAGATTGATCTTGCAAAGTTACTCGCAGACCACGTAGAGCACACCAAGCCGCAATATCGCCGCCCATCACCCCTGCGCCTATGACGTGTACATGAGTTGCTTTAAAGTCACTACCTTTTGCAAAACCTTTTAAACGCTCACGCAAAGAAAACGCGCGGATCAAATTTTTTGAAGTAATTCCAGTAGATACTAAATGTTCTACTGAGTCTATTTCCTTCAAGTAAGCCCTATCGCCCATACCCCCTTCATTTTCCCACAAATCAATAATGGCATAAGGCGCAGGGTAATGTTCCTTTCGTACTCTTTTCGCAACGTTACGACGCATTAAAGCTGCTATAGGTTTTCTCATCCATGCACTGTTTGTTAATCCTTGTATGAATGAAGGTCTATGCTTTGGCGGCTTGTTTTTTATAAAATAAACAGCAGCTCGTTTTAGCTGACGTACGGGAACTACATCATCAACCATGCCTAAGCTTTTGGCTTTTACAGCATGCACTGCGCTTCCAGTCAAAATGATTTGTGATAAAGCATTAAAACCACCAATCAATTGAGGTAATCGTACAGAGCCTCCCCAACCTGGATGTATACCTAACATTACTTCAGGCAAACCGATACGAGTATCTTTTTCGTCACTAGCAACACGATAAGTACAGGCTAAAGCCAACTCGTAACCACCTCCCATGCAGAAACCATCGATCATAGCCACGCTAGGAATTGTTAGCGCCTGTAATCGAGCAAACACTGCTTGTCCTTTTCGTAAAAAATCTACCGCTTGAGCTGGAGTTTCAAATTTTGAAAAGGCATTCACATCAGCACCCGCTATGAACCCTTTTTCTTTAGCTGAATAAACAATTAACCCTATAGCATTTTTATCTTGTGATATTTCATGCAGAAGACTGTTGAGTTCGTCTAATACTTCTTCATTAATGCTATTTACAGACGTATCTATTCTATCCAGTCCTAACCACAGAATATTGTCGCTATCTTGTTTCAAGTCCCAATGTTTGTAATTATTCATGTCCTTTCACCTCAGTCACTCGTTCAAGATACATAGCCCCGCCCTGTCCCCCACCAATACAGATAGAAGCCATACCTCGCGACTCATTTCTTTGTTCCAATGATTTTAAAACGTGTAATACGATACGTGCTCCACTTGCACCTATAGGATGTCCTGCTGCAATTGCTCCGCCATCACGATTAAGCTTGTCCAATGAAGGGCCACCCAATGCTTTTTCCAAACCTAATTGAGTGCGGCAATAATTCTCATCATTCCAAGCAGCAACACAACCCAAAACCTGCGCAGCAAATGCTTCATTAATTTCCCAGCAATCGATATCATCAGTTTTTAATTTCTGTCTTTGTAAAATAGGAGTAACCGCATGCACAGGGCCTAGTCCCATTTGTGATGGATCCAGGGCCGACCATTGCGAGTCCACTATTCTACCTATTACCTGTAAACCATATTTTTTCACTGCATCTGCGCTAGCGAGTAATAACAAGCACGCACCATCCGTTATTTGCGAGCTATTCCCAGCCGTAACCATACCGTACTTTTTATCAAAAAAAGGCTTCAATTTAGCTAATTTTTCGACTGTTGAATCTGCACGTAGACCGTCATCTTGTGGATAGACACGTCCTTTATAATCAATAATCGGTGATACTTCAGTCATTCTATTTTCGCTATAAGCTTTTGCCAACTTTAAATGGCTTTGGTTCGCAAACTCATCCATTTGCTCACGAGTTAAGTTAAAACGGTAAGCGACTTTTTCCGCTGTTTGCCCCATATTCATACCAACAATAGGATCAGTAAGACCACGTAGCAAAGCAATAACAGGAGCAAGATAAGCAGGTCTAAATTGAGTAATTAACCCTAATTTTTGACTAAAACTTTTAGAACCATACCAACTAGCCAACCAGGAGGCCATTTTTTGGTTAAATAATAAAGGAGCATGACTCATAGAATCGGTCCCCCCCGCAAGCACCAAGTCACTGCGCCCGCTCGCAATTTGGATTGCTGCATTATCCAGCGCTTGCATTCCAGAGGCACAATTTCTCATTACTGTAAACGCGGGCACTTTATCACCGCATCCTAAGCGCAAGGAAATCACTCGAGCAATATTTGCTTCATCTGGACTAGGCATAGCACAACCAATAATCACTTCATCCAATTCAGTTGGAGCAAAAGGTTGTCGATTTAATAATGTCGTCCCTGCAGCTACTGCCAAATCAGATCCAGTAAAAGGTCCTATCCCTTTGGCCTTGAGAAATGGTGTTCGACTGCCATCAACTATATACACGTCTCGACCATGTAAATTCGACTTCTGCTTCATCGATCCTCCTTATTTTTAAATTGGGGCGCAGCCTTGCAATAATGTTTTGATAAAAGAAAAGATACTCCAAAAAATCAATGAGTTCTGTTACCAAAGAGTGCAAAATCTTCTAAATTCACGCCCTTACTCCTCACTGAAACTGGCTTTGATTTATGAATGATAAAGAGTAGCAGTAATCATGAAAATTTGGAAATTTTATAAAGCATTATATAAAAAAATATTAAACTAATTTCTTGAAATATTGAGTAGTATCCAGATAAGACAGTAATTCACCCCTTATTGAATAACTATAGACCATACTGAGACTTATAAAGACTACGGTATCTATTAAGTTTTAATTTATAAGTAATGGATATTGACGGCATCAAAATACCTGATATACTCCGCAACCATTGATTGGAGAGATGGCCGAGTGGTCGAAGGCGCTCCCCTGCTAAGGGAGTATGGGAGAAATCCCATCGAGGGTTCGAATCCCTCTCTCTCCGCCAGTCAACGCGCCCGTAGCTCAGTTGGATAGAGTATCTGGCTACGAACCAGGGGGTCGGAGGTTCGAATCCTTCCGGGCGCGCCATTTAATCCAGTACAATCAAGAAGTTTAGTTCCATTTTGTAGAGACTAAAAAAGGTGCTGCAGCAAATTTGTAACACTTTTTTAAAATCCTACTACATTATGGACTTCTTCGCTCAAAAAATGAAACTATTCAAAAATTAAACATTATAGACCAAGAAATTAAGACCAGAACTAGAGAGTCACATTTTGATCAATGGCAACTCAATCCTGCTGTTCATTATAATGAGTGGGGAAATTTTTCAAAAAATGATATTCCACATTTAATCGACTCGATGGAAAAACTAATTAATTCTTGGGTTTATTGTTGAAGGAACTCACAAAAATTCTTTATTAATTGATGGTCAATATTTTGCTGAGATATCTATGGCTTTGTTTTTTTAGATTTTTGGCATTAGAAATGCTCGGTTTTTACAATTGGGATTTGTGCCGTTCCATTACTTAACTAGCAAGGGAATATCTAGATTACAATTAATTCTGGGATCTAGATCATGAAACTTTGATTCCATTATAATCTGTAGAAAATTCTTATCTTTTGAGCATTATGTGATAAAATAGCGTACAGTTTAATCTTTAACTATGAGAATGCATTTAAATGTGGCAACGTTTTATTAAAGAGGAAGACTTACCGTTTTCTGTAAAATTTATGAGTTTTTTTCTTAGAGGCAAAGATAAAATTTATCGAAGTCAGTTAGCTGAAGTGGTTCAAACGTATGAACACCATCAATCTGCATACACTAAAGCTGCAAGTAATAACTTAGATGCTTGGAAAAAACCTGCAGAAGCAGTACGCCCTACGTGCAAAATCTCTGTGAGTACCAATGATTCGCTCACTGAAGCACGAATCCAGACCCAAAAAACGGGGGAAACTCAAGTTGTGGTAAATTTTGCGAATGCATACCATGTGGGCGGAGTCTTTCAATATCGAAGAGGCAGCCAAGAAGAAGATATCGCGCGTCGAACCAATTGGTCTTTCACGATTAAGGATGATGATCTTCAGGATGCGCACCATTACTCACCCGGCATGTCTCGTTTAATCAATGGCGAGGACGGGAGAGTTTATTTTAATCCTTCTCAGCTTACCCTCATTCGCGATAGTGATGGTACGCTTCTAAATCCCCAAAGCAATGATGGAACAATTTTTTCTTTCTTTGAATTGCGTGCCGCAGCAGATGATTTACGTAGAAGAATTTTTGGCATTCCTCTTCCATTTTTTCCTCATCCATTTAATGAAGAAAGTATGAGAAAAAAAATACACGCCCAGCTCGATACTCTTGTTGAAATGAATCAGAAAAATATCATATTAGGTGCGTTTGGCTGTGGTGCTTTTTGTAATCCTCCTGATAAAGTCGCTCATTTGTATCAAGAAATTTTAAGCCAAAACCCATATAAACAATTTTTTACACATATTGTTTTTGCGATTAAAGGAAATGGTACTGATGCTAATTTTAAAGCATTTCAAAAGGAATTAGGGCATTTAGACAAGGATACCTCTTACATCCCTATGATGCACAATATGCCGGGTTCTGAGGATACGTTAACAAGTACTATGAGCAATCCTCTCCATAAGAATGTATTTAGTACAGAACCTGAAAGAAAAGTTGTTACTGCGAATAAACAGTCGTTAACCAATTCCGTATAAACTTTGGTTCCTTGATGCGTTAGTTTAATGCGAAGCGAAGAGCGCTTGTTTTATTTGTCGTTGCTCGGCTCATTTTAAAGTAGCAGTACTTTTGCTCTAGGCATGCCAATTTACATTTTTGAACCAGCAAGATAATGCTTGTCCATTATGGTCCTGAATTCAATACTCTACCTGCATAGGTTGGTAGGGAGATTGCAACTTTTACGCTATTTCCTTAATCATACCTTAATAAAGCAAATGATATTCTCTAGCATACACCGCACCAATTCCAGTCTGGTGCACAGCTCTAATGTTTATTCGCAGGAGAATGCCATGCAAAGCAATTTAGAACTTAATATCAGTTATTCTTCTTGGAAAGAAAAATATGCCATATATCTTAAAGAAAATAATTCAGGACGGCATGGCTATCAACATAATTTTTATGCAAACTTACTTATTGAAAATTTTGAGAACATTTTTCCCGACTTCTTTTCCATTAAAGTAAATGAACAATTTACAGCTCTGGTTAATAAGTATTCTTTTGAGCTAAGAGTAGCTTATGGTTATGAATGGGACAAGTCAAAAGTAGAGGCCTCAAAGCATCCCAAGTTTTTGGAGTTTTTAGATGAGCTTAAAAAAAATGGATTTTTATTTCAACCAGAAATAAAAAAACTGGCGCCTCATCTTGCTCAAGTAAGCAGAACGTCTCGTGATAGTTTTTTTGGAAAACTACCTCAAGACTATCTCGATACCTTGGCAAATTATCTCGAACCGCAACTTTCTTTTCATGACTCGGCTACGAAAATGAAGGGGGAATTGCAAAAAGCACATGCTTTTTATGATAAAATTCGCCTTTTTTCATATGAAGAAGATGATATAGCCTTTTCGCAAAGCACAGGTACACACGTCGTTCTAACCTCTTATGATTCTTTTAAGAATTGGTTTTCCGAACTTCCCTTGAGAGAAAACATTCCCCTTAATCCTGACTTTGGAATGTATAAAGTTAATGAAAACACCTTGGCTATAAATAGTGGGCCAAAAACTCCTGGAATCCAAATTCAAAAAAAGGGCGATACATTTATAGTCTGTAATAACTTAACTGCAGATACCGCAACCAGCAAGATGTCACCTGACGAATTAAATTTAGCAAGAAAAAACCATCTTGTAATGCTATTAACCGCGCTAAAACAGACCTTACAAGCAGAGCCTAAAAAGGTTCAAACAGAAATTAGAGAACAAGAACAAGAGTCAGTACCCAAAAGCGAAGAAATTTGTTCAATACAATAAACTCTGCTAAAAAAGCCCTCCTTTAAGACGCAAAAATATTTGTGCATCCTGGCATAAAATCAAATTTTTTGCGTCTATGGCTTCGAAAGTAGCCAAGCAACTGTTACTTTTCTGTATAATACATCCCTATACTTATCCATCAGAGAATTCGTACTTGAATCACGAGAATCAAACACCCTATGCGCAACTCAATCCCAATACCATTTTGGATGCAATTGAAAGCACGGGGGTTCTTTGCACAGGCAGCCTAATCGCACTCAATAGCTATGAAAACCGCGTTTATCAAATAGGCATTGAAAATGCCGAGCCTCTCATTGCTAAATTTTATAGACCGAATCGCTGGTGTTCAAAAGCTATTATAGAGGAGCATCAATTCTCACTTGAGTTAGTACAACATGAAATTCCCATTATTGCCCCCCTAATTATAAACGACCAAACCTTACACCATCATTGTGATTTCAGATTCGCACTCTTTCCTAGGCGCAGCGGCCATGCACTAGAATTGGATAATAGCGAACAACTAGAATGGATGGGACGCTTTTTAGGGCGCTTACATAGAGTTAGTGCATGCCAGTCATTTCAACATCGCATCCAATTAAATCCCCAAAGTTATGGCCATGATCCCTACAAACTTCTCCTTGAACAGAGTTTTATTCCTGATTACTTAACCTCTAACTTTTGCAAAGCAGTTGAAACAGCATTACATAAAGTAAATCAAATATTTAAGTCTATAGGTGATATTGATCAAATACGCTTGCATGGCGATTGTCATGCAGGAAATGTGTTATGGAGCGAATCAGGTCCTCATATCGTTGACTTAGATGATTGTCTGATGGGCCCTGCGATACAGGATATTTGGATGTTACTTTCAGGTGAACCAAAACAAATGGATTTGCAACTGGAGAAGATTTTACAGGGTTATTGTCAATTTCATGATTTTAACCCGCGTGAACGTCATTTAATCGAAGCATTGCGTACACTACGCATGCTGCATTATTCAGGATGGATCGCAAAACGTTGGGCCGATCCCGCATTTCCTTTGAGTTTTCCATGGTTTAATACGCCGGTATATTGGCAAAATCTGATGATGAATCTTAATGAACAGATTGAATTATTAGATCAATTTGAATGCTAGTTAGCGCGGCAGAACAGACGATTTTTCCAGACTTCATCCTGCTCTTACTGCAAAAAATTTTAATGAATGCTTGGTGTCTTTTAAAGCAAGCGTTTAATTAAAATTTTTCTTGATTTTAAGGTCAGTACCTATATCAGATCCCGAGAAAAAAAGGCCAGTATCAGTGTCTTATTATTACCATAGTATGAAGTGCTGTATTACCTACCATAACCAAGTTGATTTTACCCTTAATAAATCAATGTGCATCTTTGCATAAAAACCAGCTAGCTACAACTCAGCCACGTTGCATCCTGTTTTAATTCTGTCTTTTAAATTTAAGCAGTAAAACGCAGTAAGCGTAGTCTCACTTCCATTGAGTTAAGGCATAATTTGATATTATATGTTTGAAATTATGCCCTAGGGCCACACAAATCGCTGTTACATTTAGCTTGCAAATATATGCTATATTTTTATGAGAAAAAGATCGGAACAAGTCTAATTCATAAGCTCATTTTTCCTATTCGTTAAAAGCCCTGGGCAGAAGGAGGTAGGAATGACAACTGCTGCGGAACACTATAAAGATTGCCCTAGAGGCATGACTATTGACGAATGGAGCGCACGTATCGATCTAGCCGCACTCTATCGTCTTGTTGCCTTGAAAGGTTGGGACGATCTGATCTTCACTCACATATCAATGCGAGTACCTGGGAGCAAACACCATTACCTGCTAAGTCCATTCGGCTTGATGTTTGAAGAAGTGACCGCTTCAAGCCTGATTAAGGTTGATGTAGAAGGCAATTTGATTGGGTCGGGAAGCAAAATGATAAATCCAGCAGCTTTTGCCATCCACAGTGCAATCCATAAGGCACGTGACGATGCAAAATGCATTATCCATCTTCATACTCTAGATGGTGTTGCGCTTTCTGTGTGCGCAGAAGGGTTATTACCACTAACGCAGCATGCCATGATTATTGGTGGCGAGCTTGCCTATCATGACTATGAAGGTATTGTACTTAATTCTCACGAAGGGGAGCAGCTGGTTAATGATTTAGGCTCCAAACATCTCATGTTGCTTCGCAATCATGGAACGTTAGCGGTGGGGCCTAACTGTGGGGCTGCCTGGTTACTGATTTACTACTTAGAATCTGCTTGCTCCATACAGTTGCGCGCCACAACTCATAACAGAGAACTTAATAAACCAATCCAGGGCATTCCTGAAAAGGTTCAAAAAATGACGAGCGCTTGGTACGATGGAACCTTGGGTACATTTGCCTGGCCTTCTTTTTTGCGAAAACTTGAGCGCATTGATCCCAGGTACCGAACCTAAAGAAGTCTCCGTATGAAAACATATACCGCTTTAGAACAAGGCATTCATTTTCTTAATAGAAAACATACGTCAATTCCTACACAAGAGCTTAAAGGAGAATGCGCCTGGAAAGTTAAGGAAATTGGACGTCTTGAAACAATCGCACATCATGTGTCTTTAGCTGAAATAAACGCTATAGATACTTTAATTGATGAAGTCGAAGCAGCAGATATCAGGTTTGATGAAATCGGTCCCGGAGACTGGGGTAATACCAATTTACAATTACTTATTGATGAATGTTGCACTGCATTGTTTAAGGGGCGAGGATTTATCCTGATCCGCGGTATTCCGATTGAGCGTTGGTCAATATCACGCGCTAAATTATTTATGGCAATTTTCGGCAGTCAATTTGGCCATTTAGGCATCCAAAACCTACAAAATGACATCATTGGGGAAATATGTAACCGCCCCGAGGCGAATATCAACTATGCACGTAATTATCTCACTAACCGGGAATTTCGTCCTCATTGCGACGGCGCTGACCTACTTGGGCTTCTTACCATCCGACCTGCGGCACAAGGTGGGGAAAGTCGTTTGACGAGTTCCGTTTCAGTATTCAATGCATTACGTAACGAATCACCACATCTGATACACCGATTGTTTGAACCTGTATTACTCGACTTACGCAACGAACAAGCTCCAGGGACTCCCCCGGTTGTATGGATAACACCTTGTGCACACCATGAGGGTCAACTTAAAACGGTTTATCTCTCAGATTATTTCCGAAGTGCAGACCGCCATCCCGGAGTTACAATTGATCCTGAAGCGAAAACTTTGTTTGACTTATATGATCGTCTTGCTACTCACCCTGATCTAGAATTACGCTTCACTCTGAAAGCAGGAGATTTACTAATTATCAATAACCACGTTATTCTCCATGCACGTGATGCGTTTGTCGATGTACCCCATGCAAAACGACTTCTGCTTCGTTTCCTGGTATCCTCTAATCTCATGCCCTCTCAATTCGGCAATCCCTAGTCTTCTGCTTTTTGGCAGACTCAATCCAACAGAATCATTCATTGCGGGCAAGCGGTGTAATGTTCTCTTATACAGCTAGCGCCTTCGTATCAGAAGATGATACCTTTTGAAAATCCATTGGCAAATTATGCACTACACCAATTGTGATGTTCTTTCGAGTCATTATCTCTATGAACAAAATTTTTATCGGAAATTTGTGTTTTATATGCTTCCAATATAGGAAGCATGACACGTTGAACCATGGTTGCAATCAGGATCAGTATCACCTAATAAAATCGATAATTTCTGCATCGAGATCGCTACCCTTTAACTTATTCATAAGCGCTTAACTTTTTGAAAATAAAACGAGTTCTGCGTGAGATTTTTTAACCTCGATAGGATGTTGCATCCCTATATGACATCAATAATGTCCAAGCCAGATCCTAAGAGCCGTACACTTTAAAATTGCAATTAATCTTGATTGACAGTTTACATCATTAAATTAATCTCGTTATAGTAATAGAGTAAGTGTCTACAAATTAAGGATAATTAGTGAAAAAAAATATAATTTATATTATTTCGGGTCTAATCTTTTCTGGAAACTTATTTTCAGGGACCATGGGAACAGATACACCACTCAGAAATTTATATATAAGGGGTGATTTAGGTTACAACTTCTTTAATGACCCCTCTGCCATTACTGCGAGTTATCTTTCAAATACTCAAATCAGTGCGCTCGATACGCATATAGAAGACAGACTGGGCTATAGTGTTGGGATTGGTTATCGGTTCATGCCGCAATTGAGAACTGATGTTACATTTACTTATCGCCCTTCTATTTCGTTCCAAGCAACGGATGATGCACCTGAAATAGGTACTGCGAAACTCAAAAATTATACCGTTATGGCTAATGGTTATTATGACCTGGACATAAACCTCCCAGTTATGCCTTATTTAATGGCGGGTATTGGCCTGAGTTCTAATAAAACCAATAGCATTTATTGGCCTTTCGTACAGCAAAATGAATTCGGTCATACAGTAAATCACTTCGCTTGGCAGGTAGGTGCCGGATTATCTTATGCTCTCTGTGATCGTTTGTTACTTGACTTTAATTACCAATTTGTAGATCTGGGTAAATTTTCCAATACCGGACACTATGATACCGGAGGTCCTTTTAATATTGGTTTAATTGGAACACCAACCAGTTTCAACACCCTTTATAGCAATCAGATTCAATTGGGATTACGATATTATATTTTATAAAGCCCATGGTGATTGTGCTAATATTCGAGAGAATTGTTCCTTGTATCAAGGCTTTTTAGAAATTAAAAATAAAGAGTAACGATCTTAGAAAGATTGATGGTACTCATTTATTAAACAAATACTCTATACTCTTTAAATGACTTCTGAAATTTATTTTTGGAGATGCAATGAATAACACGGCTCCCCCTTATAAAAAGCTTTGGCGATCCCGGGATAATAAAATTATTGCAGGTGTTTGTGGGGGGTTGGGAGAATATTTTAATTTTGATCCATTTTGGGTTCGTATTTTATTTATTGTGTTTTTCTTAGCTGGAGGGGCGGCTTTTCTTGCATATGTAATTATATGGCTTATCGTCCCATTGGAACCTTTAAACAAAGAAAAGAAAATCATTAACCCGGATTTGTAAAAATATTTTCTTAAAGCTAAATCATTTAAGAAAACTTTTTGGTAATTTTAAATACCAAAAGTTTTTCCATTATTCTCTGTGAACTATTATTTCGATATTCTATCTTCCGGGCGCGCCATTTTTCGATAAAAACAATAAAAGCAAAAATCACTCCAAATAGTAGCCAAGACCTCCTATGTCTTTGGCCCGGAAATATTCGAACCGAACGAGGTTCGAAAAAATGCGAACGCGAAGAGCACAAAGCGTGGCGTTTTGATCTAACAAATAATCTCGGCTCTTCCCCAAATCCAGGGGCACTTCACTCATCCACAAAGCACTCTAACTCTTTATGTGGATCGATGACCTAACCTACGCCTGGTATCGAAGATCAAAGAAAAAATATGAAATATCAGATCTAGAAAACCGGCTACTGAAATGTAAGTATTCAAATACATGGAGAAGCTCAATAGGATAAATTATGGACCATGGAAACCAATACTTTCTTCGTCTTCTTCATCGGTAAAAGGATTAAATTTTTCTTGCTCTCCTTTTTTATTTTCACTTAGGGTTGGAGAGACCTGAGAAAAATTTTGATCATCTTCGTCATCCTTGAAAGGATCAAAATTTGGCGGCTCTACTATCTCATCTCTAGTTTTTGTTTGAGAGAAACTCAAATCCTCTTCCTCATCTTTAAAAGGATCAAAATCTGGCGGCTCTACCACCTGATCTCTAGTTTTTGTTTGAAAGAAACTCAAATCCTCTTCCTCATCTTTAAAAGGATCAAATTCATAGGATGTTACATTTTCTCTTTTAGTGTTCATTTTTGAAAAGGTATAATCAGGCTCTTTGTTGTCACTTTTATTAAATCTATTTTGTTCATTCGATTCATGTTCAATGGAAAAATGTGATGCCGTTGATGAACCACCCATCATTGATTCCATCTTCTGATGGGACGATTTTATCTCAGCTTCCGGATTTTTAGATGGGGCTTCCGTAACTAAACCGCATTGTTCCGCCTTGGTAATTATGTTTAATAGTTGTTCAGTGCTACCATGTTTGCCACCAAATAAATGAAAAACCACTTTTCTGTCATCAATAAATACCTCGATTTGTCGATAATTAGGATTACTCTCAAGTATCATTCCTTGTTCGTCCAACAAAGGAAGATGGAGACGGCCAAACAAACCGAAAACTAATTGGACTTGCGGATTGTTTTTCAAGTAATGGATCATATTTTCCTTAGATATGGTGTTAGAGATTGCAATGATATTTTTAGTATAAGATTCACATCGCGCCTTGAATTGCTCTTCGTCGCTTCCAAAATATTGGGTGATAACCCCTCCAACAAATTCTAGAGAATTTTGAGGATTTATTTGGGTTACCCACGTAGGAATTGAATCAAAATAGTTATTTTCAACCAAGAATTCAAAAGGGTCTATTATGGCTTCTTTAATGGCAATTTCTAGGTTTTTCTCGGAATTGGGATTATCTTTTCGTGTAAATGTAGACAATAAATAAGCAACAAATATTTTTTGTTCCTCAACACTCGATGTTTTTAAAAACTGTGAAATTTGTTCTACAGTATAAGATTCAATCGGATCATAGATTTGAGCGTTGTTTATCTCAGCAAATGACATGGTCAAGTCAATCTCTGGAAATAGAGCTCCTGTCCCATCTTTAAATGTTCTTAATCCTTCTAAAAAGAATGCCGTTGTCTCGCCCATAACACTCCACCTCTACATATAAGTATAGATTTAGAAATGGGAGTAATACATAGCCATGTATCAGGCGAGCCTTGATACCGCCAAGCGAGATCAAGGTTTGATTAAATCATAAGAATAAAATCCAAAGATCTAGGAATTCAATTGAAACAATTAAAAAGCTATTTCTTTCTGAAGGTATAATTACCAAAAAATTAATCAAAATAGGTTATTACATATAATTCTAGAATAGAAAAAATACTGATTATGCTTCGCGCCATCAAAGCTATTATTTATGTTTATGGGTGTCGTAATATAGGGATTATTCCTAAGTTTACAAGAGTAATCTTTACTAAAATTTTTTTAAAACCAGCATTGAAATTTCCCTTAAATGTCTCTATAGATTAATCAACAACGCATTTAATAAGGAGGATTAATAACAACTACTTAGTAATATATGAATCATATCTCTTACCATTAAATTGAAAATTTTTTTGTTTTAAAAATTAATTTAAATTAAGAGGATTTAAGCTATGTCATCAGTTCAAATAATATTTCGATCTATTTCATACTCATCAGCAATTGAATGCTATATCGATAAGCATTATAACAAACTCAAGAGATTCTATAGAAAAATAAATCATTGCCGAGTGGTCATCGATAGGGAACAAAATAATCGACTTAAAGGGATAATGTTTCGTGTAAGCATTAATATGACTTTACTTGGCAAGGAAATTAGCAGTAGCAAGCAGAACCCCAATTTATATATTGCTCTACGTGATTGTTTTATGGCAATTGAAAAATTACTGGAAAAACAGTTCAAAAGAAAAATTAAAATATCTAAAAAACATTTTTTTACTCTTAGTGATCATAAGATTCACTCGGAAGTACAAGCATATTAAAAATAAATCAGGACTTCTAAATATCAATATTTTATAGAAGTTATTTGGAAGTCCGGAAAAAAGCTCATAAGCAACGAATCTATCCTTTCCTTGAATCTTGAACAACAAAAAATTTTCGATATTGCCCTTTCTAAAAAATATGTGAGATAGTTCATTAGCTTAGATTAAATCAACTAATCGATTTTTCTATCTCGTAGTCCCCTCAGAACCTATTATCAATATATGGCCTATAATTTAAACATGTTGTATTAATTTGTATCCAGCCATGAAACTTAAAATTGATCCCACTTTGATTAATAATTCCCAACAAGAAGCACAAGCATTAGGTGATTATCTGATTAAGAATGATTCAGCTTTTCTAGAAAAGAAGGGAGAACATAAGGTAACCCCCTCTCTCGAATTAGAAATAACTCATAATTTGATTCTTGATCAAGAAAACACCAATTCTAACATTAAAAGGTACTATGTTATAAGTAAAGACTTCCTAGGAAAAGGAGCTTTCAGTAAGGCTAGAGGAACTATGGGTTATATTGAGGTTGATAAAGCGAGTGGTGCGGTTACCTATACACCAAGTGAGGAAAAAGCTATTAGAGTAAAAAACACTCACTATGCTCAAAAGAACATACTGGATACAGGTGCAGCTCCATATAGCCACTCAGAAGCAGTTGCAGCTTATCAGCAAGCGAAAAACTTTAGTCATCTAGGCATGCAACCTCCTATCGAGGTTAAAAAATCACACGCTCAACTCGGTTTATTTTCAAAAAGTTATGCACTCATGAATAAGTTAAAAGGTAGCGATCTAGACACAGAAGTTGTCAATTTCATTGCTGATAATGATCCTGATACTGCAACAATGGTTAAACGTGTCATCCTCCCTATATTGGAAGCATATAAAACACAAATTTCAGATAAAAATTTTGTTCACAGAGATATTAAATTAGAGAATATACGGGCCTATTTATCTATGACGGATTCTAAAATTAATTTTTTAGATGTAGATAGTGCTTTAAAAGTTGGTGAAAAGGATACTATTTATGGGAGCCCTGCCTTTTTACCCCCAGAGCTCGCTCAGATAACATCTTCAAATACCATCTTAGTAACTCCTGCAAGAGACATATTTCAACTTGGGGTGTTGTTAATAGCGTGTCTAAATCCAGATTTAGATCCTAACTTTTACTTTCCTGAAAAGTTAAATGCACAGAGTGGTGCGGAGGTTGTTAAATTCGCACTTGATCAAATACACCAAAATGGATGTTACGATCCAGACAAGATGGGATCTAATTTATTTGAGTACATCCAAGGCTCACAGGTTATTCCGTTATCAGAAGAAACTGACCTACGTAATGAGATAAAAGAGATTTTAAAAGAAATGACAAAGGAAGATCCGACTCAGCGTCCTGACATTGGTACTGTTATTTCAAAACTTAATGAAATATTAATTAAGTTAGAACCACAGCAACCGCAACTAGGTGTCACACCTTAGAAGCTCGGTTCCTAATCCACATTAAGCGTAAATCAGCATTAATGTGCGCCCCGCCCCTGCCCAATAAGGAGAGCGGATGTTCGACAAAATACGAAGTGAAGAACACGAAGTGAGTGCAACATTTTAGACGCGCTTCAGATTGTACGGATATAGTGCTCACTTGAATCCTCTAAAAAGAGACCAATAATGAATTAATTAGTAAAAATTTAATTAAAAATGTTGTCCGAACATCTAGGCTAATCCAACTAAGCCACCAATTATCAAATTACGAATTCGTGACTATGTGAATGATCGGATTTGCATGCATCAGACAATATAGTAAAGGGGTAAGTGACAAACATAGTTGCTAATGCAAGTACCGCTGCAATAGAAGCAATTGCAATAGTTACGGAGCTAATTGCTGGTAAAATAGGAACGATAGTGGATAAAACAAGACAAGCACCGATTCCTAAAGCAAGGTCATTTGGATCAGGATGTTCAGAGTCCAGGAAAGCCTTAATTGTTAATCGATAGGGGGAAATAGCTAATTTTGTGCAGTTCCAAAAAAAAGATCCATAAAAATTAGTTAATCTTTTAGTAGCTGACATACATTGTTCTCCATTACAAACTTGTTATTTAAAAATAATTATAAATGAAATACTTAAAAAATATTAGCGCTTTATTTAAAGCGGGTGATCTAATATAGACCAGTTCTTATTTAAATTAAGTTTTCCTCGTACTGAAACCAATCTCTATTAACAACCACTGTAACTAAATTTTGTAGAGGGTAATAACTCACGATGAGACGCTTGAATGGTCTCCCTATGATCTTTTAGGTGTTTAAGATAAAAATGACTATATTTTTCTAAATCAAAATTATCCACTAATTGATATTTTAGTTCTTTATATGAACAAGAAGGGCCTTTTCCAAATTCCTTTTTCATTTCTTTAACTATTTCTTGAAATATAAGATCACTAAGTGTTGAATAATTTGGACCACTCATGAAAAACATAGCTAATGCTTTTGCATTACAATAACTATCAGTATGACTATCAAAATAACTCCCAACGCTCGAGCGTCTTGAAGATCCCCACATACTTCCCCATGATTGTGCTTCATATTTTTTAAATGAAGACATAATTAGACTTTTAAATGTGGTTTTAGGGAAACTATCTACCCAATCATAAACAGCACGATAAAATAATGACATCCCCACCTCGCTATAAGGATGGGTAAATCGTTTATCATTCTTAGCAAAAAACTCTATATCACGAGTAAAATTAGATATTTCTTGTTCAAATCTTTTATTTCTAATTGCAATTTCTATATCGGGTATGAAATGCCTCTGCAACATTAAAGGAGTAAGCTCCTGGATGAGCAGCATATTTAAAGCTCCACTTTGCGCTCCTGAACATAAAATATACGCTAATCGATTATCACCACTTTCATGCGTACTCGCTTTTAAATACTCTTTTACAGGAAATGTTCTTAGTCTAAAAGTAGAAAGTGCAGGAGCATATTTTTTATCGATAATTTCAGTAATGTAGTACTCGAGTTCGTCTGGTTTCAAACTTTTTGCCCAAATAAATAAAGAGTCATGGTATTGTTTCTTTACTTCATCACCAGTAATTACCTCTAGTTGACACTTTAATGAAGTCAACTCCTCTTCCTTGCAGTTTAATTTTTCAGGGGTAAATTGAGTGAAAATAATATCTAGAAGCTTGTCTGAAGGAAATAGCGTGGCAACAGACTGCAGTTCTGAGAGAGAACAAATAAAAGAATCCAAACGGAATAAATTTAAAAATCGTTCATAACTGGAATTAGACATATAACCCAAACATTTTTCAAATAAACCTTTGGTGTTAATGAGTGATTTAAATTCGGTAACAAGTTTTATGCGTCCTTCCTCATTGGTCGCCTTTAACAGATCAAACAATACATTACTATCAATTATATTATTCTTAAATTGAGAAAAAAGTTGCTCTAATAATAATTCTTGAATTGCGGTATCACTTTTCCAAAGCATAAAATGAGTTTTCCATGCTTCAAAGGAAATACAATGATTTTTTATTTGCTCTGCATATTTTTGTCTGAAACTTTTCTTTACTGACTCGCCCAGTTTGGACATTATTAATTGATATTTTTCCGGTGTATTATATTCCCCCGCCAACTCTGAAAATTTTGACTCTACAATGACTTGTTGTTGCTCTTCAGAAAAAAATGAAAGCAGTTTATGAATTTTAGTCATATAGGGCAGTTTATCCAGGCGTGACTGAGCACGTGTGGCTACTGTTTTAAAAAGCTCAGGGGTATCGGTCAAATAGTTAAAATGTTCATAATCTTTAATTCCCGGCGCTATAAAATCGGCTGCAATGAACACATTATATCCCGTGCTTTGACGCACTAATCGAATTAATAGGGAAAATAACCCGCTATCATCACCATCCAGCATTTGGGGACGATGAGCTAAGACTTTTAATACCCCATCCAATAAAGAAGCCAGAGAGGGTAAATCCTCTTTCGCTTTTGTTGCTTCCGCATGAATAGGAATTTTATAGAGTTCAGGGTATTGATTGAGAAATTCGAAAAGACAATTGGAAATTTGAAAGGCGCAAGGGAAAATATCTTCTGCCTTTTGTTGCACAAATTCTTCTTCAGTGAGCGGACAATCCTTATGGCGTACGAATAAAGCCAGTAAATAGCTCTTAATCGTAAGATTCGAACCCCCATAACTTTTAAGGCAGAGGTTACTAATCAGAGTTTTGTGCGGTTCAGGTAAACTGATATCTTTGGGAAGTTTGCGCCAAAGTTCATAAAACGTTTTAATCGCTCCTGCAACAACCTCATTATCAGCCCATCCCTCACTACCTGAATCAGCAACTGACGCTTTTTTAAGCTCCAAAGCCAATTGACCTAGAGCAAAACCGAATGACTTATCGTCATATCTATTTCTATGGTGTTCCTTCAATACTCTGATAAATGTTTCACTGGCTTTTCCTGCAACCTGCTCTAAATTTAGCATGTCTCTACCGCTCAATTGATAGACTACTTGGTTCTCAGGTGGTTGAAAATCAGCAATCACGAGATTACTATCCACTTTAGCCATTTGAAAGACTTCTGATACAGGGATTAACCTGTTATATGCATGATTAATAACATAATTCTCAAGCTCAAAATGCCCCTCTGTCTCTGTTTCAAATTTAAGATCAGCACCTTTTCGATTTAAGCCAACAAGCCCAGGCATTAAAATTTGACATATTGCTTCGTCAGGTCCGGCAATAACCTCCGCTATTTTGAGACAGAACTGATTAGCAGGTAAAAAAGGATGACGGGTATAGACTAGATTCGATTTTTTCAGTAGCTCCCAACGATTCTTGAAATAACGCCTAATGTGACTAATAATCTCTTGGGGAAGAATAGTATCCTCGTCCCCATGAGTGAATTGATTAAAAAAGAAGAACACATAGTCAGACTCTTGTTGCATCGCATCCAGAGTTTGAGCATCTAATGTAGAAGAAAAAATAGCTTCTTGTTTTTTATAAATATGCAGGAGGTTTTTTAATGTTTTTATAGTAAGCATGGTGGGTGTTATTTAAAACGAATGTTATATTTTATTGTTTTCTAAAGATATTTCAATAATCACAACCAGCGGAGATACATAAAACATTTGCATCTTTTGAAAATTCAAGGATTGGATTCCCGCCTTCGCGGGAATGACAATAGCGATAGGCGCTAACCCTGGACCTATCTATTCCGGGGCGTGCCATTATTCAATTTTTATCTAATTACAAAGCGATTGATATTGCTAATTTGCATATTTGCTTTTCCAAAGGAAGGCGCGGGGAAACCCGGTATGCTAGGGTCATACACACCTATTCCTTCACCACCAGCAGCAAGATTAACATTCAAATAATAACCCTTGTCAAATCCATGGGTTAATGAGTCGAACATCACTTCCGCTTCGGTTAAAGGCATAGGAACACTTAATGCTAGATTGCATCTGTTTGATTCAACAGTACAACATCTTGGGCTAGAACTTGTACACCATATTAATTGCTGTACCCCGTTTACTTCTCTTTCTGCACTAAAAATCATATTACCTGTGGTCTCACTTTTACAACGAGTTATTGTAATAGAAGTGTACTTAATACCATCATAGTACCAGCTGAGAACATAACGAGTAATCGAGGTTCCATCCTTTTTCTCCCAAATGAAGCCATAGTTATGCCAGTTAGATGAATCTGCTGCAGGATATAAGGGCATTATTGGTCGGTCAAAATCACCTATATTATTGATATAATTCCATGAGGTTGCAGTTGCGTTTGCTAAATAACCATAATGTATTGAACCAATAATAGGAGTAGTTGCCGTCCAACCGCCGTTGATTAATTCCAAAATATCAATTTCCATAGCAGATGGCCAAAGATTTTTTGGTGTAAACTTTTCTGAATTAAAGCGAAATGTATCATCTATGTAGGGTGACATTATCCATACAGCAGGCCACGCCCCTTTTTGATAAAGCTGGTCCATTGTTAAGTTGGGATCATCTTTTTCAACTCTCAATCTAATCTCTATACCACCATGATTAATCGTTTCACCCTTAGAACCTTTATTAACATAAAACCCCTTACGATATGAATAAAAAGCTCCTGACGTGTAAGTGCATGTTCCAGTAGATACTATAGCCCGATTATTTGGATCTACGTATCCCCTTCCAATACAAGGAAAAGCACTTGAAGGTTTCGCTGATAATTTAATAAATGACGGATTTTCCTTATTTTTTGGGATAAAAGAAACATTTTTTGGTAGGTACTCTTGGTATTCTTGTGTCCCAACATGATATCCATTAACTATGGTAAAATAATTATCGAAAGTTGACTTTTCACCACCAAAAACCGAGAGTTTCTCCGTACATGAATTTGTATCACATAATGATTGTATGTTCTTTATATTAAGTAAATTTTCTTCGCTTGGTTGATAACATTGATGGGCGTTGCCTTGGGTGCATACTTTTGGTCCGCCAACTACATTACCTTTCAAAACCCTGCCATCGATATACAGACTTAAAATGCAAGACTCTTTATATCCTAAGGTGAATACGTCTGTACAATATCCAGGGCTTGTTAATTGACTTATACCTGGTATAGGCGTCATTACTAAAGAGTGTGTTTTTTTCGAGTGGTTCGTGACTCTATATTTTATAGTTTGTTTACTATTTCCAATGATAATTACTTTAGTGTCGGTCAAAGGAACAAAAGTCCATAAAGGATTTGCAGAGGAAGACATAGCCATGGGCGTAGAAAGACACATCCACAACACACAGAGTTTCTTGTTCATCAAATAATATTTTTTCATAGCTGTATCCGTACATAAAAAAGTAAGTATGGAGTACAAAAATCATGAGTGAGTTAGAGCTAGAGTCCATATATGGTCAGGCGACAACCTCGCATTAATCAAACCATCATCACTTACTTTTTTATCTCCATCAAACATTATCAAGGACTTGATAATAACAGTCAATGCGACGTTTTCCATAAAACGGGTTGATATTAAAATAGGAGAACCTAAGGGAATAACACCTAATGTGAAGCGCAAAATGAAGTACTTTTTAATGATGACAAGTGTAATGTATTTCCATTTTAACGAAGTAGTAGCCCTTCTATATATTTTATTTTTGTTGAAAATAATGATTCAATTTAAAAATTAAAAAATGATTTTACATGTATTGGATGAGAAACTTGGAACAGAGGCTCTATTTGGGCTGCCACACGTTGCAGACATAATGGGATGATAAAATTGAAACAGAAAAAACTAGCACTCCGACTCCATTTCACGTTTATAGGAATGTTGTTGCTACTTCCTTGCACTATCAGTTTTGCGACAAATAAGCCCATTGATGTGATTGTTATTGGCGCTGGAGTTTCTGGAATTACTGCTGCCCGTCAATTACAAAAACAAGGATTATCTGTTCTAATTCTTGAGGCTCGTGATCGTATCGGAGGTCGAGTCTGGACTGATTATTCCCAATTAAAGCCTTTTGAACTAGGGGCTGGCTGGATTCAGGGGACAAAAGGGAACCCTATCACCGCTCTTAGTAAACAGTTTGGGCTACAAACGCTTCCTTACAACTTCGATAATGCAAAAATATATAATGCTCATGGAGTACCTTTGAGTGATAAAATAAACGCTTACATGGACAAATTAGAAAATCAATTCATGCGTTACATAAATGAGCACCAAGAAAATGATAACCAAGATATTAGTGTAGAAAATGCATACAACGATTATGTAATAGAGAAAAACTTAAATGAAGAAGACGCTCGCTTGCTTCATTATAGGTTGCTTGCCTCTATTCAATATGAATACGCAGGTGACTTATCACAACTTTCTATGTTTGAATTCAACCAAGACGATAGTTTTGAAGGCGGGGATTTAGTTTTTCCTAATGGTTATTCGCAATTGCCTGTTAACTTAGCTAAAGGACTCAAGATAGAACTCAATAAAGTAGTGCAAGACATAGACTATCAAAATCTCCCCATAATTGTTTCTACTAATCATGGACGCTATAAAGCGCGCTATGTCTTATGTACCGTTCCCTTAGGTGTATTGCAAAAAGGGATTATTCATTTTCATCCCGATTTACCTGATACTAAAAAGATGGCAATGTCTAAATTAGCTATGGGGGTCTTGGACAGGGTTTATCTGCAATTTTCTCATGTATTTTGGGATAGTGCGGTGGATGAAATCAATTACCTTCCTGCACAAGGCGCGCGCTGGCTCGAAATTGTCAATCTTTACAAAATCAATCAAAATCCTGCGCTTATGGCTTTTGTCTCTGGAAAACAGGCAGAGCAAATGGAACTGGAAAGTGATGCAGAAGTAGTAAACGATTTAATGGGTCATTTACGCATTATCTATGGTGAGAAAATACCTCAACCTAGTTATTATAAAATTACTCATTGGTATTCTGATCCCTTTAGTTATGGTTCCTACTCATTTATTAAAATAGATGGTGATGGTAATGCATACAATGTCTTAGCCCAACCTGTAAAGCAACGTTTGTTTTTTGCAGGAGAAGCA
Organism: Legionella stuttgartensis; assembly: GCF_977063405.2. Classification (NCBI taxonomy): domain Bacteria; kingdom Pseudomonadati; phylum Pseudomonadota; class Gammaproteobacteria; order Legionellales; family Legionellaceae; genus Legionella; species Legionella stuttgartensis. The sequence goes on from NZ_CDRUHA020000108.1 coordinate 131,974, forward strand.
ACTAATGCTAAATTCCCCGCCACAGTACATGGCGCTTACCTATCAGGCCTGCGAGCAGCAAATGAAATATGGGTAGTTGAGAATGAAAGCAAAAAATCGAACAACGTATAGCATCAACAAAGTGGATATATATGAGAAAGAAAATTGAAAACCAAGATACTGAAAAGGAAAACGAAGAGCAGCAGAAACCCAGAACCATTATCACCTCCAACAATTCGACCTATACAGAAGCTATGCTTCTAAATCGTCTTGCTGAAACGGGGTTGTTAGACGACTATATTAGCGGCAGTGAAATTACAAAGCAAAGCGTGAAGTGGGTTGAAAGTTTTTCACGAGACGATCTAGTAAACATATTTACTACGTTCCCCAATGTATATGCACGCTGTATAGAGCAAATGAGCAAAACTCTAGGTCCGTCAGTAAAAGATACTGTATTATTCAATGAGGCATTTTGTAATCTGTTTGAAAATATTTTAAATAAGGCCAAAAATATTCACCTTAAACATAAATGGGCTTTTTCTGGAAATACTCCTCAATTCCATGAGTTTGAATTTGCACTATTTTTATTTCATACCTTTGTAGAGGAGGACTATCAAGTATCTACCCCCAAAGACTCGAGCTTAATGAGAGCATTAAATAGATTTGCCGACTCTGATTTTGTTAATTTGAGAAACATAGGGGCTCCCATATATTCTCAGTTAAATGAAATTATTGAACATGGAACTTGCAGTGCAGGACTGTCGGAACAATTATCCAAAATTTACACAGCAATGATGCTCGCGCGCGCTTTGTTATTTTATGGGAATGTGCTCAAACAACAACGAAGTGAACACTGCAGCGAACACAATGACTCCAAGCTATGGAATTATCCCCAGGCAGCAGCATTCTTCAAGGTAAAAAAAGAAATAAAAAAAGAGATGAAATTTCCATTGTATCACGGCAATATTGATACCGAGGCCGCGAAGTGTTTACTTACCAATCCAGGTGACTATCTTGCCAGATATTCATCTAGTCAAAAGAAATATTACTTCACCATACTTCTGGAGCCCAACATCAGACATAATAAGATTGTACTTAACTTTGTAATATCCACAGATAAAGTGAAGTCCTGGATACAAAATCCAATTGAAAATCATGCAGAAATAGAATGCTACATTAAAGAACAACTATCTATGGAACAACCAAAAAATATTCAACCATATGTAACTAATTTTCTCCTAAATGAAAAATATTCCCCTGTATTTAACCCTATATGTAATGCAGATATGCTCAACGCATCCCTCAGAGCAGGATAATCCTACTCTAAAAAATTAAATGATTAGGGGCGCTATAATTTACAGTTTAGAGGCCCTTTTTTTATCTCAAATAGTTGCCCTTAGATTCAATGTTTATTACTTGTAGGGCTAAGTTTTAAGTGATTTTCCAAGACGTCTATTATTTTTGAGTACGATTCTATGATTTGCTTGTTGCCCCCACCGCTCTCACGATATTGCTTTAGATTATGTTGAGCTATTTCAAGCGCTGTTTGGCCTTCACTTTCACTATTTTTATTTTTTAAATTTAAATCAGGATTATATTGAAGTAGTAATTCTACTCGTTCAAAATCCGCTTTATCAATAGCAAACATTAAAGGTGTATATCCAAATTTATCTTGAGCGTTTAGGATTTGATCTAAATAATTTGTCGTATTAAAAAAAAGTGAAGTGTTTGTTGTTAGCTTTTTTACAAAGTCGAGATAGTTTGCAATCGTGCTTAAATCCGCCTCTGCAACTAGTATATGAAGTAGTCTTATATCGTTATAACTAAGATAGTTAATGCACTCTTTTCGTGTGGGATCGTGGATAACTTGCCAAGCAGCATCTTTTTTAAGAGTTTCCTTTATTACTTCGACTCTTGTAGTATCAGCAAATATTGTAGAGGAAAAAGCAATATACTTATCTACATCTTTTCTTACCAGGGCGTTAAAAACCCATTCAGCAAGCTTTCCAGTATCTGGGGTTCCATCGATTAAATAGTCCTTTTTTATGTCCTCGCTGTTGGATATAAACCATTTTTTAGTTGTCGTATCATAACCAATACTAATGGAGTGCGTAGTAGTCCCCATTAAAAAGGAAACTGCAGGATTAGGTGATTCGTTTTCTTTTGTGGGTTCTGTTTCTAATGCATTATGGAGACGATCAAAGTAATGTAAAAATTCTGTTTTATTATATATACCAACCGAAAACTTTTCGACGCTACACTTTTTATATTCTTTTGGAGTGAACATTAAAGGATATACCAGCTCAGCAACTTGGCCAACAGGCTCTTTAGGAGAACCTTCAAACAAAGCAGTAAACGACGCTGGATCATGGTAGACCACTAGTTCTTGTGCAAATGAAGTCAAATCGTTAAGAATAGGTAGATCACCATTTACAAAAAAAGAAGGTTCTTGACTGTTGGTCTCTTGTTGAAGAGACAATACAACTTCTCGAATAAGGTCCTGCATATGCTCAGGAACCGTACTTAAAGTACTAATAGAGGACGTTTGGTCCTTTATCTTAAGTAATTCTCTGATGATTTCTATCCGTCGATAAAAATCTGATCTCCCCTTCTCACCTTGGCGCATGCTATTCATGAATAAGCTGGAAAATCCATTGCAGTGTCCAAAGCCTTCCATTTCATCTGCTAAGTATGTACCCTCAAACATATATTTTAAAAACGATGTAAGTTCCTCATATTTCAATACAATACCTGTTGTTTCAGTTGGAACCATAGTAATTATCTCAATCTATACGCTTGTAATTTCATAGCTCATGAATTTCACTGCGTGAAGAAAATCCCACACTTATATATTAGACTAAAATCTGTTCAACCATCTGAAGCAATGGTAGTTTATGGAACCTAATAAAGCATATCGCTAAAACTCATCGCTTGATCGCCAAAGATAAGAAACCTACAATAAAATCATAGGTTCTTTGTATAAAAAGGGTAACAAATGCACAATGTTTCCCAATTGATGGTTGATTATATAAACCAACATAAATGGAGCACAGTTTTTTTCCTAATCTTTGGAATATTTTGGGCTATAACCCTGCCTTATATGGCCTATCTATTAGGAACGATCATCGATCAAATCAAAAACAATGGTTTAAATGGAATGTCAATTTGGTTTGTCGCAGGTGTTCCAGTGGGTTTGTATATCACTATTCATATCTTACGTAGTCTTGGCTATTATGTTCATGCACTGTTCATGTTGTTCAGCATGACAGCCCATAAGTCGCACATGATAAATAAACTATTTTCCCATTTAACGGATCAATCCATTGCCTACTTTGAGCATCAACAATCAGGGTTTCTTTCCAATAAAGTGACCAATGCATGCATTAGCCTTGAACCCATAGCGCAAAATATCTTTACAATTATTTTCCCACAATCACTAGCCATCTTAATCACGGGGATCCTTCTTTCTACAGTGGTTCCCTATTTTGGCTTGGTGTTATGGATTTGGGGGAGTGCTATTATCATTTATACCTATCGAGCAGCCAAAATTGGCCGTGAAAAAGCTTCAATTTTTGCTAATGCATGCAGCCTCTTTAATGGACATATGATCGATGTGGTAACGAATATTCAAACGGTAATCCAAAATGTGACCATTGAAAGCGAATCAAATTTATTGCAAAAAAACATAGACAATTTAGTTAAAACCGAACGTATTCGGAATAAGCATGCGGCGAAAGTAATGCTCATTCAACATTTAGCAATGAATGGATTAGTTGCTTTTTACTTGATTGGTTCTGTCATAGGCTATGAATATAAGTTGGTTAGTGTTGGAGAACTTGTATTTGTGATGACTTCTGTAACCGCAATCGCAGGACTAACCAATAGTCTGGGCAATGCTTTTCTAGAACTCATTTATAACCTTGGCTTGATAAAAGATGGATTAAGTCTGTTAGAAGATAATCCTGATGTCCAAGACAAGGAAAATGCAATAAACCATATTATCCAAGATGGGGAAATAAACATTCAAAATGTATCATTTGCTTATCCAAAAATGCTTTCGGTATTTAATGACTTTAGTTTAACTATTCCTGCCAAACAAAAAATTGGTATCGTTGGAAGTTCTGGAGCAGGCAAAACAACATTAATTAAATTATTAATGCGATTGTATGATACAACATCTGGAGCTATTTATATTGATGGGATTGATATCACGGATTTTAAAAAAACGTCACTTCGCTCTCAAATCTCAACTGTATCTCAACATCTCAATTTATTTCATCGCAGTATCTTTGAGAATATTGCCTATGGTTGTGGAAAAGTAACTAAAGAGGAGGTAATTGAAGCAGCCAAAAAAGCAAATTGTCATGAGTTCATTATGAAACTAGAGCAAGGCTATGATACGGTTATTGGTGAGCAAGGTGTGAAATTATCAGGAGGTCAAAGACAAAGAGTTGCTATTGCTCGCGCCATTTTAAAAGATTCGCCCATCTTATTGCTTGATGAAGCCACCTCCGCACTTGATTCAGTCACTGAACAAGCTATTCAGCGAGCACTAGAAACTTTGATTTTAGATAAAACAGCCATTATTGTGGCTCATCGTCTCTCGACATTGAAAGCTATGGATAAAATTATTGTGCTTGAAAATGGTAAAGTGGTTGAGTCAGGCTCACATCAAGAATTGATCGATGCAAAAAAAGTATACTATGAATATTGGAGCCATCAATCGAATGGATTCATCAAATAATTTTCATCTAGTTATATCAAAAATCCCAAATATCTATCCATCATGAAGGCAAACTTATTGAGTTTTATGCTGAATAATAATTATTAAGAAGTATGCAATGTATAGAGTGACTCCTATAATGAAACCTGAAGAGTTGATGGCAAAAGAGCAACTCTTCTATTTCAATAGTATGAGGCATAGATTGTTTGGATAGCCCCCCTTTTATATGCCAACTATTTATATTTAAGAAGTTGATTTATATCTGGTTCCGCTTCAACAATATTATCTAGATTATTAATACTCTCATTTTTATCCTTAACTGCTTCTATTTCTGAGTTCTTTAAATTTTTTTCTTCATCTAAGACTTGTTTGGACGCACCTAAAAAAGACCATTTCTTTGATTTATCGCTAGATTTTTGCGCATCACTAGCTGTTTTCGATTTCATATTAACTCCTTGTGAATAAATTATGACATTGGATCAGGTTATATATTAAACTAAGTATATAGGTAAATTATACTTTAAATGCCAAAGAAGCATCTTCCGTTGGATATTTAAGTTCGAAACCCCTCTCAATTAAAGGACCAAAATATTCGTCAGTTGCACGAACCGGTTTTTCTATATATAAAGATTCACCTGGTCTTGCTTTAGGATTAATGTTTTCTTTTTTAATCCAATTTTGCATCATTTCCTCATTATAAATAATAATCTCTTTCTCTCTCATATTAACCGAAGCAAACATAGTTAATTCTCTTGTAGGACTATTGTTATCAAAAATCGCCACAGATACATTAGAACCCATTAATTCCTCTTGATTTAATGACTTCATCATTTCTCCAGGAACAGCTTGATGAGATCCTAGTAATCCCTCTGTATGCTCGTATCGTTGTGTATCTATCCCTCGACCATGTGCTCGTCCGATTGCAGCAGCTGCATCAGTAGAAATCGCGACAATATCTACTTCCCCATAGCGTTGATTCGCCTCTCTAAGCTCATCGGGTTTTAATTTGGTTTGATCATGAAGGAAACAAGGATACCTTTTTCCACCCAATTCACTGCTTTTTTTTGCAATAATTTGCATCACTCTTTCTTTAACCAATAAGGCTTCTTCATAGGTAAATTGAGAATATCTCAGGGGATCCACTTCTGGTTTTTGCAGAAAAGGCTTCAGTCTATCCGCATTATGATGAACGAGTTGATTCCATGCAACAGATTGGGGTTCATATTGTCCTATAACTTTTGCCACGAGTTTAAGACAACTTCCTTTTCCAGAAGCAACTCCTCCAGTAGTAAATAATGCTACGGCTCGTTCTTTTTCTAGATACTCTAATGGCTCTAAATCACCTTGTTCACAAAGATCATGAATAACACTGGTTACAATAGGTTCAATTATTGCCCGTGCTCTTTGAGTATAAATCGATGCCATAGCTCGCTGAGCGCATATCGTTTTAAGTAGTTGTTTATTGCTTTCCCAGGGTTCCTTTCCTGAAATTGACGAATAAAATGATTTCATGGACTCCAACTCATCAGAGGAAAAAGGGTATTTTTCTTTTAATTTTCCAAGTTCTAAGTCATCAAAAAATTTTATAATATCTACGTAGAGATGGGCATGTAATATAGTTATTTTAGAAGTAATTCCATCATATACCTCTCCCTCTAATTTTTTTTGTACTTTGGTAAAAGCATGTCCAAATGTATCCATTTCATCATCAACATGCTTATCCAATTTTATGGTTGCTTGTAACTGAGCGAGTATCTCATGTTCAATAAGTCGCTCTGGATACAAACATACTAAATTTCTAACCATTTCTTTGGGAAAGGCAACCATAGTTTGTTCTAATAACTCAATGGAATGTTCATCGTTACCTGAACTAGAATAAGCTATTATGGTAAAATCTTTTGGAGTAACTTCCTGTTTTGACTTTATTCTTTCTTTTAGTTCAACTGTCGGCACAAAGAATCGCCCTTCATATGATGTTTTGACCACCTTTGATAACATTAAACACCCTTTGAATAATTAAAGAGCTTATATAGTATAATATGTAGATTAAGTGCACATTAAGAGCTCATTAAGTATTTTTGATGTAACATGGATGTGGCTTGATGAGGCATACAGGGGAAATGTGTCATAAAATGTTTACTTTTAGATGCTTAACCCATTATCTTCAATCTTTCCCTGTAGGTTATTTTTAACAAATAAAATCCTAGCGCTAATTGACGAAGAGAGTTTAAATTTAAAGGCGGATCCATAAGGACTAGCGCTTTCACCATGGAGGGTTGAGTTGCAGCAAGCATCCCTCCAATCATTGCCCCTAAAGAATGTCCAATTAATAGTACAGGTTCTTTTATCACCTCTTGGATGAAAAATTGAATATCTGCCAAATAATCATCCAAAAAGTAATGACCTGTTTTTTTTTGGGATTTGCCATGACCACGAAAATCCGGAGCATAAACATGAAAAAAGGTACGTAGCTCGAGCGATATGGACGAAAGAGATTGCCATCGATGTGTGGCTCCATGAAGCAATAACAGCGGCATACCATTATTAGGCCCCTTGCATAATTAATCTGAGCCAAATGATTATGATGCAAATATTCTTTCATTCGAACCTCTAGAAAACTATTAAATAAACAAATCAACATGTGTTCTTATTCTCTGTGTCTAATTATAGTCAAATACAAATAAAGGTTTAAAAAGCTGGTCAAATGAGTAATTTATAAATTTGGACGTTTAGTAGTTTGATCTTGGAGGCGTTTAAAGTTCTTAACGTTGAATTAAACGTTTCGACGATATCACAGTATCCTTCATACCATACGCCTCTATTGTAAACACAAATAAACTGTGCAATTTTTTATCAGTTTTCTCGAATGAGATCTATAATTAAATAATACCAAACATTATTGTATGGTATTGAATGAGGGATTATGGAAAAGATCTTTGATTATAACAAAATAAGTCTTAGCCAAAAAATTATGATGATGTATGTATTTTTAGTCGTATTTAATCTTGTAGTATGGCTTTGGACTTTTTACGCATTTTATAATTCACCCTTGCTATTTGGAGCTGCGGTGATGGCCTATAGTTTTGGCTTGCGCCACGCGGTAGATGCCGACCATATTGCAGCAATTGATAATGTTACACGTAAAATGACGCAAGAAGGAAAAAAACCGGTTGGGGTAGGTTTCTTTTTCTCCCTAGGCCATTCTTCTGTTGTTCTCATAGCAACTATAGTAATCGCCTTATCTACTAAAGCATTCATGAATTCCAACTGGGCTCAATGGCATGAAATTGGAGGTATACTTTGTACTTCATTCTCTGCCATATTTCTTTTATTTATAGCCTTAATAAACGTTATTATTTTTCTTGATATCTATAGGATTTTTAAACAACTTCGTCAAGGGAAGATATTGACCGAAAAGGATACTAATGAAGTAATTGATCAACAAGGATTTCTTGTTAAACGTTTTCGTAGATTCATCAGTCTCATTTCTCACAGTTGGCAAATGTTCCCTTTAGGACTGCTCTTTGGGATTGGTTTTGACACCGCAACTGAAATAGGTCTTCTTGGACTATCAGCCTCACAAGCAGCGAATGGGATTTCAATATGGTCCATACTTTTATTTCCTGCTCTTTTCACGGCGGGTATGGCACTTATTGATACAAGTGATGGGGTTTTAATGTTAGGCGCTTACAGATGGGCGTTTTTTAATCCAGTGAAAAAGCTTTATTACAATTTAACGATCACACTCGCTTCAGCTCTGGTTGCTTTTTTTATTGGAGGAATAGAGGCATTGCATTTAATAGCCGAAAAATCGGGTTTAAAAGGTTCACTTTGGGATTTCATTAATCAACAGAATGCACGATTTAATAGTATCGGTTTTTTCATTGTTTTGTTTTTTATTCTGAGTTGGATTATCTCGATTCTTATTTACAGATGGATGAATTTTGCGGTTTTGGAACAAAGAGTCGAGCAACAGAGTAAAGTAGTTTGGAAATAGGAGGATATTAATATGTCTCACGCAGCAGAAAATTACACATCTTTAGTGGAGATAATTAGGAAACTTGTTCCCGTATCACGGGGGGAGATGGACTTACCCTTTTCATTAACCCCTGAAGCTGCTCAAGCGATACTCCATGTAGTTCATGATATTGGTGGTCAACCCGATGGTCCTCTTGATAAGTCTCTTCATGATACCGAACTTTGGGAAATGTATACACATGCGACTGCTGAATGCTTGGCTTGGAGAGGTCATTGGGTTTCAGAAGAGCGTAGACGGCGTGAAAATGACTTGGGTGTAACTCTCTATTGTGGAACACCTTATTACGCTCGCTGGTTATTGGCTGCAACGAAAATGTTACTTGATAAAGGCTTGATAACCCCGGATGAATTGATGTTGAAATTAGATCAAATTAAGAAACGTGAGGAGGCCTGTAAATGAGCACTAAATATAAGGTTGGCGATAAAGTAAAGGTTATTGATTTACCCTCACTCTTTCATACACGAACTCAGGGATATACTCGCGGAAAAATAGGCGAAGTCGTTATGATTAGACCCTCTTGGGTTATTCCAGAAGATGAAGCATGGGGTAGATATGAAGGACGAAGAGAGCCCTTTTATATGGTTCGTTTTAAAATGACAGAGCTGTGGGAAGACTACGGCGGTCCCGCCAATGATACGTTAGAAACAGAACTATCTGAGCGATGGATTGAGAAAATATAAATATATTTTTGGAGAATTTCATGACAAAGAAAGCTAAAAACTCAACTTGTTGCGAGGGACACGATCATCATCATGAACACAATCATGGAGATGAGTATGTCAATCTGCACCCGATAAAAGAGCGTGAAGAAGCTGAAGAGTTTACTATTTTAGAAGCAGCAATACGTGAACTATGTATTGAGAAGGGTTTATTTACGGCAGACGATCATCGTCGTTTTGTGGAATGGTATGAAAGTATAGGCCCTATGGGTGGCGCTCGCTTGGTTGCTCGCGCTTGGGTGGATCCTGAGTTTAAAAAAAGATTACTCAAGGATGCAGTAGCTGCATGCCTTGAAATAGGTATCGATTGGCTCAAACCCACTGGCGAAGGAACACCCAGTGACTATACATTCTTACTGGTATGCGAGAATACCCCAAAAGTTCATCATACTATGGTATGTACACTGTGTTCTTGTTACCCAAGACCACTACTCGGCACATCACCAGCTTGGTATGAACGCATGAATTATCGCCGTAGAATGGTACGTTGGCCTCGCCAGCTTCTTGCTGAATTTGGCACAATTATACCCGAGGATGTTGAGGTAAGGGTTCATGATTCCAATCAAAAAACTCGTTATGTAGTTTTACCTATGCGACCTGAAGGTACTGAGAACTGGACCGAGGAACAACTTCAAACGATAGTTACACGTGACACTCTGATAGGAGTAACTATACCTAAAATTGAACGGTTGAAGGATTCTCATCCAGGGAATCAGAAATGAAGATAATCGCTTTTGACAACTGCTCTGAAAATCGGTTCAGTTGTCAAAAGTGTGTTCCATGTCCTTGCTATCAAAATCTTACCCTTATAACTTATAAGCAGTAAGAAACAAACGGCCTTATAAGAACTATCAATACATTAATCTATATTTGAATTTATTGCCTCTCTTTTAGACAAAAACGTCAGTAGCTGCTATACCTTATCGTAAGTCTATAAATTAAGGAAGAATCATGAACTGGATTATTCGACTAACTTTATTTCCTCTCTTCTTATTACTAAGTTTTTCGGCTTTAGGTGCTGAGTGCAAAGGCAATGCCGAACATTTTGAATCGGGAACAGCAAATCATGAGAAATGGAGATTAATCGGTAATAGTTATAGCAAATCCACCAGACAAGCAATTTTATTTAATGAATTTAAAGGAGGAATCGTAAAACTCCCTAAAGGCCACAACCATCCCAAACACTTCTATAAACAGAAGTTACTGGTTGTCATCATGGAGGGAACGCTTCACCTTCATCTTAATGGTAAAACAACGACCTATAAAAAGGGAGAATATTTTATTCTACCCGCTTACACTTGTTTTAGTAGCCATACTAAAACTGGTGCAACAATAGTCATTGTGGGGGCGAAACCTGGAGATAGTTATCCTGCTAGTAAGGAATAACTAGGCAACTACTTTGTCCAATACGAAGGGCTTAACTATTGGGGCCCTTCTAACAAAGTAGGCTTAAGCAGGAAAACATACATATATTCAGCCACCTCATCAACTAAATGAAAACTTTGGTAAAAGAGTAATCTATGGTTGGGATACAAAGGAAGAACTAAAGTCGCCGCTTGCTCCCCATACTGTAATTGTCGGTGCAAAAAAGATTACTAATGAGTCTTACGTATATTTTTTAGATCCACAGATGGCAGTTCGGAGAATAATCCGAAGAAATTGTATAAATTTCCGTAGGGAAGATTATTACTCAATATTCGTAATCTTCATAGCCAAAATTTATTTGAGACCGGCACATCAAATAAAACTAATATTTCCGGGCCTTTTGCTTATCAAAATGAAAAAAAGATAAGCTATGTAAAAGAATTTTATGACTCATTAGAAACGTTTCTTGCAAATGACTCTATCGATGAAGGAACAATGCAGCATTCAGGGCTTATAATTGCGTAGAATAGATACATAGGTTTGGTTAGACTGGGCAACAAACTCAATCCAATTCATTCCTATTGAGATTTTTATACATAGCGTAATCAAGCCTAGAGGGAAGCCAATAATTTTGGTTATTTATCGATGGGGACAGCCAGGCCAATAACAAGGACGGCGCTTACCTTTTTTAAGGTCATTACATGCCTTCTCAATTCGTGGCTCCCTGGTCTCCTGTTTTTTGGCAGACTCAATCCAACATATCCATTCATTACGCGCAAGCGATGTAATATCTTCCCAAGGCAACCAGCGCTTTAATGTCAGAAGATAATGCGTTTTGAAAACCCATGGTACTTTATGTACTAGAGCAATCGCACTTTTTTCGAGTCATAAATTTAGTCCAAAATATCAAATTCATACGGTTGTTTATGAAAAAACTATATCAACCAATTATTGAGGGATTGATACACTATCACTATTAATTTTAATAGGGATACTTTATTAAAACTAAATGATATCCTTAAATGAAGAAATCTTAGGTCTGATTATCAAAAGAGCCCACCAATGAGAGCTAGATTATTTAAATTGTTAAAATCACTCACTAAGCTTGTTTGCTTATCTCTTGTAATTTTACTCGGGTTAAGGATATTTGATTCACAGCGTGGCCCCTCCTTAGAACTATGGCATACTTATGTCCCCAAAGAACTACATGCGAAAGAACTAGATAAAATTAATTGGTTCCAATACATAAAAATAGAAAATGCTCTTTTTGATACGATACGAATTGAAGTAACTGAAAAATTAAACAGCAACGAGCGTGTTCCGATTAATCGATATTTCGCCGGAAGCCCAGTTTATCCCGAAAAATTTTCCACTGATTGGAATCGGTCTTATATACTTGAACCGCAAAGTCCCCCTGTTGGGGCGGTTGTATTTTTACATGGACTAACTGATTCACCTTATAGTCTGCGTCATATTGCCAGACGATATGTCGCCCATGGTTATGTTGCCATTGCTATTAGACTACCTGCTCACGGCACAGTACCTGCTGCCCTAACGGATGTGAAATGGGAAGATTGGTTAGCTGCAACCAGGCTTGCCATACGTGAAGCTCGAAGACGCATAGGTCCCTCTAAACCTCTTCATCTCGTAGGTTTTTCTAATGGCGGAGCACTGGTATTAAAATATGCTCTTGATTCTCTTGAAAATAAACAATTAGCACGACCGGACAGAATTATCTTAATTTCACCCATGATAGGAATCACCCGCTTCGCTCGCTTTGTGGGATTTGCGGCCCTACCGGCTATCTTGCCACCATTTGCAAAAGCAGCTTGGCTCAGTATACTTCCTGAATTCAATCCATTTAAATACAATTCTTTTCCAGTTAATGGAGCACGTCAATCTCATCGTTTAACTGCAGAATTACAACAACAAATAGTTCGTCTTGCCAATGAAAATCGACTAATCGAACTTCCACCTGTATTGACGTTCCAGTCTGTAATGGATTTTACAGTGAGTACTCGTGCAATAATTACTGCTTTTTATGCCAACCTTCCTGCAAATGGTAGTGAATTAGTATTATTTGATTTGAATCGAGCTGCTAAATTGGGTCTTTTATTACGTCCTTCCGCAGATATGGCAGTGACAAAGCTTTTAAATGCCCCTCCGCGAAAATTTCGCACCGTAATCATCACTAATGCGAATCTGGACAGTATCGATGCTGTCGAACGAGTCACTGAAGCTGGAACAGTAAATGAACGTGTTTCCCCTATAGGATTGGCTTATCCACCCGATGTTTACTCCTTGTCACACGTTGCTATACCGTTCCCTGTAACCGATAGTCTATATGGCATTTCCTCCGAAACGAAAAAATATGGTATTCAATTAGGAACCACCGCTTCGCGGGGTGAACGAAATGTACTTATCATGAGTTTGGATTCAATCCTTAGACTTTCATCCAATCCGTTTTTCCCCTACATGATTAAGCGAATAGAAGAATATATTCCCTCAACTCCGAATCACGCAACAAGTAGAGTGCATCAATGAAATTTAATGTATATATTAAAATTTTAACTGCATTCTTTGTGATATTTTTAATTTTTGCTTTGGCATTTTTTAAATATTTAAAGTCGGTTGAGTCAGCGATTGTTAATAATGCAGGGAAAACGATGTCACAAGGACTTTTAATTAGTTTAGAAAATAAATTAATTACTAATCCAACATCAAACTGGAACGATATAATAAAGAAAGAAACGAATAATGATGTCCATATCATAGCGATCGACCGCCTGAATCTCACCTCTTCACAAAATAATCAGTTAAAGAGTGGTGAGATAATTTACTTATCAGGTACAACTTACCAATTTCTCAACTTAGTACTCGTACAACATACCGCATATAAAGAAATTGGCGACAGTTCTTACGCTTTAGCTTATTATTTTTCGGATCCAGGCCAAGTCATTTTTCATTATATGACCCCTACTTTAAAACAAATCGTTAAACATTTACTATCAAAGCCCCAAAATACCTGGGCTAAAGAACTATTAAATTTAGAAAAAATATATGGTTTCCCACTTCATGTTTATAAAACCAATAGTAAACTCCTGCCAAGTACTATAACTAATTCTTTATTAACAGATCGTCTTGCATTTGAAACAAATAAAAATTCGTCACAAATTAGTAGTCTCTACTATGGTTTTAGGGGTGGAATACTCAAAATTGGCCCACTTAACTACCTGCCAGTTACAACAAGAATTAGTGATGTAATGTACTATTTTATCTTAGCTTTCTTTTTCTTATCTCTTTGTCTTATTACATTTTTTTCTCTGCTTTTTGTGAAAAACATGAAGAAGGTATACCAGATAACAAAGCACTTTAGTCAAGGGAACTTCGACTTTCATCAGAAAATAGGGACCACATCTGTTTTGTATGGGCTTTATATAAATATCATCCACATGGGTGGGAGATTAAAAGAGCTCATTGAATCACATAAACAACTGTGCCGATTTGTCGCACATGAAATTAGAACGCCTTTGTCAACCATACAAATGGCGGCAGAGAATATCAAAAGGAACAACGCAGAAGATGGATTACTCAATAAACAAGTAAACAGCATCCAGGAAGATATTGCTGATATGAACCGCATCGTAAGCACCTTCTTAATCTACTCAAAAATGCATTCAAGTGAATTAAAATTAAAACAATCCAGAACAGATATCATAGTATGGTTAAGGATGTTATTAGAACCTTACTCTTCATCAAGATTTGAAATTACATTTCATGTTACGGAGTTAAATTATTTAGAAGCGTACATCGACAAAAATATTTTAAAACATGCAGTTACTAATTTGATTACAAATGCCATGAAATTTGCAGTGCGTCACATTTCTTTGACCCTATCCCAGGATGATAATCATATTTTCATTCACGTCGATGATGATGGCCCAGGTTTACCCCATGATAGTGTGGAGGACATTTTTTCTGAATATACCATTGCTAAAAACGTCGAAATTGGAGATAAACATATTGGGTTAGGCTTAGCTATTGTTAAGAAAGTTGTTACTCTACATGCAGGAAAAGTCATGGCTACACAATCACCGATATTAAACGGCGCACGATTCACAATTGAGCTACCAAGACAAAGTGTTTAATTCTTTGTAAAGCTCACAAGTAAAACTCGGATTTTGTCTCTGTATTCAGATCACCTGGCTGTGATTCCCTTAATTGTCTCATTTCGTCCTTATAGTGTAATAATGATTTTGGTGAGGGGTCTTTTGATAAAAATTTATCTCGGCCACCGTGGATATAACTAATGATCATTTGCTCTCCATCAAATCTAATTTTGAACGATTGGTCTTTTTCAGGTAGAAAGTCAGTTTCAGTTATCCGCACCAGTTTCATCTCTTGATCAAATTGTTTGAAGATCAAACTACCCTCTCGTATAGACATCTCCACATCATCGTTATAGCGATTTTTGTAATTTCCAACCAACGCGTTTAATGACGAGATAAATTTTTTCGCTGGAAAAAGATAATGTATCGCATTAAACCATTCTAAACGTCTCAGTTTGGTTTCATCCTTAGGTGCTAACTCCGTGGCTCTTTGAAAAAAACCTCTAGCCTCTTCAAATTGGTCCTCAACTTCAGCAACTTTTCCTAGAATTGTTTCTTGCCATCCTGGCTCATCACTTTGAGTATAATGTAAGTGTTTATAAAGCTCTTGCATGTTTCCAATAACTAGTAAATCATGGGAGTTGAACACTTGATTTGCAATACTCATCCCATTCTCTGAGTTCGTAAAAAATACGGCCCCCTTTTTTGTCGTTAGATTAATCGCAGCAAAAGCTCGAGTATTTGGGTTTTCACCAAATTGATATACAATTAGCTCATCTTTATGTCTATAGATATGCCAGCCTAAACCACATGTCATGAAGTCTGCTGTGCTCCTTGGTTCAAATGCTTGCTTTATAAGTGGATCATTCATATTCTCTAGCCAGGCAGCCATAAATTTCGAGAAATCTTCCCCCGTAGTGAGTAATGATCCAGCCGCATTAAGATGAGGGTCGCCCACATAAATTGAAGTCGGTTTTCCAAGCTCAGTATGAACAGTTACAACATTGGTGTCGGCCTCAGATGGCGGCATAAATGTAGAACGTCCCATTCTCAAGGGACCAAAGACATACTCTTGAGCTAACGCTTCTAAATCTTTACCCATTTTGGTTTCGATGACTTTTTGCAAGTATAGAAAAGCGTCACCTGAATAGGAGTATCCCTTACCCAGCTCCGACTTAGGATCAAAGACGAGCGCTGAAGATAAACTTCCCCCAAAATTCGGCAAGCCTGTAGTATGTGACAATACATGTCGCGCCGTTAGTTCCTTAGCTTTCTTTGGATATTCACCGTCCACTAAGAATCGCTCATATTGTAATATATTATGTAATGGTTCGTCCAAATCGATTTGCTTATCCTTGACTATCTGCAATACCAAATAAGTAAACACAATTTTGCTGAGGGAAGATGCTGGAAACCTGGTTTTTTCATCAACGTCCATTTCAGAGTCGTTAGATTTTTTGCCAACAGACATTGAGGTTCGTATAAACTCATGTTCATCTTTTTTTGGAGATTGAACACAACCATAACTAACAGCAGGAACATGACCAAGTTTAGTTATTACTTGTAATGCAATCATTAAAGGAGGAGTAGCCATATCATCGAATTCCACTTAAAATAAATTTGATATTTTAATTTTATCAAGAATTCTCGAGCCAAATGTATATAAATTGTACATCCGTTGTTTTTAAATATGCTACAAAAATTAACTCCTCATTCCCAAGCCTCTGACACAAATACATATCCTTTTTTATGAATTGTTTTTATACGATAAGGCTGGTTATTATTATCGTTTAATGCTTTCCTTAAACGAGATATTTTTAAATCAATACTTCGGTCAACTCCATCATATTCGCGTCCAGAAAGTGCATACATAATGCTATCCCTACTAAGCAGCCTATCATGATTCTTAACCAGCAAAGCAAGAACTTCAAAATCAGTAGTACTTATTGAAACTTCTTCACCAAAGAGATAAACACTCTTAGTACTAAAGTTGATAGAAAAATTTCCAAATTGAAATTGATTTTGAATATTAACTAAATTAGGTCGGCGTAATAATGCTTCTATCCTTGCTTTTAAAACCCCGTCTGCAAAAGGTTTGGTTAGATAGTCATCTGCCCCTAAGTTTAAAGAGGATACTTCACTTTCAATGTCATGAACTGCAGTTAACATGAGTATTTTTCCCAAATAGTCCTCTCTAATGGTGTGACATATTTGATCCCCATTCATCCCAGGAAGCATGATATCTAATAGTACTAAGGCGGGTTGCTCACGGATAATGCGATAGACTGCTCTATCACCACGTTTTTCAATAGAAACATCATAACCGGCTTCCTGGAGACTTTCTTTAAGGTAATTTGCTAGTTTGATATTATCCTCTACAAGCAATATGGATTTATCGTTCATTCGTTCTGCCTAAGCTTTCTTTAAAATAACAAAAAGAAAAGAGTTTCTGAAATACTGTCTCAATTAAGTTTTACATAGATATATACCTGGAAGCAAACATACGACGTCCAATGTACATTTTATATACAATTGATTTTTAGTAACTCGGTATACTAACAGATAAGTCGATCTTTATTCGAATTATCATTATGAACGTGTACTGGAGAATTCTCATGAAAAAAGCCAACGAAAAACATCCGCCTGTTTCGAAATCCATAACGGAAGATGAACCTAAAATCTCTTCTATAGCATTAGCTTTACAACAATTTAGAAAAGAAACAGAAAAAAAGGAAGCCGCGGAGGAAGCTGCAAAAGTACGTTGTCGGGTTTGTTTTAAAGAAATCGCCCCTAAGCCTCTTTGTTCTGGACATGGAGGCGGTAGCGCTGACGGTAAAAGCGATAGTGCCAAATCTGATAAGACACCCGAAGAAAAAGCTCGTCTTGGTGAAGATAACTTTCTAACTAAACCTCGCAAAGTAGTAGAAACTCCAGAAGAATTGATGGTCGAGTTTGCTCCGGAGTCTTTAGGTGAACTAAGTTTTGACCCTAAAGTAATTGAGGCATTGATCGCTCAAGGACGATTGCTGGTTGACAGTGATCGCGAATCGAAGACGCTTACCATTAAATTGCTTTGTGAACCTAACTCATTAACGGAAGAACAAAGAAGAGAGTTAAAAAAATTCATGGAAGCGATTATAAAAGACTTCCATAAGTTTAAAGAAGAAAATCATCGTTCCGATGACTATCCGCGCATTACTCAAGATAAAGAAGGTAACATAATTGCTCTTCATATTAGCATGCCCACGTTAAACTTATATGATGCATTTATTCAACGGCTAGCCAATAATTTAGTGCCAACATCACAATTAAAAGCCCCATTCACAAAGGATCAAAGTTGTGCTCCAAATCCTCTTGCCATGGAACCACAGCCTACTTCTATAGAAGAGAAAATTGAAATGGATGATGAAAAACAGGAACTATTTAATCCATCGCCTTTCAAAATGCAGCCATGGTAAGAACCTTAACTTCAAAGGAATTATATAAAAGCTACTGTCTTGAACAGGTTTGTTCAAGACAGTCACTAAATCCATCAATCTTTTTAATAGTTCTATACTTTAAGAATATACTGAATAAAGAATGGAGTCTGTCATGCATTCCAAATATGATAAACTCATTTACATCAATCTGACCCAAGATCAAATAACAGCAAATATTGATACGCTTATAATACATGAAGACCCCGCAATACTCGTAAAATTACCCAATGGATGCGATCTTAAAACTTTGCAGGGTCGTGATTTCTTTCCCAAACCGATTACAAACCATACCAAAATATATTTTTCAGCACATGGACGTGAAGAATTAGTTGATATGGTACTTGATAAACAAAAAGGGGATGCAACGATCTACACTTTAAATGATGTTGCTATTTATTTTGGAAAACTCCTAACAAATCCTGAATTTAAAGATCCTAATGTCATCCCTCGGTTGACACTTGTGATGTGTGTATGCGAAGGAGTAGGTTTTGCCAAAAAATTACAAAAAAAATTACTTGACGACTTTGGACTATATATTGATGTGATTGCCAATAAAAATGTATTACACGAGCAATTTGTAAAACCTACTCCTGAAAAAATGGTGTATCTTACTCATAGAGAAACATCCATAAAAGAAGTGGGTAGAGAACACAAACGACAGCATAGTAAGGTTTTATTGAGCATTGATCGAACAGGTGCACAACGAGAAATTGATGCTTATGAATTAAAATGGATTGAAAATGTTCTCAATATGACTCATCAGCAAGTACTAACTTTTAGCAGATGGGCTGATTTCGAAAATCCAGAAAATATTAGAATATTAGAAGGACTCACTGCATTTTCTAGGGATGTTCATACCCTCATTTCGTTATCCATAGAACAAGATACTCATTTGACTGCTAATAATCTCTTTGCGTTATTACAAAGTTGTCAGAAAACCTCTACCGAACCGCTATATCAACAAGCAATGAATTATGAAATGTTTCAACTCATAACCAAAAATCTGATTAGTGAAGGAGTAAAATATATTAATCCAAACCCGGAGATGCAAGAATATCTCCATGCTCTTGAGGCCTTAGAATCACAGAAAACCAAAATAATTCGTGATGCAGTTGTCCCTAATATATTCAAGGCAAAAAAAGCAATATTTTCTGGATTACTTTTTGAGGCTTCAGAATATGGTATAGAATCGGTATTAGAGAAACTTGAAAAAGCTATGCAAGACCTACTCCAGGGGATGAATCCCTCTTAACATCGAAAAAGCGTAGGTCGAGGCAAGGATTCAGGCTTAATTATTGGAACAAATATATAGAGGTTGTTTCATATGACGAAACGATACCTAGATAAGTTAACAGTTGCTATCTAAATTTCAGACCCAAATCATCAAACTTCTACCAATATGCTATCTATTTATCACTATAATCTAAAATTTAATATAAAATTATGGGTGATTTGGATTCAAAATTGATAGTTTTAATATGCAGTATAAATTTTTTTTAGATAATACCAATCAGCAATTAAGTGCCAAAAGCACATTCGCTCGCATACAAGAAAGAATAAGGAAAGGAAAACTCAAAAAACATTACTGTAAAGATTTAGCACATGAGTTGATAAATTATTTATGCGGAAGACAACGATTTGAAAAGCAACCAGAACAATTTTCTATCCCATATTTTCTTGAACATGTACTGCAAGAAAAACTACTAGACAATAAATGTGATAATAATATATTTCTGTTACAGATAGGCAAAGACTACCATTCGTTTGTTATAGAAAAAATATACAATGGAGAAGAATTAAAATTTATCATTTACCAATCTTGGTATAGTACGTTTACTTTAGCTTGGTGGTTGGGAAATGACAAAGCGTCTCATCAAACTTCGGAAGAGCAAATTTTATTACGTGAACAATACGGTAAAGGAAAAGAATTAACTATTGATGATTTGAAGAACTTTATCTTGCTCCTTAGGAACCCTAAAGACCAAGCATTCTCAAAAAAAATAGGTATCGTTGGTGCTTATAAATCATGTGAATATTGCTTTGAAAACAACAAGCCACAATTTACTTAATGACAAGTAGATGCAGCTAATCATTGATGCAATAAAAGGATATAATTGACAAAGAATTTCAAAATGATTGAAACGATGCAGAGCGAACTAGACGTACCTTTTACTTATAATTACAAACAACCGGACGAATATCATTTCAGTCTTGATTCAATTCAGCTTGCAAAATTTGTTGCAACACAATTGAAAACCCAACCAGATCTTGGTTCATTAAGGGTATTAGATCTCTGTGCGGGCTGTGGAGTCATAGGATTCGAACTATCATGGCACCTTCAAGCAATACGACAAATTGATTTTATTGAAGTCCAGGATATTTATACTGAATATTTTCATCAAAACATCGCTACCGTCAATCGGCCTGAATTACAACTTCGGTGGCATCTTTTAAATTATGATCAATTACATGAAAAAAAGTGGGAAGGAAAATATGATTTGACAATTAGTAATCCACCCTATTTCCAATTAGGCCACGGAGTTCTTTCCCCTTCCCAATTTAAAAATCGTTGTAGATTTTATTTAGATAGTTCTTTTGAGAGTTATATTCGTGCGCTAGAAAACTCCCTTGCTAATAATGGTAAGGCTTATTTTTTATTACGCTCATTAAAACATCATGGTCTTGATTTATTTTCAGATATACAAAAAATCCTACAAGATCCGTTAGTAACAGCAAAAAAAATTTCCCATATCCGTGGCTCAGATATTATTTTATTAGAAAAACTGAAATGAATGGTAGCCTGCGTGCCCTGAGAAAGACTTAAGCTACTCAATGCCTATGTTAAAAAGTGACGTAGGTAATACACTTTAGTGGGTTTTAAGCGTACCAGAGCAAGGAGGTTAGGTCATTGTGACTAATCCTCCTTGTTATCCAACATGAACAATCATTACTTTAATTTATTGGCAGCTTTTGGTTGCACAGTGCAATACCTTGATATGCTTAGCGGTTGGAGTATAGTAACTAGCAACCGGATTATTATTTGCATCAAGCACTAATGCACTATCGTACCTTTTGTCGTTGGATCAACAGCCGTTATTACATTCCCGGTAGTACATGATGCATTACCACAATACCGTATCGACATCGTAGTATTTGTTCCAAAGCTCACCATTGGATACCCTGTTGAACTATCGATTTCGATCGAAGATTGTAATCCAGTGTTCGCCCTAGTTACAGGCGATGCAATAGTATTACCAGCGTTACATGCAGGAATTTCCACAATACAAAACTTTTAACGCAGAGTTTTCGGTATCCCAATATGCTGCAATCACTGGGTTGCCACCAGCGTCTAAAATAACTGATGTAGCACGGTGATCGGCGGCTTGAGCGCCTGGATCCAGTACTGTTAATGTATTATTTTGCCCAGCACAATCAGCATCCCCACAATGTAGCAATTTCAATTGGTTTTATCCGCTCGATAAAAACTAACCACAGGAAAACCTGTTGCATCAAGCACTAATGAGACACCACGAACATCAGCATTAAAGGGAAAAGCCGGAGAATCCGGGGAGAGTACTTGGGATCAATTAAATCAGCGTATCACATTGAACATTACTTCAAAAAATCTTTTTATATTAAATGCCTAATTTTTTGGATTAAAAAAAAAGCCCCATCAGTCCACAACTGATAGGGCTTTCTAAAATGTATTAACGTGCTTACGCCATAGCAGCAGCTTTCTTTTCCTTTTCTTTGGCGATTACTGCTTCAGCTACGTTGTTTGGACAAGCAGCATAGTGAGAAAATTCCATTGAGAATTGACCACGACCAGAGGTAAGAGTACGCAATGTACTAATGTAACCAAACATTTCTGAAAGTGGAACATCAGCCTTGATACGGACACCAGCTGCACTTGGTTCTTGACCCGAAATCATACCACGACGACGGTTCAAATCACCAATCACATTACCAACATCTTCTTCTGTACTATAAACGTCAACCTTCATGATTGGTTCAAGCAATTGTGGAGCAGCTTTGGGTATTGATTGACGGAAAGCACCCTTCGCTGCGATTTCAAATGCAATTGCTGAAGAGTCAACAGCATGGTAAGCACCATCAGTAAGGTCAACTACAACATCCAGTACAGGGAAACCAGCTAAAGTTCCTGAGTCCATCATTGAACGGAACCCTTTCTCAATTGCAGGGAAGAATTCTTTAGGAACGTTTCCACCCACAACAGATGTAATAAACGTAAATCCAGTGTTTGGCTCGCCTGGTTGAATTGTATAGTCGATTTTACCGTATTGACCGGCTCCACCTGATTGTTTCTTATGGGTATAGCTGTCTTGAACCATTTTTGTAATGGTTTCACGATAAGCAACCTGAGGCTGACCTACTATTAACTCAACATCGTATGTACGTTTCAGAATATCCACTTTAATATCAAGATGTAATTCACCCATACCACGCAGAATGGTTTCACCAGAATCTTGATCTGTTTCTACTCTAAACGTTGGATCTTCTGCAACCATCTTACCAATAGCAATAGCCATTTTTTCAGTGGCGCCTTTATCTTTTGGCGTAACTGCAATAGAGATTACTGGCTCAGGGAAAACCATCGCTTCCAGTGTACACTCATTATTTGGATCGCAAAGAGTATGACCGGTGCGAACGTTTTTCATGCCCACTATCGCGATAATGTCGCCTGCTTCAGCACTTTGCAATTCAATACGATCATTTGCTTGCATCTCAACCATACGGCCGACGCGTTCAGTTTTACCAGTAAAGGAGTTAAGAATCGTATCACCTTTATTTAGTTTTCCTGAATAGATACGTATGAACGTTAGCGCACCAAAACGGTCATCCATGATTTTAAATGCCAAGGCACGGAATGGCTCATCAGCAGAAACGATAGCGAACTGGCCGTTTGGCACACCTTCAGCATCAGTCAAAGGTTGTGGATTAACTTCATGTGGAGCCGGTAAATAGTCAACCACCGCATCCAATAATAACTGCATCCCTTTATTTTTAAAGGCAGAACCGCAATAAGTTGGGAAGAAGGCTAATTCAAGCGTGCCTTTACGGATACAACGCTTAATTTCTTCCAATGAAGGCTCTTCTCCTTCTAAATAAGCCATCAGCAATTCGTCATCCATCTCAAGTGCGGTTTCAATTAATTGCGCACGATAGATTTCAACATCGTCCTTCATATCGGCTGGAATATCAGTAACTTTGTAATTTTCTGGCTGGCCAGATTCGTCCCAAACATAGGCTTGGCGAGTTAATAAATCGACAACACCTACGAAGCTGTCTTCGAAACCTATAGGCAAAGTCATAATTAATGGATGTGCACCCAATACTTTTTTAATTTGCTCAGTTACTTTTAAGAAGTTCGCGCCAATACGGTCCAATTTGTTTACAAAAATCAAACGAGATACTTTTGAATTGTTCGCATAACGCCAGTTAGTTTCAGACTGAGGCTCAACCCCACCAGAACCACAGAAAACACCGATACCGCCGTCGAGAACTTTTAGTGAACGATAAACTTCTACAGTGAAGTCCACGTGTCCTGGGGTGTCGATAATATTGAAGCGATGACCTTTCCAGAAGCAACTAACCGCAGCTGATTGGATGGTAATACCGCGTTCCGCTTCCTGTACCATAAAATCGGTTGTTGATTCACCATCGTGAACTTCACCTATTTTGTGGATTTTACCGGTGAGCTTTAGAATACGCTCGGTAGTGGTGGTTTTTCCGGCATCTACGTGGGCGAAGATACCAATATTTCTATAAAGGTTTAAATCATTCATAGCGCTCTTATTTAAAGTTAATGGATAAAAACTAGTCATATATTGTACAGTATTTTATCCAGATTTGCAGCAAAAAAATGTTCCAATCATCATTTTTATGATGTTTTTTCCTATCTCCATAGGGCAAAATAGCTAATAATCCCTAAAAATTAAAAGAAAGAATACAAATAGGAGTGCTTATTAGTAGTTGGCATACATAATCTCTGCTAAAAAAGGATTTAATGGTGTTCAATTTTGGAATTGGTGACTTAATTATTAAAGATCCTTTTCCTAATCCAATTAATAATCAGCCGGTTATAGAAAATAATATATCTTTATGTTATTACCTGATTAAAAAAAAACAAAGTGTTGAATGGTACACGGATAGAAGCATAGATCATGAAACTCTATGAATCTTCCACATAAGAACATTATTTTTTGAATTATCGAAGGGAGACTCCAAAAGAA
This sequence comes from Legionella stuttgartensis, assembly GCF_977063405.2. Classification (NCBI taxonomy): domain Bacteria; kingdom Pseudomonadati; phylum Pseudomonadota; class Gammaproteobacteria; order Legionellales; family Legionellaceae; genus Legionella; species Legionella stuttgartensis. The sequence goes on from NZ_CDRUHA020000108.1 coordinate 156,641, forward strand.
TGAAAGCGAAATTATTTGACCCGAAAAAAACGAGCACAAAGACATGCCCATACTCCCTAAATACAACAAGAAAGTCAGCAACGTCTCCGCATGAAGCATTGCCTGACATATCTGAAGCAGAAACAGCCTCTAAAGTAGTACCTCAGCACCAACAAGGATGGCGTAACTTAGGACGTTTATTGGATCAAGGAGCCTCTCCTTTCTTTTACGAGATGGCTGCACGCACAAAACAAAAATTTTTTAAAATCTTCATCGGTACTCAATGCGTATACATGGTAACAGATGGCAAAATTGCAAAAGAACTGCTGACAAAACATCCAGAACTTGGGCGTGGAGACATCCTTGAACCTTTTACGCATATGGTAGGAAGAGTTTTTTTCGCGGAAGATGGAGCAAAGGCTTCTGAGCCACGCAAAGTTTTTTTGAATACTATTGTACGTGGATCGATCAATTTCGAAAAAATCGCTGCAGTTAATAATCGTACCTTTGCCTCCATGCAACTAACATCCAATGGAGGATTTGATGACCTGTATGCTTCTGTCGCATGGCATACTATAGGTTGCATTGCTGCATGCTTTGTAGGTACTTATGATCTGTCCGCTCTACCATCAGATACACACAAAACGTTCATGGAAGCAACTCGCCTAATTACAAAAGCAAGTATGGATCCCTTAAGCCGTTTAGCCCATCCCAGCCTACGATCTGACTTTCGGGTGACCAGCAGAGCAATGGCCGATATTGCACAGAAACTTCTTTTTTCAAATATTGAAAACATTTGCAAAGGAAATAATTACATTTGGGATTTAGGTGTATTTCGTGCCGAACAATTGCACCCACAGATAAATTTTGATGAATGCACACACTTTGAGGAAAGCAATTCACAAGCAAAAATTGTGCGGGACCTTATCGAAAATGATCGCTTTATACGTGAACACGGACCTCTCACGATTTTCGCCTCTTCTAACATAGGGGCAACGATGTTTTATATGCTCGACGTGCTCAGCCAAAGACCTGATGTTGTAGACAAGATGCGGGAGGAAATCACTCGTGTTTTGAATAAAGAACCCTTTACATACAAACACATGGCCCACTTGCCCTATGTACGTGCGGTTGTTCAGGAGGCGCTATGGCAAGCAACTCCTATTCCCAATTTTCCTCGAGCAGTACTCAAACCATTTCAAACGAATATTAATGGAGAAACAGTATCATTTCAGAAAGGCGAAATGTTGATGTTTCTTTTTAGACCTATGCAGGGACCAAATCGAACGTTTTCTCCAGAGAAATGGCTTGAGGGCGATGCAGACCTATTCTCGTTTGGAGCCGGGCCCAGACATTGTCCGGCAAATCCATTTGCAAAACAAATGTTGACTCAATTCCTGGTGGACATGACGCTACATGGACTGCGAATTATGCCAACGAGAAAAGCCACCTACACCACGCGCAACGGTTTGTTAGGACCCGATTATCAGCCAGATCAGCCATTGGCCGCAGAGGTGGAGCATATTACAGAAGAGGAATATCCGAGAGTAAGTGCAAGATTATAACCGTTAACCAAGTTAAGTCGGGCTTGGTCCGACTTATGCTAGCTAAACCCATTATAGGATTTAACTCTGTCCAAGGTTTTCTCTATCAGTTGAGTATTTTTAATATACGCTTCATTTCTCTCCATCTTTGCCCAAAAGTTATTTCTAAACCCTGCTCCTTTTTTAGATTCTGAATCTCGCAGATATTGGTTATGTGTTGTCAGATAAAAGCCAAGATATTTATGTTGGAACTCGCTGATCGATTGGAAATCTGTTTTTCCACTCGTGTCCACTTCAATGGGTAATTTTTCATTTCCATCCAGTAGCACCGCTTGAGCATAAAAATGAGTATCAAGATTGATGTATAATGTGCCTTCATGTTCTCCAATGATCGTTCCACGTTTTTTTATGCCGTGATCTGTGAATATTATGCGGTCTAAAAATTGAAAATGGTAATTTTGCAGAGTTTGAACATTGAAGTAAACATAACCCTTTTCCTTTAAAGGAAAATAGAAACTTTCCCATGTTCTTACTGGCTCAGAGATATTTCTAATAAATTCCAGTATTTCGCTGTCTACTATGGGAGATTTATCTTCTACTTTTGCTTTCATAATATTATCTACCTTTTGCAATCACAGGCAGATTCTAATGGATATCGATAAAATATGCACATTTTCGTTTTTCGGAGTGTTCATTGAATTTGTCACAAGATACTGTTCCGGCAGGATAAGATCTTTAAATTGCATAAGAATCTCAAATTCTGTTGATGTATTTGTGTATTTAGATGATTTGCGCGTATTTTATGCGCTATAGTATAAGCAACATTATATGATAGAGAGTATTATGGTAAACGTCGTTAATCTTAATAAAAAAAGAAAAGCTAAAGTTCGTTTGGAAAAAGAAAAAACCGGTTCTGAAAATCGTGTTAAATTTGGAAGAACCAAAAAAGAAAAGCAACTCGCGAAACAAGAAAATGAACGCGAGGAACGTCATTTAGATGGTCACAAGTTGGAAAAAAAAGAGAAGTAATCGAAGTGCGACTTTTTTGATAAAAGAAATAGTTCCTTTGAAGGTCCAATTTGAGAATAATCAAGACCTGAAATAAGTACACATTAGTTATCAAAATAAACTATCAGATTAGACACTCATGCAGTTAATGTAAAAATTAACTTAATGCAAAATGCCTAAACCTAAAATGCCCGCAATAATAAGATAAATAGCGACAATGTAGTTTAATAATCGTGGCATAACCAGAATTAAAATTCCAGCAACTAATGAAATAATCGGTGTAAGATTATCAATAACCATTATTTATTCTCCTCCGTAAGCTCAATGCTATTATTATAGCATTAAAAGCAACTCCTGAATTTTAAACATTAATTAACTTGAACTACTTGTATCGAGCATGGAATGAAGCTTTAAAATTTCAACTCCACATGCAGGTTTCTTTTCTATTAAACATGCCCCATATCCCCCTGTACTATACTTTATAAAACCCTTTGCTTTTTAGGTATTGCCATGAAAGCACGATATGAACAAATAGTTGATCCCAACAAGGCGGTTAAGAAGGAGTTTAAAAAGGCTTATGATCAAAGTGGAAGTAAGTTTGATATAGCTTTGAATACGACTAGTTTTGTCATGTTTACAGATAAAACTTTGCGAGGGCAACGTGCGAATGATATAGGTACAAATTGGAAGGCCCATATTAGTATTCATCCTGACGATCTCCCAAGAGCCTGGGATTTAATCCATGATAAGCTTTATAATGGCGCGCAACAGTTTAAAGTAGTCGATTTGAATAAACTTCGTGAAATAAGGGAACAACACTATAAAACATATATGGAAGCTGACGAAAGGCGTCAAATATTTACTGAAAATTATTTAAAGGGAGCCCTCGAAGCACCTGAATTAGAGCATCTCGCTGAAGGCCTCTTCCCCACCGAAATTGATTCTCTGCGTGCAAGAAAAGATACTTTGTCTATCGACGAATATAAAAGAACGTTATTTCAACGCATAGATGAGAAATATGCGGCTGATCTTCTTAAGATGCGTCCAATTCTTGCAGAGGACGAACGACTTTCAGAGGGCATGCAGATTTCAGTCTATATGTTGCCTGGCGAAGAAGAAGATCATGAGGAATTGTTTGAAGAAATTGAAGAGATATTACTTAAAAATAATATAAGACCGGGGCTTGCATATCCAACAGATCGTAGATTAGGCAATTATGTCTCCATTAGACATCCAGGTTTAACTTATCGTGATGCGGTCACCGCAGGATCTTATAATCCGGATAATCAACAGGATCCGTTTTCAAACTTACCTGTAAAATATGTAGAAGATTTTGAAACGCGAGTGCGTCAAAACATTGAGCTTCTCAGATCATTCAAGCCACATGAACGCATGACCGAAACTGAGAGACACAATACGGAAGTGAAACATGATTTGGCAGATTGTTTAGAAGAAAAACTTAACGAGTTCTCAAGAAAAAGCATGCACCAAAAGACTCAAGATATTTATCAGTTTCAAAATGATGTCTATGATGCAATCGAGGGTATGGACTCTACTCTTAAAAATGATTCAAATGCAGCATTTTTTAAAAATATAGCTATGCTAGTCAGTGGGGTAGGAACACTTTGTGCCCTTATTTCTCTAGGCAACCGTTTCGTTACAGGGCGTTATTTATTTTTTGATGATAAAGAATCGCTTTTTACCCCACCGAAAGCGCCCATATATTCTTCCCCCGATCCGGGAGTTGGATCGAGCATCGCGTCATCCGAATCCAACCACGTGGATAAATTCAAAGAACAAGTATCCGCAATGAAATCTGATGGCAAAGGAGTAGGATTGTCGGATTCTGAAAGTATGAGAGAACCACTTCTGAGATCATCCTCGTTCGACATATCATCGCATTCATAATATCTTAATAATTGTAATGAAAAGGCGGGAAAAGCCGCCTTTTATTTGGCTGAACTTTCTCATTGATTGGCTTGAGCTAGCAAAATTGGTCAAGGCCCAACATACGTTTTATGGATATACACGTAGATTTAAGGCGAGAAATCAGAATCAGAAGACAAAGTATTATCTTTCACTTTTCGTAAGGTTGCCATAGTTTTTCTAAATTCTGTATACGTTTTGGCCGCTTTATCTTCAACGATCACCCCACTTTTTTTATCAACCTCTACTTCACCAGGCTTGCCCCAAAATCCCCTAGGCCTTGCCATTTCCGCTAAAACAGGGAAACTTTTTTTAGCGGGAGACTCGTAATCAAAGTCAAGGTTTCGTTCTTCCACAGGAACATTTACCAGAGCCTCTTCAATACTTTTTGCTTTAGCACTCGCTCCAAACTCCATTTTTGCGGAAAGATCCGTGAGTGTTGTTTTTAGGGCATCTGATACAGGTTTTAATTGCTTATAGATATCATTTAAATTTTTATGAAGCTGAACTAACTCGTTTAAATTTGTGCAATTTGCTATTGCTGTTTTTTTAGCGCGAATAAACTCAGTCATTCCTACATCATCATTAAATCGGCATGCATATATCTGAGTTAATTTCTGCATGCATTTTTGCCTATACGCACCCTTTTTTTCGTCTAATACTTCGGCAAGTAATGTATTAAATTGAACCGACGGCATAGCCAATTCCTCTGCAGTTTTTCCATTTGCATCTCGTAATGAATCATCCGCACCTGCTCTAAGTAACAGTTTTACAGTTCTTTTATCCCCCTTTTCAGCTGCCAACATCAGTGGTGTTTTTTGAGACTCTCCAACATGATTTATAAAAAGACATTTAGGGTCAGCTGTTACTAATTTTCGCACCATACCAAAATTATGGTTTTCGACTAATGTTAGTAATGCGTCCCCAGCTTGATTAAGCCCTACCTCATGTAATATCTCTCGAAATGCCATACTGTCCCAATCCTCAATTTTTTCGAGAAGAAACTCTGAATTTGCTCCTGCTCTTAGCAAGACTTTTACCAGAGGTATATTTGTGTTTTCAATCGCAAATCGCATGGCGTTATATTCATTTTCTTTCGCATTAACATCTGCACCAGCTGAAAGTAATTCTTTTACAATATCGATATGATTATGTTTCGCTGCAAGGATGAGTGCTTGATCGAACTCCTCTTTAAGAGGTCGATGTTCTTTGGATTCCGCCCTAGAACCCTCTAGTGCGATTAATTGTTGTACACTCTTGAGGTCGCCCTTCTTTACCGCGGAAATAAAAGGAGAAGAGGTTTTAGGTTTTGGAGGTAAAAGTGAGGCTTGTTTTTCCAAATCTTTGACAATATCGGGTGGCAATAAAATTGTGCCATCCGAAACAAGGTCAAGAAGTTCTACAGGATGCTCCGATAAAGCTTTACCTGGATTTTTCATATACCAGGTTTGACTATCTTCACGCCAATGTGGCGTTGCTTGTTTTTTATGGTTATATACCAATAACCATTGATCTCGTGAATATACAGCATTTTGATCCGTGGAAAAATCAGACGAGGAAAATTCGTGAAGCCCCATATCCAGATCAAAGAGTTTAATACCATCTTCGGTATAAAATTCATTTTGAAAACTCGTATGATAGGGAGAAAGGCAATAGTCTGGATGCGCATACCCATGCTCGTTTGCTATTTTTAGTGCATGAATAAATTGAATTAATGAATCATCATTTATATGCTGAGTTTCCTCTATTTTAGGCATAATATATTCAATATGAGCATGTTCCCTATCTAACTTTTTATCCAATGCCCTTTTATTATTATGTAAACCGATAATGAAATGTTTATCAATTTTAAGGTGGTGCAGATCAAATTTTTGATTTAAAAGTTTCAGATTCATTTCTTGAGAATCGTGCAAGTTTTTTAAAGGATCGTCATCTTGATAGCTCGTTTTAAAATGTTTAGCAGCTTTATCTTTTGTTTTTGTAAACACTACTCCTTGCAAGCCTTTATCTAAAGGGACTCTTGAATGAGCTGATTCTTTGTTATGACTCCGCCACATCGCAATGTATTCCGTCGCTTTAGGTGGATTATCGTCATACCTGACAGCATATACGAATCCTTGATGGCGAAATACTTTATACTGTTGTTGGGGAGCTAGATAATGACCGGTTATATCAACTCCTTGATGAACAATCGTTTCCAATCTCATTCTCATATCACTAGCCTTCCATGAGTGTTACTGTGTGAGAACAATAAATTTCCAAGCCGAATCAGTTTTTGCACTCCAAAAATTGATTGTTTATATCTACTTAGTATAGTCTAAAATAGTTCGTACCCCGATGACGGCTCTATAGCTAAGTTTGATCATACCGAAATGAGGAACTCTCATATTCTCGTGTTTTATTCCATTCCAAATAATGCCCTTTTACTTCCTGAAACTGAGAGAGCGCATCGGCAAAAGTGGCTGCTTCCTCACTACTCAGACGTGATAAAAGCTCTGCTGTATCAACATTAGGGGTTACCATTTCTTCACTTGAAATATAGTGTGGAAAATCCAGGATTTTCTCCATTTCTTTTTCTGCTCGTAAATACTCGTCTACAAGCTCTCTTACGGAATAGCCTGGAATAATATTTGAATTAACAATTAAAACGGGCAAAAGATTTTCACGCATTAATAAGTATTGTAATAAAAGCATGGAATAGGTGCGACCAACCCCATCTTGGAAGGGATGATGTAATACATCATGCTTTAAGTAAGTAAAAATTGCAGTCAATTTCTCTTTTTTGGTTTCAGCCTTTTCTAATGTGTCCTCTAACTCATGAATATGCTCTGAACATACGCTATGTAGAAACTTACTTGAATCAACCTCTTTTTTTTCTCGAGCATTATAGTAAATAATCGCTCCATCCTTTAACGCATTCCATATTTTATTAGCTAGTAAATGAGTATCTTCAGTGAGGAAACTCGAGATATCTTCATCCCCATCCTTACTTTGTATATAAATATCGAGACCTGCGGTTCCCATTTTGGTCTCTACTGATTTTAGATAATCAATCGTTTCGATTAATCCTTCGAGTGAATCCATTTTAGAATCCATTTGCCATGAAGCGCCCCTACTGCGAAATTCACCCGAGATTTGAGCCAACATATTTTTCACCCCTTGAGTACTGGTTTTATGCAGATCCTTAATGAAATCTAAGGTAAAGGGTTCTCCAGACAATACATTTTCAACAACAAAACAAAATCCTTTAGTGACATTAAATAAATAGCCTGGTTCATTATCTTCAAATCCCAGCCAACCTTGATGTTTATTAAAAAGTGAAGCAATGCGCTCATCTTTTCTATTTTGAGCATGAAATAAATTGTTTAGGGCAGTTAAAGCCTCGTGGTCACCCAATTGGTCTACAAGCTGGTATACTTGACCTATCGTGATGTCCTTTACAAGATCTTCAATTTCAGAAACTGGGATTTTTTTTGCATTTTCTTCAGATATCCCGTTCATTTTAGCAAACAATTTTCGATATAACTCTGGTCTAAAATCATATCGCGTTCGTTCCACAAAAAATCGCCAAAATTCATTTTCGGGGAAATGATTAAAAAATCGTTTTAGAGAATCCTCTTTAGAGGTCTTGGATTCCTTCATCCTAAAAAAACTTTGGCGCATGATGTTGGATCATTTTAAATGAAATTAAGATAATTATAGGACAAATAAATAACTTACTGATCATTAAATGTTCTTTAATTGAGTGAAATAGAACTCAGCCCCATACTTCAAACTGAGCAAAAATAGATCACCCCCTAATCGTAAACTATAATTAATAAAAGATGTTAATAATCGATTCCAAGCAAGTAACTTTGAGGTGGAGCAAATTATGAGTTTCAATAAAGTTGACAAGGAAACTCAATCTGAGCAGCTAATGGCACAGATTGGGAATTATAAATCGTCATCTCCAAGCAATGCTGATACGAATCAAAAGGAAATAGATAGTCATTTTGTAGCTTCTCGTCTTTCATCAGAAAGTACAGAAAAACTTTATGACGGGATTGTTGAATATAAACTTAAGTATGAAGATAAAGTTAAGCAATATAAGCAAGAACACGGTATTCCAATTGATGAGGACAAAGAAGAAGTCAATGATCCTACCTTCTTTAGAAAACAGCTTATAAAATTGATTGCAGAAAAAAATGCTTCAAAAGATGGCAAATATGGCGGAGATCCCAAAACACGAGAAACTAATCCCGACCGGGCTACTATTTCAATGGAGAAGTTTCTCGGTAAAGATGGTGTTGAGTTGTATAAAAAAGCATTAGAAGAGGAGATGAACAGTACTGAATACATGAATGCAGTTTTTAGAACATCGACCACCCATTATGAAGGAGAGAAATGGACACAACGTCCTGTTGTTATTGTTGCAGGTCCCTCTGGTAGTGGAAAGTCATTTGCCGCTAAAGCGGCTGTAGAGAAATCAACAGAACTTCTTCCTAAAATAGAAGGTGATACATCTGGAAATGATGTGGTATCTGTTGATGGTGGTGTTATTCGAGAAGTCTCTCAAATGAGAAAATTAGTAATTCAGGCTGCAAATAATAAAGGATATACAGGTATTTCAGATTTACACTCAAAAAGTAGTATCTTGGAGGATGTCAAAGATAGAGTGCGGGAGGCAGTCTTGGTTACCCCCTCGGATACCAGTGGTTTGCCATTACTCGGTGTAGTCATCCCCGAAACGTTTTCATCTAATCTTAATCCAGCAAGAGGTCCAAAATTACTTAAGGACATTGAAAAATTACCTAATACAAAGCCCATATTTTGCCGAGTTGATGGTGAAGACTCATCTTTATTTCGAAAAGTTGTTACATTTATGGGAACAAGAAGAGCCTGGAAAACGTCAAATTTCCCCGAGGGAGACCCACCAAATCCTCTTGATTTGAATAATACTGAAATTCCTGAATCCAAGGCCTATGGGAAAAAAGGATTTAATTTCGGGCAATGGGGATCAAAATTAGCAGAAAAATGGTTTACAAGTCATAGTAAAGACAATCTAAGAATGATTATCACCAATGATCTGGTACTAAAGAAAGAAGATCCAGAAGGTTCTCATCATTGGATTGATGCAAAGCCCGATGATAAAGGGACCATTTTAGTTTCAAAAAGAGTGTTCCAAGGGTGGTCCAGCGGAGATGAAATCTTTGCACCAGGGCAGAAACGAGTATCATTACAGGATTATATTAAAGAGTTTAAGTTTGGTTCCCTAATAAATACTTCAGCAGAGATGGATCTCGCTATAGCAAAAGAAGAAATTAATATACGAAAGAAGATAGTTGAAGCAGATAAAAACAAAGCATCAATAAAATACGGACCTCAGCACCGTGAAGTAGAGAAATTAAATGATAAATTACAGCATTTAAATATTATTTTACAAAACATTGAGATTGTTGGTAAAAAAGATAAAGGCGGTGTAGATACAGTACGGAAACAATTAATAAGCATGATCGAGGGAATGGAAAAAAATGATGAGTTTGGCTATTTCAGCAAAACTAAAAAGGCTTTAAATCATGCAGTTAAAGCTTTAGATAAATTATCTTATGAGTTAAAAGATGCTGAGAAAAGTACCCAACTTCAACAAGATTACAGAGAAAAAATGCAAGGTCTCAGAGCATTATCCTCAGATGCGACAGAGACTCTCAAACCTACGGGGCCAAATATAAGCACATAGCCGTATCTAGCCCATCTTACTTCATCAACTTTGTCTTAATTTGGTATCGAGTACTCCGCCCTCCTCCAGGCAATTTTTCAATACACCCTTTCTCTAGCAAATCCGCAAGATGCCTAGTCGCTGTAGCCTTACTTACTTTGGTAATTTTCTTATATTGTGCTGCACTTATTCCATGTTCGAACGCTTTATCTCCATTATCGAACATCAGATTAATAATTTTTATTTGTTCCTTGGAGAGCTCACACTCCTGAAAAGTTTGCCAAAAACGACTTTTAGCAAGGGTTTGGTCAATCTTATTGATTGCAGTTTGAATACTATTTTCTAGAGTTTTTAAAAACCAAGAGAGCCATAATGTTATATCTGTAGTCTGGCGCTGACTTTGTTCTAATATTTGATAATAATCATTACGATGAGCAAGAATGGTGGCCGACATAGCGTATAAGCGGATACTCTGCTTATCCTCTTGCGCTAAAGCCAAATCGGTTAGAGCTCGTGTGATCCGCCCGTTGCCATCTTCGAATGGATGTAGTGTTATAAACCAAAAATGGGTAATCGCTGCTCTTAATAATGGATCAAATGTTAACTCCTTCGCGCTTTGGTTAAACCAATCGGTAAACGCAGATAATTCTTTTTCCAATTGTGCTTTTGGTGGTGCTTCATAATGCACAGTAGGATTATCGATACGCCCAGAAACAACCTGCATAGGCTCTTCACCTCGTAGATGTCCTGCTTTGATTGGATATAACAAAGACTGTGTATTATCAGGAAATAACCATTTATGCCATTGGAGTAGGCGCTCTAGTGATAAAGGTGTGTTTAAATTATAAATGGCATCCAACATCATTTGTGCTAAACCTTCCGAGCGCTCAGTGGTCGGATAAGGTTGCTTTAAATGCAATCCAATGCGTTTTGCAAGCGAAGAACGAACAGATTGTTCATTCAATTGTTCCCCTTCAATTGCTGAAGAAGCAATAATATTTTGTAATAAAGTATCCAGAGCCGATTCTAAAGAGATATCTTCCGTTACCGCCCCAGTTTTGCCTATGAGAATCCCCTGCTTTAATCGTACTTCTCGTAGCAAAGGCTGTATAATCGCATCTTGCCAATGAAATTTTGGCCAATCTACGGATTGCCAAATCCATTCTATATTGGTGTTATTCATATGTTATACCTTTGTGAGCCAATTAATCATTTTATTCGGCTCATTATTTGATTTTAATAATAGACCTATTCGGCTCATCACTCAAGCCAATAAAAATATTTATTCGGCTCATTCCAATATAATCGTGAATAACATTTGTTTAGCTAAATTAGCTTAATCATGACTTAATAATAGAAAGCTTTCGTCTAGCGACAGTTTAAGCGAAATTCAAAAAAAAGAGATACATTTATAGTCTGCAATAACTTAACAGCAGATTAATCTCAGAGCAATATAAGTCCAGAGCAATTAAAGGCAGGACGAAAAGCTAACCTAGGAGCAATGCTAGATATACTCAAAAAAACATTACAAATAATCCCAAAACAAGAAAAAACACCCGGTGCTGAACTGGAGCAAGAGAAAGAATCCCCGAAAAATTGTTCAATCCAATGATAAGTTAAGGTTGGGTCAATGAATTAGAGAGAATCCTTCCTTTCAATTGAGCCTACCGAACTTTAATAGAACCAATAGAATGTTTCACGTTACAAATAGTAGTAATTATTATTAAAAATAACGTCGGTATAACTTCAAATAAGTCCCATCATTTTCTAATTCAATAAGATATTTGTTGATGGTATCAATGAGATCCCTATGGTTTTTATTAGCCATAAACCCATAACCTGCACCAATTGGAGCCCCGACCACTCTAAGTCCCCCACTACTATTAGCAAGCCAAAACTCAACCACACCCTTATCGAACAAAGCTACATCGACCTCTTCGTTATTGAGTGCCTGCAATACCTCATTTAGAGTATTATATTCTTGCACTTGAGCTGAATCACCAAATTGCGATGAAATCCAAGCCTTGAAAACAGTTCCCTTTTCTACTCCCACAATTTTGCCATGGATATCATTAATTTCTTTAACTGAACTGGAGGCTTTGGTTGCATATTGCCCACCACCAATAAGATAAGGCAAACTGAAAAGAAAGTTTTTTTCCCTCTCAGTAGTAATAACAATCGAACCTACTGCCAAGTCAACTTGACCATCTTGTACTTTATTAAATAAATCATTGAAAGTTATGCTCGTGAAATGACAATCTAGTTCTGCACGTTGACAGATTTCCTTAATAAGATCGATTTCAAAACCATAAAAATGGGCTTTATCTTTTAATAACATTTTAAAAGGAGGGCCTGAGTCTGATGTACCAATAAGTACAGGTTGCGCAAACAAATGCATTGAGCATAAGAGGCAAACTAAAATTGCTTTTAGATGCATGAGACTTCCTTATCTATTTACTTTTCATTTTAGACTAATTTTGAGGCACTTATGGAACAATTATGCTCAATTTTGTTCTAAGTTTTTTTAAATCACACTTTTGTTAATTATATGTTCCAATTGAGGCTATAATTTGATCAAAGAGTATAGGGATTGACATGCTTCAGTTTTATAAAATGAAAATGTATACAGGTTGGCTCGATAAGGCCTACCATCATCTTTTCGATGAATCACCCATTTGTAATTGGGGTTACATGTATTATGACTTAAATGGTAACTATTTCCAGGTCATGTCGGAGCAATATTTATTAAGTGATTTTTTTCATAATGAGCTCTACGCAGAGCAAATACTAAGTGATATTGAGATACTGGATCATGAATATTATGTCTCCAGCATTGTCGGAGATAATTTATTAGATGATAAACTGAAAGGAGTTGTGACAGCCCGGGGCTACACTTTTTTTTATGATTTTATAAAAAGAAATAATACCCCTAATAAATTTTCTACAGAAATAGTTACTCTCGCTTCTACTTCTGATCCAATTAAGTCAAATAATTTTATATTAAATAATTTAGGTATATTAGATAAAGTTTGTGAAGACATAACAAATAAATGTCGTAGGCTCTTAAGTAAAGAAAATTTATTAATATTACCCAAAGACCTCACGATAAAAGTGAATGAAATTTTTGAAAATAAAAAATCCCCAACACTCAATTTACATAATAAAATATTAAGTTACGCGAATAAATCGCAATCATTATCTGAATTTTTTGATAAAACCTTTGATTTTACGCAGTTGCCATTTAGCTTTTTAGCATGTAAAAAACTGACTCATAAAGAGAAGGAAATTATTTACCTATATTATTTTGGTTTCAGTTTGCCTCGCATAGCCAGCATACTAGAAATTTCAAAACGTACGGTAGACAAGAATTTTGAACATATAAGAAAAAAACTCCAATGTGAAAATAGCAGTCAAATTATTCCTGCCTTATTAAGATTTGATAAATCGATTATGTTTTCCACAAAGAATCCTGCCGTTTAATTTTTTACGCAGAATCATAAGTTCGATTGTGAGCACACTTCCCTGAACGTTAAATCTTTTGGGAATAATCTCAATTAATGTTCTTAGATCAAATAAATTAGAAAAAAACACCCTTGTTTTCATTCGTCTAGCTATAATTTTACTATTGGAGAACAATTCCACATCTATGGAGATATGATGAAAATTTCCCGGCATATGATGAATAAAGCCATTGAGGCTAATATTATCTCTGAAAAACAAGCCAATGATTTAATTGAATTCATAAAAAACCTCCCCGAACAAAGCCCAGGATTTAATTTAACGAATGTTCTTTACTATTTAGGTGGGCTTATAGCCATAGGTGCTATGACAATATTCATGAATTTAGGATGGGAAATGTATGGAGGCTGGGGAATTTTATTTCTCTCATTGTGCTATTCCATTCTAGGTATCGCGCTGACTCACAAGTTACATGATACGGGTTATAAAATACCGGCAGGAATATGTGCAACCTTTGTAATTTGCCTTACCCCGCTTGCTATCTACGGACTACAACAAGGTATGGGTTGGTGGCCACCAGATAATACGGTTTATCAAGACTATCATGCCTATGTCAAATGGAACTGGATCTTTATGGAGCTTGGAACTCTTATCGTTGGAATTATAATGGCATGGCTCTATCGCTACCCCTTTATGATTATGCCCATTGCAGTTACTCTTTGGTACATGTCTATGGATCTTACTTCCATGATTGCTCCAGATACTTATACCTATGAACTAAGTGCTATGGTTTCTATGTATTTTGGAATAATTACCATATTAATTGCATTTTGGGTGGACGTTCGCTCAAGCCAATCAGCAGACTATGCTTTCTGGTTGTATATATTTGGAGTTATGACCTTTTGGGGAGGTCTAAGTGCCCAACATTCAGATAGTGAACTGTCTAAATTTATATATCTATGTATTAATCTCTTACTGATCTTAATTGGGGTAATTTTAAATAGAAAAGTATTTGTAATATTTGGTGCTTTAGGTACCTGTTGCTATCTAGGATATTTAGCATTCCGGGTATTTAATTTCAGTTACTTATTCCCTGTCGCTTTGACTGCTATCGGCTTCGCCATTATTTACTTAGGAATTATTTGGCAAAAAAATGAGGCACAGATAACACATAAAATGCGTTCGATACTGCCTCAACCTATACAGGATTTATTACAATCTAGAGATCAAATGGAATAAATTGGATGATAGGACAGTTCACTTTGTTTTTCATTTTTTTTGCAAAGCCAAATAATGTCTATAATTAGTACATGGTGACATCGAAAATACGCACTCTACTTTAATCAATTTCGATTATTGAAGTATTTTTATTTATCCGGAGTGGTGGTATGAGTATTGGAAAACAATTCCTCAGTTTTTTTAAAACCAAACCACAGGTTATTAGCAAATTAGCCTCAACAATAGATCATAATGTCCCCTATTATAGAATTCATGGCACTTTTCCTGATAATGGCTTACCAATAAGAGGAAATTTCGACAGGGTAACCATTGAAGCACTCGCAAAATACATCTCAGGTAACAAACCACTTATTACCTATGGAGGAACAGTTGTCCTCGATGTTTTATTTACAAGCTTTCTAAAAGACAAGGAAGTTGAAAATGGAACAAGTGGGCTTATTGTAGGAGTAGCAGAACGAGTTATAGAGTTATCTTCTTTATACGAGCCCCTAGTAGATCATTTAGTCGATTTAAATCCAGAAGAATCACCTAAGCAAGTTTCTCATTTTGTAAAAAAATATGAAGCCATTATCGAACGCTTACCCGAAGAACGCATTATCGCTTATGTAACTGATTTAAAAGACTTTCTAAACGGAGAAGTAGTAAAAAATCATTTTGCAGACGTGAACCCCCTTCTGCCCCCAGCTGTTACGATACATGAGTTAGAAGATTCCGACTTTATTCGAGATTTATGGGAAGATGTTATGTCTTCTAAAGAGACATTAAAAAATGAATATTAAATAACCGTTAGCTCCAGCCTCAAACACGCTTTTATCTTTTTTATATAATTAAAAACCATTTTCTTTGCTATTGGTTATTTTATAGACATTATTTGTATTTAATATAAAATATTTTCCGAGATTAATCGCATACCGGAAAAGGTTTTATATGAAATTCGAAAATTCTACATTTGAAGAACGCTACAATGATTATTGGAATGGAAATGTAGTTAGGTTGGACTCCGCTATTCGAAGATGCACATTAGGCCTTAATTTATTTGAGATGAACTCCAGTGTTCACCAATTGATTGAGGCATACCAACAGCATGTACTGAATATTTTATCAAATTTAAAGCGCCAGATGGGTTTGTTCGAAGATAAAGAGTATGTCAAGGAGTACATTAAAAATACGGTGAGTCAGACTATTGAGGACCTTTCTTATTATCAACACATATTCCCGGAATATAAAGAAATTCCTAATAAATTTTTAATAACGCTTAACAAGTTTTTACCAGAAGAAACTGCAAAAAATATCGGATCACATGGCTTTATCTAAAATATATTTAGAATCTTTCATGATAAGCGACATTTATTTGCAACAATTTCTCGGTATTTTTACGAGTAAAGGCAGCACCTTATTACTTCATAATCTGGAAGAATATCTTCATTGAAAAATGGGTAAAGCAAAGCCCATTTAATCTTCATAAATTAAGCCGAAATATCTTTTTGTGCCCTTTCTACAGATAAATAAACACTGATTATAGTAATCACAGCCATAATAATGAGATATACCGACACTGGCCAAGTATCTCCATGAGCCCATTCTACTAGACCAGTAGCAATCAATGGAGCTAATCCACCAGAGAATGCAGCGGATAAATGATATGCAATTGCTGTTCCACTGTAACGAATACGTGTTTTAAAAAGTTCTGAATAAAATGCACCCTGAGCGCCATGCATCATTGCATGGGGAATACACATTCCAAAATTTACAGCAAAGAAAATCAATACTGGATTTTTTGTTTGCAATAACCAAAAGAATGGAAATGCAAATAAAGCCATTAATAAAGCACCTGTAATATAAACCGGACGCCTTCCTATTCTATCAGAAAGTGAACCAAAATAAGGAATCAAAAAAGTTTCAAAAATAGCTCCCACCATCACTGCATAGAGAAGAATTGATTTCGAGATATGCAGTTCAAATGTTCCATAGCTTAAGATAAAAACAGTTAGAACGTAAAATGAAGCACTTTCAATTAAACGCGCTCCGATTGCCAATAAGAAGTTCCTAAAGTGAGATCGTAGCATTTCTAAAGCAGGAGTCTTTGGAGGGCGCTTATGTTTTGTTGCCTCAATAAAAATCTTGCTTTCCATAATCTGCAAACGAATATAGAGGCCAACAAGAACAACAATGAAACTAAGTAAAAAAGGAATACGCCATCCCCAAGATAAAAATTGCTCCTTGGGTAGTGCGGAAAATACGAGGAATATTGCGATGGAAATGACTAATCCAAAAGGAGCCCCTGAGTTTGGCCAACTTGAATAAAACCCTCTTTCTTTTTCTCGACTCATCTCAGCAGACATCACAACGGCGCCAGCCCACTCACCACCCACTGCGATTCCTTGAATGCAGCGCAAAATCACCAGTAAAAACGGTGCGAACAGTCCTATCTGCTCATAAGTAGGAAGTAATCCAATTAAAAATGTAGAGCCTCCCATAAGACATAGAGTAAAAACAAGCATTTTCTTTCTGCTTATCCTATCCCCAAAGTGACCAAAAATAAGCCCTCCAAGGGGTCTGGCAAAAAAACCGACTGCATAAGTCGCATAGGCAGCCATAATTCCAGCGATGGGACTAATTTTAGGGAAAAAAAGAATATTAAAAAATAAAGCGGAGGCAGTCCCAAAGAGATAGAAATCATACCATTCAATTGTAGTTCCAACAAAACTGGCAAAAGACACTCTTCTTGAAGCTTTTGACTTGGGATCTTGTCGTATTATCGCCATAATTCCTTATATAACAATAGAGTAGTTCACTCATATCCTATATGAATTAAAAAAAGAAAGCGAGGAGATAACGGCACAATTATAATGTGTTGACCTAAGTTTCATGTGCCTCACACAACAAATCGTATTATTTCAAAAGATTATACAGATTGTACTTATTACTTTCTTTTCGGATTTTTTGCTACACTAAAATCAACAGTTCGGATTTAACTATATACATATTAATTAAGATAGAATAAGGAAATTCGACATGAACTATTTAGAGCTTATTCTAAAAACTCTAAATAAATTTGCGCAAAACATTATTGCTCTGATTCCTAACATCATTTTTGCAATTTTTTTTGCAATAATAACCTATTTTGCTGCGAAATTGATCAGTCGTCTTGTAAGTTCGTTTTTGCCTAGAATGGCAATTCGCGCCAATTTAGTAACAATTTTTCATAAATTAACTATTATCATTGTATGGTTTATAGGGATATTAATTATTACAGCCATCTTAATCCCATCAGTTACCACTGCAAATATTTTAGCCACTTTAGGATTAACCTCTGTTGCTATCGGCTTAGCATTCAGGAATACTTTTGAAAACTTTTTTACAGGCATCATTTTATTACTCAGAGAACCATTCAGCATTGGGGACTTTATTAGCATTGACTCACAGAAAGGCTATGTTCAACGCATCTCTGTGCAAAATACCCATCTGCGCAAAACAGATGGTACCCGGCTATTTGTCCCCAATTCGAAAATATATACGAGTACAGTGCAAGTATTTACCGATACAAAACTAAGACGTGTAAAAATTAACTGTAGTGTTGATTTCAGCACTGATGTGGAAAAAGCTCGATCTGTTATTGAAAAAGCAATGGACCGATGTAAGACTGTTTCTAAAGATAAATATATTCAAGTATATGTTGTTTCTTTTTCCTCTAATGGAATTGATTTCACTATATATTGGTGGACAAATCCCGAACCTAGTCAGCAACGTCGCTCACTTGATGAGGTGCTCACAACCATTAAAAAAGCACTTGATAAAGAAAAAATCTCGATGACCTACTCCACTTCACTTAGCTTCATTGAACCATTGTTGATTCAAAATAAAGAACAAAATAATAAAGATAATGATTCTGAATTATCTTAGAGAAATCTGTTGATAATTATCTTTTAGGGCTTCTGTACTGTACTGAATCAATTAAAAAGCATAAAATCTTCCTTTTATTACCTCCATATTACTCGGCTGCTTAACCACCTTTGGATATTCGAAATGAGCTCGTTCCTAGACCTTTCCCTGCTTAAAAAAAATCGTGATTTCAGATTACTCTATTTGGGGCAATTCATTTCATTTATCGGTACTATGATCAGCAATGTTGCGCTACCCTATCAAATTTATCAAATTACCCAATCGACCCTCGCAGTCGGATTACTAAGTTTAGCTCAGTTATTACCGCTATTAATCACCGCATTAATTGGTGGGGTATTTGCCGATCGCTACAATCGGCGAGGTTTATTGATTATCAGTGAGTTACTTCTTGCCGTAGGATGCTGCCTGCTTGCACTTAACTCCTATCAAACGTCTCCTTCTCTGAGTCTCATTTTTATCGTTTCGGCTTCGATGTCAGCAATTACCGGATTACATCGTCCTGCATATGACAGTGTTATACAACAAATTGTTAACCCCAATGATTACAAAAAGGTAGGAGCTCTGGCTACATTCAAATTCAGTTTTTGTATGATTATTGCCCCAGCTCTTTCTGGGCTTATTATTGCTCACTATGGCATTGTGATCACATTCTTTATCGACTTAATGACTTTTTTTCTATCATTAATTGCTTTAATCAGAATCCATACTATACCTAGACCTCTCGTGCAGGAACATCCCTCCATTTTATCTTCTCTAAAACAAGGAATTTCTTTTGCCTTTAATCGGCAAGAATTAATGGGTAGCTATATTATCGATTTTATCGCAATGGTTTTTGCATGGCCAAACTCTTTGCTTCCTGCCATAGCCCAGTCTCTAGGTGGAGCCAAAACTTTAGGTCTACTTTATTCTGCACCAGCTTTAGGAGCATTGATTGTTTCATTTTTCAGTGGCTGGACTTCAAAAATAAATCATGATGGCCGAGCCATTGCCATTGCCGCAGCCTTGTGGGGCGTATCCATCATTGGGTTTGGTTTATCAAACTCCCTTTGGTTTGTGCTGTTTTTCTTAGCACTCTCTGGAGCTTTTGATGCGATAAGCGGAATATTTCGAACTACGTTGTGGAATAATACAATTCCAACAGAATATCGTGGGCGATTAGCTGGAATTGAAATGATCAGTTATTTAAGCGGGCCTAAATTAGGTGATACACGTGCTGGGTTTATTGCTGCCAGTTTTAGCATTCCTGCTGCGTTAATATCAGGTGGTATATTATGCGTTATAGGTGTGGCAGCTTGTTGTTTGGCCTTTCCGAAATTTTGGCATTATCGTTTACATCAAACAAATATCGAAGATATATAATCCATACTTTTAAAACAAGATATTATCTCATTTCTTGAGAGGACCATTTTCTGATTGACGATTCGTATAGATTAAATATCTATTTTTCCAATCATAAAAATAGTTATAATGCTTAAGTGAAATTACTAAAACTTTAAACGCAATAAGGACATGCATGAGACGAATTACATTATTATTACTTTTATCTTCCTTGATATTTGGATGTCATACACAACAAGCCGGAGACGGAGAAGCAGCTCACACCAAACAAACAGGGTATGGGGGAATTGGTGGTGCGGGCGGGACCGGCGGCACAGGTGGGCCTGGCGGTGGTCATTAAATATCCCTCCATCAGGATGATGTTTAAGAAATTACTTGCGGGTTTTTTACTTAAACTTCATTCTGAAATTATAATAAAATGAACTTCATAAATCTCGCTTTATAAACTCAGTAAAAAGTTGATGGATACAATATCCGTTAGAAAATTGGGAACCCCAAAACGTCGAATGTATTGATTCATATAGCCAATTTCAGTAGTAGCTTTCGGATTTATTTTATAACCCAAGCCCACAAAAAATCGATTCTGATCAAAACCACTACTGTTTCTACCTACAAAATTATTCTTATGAAGAAATAGTTCATCGCTAGTGACAAAACTAAAATTGGCATATTGTTTGAGTGGAACCGAAACTTTAATAAGTTGCCTAAATCGGTACGCTGTTTTAGGGTTATTTTCTAAAAATCGCTGTTCTGTGCGCGTTCGACTAGTAAAGGTCAAATATCGATTGGTTTTGGTCCATAAAAGCTGCTGCCAAATACGATCTTCCTCAAATGGGTTAGGGGTAAAAGGTATGCCTGTATAGATCCATGCATAGCCCAGCCATATACTAAGATTATCTGTTAACGCATAACCTATTCCTGGGCGAAATAATGTCTGTGTGAAGCGGCTACTATCGTCACCAAAGCGCTGCTGCCCTTCTAACCAATACCGTACACGCCCTAGTATTTTATTTTCACTATGAGTTTTTCCAATAGCTGTGATATTAAACCAAGATTGAAAATCACGCTCGAGCGCACATTCTGCATTATTAGGCCAAATAAATATTCCTATTAAAAAACAGAATAATAAAGCTATTCTTTGCATGATTATTTTTTCTTCATTATAAAACGATCTATATTAGTAGGTGTTGCTCAGATTGAAAAGCGTATTAGCAAGGAAAAAATATAATTTTGAAAGTTAAGTGCACCTAGTGAACTAAATTGACGAACTGATCCTTGTAGTTCAGGGATCAGTATCTTTGGTCTCAACTAAATTTAAGTGGGATACTTCAACCAAATGGGCATCACTTTGTTAAGGTATACCATAAACTTCCATAAACCTACTTGAGACTCTACGTTACCGTACGTGTCCGCTTTAGTTTCTGGATATGCAATACCTAGACCAAATAACCCTGGACCAATTATTCCTACATAGGGATTGTGGCGAGAATATTCATAATCACCAATAACAATGCTTTTACGTTGCTCAAAACCTACCGCATAAATTACTTGGTCACATTCAGGTAAAAAACGAGCAATGTTGGGTTCGCTGACATTGTATCGCACCAAATTAGGAGGTAGAACACCATCGATGTGTTCTCGAGCCCAGGCAGCGCTCTGTCCTTTTAGTCCAGTATTATCAAAAAGAATCCACTCACCCATATCAATCGCATAACTGCAAGGAGACCGGTAAAAATTGATGATCTTTTTAACATCAAGCTCTACAAGATGTTTTAAAATAATAATTGCAGAGTGTGAGGAGCCAAATACACCATAAGTTTCATCACGCCGAGCTACAGAAGAGAGCTTTTCTTTATCAATTGCTATATCAAAAGGAATTACTTTAAGGCCTGGATAATTTAAAGCTGAAGGCAAGGCACCTGTTGCCAATATTACATTTTTAGCTTGGTAGGTTTGTGAGTCTGAACACAAAGACCATAAACGCTTTGATAAAAACATATTATGGATTGTTGTTTTTACTGCTTGGACTTTTTGCACAAAATGATCTGAAATCCACTGTAGAGGCTCAACCACATATCTCAAGGTACATGTTTCTTCTATAGGCAGATGATTTAATTGAAAATCGGGAGCCTCTAGGTATCGAAAAGATTGGACTGCCAATAAAAAATTTTTAAACAATTTGACCTTAGTATTACTTGAAACATTTCGCCAATACAGACCCAGATCTCCGACTTTAAAATAAGGATCACACCATAAAATATGTTCTGGCGAAACTCCATTGTCTAATAATTTTCCCACTGCGGCGATCCCTGAAGGCCCCGCACCGATTACTGCCCATTGATATGTTTTTTTATTCATATAATTATTCTTGATCACATGTATTTACCAACGCACAAGTACCTGTACTACAATCATCTATAGTTTGACACGAAGGATCATAATAACCTTCATCCGGCACCCCAACAACCTCATCCGTGTTATCATTCAAATCATCATCGTACAAAACCCCATCACCCCAGGTATTCACATTTACACTTCCCCCATACCATCCATTATTATTATGATAATTGTTGTAATTTTCATCATAGCCATTGTGATAGCCGGTATTGGGGGGTGGCGCACCATGGTAGCCGCCTCCGACGCCGTGGCCTTCAAAAGCAAAAGCAGAAGTACTTATCAGGAAACTTAAGGCAGATATACAAGCATATGTGCGGGGTTTCATTTTCTTTTCCCTAAGAGTTAGGCACCAGATTTTAATAAAGTATAGTACTCGAAATGAAAGTAAGCGCAATAAATTTCATGACATAGAAATGTGATTTTTGAATGTTTATGATACACCCGGCAATTATTTGGCCTTATATGGAGATACTATGATTTATATAACAATTCCCCCGGGGATAGTTTTAAAAAAATGGGAGTGGATACACATAGTTTGATTGAAGCCGAAAAAAGAAGACCGCAGGAAAACATCTTATCTCCGATATGAGTATTCGCCCGGATTACACACGACATCCGGGCTATCATTATTGCCTTACTTTGGCCAGGAGAGTTTTTTCTCTTTGCTTAAATTCAGTGAATCAATAAAGTCTACGTCCAATTTCAATTTAGGACTAGTTAAAAGTGTTAATAGTGCGCCTTTTTCATCTTGATCAAACTCATTTATTAATTTTATTAATAAATCTTTACCGATTTTCTCTTCATATTTGCTGCCATAATTAAAATAATCCGTTCTGAAATAATCAGAGCAAAGTCCAAGTAAAACAGACGCTTTTTCAAAATCTCTATTCGCAAGACAATACACGAAAATATCCTGATCATTTTTATCAATATAGTCTAATACTTCTTCAGGATTGAACTGTTTTTGCCCTACAATATGGCCCATTAGTACTTTGAAATCCCTTAAAGAAAGAGTATCAATTGCCTTATGGAGAAACGTTTTATCTTCTCTATCGTGAACGAAGATATTTGCTTGTGATTCAATCAGAAAACACAAAACATCCATGTATACCTGTTGTTGCTTTATTGTCTCAGAAGCTTCATAACCCGATAATGCAAAAAATAATGCACAATTTCCGGAATGGTTTTGTTGTTGATCTATGTTGGCATGATTCGTAACCAACCATTTCACATTTTCTACTTGCCCTAAATAACTGGCCAACATCAATGCAGTAAATGAATCAGTCTGATTAAAGTCCAGTACCTTTCCTTTTAAGTCTGTTTTAAGAAAAGGAAGATTAATATCATCTTGGATAACCTTTTTTTGGTCTAGTGGTAGTTGTTTACCAGAAAAAATGGCTTCACCAATTTTAGTGACATACAAACCATCTTTTTCCTTTAACTTTAATAAAGGAAGCGCTGTTTGCATTATATAGAATCGATATGCACTTGCTTTAAGGTCAAGCACTTCCTGTGAGGATCGCCAGCTGTCCTCTGGACTAAGAAAAAAAAATTCCTTGGAAGCTCGCTCATCGTAACAATTATAATCAACCAGAAGCTGTTTCCCTTTAGGAATATCTTTTGTAGTAATTACTTTGACGCATTTTATACCATTTATTACATCTTCTCGAAATTCAACATTGGCCTGAGCATCAGAAAAGTTGATATATCGCGTAAAATTCCCTTTATCTTTCCCATCAATGACTTTATACCCCAAAGTCATTGCATAACTCCAATCTGCCCCCAAGGTTTCCTCTACATATTTTTTAAATGAGGTTGTTGTCGGATATAGTTCTCCAGTATATTCCCCTAAACATGTGCCAACTGGAATATCGATTTGAGTATATAATCCTTGACCACCAAACTCTTTTAATAAATTAACTGGCATTACTTGAACTAGCTCTGGCTGGTCTACTGTAGAGGGAATATAGTTTTCAGCCGACATGTTTTCAATACCAAGACTTTGTATTAATTTCTTTAATATTCTCAAGTTATCAGCTTCTTTTTTCCATTTTTTTGAAAAGAATGAACTCTCATGTATTTGATTCGATTTGAATTTTACGGGAAATGAAACCTCCCTTTTTTCTTTTCGATTTCTTGCAATGGTTGTTTTCAATTTTTTAGGCATAGATAAATTCCGATCAAAAATCAATTAGTATACAGTGTGATCATATTAAATCCTAGCCAGGCAAAATTAACACTTATTCAATGAACAAAATCAGAATTAAACCTACGAATTTGAACAAGAAATCTGACTCAAATTTGGATTCGGTGACATATATAATCGGTTATGCTAATATGACGTTCGTTCCAAATCGCTCGATACTTACAGCTCTTTGTTAGCCTACACTATATATATTGGAACAAAATATATTGAACAATCAAATAACACTTTTGGATTCACACTCTATGGCAGTTACTATTAAGACCCCTGATGAAATCGAAAAAATGCGCGTTGCCGGCAAACTTGCTGCAGACGTTCTTGAGATGATTGGTCCTCATGTACAAGAAGGTATCACTACCGATGAACTTAATACCATTTGTCATGATTACATTGTGAATACACAACAAGCAATTCCAGCTCCTTTGAATTATAATGGTTTCCCTAAATCAATCTGCACTTCAGTTAACCATGTAGTATGTCATGGGATCCCAGGGAAAAAAGTTTTAAAAGACGGTGATATTATTAATATTGACGTTACTGTAATTAAAGACGACTATCATGGCGATACCAGTAAAATGTTCATTATTGGCGCTCCATCAGTCAAGGCAAAGCATGTAGTCCAAGTAGCTCATGAGTGTTTGTTTATTGGAATTGAAATGGTAAAACCAGGAGTTCATTTAGGTGATATTGGTCACGCCATCCAACAACATGCAGAAAAAAATCGTTGCTCAGTGGTCCGCGATTATTGTGGTCATGGGATCGGACGTATTTTCCATGAAGATCCGCAAGTGTTGCACTATGGGATACCTGGAACAGGAATGAAGCTGGAACCAGGCATGACCTTCACTATAGAACCGATGATCAATGTCGGAAAGTATCATACCCGATTATTACCGGATCAATGGACCGTAGTTACTAAAGATCATAGTCTTTCAGCCCAATGGGAGCATACCTTATTGGTAACCGATAATGGTGTAGAAATTTTGACTTTGCGCGATGAAGAACGAAAGTAAATACATAAAGGATCATCCCTTTTCCCATGCACAGGATGCAGAGAAACAAGGGATGACTCCAGAATTACAACATCTTAAAAATAACCTAAAACAATTTAAAGAAAAACTACGCGAAGAATTCGATTATAAAACCAATATCACCACAATCATTCGTAAGCTAGTAACCTTCATCGATGAGCTGGTCATCAATTTATTTACTAAAAATCAGCTGGATCATGACGTTTTTTGTCTTTTAGCACTAGGCAGCTATGGACGAAGAGAGCTACTGCTCTATTCTGATGTAGATATATTATTGTTACATTCTGATAAGGTTTCTAAAGCCCAATTAAATCGTGCACAAAATTTTATCCAGGATTGCTGGGATGTTGGTTTAGATCTCAGTCATCAAATCACTAGTGTTTCCTCATGTGCTGAACTTGCGAGTCAAGATGTTACCGTTGTTTCCAGTCTCATGGATATGTTTCTATTATGCGGACGTGGCCCTTTAATGGAGGAGTTAATTTATCAAATACATCCTCTACACATGTGGATTAGCCAAGATTTCTTTTTAGCTAAACTTCAAGAACAAAAAAAACGTGATGCTAAATATGGTGAAACAGCTTATAACTTGGAGCCTAATGTTAAGTATGGCCCTGGTGGCCTACGTGATTTGCAGATCCTGCTCAGTATTGGTAAGCGACATTTTAATATTAAAAAACTAGCTGATGGCATCAATTATGGATTCATTACGGACAAAGAATATGAAAAGCTTACCTATTGCCAGCATTTCCTTTGGAGGGTACGTTTTGCTTTACATGTATTAGCTGAAAAAGCAGAAGAACGACTATCCTTTGATTACCAAATCAAATTAGCTCAGTTTTTTGGCTATAAAGATAAACCTCATTCATTAGCCATAGAACAATTCATGAAGGACTACTTTAAAGTAATTAAACGTAACAGAGAACTTAATGAGATGTTATTACAATGGTTTGATGAGACCATCGCTCATTCTCCCAAGCAAAAGCTGTTTCCTCTAGATAATGAATTTCAACTGTCCAATAATTACATTGAAGCAAGAAACACACGCGTATTCATTCATCATCCACAAGCCCTGCTCAAATTATTTCTTTGGATAGCAAAACGACCTGATATTGAAGGAGTCAGAGCCAATACTATTCGATTAATTAGAGAATCACTTTATCTGATGAATAAACGTTTTAAAGCATCCTCAGAAACAACAGAATTATTTATGAGTATTCTTAAAGTCGAAGATGGACCATATGAAGCATTGCATCGAATGAGCCGATACGGTGTTCTGGCACATTATCTGGAATGTTTTGCGCTGGTCACTGGACAAATGCAGTATGATTTATTTCATGTATATACAGTAGATCAACACACACTATTTGTCATTCGCAATCTGTCTCGTTTCAAAGAAAAAAGCTATGCAGAGCAATTTCCACTCTGTGTGCAAATTATGTCTCATTTAGACAAACCTGAACTGCTCTACTTAAGCGCATTATTCCATGATATTGCCAAAGGACGCGGCGGTGATCATTCAGAATTAGGCGCGGTTGAAGCATCATATTTTGCAAAACATCATAATATTGAAAAAGAAGACGGTGATTTATTGGTTTGGCTTGTACGCAATCATCTCCTTATGTCACAAACAGCTCAACGACAAGACATTTATGATCCCAATACCATAAAGAACTTTTGTCAACTCTTACCCCAGCCCCACTATTTGGATTATCTCTATTTACTGACAGTTGCAGACATATGTGGGACTAATCCTACTTTGTGGAACTCCTGGAAAGATTCTCTACTTAAAGAGTTGTATCGTGCTGCAAAACATATGTTACATCGAGAACAAGAGTTGATGGATGAGACTGCGCTTATCAAAGCACGCAAGCAACATGCTTTATCAATATTACTTAACGAAGGTGTAGCCGAAAAGACCGTTGACGATTTGTGGAAACAATTCAAAGACAGATACTTTTTGCATGAATCCCCTGAAGTCATCGCACGCCATACCAAAGCAATTCTTGCTTGCACAAAATTCCCCTTGGTCATGATTATGCCTCATCATAGCCAGGGTGGAACCGAGGTTTTTATTTATATGCCTCATCGAGATGATCGATTTGCTATTGCTACTACTGTTTTGAGTAATCACAACGTTACCATCCAAGAAGCAATGATTCTTACCTGTAACAATCAATATGATCTAGATACCTATATTATTTTGGATGAGCAAAACCAAGCATTTTTTGATAAACAGCGCTCTCAAGATATTCAACACGATTTATGCACTCATCTAGCTAAAACGAATCAATTACCTGTCGTTGTTCGCAAGAGACTTTCTCGCGCTTTAGCCCATTTTAAAGTCAAAACTCAAATACATTACTATGATGAGCGATCATATAATCAAACCCGTTTATTTCTAGTTACCGCAGATAGACCTGGATTACTGGCAACAATAGGCAGAGTATTTTCAACATTAAATATTCATTTGCATAACGCAAAAATTGTAACTGCTGGGGAACGTGCAGAGGATACTTTTTATATTACAAACCAACAAAATCAGTCACTAAATAATGATGAGAAAGAAGTTTTAAAACAAAAACTCATCCATGAATTATTAGTCAGTTCAAATTAAACCATGTTACATCCCACAGATTATTATACGAGCCAAATTTATTAAGAAATATATAATCTGACCTTTAAACTTGCTTACAGATCATAATTTAACTAACCTTAAGGAAAGAATCCAATTTCGACATCGTATGAAAAAAAAACAGGTAGCATCAATATTGAGAAAATACAGGAACTTCAATATTGAGGAAATTGAAGAGCTTAAAAAAAGCTATAATACTTTAGACTATCTTGGTGATGAAGAAGAAGTCCCTGATGAAATAGAAGAAGAAACTCACCATGTTTTAGAAGTAATAACAAACCCCACTGAACCTCATTATCCATTTTATTTAAAAGAATTTATTCCAAAGATTATAGAAGAAAACCTAGATACCCTTTTAGATGGGTTTGAAGAAGGAGATCTCGTTTATGGAATAAGTGGCTCACGTATTAGTTTATTTTATTTTTTGAGGGGAGAAGGGAAAGATGTTTTCGCAACCAGGGTTGATGAATTATTCAATGCAACTATTGATCCCTTTCTTGAACCTCTACTCGATCCCAGTTTTGCAAAATCTACCAATCCCTTTTATGACCCTGCACAAAAATTTAAATCGTATGCCAGTATTTTAAAAAATGAAATTGAACAGTTTTCACCCTTAACAGAGCGAAATGATAAAGTGCCCTTCATTAAAAAAATGTCAAAGATGGGTATTTTTTGGGTGCTTAATAACGAGCATAAGCTACATTTTGTTTTGAACAAAATAGATTATAAGATGTGTTTTGAAAAAAAATTCGACAAGATTACTTTTGCTGAACTTCGCTTTCTTTATCGCTATTGGGAGCAATTCAAACCCTATTATGAACGAGGGCAAATCAATTTTTATTTTTTAAACAAAGATGACCAATTAAAAAAAGTAGAGGCACCTTGGGAATCAAACCCAGATATAGTTAGTACTTATAAACCCAAAAATAATCCCAAGATGAAATACCATGCATTCTTCAATAGTTTTGTAATTGATCTCATCACTAGTGAAATAAAAAATGGAATATGGAGGACAGGCCTTTTTGGTTTAGGAGGGGGCAAACCCATTATTGTTGATGGAGAGGAGAAGATTGTTCCGCACCGTGTTGAACGTATTTTCAAAATTGCTACTGACCCTATTTTAAGTCCAGCTGAAAAATACGTAAAAATTTTAGCAGTTGCTGAGAAAGCCTTACATAATCCAAAAAAATTACGAAAGCCAGAAACAACTGACTTTTATCAAGCAATTATAAATTTTGATAAAAAAATGGCGCCTGTCGAACACGATACCTTAAGATTTTTTAGAGGGCAGTCGGTTGCGAAAAAGGAACAGGAATTACCGGAAAGAAACCAGCCTAAACTGAAATAAAGAAAATTTCATTCTATAATTTTGTACCTTTCAAATTTTTAGTGAATATCATTATCGAATGACTCATATTTTATCCATATATGAAGCCCTGAAGATAATCCCTAGCCTTAATCTCTAATAGAAGAACAGCAGCTCTCAAAAAATTTATCGCAGTATCTGAAAGAAATCAGTAAGTAATAGAGAACATTCCGCTTGCATTATCCCCTCATCAATTTGAACTTTATGATTTAAAGGGTAGCCCTGTAATAAGTTATAAACCGACCCTGCAGCTCCTGCTTTAAAATCTCGGGTTGCGAAAACCAGTCGTTTAATCCGTGCATGCACAATCAATCCAGCACACATGGCACAAGGCTCAAGAGTCACATAGAGCGTTGTATCTAATAATCGATGATTCTTTAACTGTTGTGATGCATATCTAATTGCACACACCTCTGCATGATCTGATGGATCGTGACTTTTTTGGATGGAATTTCGTCCTGAACTTATTAACTGATTGTCTTTGCTCACTAATACAGCACCAACCGGGATTTCCCCATCAGCTTGGGCGAGAATTGCCTGTTCGTAGGCTTTTTGCATCCAATAGTGATCGTTCATTATTTAGTTTAAGTTAATGGTTATAAATCTTATTCTACAGCCCGCGGACAAACCGCAGGATGTAGACACTTAGTTCTTTAACTTAATGGTCCACTACTCCAGGGAAATTACTCCCATTCAATAGTAGCAGGTGGTTTACCTGAAATATCGTAGGTTACACGAGATACACCGTCTACCTCATTGATAATTCGATTGGATACATGGCCAAGGAAATCCCAAGGCAATTGTGACCAATGTGCTGTCATAAAATCAACGGTCTCTACAGCACGAAGACAAATCACGTAATCATATTTACGTCCATCCCCCATAACGCCAACACTTTTGACCGGTAGAAATACAGCAAAAGCTTGACTGACTTTATGATAAAGATCGGCCTTCCTGAGTTCCTCAATAAAAATAGCATCCGCTTTACGCAATATATCTGCATATTCTTTCTTAATTTCTGCTAAAATTCGAACCCCTAGACCTGGACCAGGAAATGGATGGCGGTAGACCATATCATGAGGCAATCCTAACTCAAGGCCTACTTTACGAACCTCGTCTTTAAATAATTCACGAATAGGTTCTAATAATTTCAAATTCAATGTTTCTGGCAAACCACCCACATTATGATGAGATTTAATTACCACCGAGGCACCATTTGTGCTTGTTGCAGCCGATTCAATAACATCCGGATAAATCGTTCCTTGTGCCAACCAGGAAACACCCGGAATTTTTAGCGCTTCTTCATCAAATACTTCAATAAAGGTACGTCCAATAATTTTTCTTTTTTCTTCAGGACAAGTAACCCCTTTTAGAGCATTAAAAAATTTCTCTTCAGCATGGACAGAAATAACTTCAACACCCATGTGTTTGCCAAACATCTCCATAACCTCGTTTGCTTCATTAAAACGCAACAAACCAGTATCTACAAAAACACAAACCAATTGTTTACCAATTGCTTTATGTAATAAAGCAGCCACAACAGACGAATCTACACCGCCCGATAAGCCGAGTAAAACTCGATCAGAACCAACCTGAGCACGGATTGCATTAATTGTTTCATCAATAATGAGGGTAGAAGTCCAATTAGTCGAAGCCTTGCAAATATCTACAACAAAACGATATAAAATGCGCATTCCTTGTAGCGTATGGGTTACTTCTGGATGAAATTGTACTCCGTACATTTGGCGATTTTCATCAGCCATTCCAGCAATTGGAGCGTTTCGGGTCTCGCAAATCACCTTAAAACCAAGCGGTAATTTAGTCACTTTATCCCCGTGGCTCATCCAGACATCTAATAATGCATTACCATCACCATTCAGTCGGTCTTCAATTTGGGAAAACAATTTGCTGTGACCATGCAACTTCAACTCAGCGTAGCCAAACTCTCTAATGGAGGAAGACTGCACTTCACCACCTAATTGCACTGCCATGGTTTGCATCCCATAGCAGATTCCTAAAATAGGCAAACCTGCAGTAAATAACCACTGAGGTGCTCGTGGGTTCTCATGGTGGGTTACAGTGGATGGGCCACCGGATAAAATGACACCGCAAGGATTAAGCGCAGTGAATTGTTCTTGTGTGATATTGAAGGGATGAATTTCACAATAAACACCTAATTCACGCACTCGTCGGGCGATTAATTGTGTGTATTGAGAACCGAAATCAAGAATCAGTAAAGGATGTTGTTTTAAATCACTCATTATTAATTATCCACCTGGTAGTTTGGTGCCTGTTTTGTAATACTGACATCATGCACATGTGACTCCCTCATTCCTGCATTAGTCACTTGGACAAATTCTGCCTTGGTATGTAGTTGCTCGATATTTTCACATCCTGTATATCCCATACAAGAACGCAAACCACCTAACAATTGATGAATAATTGTTTGCGCCGATCCTTTATAAGGAACACGTCCTTCAATTCCTTCTGGAACTAATTTTTCAGAACCTAATGATGCGTCTTGGAAATAACGATCGCTCGAACCTTGTGACGAAGCCATAGCCCCAATTGAACCCATACCTCGATAGCTCTTATAAGTTCTACCTTGATATAACTCAATTTCACCTGGTGACTCTTCTGTTCCTGCAAACATACTTCCAAGCATTACAGTATCTGCACCAGCAGCAAGAGCTTTACCAACATCACCAGAAAAACGTATACCACCATCAGCAATTATTGGAATTTTTCCTTTAAGTTCTTGTGCCACATTTGCGATAGCTGTTATTTGCGGCACACCAACACCAGTTACTATTCGCGTTGTACAAATAGAGCCAGGACCTATACCCACTTTTACTGCATCCGCACCTGCAGTATATAAATCACGAGCCGCAGCAGCTGTAGCTATATTTCCTCCAATCACCTGTATCTCTGGATGGTGCTTCTTAATCCATTTTACACGTTCAAGTACACCTTGTGAGTGTCCGTGCGCTGTATCAACAACAAGTACATCAACACCTGCCTCAATTAATGACTCAATGCGCTCATCAGTGCCCTCTCCCACGCCAACGGCTGCGCCTACACGTAACTGTTCTGCAGCATCTTTACATGCAAAAGGATTTTCTTTGGCTTTTTGTATGTCCTTAACTGTGATCAATCCACGTAGTTGAAAAGCCTCATTAACGACAAGCAATTTTTCTATACGGTGTTTATGCAATAAGCTACGCACCTCTTCACGACTTGCCCCTTCTTTGACGGTTACCAATTTTGTCTTAGGAGTCATTACTTCTTCTACACTCAAAGATAAATTGGTTTCAAAACGAATATCACGACTGGTTACGATGCCGACCAAATTCTCACCGTCCACAACAGGAACACCAGAGAAATTATATTTGGCCATGACATCAAGTAATTCTTTAACGGTGATATTAGGAGTCACTGTAATCGGATCTCGAACCATACCACTTTCAAATTTTTTCACTTTTCGGACTTCATCAGCCTGTGCCATAATGGTCATATTTTTATGAATAATACCTATGCCGCCCTCTTGTGCCAAAGCAATGGCTAAACGAGCTTCAGTTACAGTATCCATGGCGGATGATACAAGTGGAATATTTAGGTTAATAGCACGAGTCAATTTTGTTCTTAAAGACACATCTTTAGGAAGAATTAAAGAGTGTGCAGGAACAAGAAGAACATCATCGAAGGTTAATGATTGCTGCACAATAGAAAGAGTCATTTTATTCTCACTAGAGGAGTTAAATTAACCGAATAGTTTACTATAAATTGTGGACAAATTAAACAGATAATTTACAATAACCCAACATTTTACATTATAATTATAGACTTATTATATTTGTGTTTACCTCAAACTTCTTATATTATCATTTGCCTCACTTTCCTCCAGTTTCTTAAACAATCAAAATATCAATAATATGTTACAAACTGTTAAAAATTGTCGCTAACCTCCATTTATTTTTTGGAAAATGTTTTTCCAAAGATCACTCTGCACTACTTGAATTATTTATCAATAAACGTGTACACTGGTGGTTAAATATTGTGTTGAATCAAAAATAATAGGAAGGGTTCAGCGTTGGCTAAAATAATCGTGATTACATCAGGTAAAGGCGGAGTAGGAAAAACTACTTCTTCTGCAGCTATTTCTTCGGGCCTTGCACTCTTAGGGCATAAAACGGTCGTTATTGACTTTGATATTGGTTTAAGAAACCTCGATATTATCATGGGTTGTGAACGTCGCGTTGTCTATGATTTTATTAACGTTATAAATGGCGAAGCAAATCTTAATCAGGCCTTAATTAAAGACAAGCGAATTGCAAACCTTTCTATACTTCCTGCATCACAAACTCGAGATAAAGATGCATTAACCATTGAAGGTGTTGAAAGAATACTTAATGAGCTTGCAAAAGAATTTGATTTTATTATTTGTGATTCCCCTGCTGGAATAGAAACTGGCGCATTAATGGCTATGTATTTTGCTGATCATGCAATTGTAGTAACGAATCCAGAAGTTTCCTCTGTACGTGACTCAGATAGAATACTTGGAATACTTGCTAGTAAGACTAAAAGAGCAATTGAAAATAAAACACCAATTCAAGAACATTTATTATTAACACGCTACGACCCAGAGCGAGTCGAGCGTGGTGATATGCTTTCTGTTACGGACGTAAAAGAAATATTAGCTATTCCATTAATTGGTGTTATTCCAGAATCAAAATCAGTACTTAAAGCTTCAAATACAGGTACACCAGTAGTTCTTGACGAAACAAGTGATGCCGGTATTGCCTATCAAGATGCAATTGCTCGTTTTCTTGGTGAAGAAAGACCAATGCGCTTCATAAGTAATGATCGCAAAGGATTATTGCGTCGCTTATTCAGCAAAAACAAGGAGGAAGTGACGGTATGAGTATTTTCAATTACTTACGTAGAAGAAGTGCTACGGCATCTGTTGCTAAAGAACGTTTGCAAATAATAATTTCTCACGAACGCTCTCAACGTAATACTCCTGATTATCTACCTAAGCTTCAGGAAGAAATTCTCGCTGTCATTGCTAAATACGTACATGTAACGCGTGATCAAGTGAGTGTGAACCTTGAGCGTATGGGAGATAATTCAGTGCTTGAACTAAACATCACGATGCCAGATGATGCTAAGGAAAACGCTTAGGCTTTCATACAACCTTATATTGAAATAAGGGATATTGCTCCGAAGTCGATTCGGCCAATGATCAACTATTTTAAATAATTCTTTTTTTCTTTTACAAAGCAAAATTTCTAGAGTTTATTTCTTTAACAAAGTAAATATTAGATCATGTTTTGAGTTATTTTAGATGATTTCTTTATAATGGAATTAAATCTTGTTTGATGGGTTTATTTGAGAAAATCCTAAATGTTGTCCATGTCCCTGAGTTCTTTTCCCTCTTGAAAATATATCCATATCTCACTTCCAAATGAGCACCATCAATCTCAACACACCATATCTTCTTTTGATGCTTTATAAGCCTTTTCTATGGCTTAACTATTGGCTGATTTTGTATACCTGAAGCAGGAGGCCTCTTAGGTTTTTGGTGGATAATTGGCGCCGGTGTAGCGCCTGTACTGGGTTGAATTTTGGGACCAGGCTAAATTTTTGGACCCGGTTGAATTTTGAGTCCTGGTTGAACATTAGGATTTGGATATACTTTTGGCCCCTGATGAAGAGTTGGACCTGGCTGAATATTCGGTCCCGGTTGTACATTTGGATTAGGCTGTACATTAGGATATGGATGCACTTTTTTACCATGAGGAAGTTTGGGTCCTGGTTGAACATTCGGCCCCGGTTGCACATTCACGCCTGGCTGTGCATTAGGATATGGATGCACTTTTTTACCATGAGGAAGTTTGGGTCCTGGTTGAACATTCGGCCCCGGTTGCACATTCACGCCTGGCTGTACATTAGGATATGGATGCACTTTTTTACCATGAGGAATAATTGTGCCGGGTTGCATATTTGTACCTGGCTGTCCGCCTGGAGTTTGATAAGTACCAGGAACTGGATGAACCAATACCGGAGGTGATTGCTTAATAATAGCCGGTTTACCAGGTGCAGCAGGTTGAACAGCTTGGAAATTTTTTCCAGCTTTTATATTCTGAATCTCGGCTGGAGTTAGAGGTTTACCTTTATTTTTTAAAAGCAGAGGTTGTACTTTTGAAAAAGGAGGTGTTGCTGAAGAAGGTTGTGTTTTAACTATAATTGGCCTTGATATTACTCCGGCAGGAGGTATTGCCTTACTAAAGCCCTTGCCTCCGTATACACTATTAGATTGTGGGCTCAAAGGAGCAACATTTAATTTTTTTGCATTAATAAGTAATTGATGAGGGACGCGTGAACGAAAATTATTGACCAGCCTGGAGTCAATAAAATCTTTAGTTGGTACAACGGTAACTGCATTAGCAATCTGTGCATTTTTGTAATTAATTTTAATATTTTTATTTCTATAAATATTATTGATGTAAGCAACATTAATCACTGTGTTACTCAGATTGATCTGATTAAAATAGTTTTGGCTAACATAATAAGGAGGAATATAAGGTTCACCTGGGGCTAGAGGAAACCAACCAATGCCATATCCACCATCAAGCATAAATTGTGGGTTATTACCGCCAATGAATACGGTCAATGCAGGGGCATAAATAGGACGAGCTCCTATTGGTCCTGGTACCCAACACCATCGATTTTCAATAAAAGCCCAACGTCCGTAATGAAATGGTGCAAATCCCCAAGGTTGATTGTCCACCCAAGTCCATCCCCAAGAACTTAGCCATATCCACTGCCCCTCTTGGTAAGGAGCCCAATTTTCTTCTACATTATTTGGATACCAAACTGGACCGTATTGTTTATCTTCAGTCCAGGATCCATAATTACCGAGATCTTCATATCCTATAGTATCTGGAGAAATATATTGTGTTGAGACTGTACCGGTCATTTTATCGCGTTCTAAACTCCAGCGTTCAAAATCATCGGCTTCCTCAAGAGTAGTACACTGAAAGTTTTCCAAATCAGTACCAGTGGCAGTGCATGAAGAACCAACCCCAACTGTATTTGAAGCATTTTCTCCATATGCTACCCCTTGTCCCATTCTCACACTTACTGTCGTTGTATTATCTTCGGTGGTGACATCGAAAAGGTAATAACCAGGTTCTGTAATGACAAAGGCTAAATTTGGTGTATCAACTTCATAAGTTTGATTCGCATTGATGCGTCTGATGCTTAAAACAAGGGTTCCTTGTGTAATCTGAAATTGGGCCGTTTCGTCATCTAGATTCAAAATTTTTAAATTCGTTTGACTTCCCATACGTACAGCAGCTCCCGACAATTGCATTTCAACAAGCGCTCCGGTATCTGACCATATCTGATCATTGGTGATGAGAGGTCTATTAAGGGCTGCATCAACCCATTCAGTTTCCCCAGCGGGTACAAAACTCACACTTCCGTTAATGTAGCTTAATCGGGCGACTTGATTAGGAGGATCTGCAAACGTCAGCGTGGATATTAGTAGCATGAATAAACCCACTAGTCTGGCCACCGTGATATTGTCCTTCACTGACCTTGGTTTCATGCTAACCTCCATAATTTACATTATCCCTAACATTAAGGAGTTCTGCTTGCAGACAATCGTATTTACTATGAATGAATAACTTTGTCTAAGTATAGTCTATTCGCTAATTAAAATGAAAAAGAACAGAAAGTCTATGGCAGGATATCGTAATAAAAAAAAGGGGCCACTGCTGACCCCGGTCTGTACTAGTTATGAATTCCAGCGAAATACGCTCTCCGCTGCAATCAGGAATTAAATCATCTCTGATTCTATATCGTCTTTATTAACTACAGCTTTTTTTGCTTTATTGGATTTTATTGTATGAGGCCGGCGCAGGTCCTCATCATTGAAATCATCCACCTTAATTACATCTTGTCGTGCCAACTCGGCTTCTTTTAATTGCTTAGCCTCTATCTCATTTAATAACCCACAAGATAAAGCTTCATTGATCTGATCAAGCAAGGTAAGTGATTTTAAAACATTATCTTTGACTGCTCGCATTACCTTTCTTTCTAACTCCTCAGCAGCACAAATTTTATGGAAGGCTTCCTCCATACGCCCTAAAGGACAATTGTCTCCAGCCTTACTATAAACCAAACGAGTTACACGAGTACGAGTCTCTCCTGGTTCGATTAGCATTCTAGCTAATTTATGACCTAATTGGTCATTTGGTTTGTTTCTTAGATTACCCAGAGGTTTGATTATCAAGCGTAAAACAATTCGTGCCCAACGCGCTGGAAAATTCACAATGACGCCATGCATTGCTGTCTCGCATTCGTACAATAATTGCTGACAACTCCACTCAACTAAAGGTAAATCTGCTTTTGGTTCACCGTCTTCATGAAAACGTTTCAAGACGCCTGAAACCAAATATAATGAACTCAGCATATCCCCAAGACGTGAAGATAATTTTTCTTTACGCTTTAAGTCCCCGCCTAGAACAGTCATTGAAAAATCAGCAAGAAATGCCAAGTTAGCACTGTATTTATGCACGAGTTGGTAATATCGCTTCACACTACTCACCGGTGCTTTGGATAGGTATGCATCAGTCCATGCAAAGATGACTGATTTGGTAAAGTTAGCAAGAATAAATCCGGCATGAGCAAAAAATGCATTATCAAATTCAACCAAGTCATTATGTCTAATACTTTCAAGTTCTTTAAATACATAAGGATGGCAGCGAATTGCTCCCTGACCAAAAATAATTAAACTACGAGTTAATATATTCGCCCCTTCAACGGTAATTGCAATAGGTGATCCTTGATAACCTCTTCCTAAATAATTATTAGGACCAAGGCAAATACCCTTTCCGCCATGGATATCCATAGAGTCACAGGAGACTTGTCTTGCACGCTCGGTGGTGTGGTATTTTAATATAGCACCCACTACAGAAGGTTTAGCTCCATTATCAATGGCAGCAGCCGCCATTGTTAAAGCAGCATCAATAATATAAGTATTCGCAGCAATTCTGGCCAAAGGCTCCTCAATCCCTTCAAACTTACCGATTGGTTGATTAAATTGTTTGCGAATGCGCGCATAAGCTCCGGAGGCTAGAGCAGCTGCTTGTGCACCACCGTTCGCGCTCGAAGGTAAGGATATTGCTCTACCAGCACTCAAACACTCCATTAACATGCGCCAACCACATCCAGCCATGGCCACTCCACCGATAAGGTAGTCCATTGGAATAAATACATCTTTGCCTTGAGTTGGACCATTCAAAAATCCGGTATTTAATGGAAAATGGCGGCGACCCTTTTTAATACCTGGGGTATTTGCAGGTATCAATGCACAACTAATACCTATATCTTCACTTTTACCTAATAAATTATCTGGGTCAAATAGTCTAAATGCTAATCCAATTACTGTCGCTGCAGGGCATAAAGTAATATAACGCTTATCCCAATTTAATCGGATACCCAATACTTTTTCACCATTCACTTCTTGATGGCATACTATCCCTTTATCTGGGATTGATGCTGCATCAGAGCCAGCATTAGGTCCAGTCAAAGCAAAACATGGAATTTCTCGTCCATCAGCCAATCGTGGCAAATAATAATTTTTTTGTTCTTCCGTTCCATATTTAAGCAATAACTCACCTGGGCCTAGTGAATTAGGTACAGAAATCGTTGTAGCAGCGGTTATTGAACGACCATAGATTTTAACTAAAATCGACATTTGTGCAGTAGCAGAAAACTCAAGACCGCCATAACGCTTCGGAATGATCATGCCTAAGAATCGATTTTCTTTAATAAATTGCCAGATTTCTGGAGGCAAATCAGTAAGATTGTGAGTTACATCCCAGTCATCGATCATAGAACATAGAGTATTTACAGGGCCATCAAGAAAAGCTTGTTCTTCATCAGTCAATCGAACAGTGGGGGCATTTCTCAGTATGGAAAAATCGGGGGCGCCACTAAATAGATCACCTTCCCAACTTACAGTACCAGCTTCCAAAGCCTCTCGCTCAGTTGCTGACATAGCAGGCATAGCTTTACTTACCGTTTTAAAAAAATATTTGGATAATAATATTCGTCTTAAAGGCTTTATTGCACCCGCAATTAAAATCAGCTCAATCAAAACAAGTATTATTTGAGTCACCAACCCCGGAGAACCATAAGCAAAGACAAGAGCAGTAAATAGAGCAAAGCTAATAGCCCACACTGAAATTGCGGCCTGCCTGGTAAGCAATATCCCTGCAGCTCCAATAACCATGAGCGTTAAAATAGCATGTAGCACATTATTCTCCTTAATTATTTTGGGTCTTCTGACCCCAAGTACTATTTCAGTTTAAACCAGACACAATTTTTATAATCTGTTTTGCCACGACATCCGGGTGCTCCATGGGAAATAAATGGGTCCCTTTGGTTTTAATGCTTGTCACATTAAAATATTTTTTCATATAGCGCACATCCATTTTACCAACCACAGTACTTTTGTCACCATAAATTAATGCTGCTGGAATTAATAACTTACCTTCAAAATGTGGAATGACATGTGGGATAGTGCGATAAATTTGATATTCAATATGTCTATCAAAGCGCAAATAATAACCATCATCTTTATACTCTAAACCGTAGGTAATGTAATCATTTAAACACGCATCTGTAAAAGTCTTAAATAAATCTCTCGTCTTTAAATAATCCATTAATTGATCATGATCTTTCCAATACATCCTACGTCCTCGGGTTCTAAATGCAGGAGTAATTCGATCAATAATACCCAGGGCTTTTGCCAATCGAACCATACTTGATTTAAAAGTACCAATTAAAGGGGAATCCAGCATAATTACCGCTTTGAATAATTCAGGTTGCTCGATCGCCGCCAATAAACTTAGAACACCACCCAAAGAGTGTCCAACAGCAATAACAGGACGATTGGCTTGCTTTTTAATGCTGCTTAGTACTTCTGATATTAAATTGTGCCAATTTTCACTAACTGGGAATAAAGGGTCATGGCCTATCCTGTCAATGTAACAGTAATCAAATTCGTTCTCGAGATGATTTAGCATTTGCTTATAACATAAAGCGGGAAAGCCATTTCCATGTGCAAAATGAATCAACTCTTTCATGATGTCACCAATTGTCTATACCCCATATAAAAATTCTAATTAAAATTTTCGAAACAAATTTGACCTCAATTCAAAGTTGGTTTAACAATCTATTATCACCTTATAATCGAGCAACTCTTCTGCTTTCTGCGCGTAAAGAATACAGGGAAAAACTGTAATATATGACAAGTAATGCAGATAAAATGAAGCCTGAACCTGGAAAAAGAAAATTAAAAATTAACAAAATGAACAAGACTAATAACATAGGAGTTGAAGCAACAGCCAAAAGTCTACATGATTGGGCAAATCTTACATTAAATGAAAAGAATACGTTCGAAAAAACTTGCCCTAAAAATCCTAATACAAGGAAAATAACTAAAAACATAGAAAAAAACATAGCTACAACCATAGGATAAATCAATAGTTCTGAGAAAAATTTCAGTTTTTGTATTGAACTATTTTCCGCATACTTTTTACCATCAAACAC
Organism: Legionella stuttgartensis; assembly: GCF_977063405.2. NCBI lineage: Bacteria > Pseudomonadati > Pseudomonadota > Gammaproteobacteria > Legionellales > Legionellaceae > Legionella > Legionella stuttgartensis. Next base: position 197,989 of record NZ_CDRUHA020000108.1, read on the forward strand.
CACATTTGTTCCTTTATCAAAGGATTGCACTATAGGAGCCCCTCTGCTTGGCTTTGATTCAGGCATATTAAACAAAGTAAGGCTTGGCACTTTCAAAGAAATTTTATTTTTATTAATCAAAATCGTAAGATAAGGGTAATTCGTAGTAAAATCATTGATTTTGTCAGTAGTATCAATAATCACAACTACTTCACCTTTGTCATTCTTGACAAAATATGGCATCGGCTTATTAAGAAATACTTCGCCATTTTGTATATAAAAAACAGGGATTTTTGATAGAGGATCGGTAATTTGTTCTCTAAAAGATTGATCTAAACTGAAACTCATTCTCACAGCAAATGGGATAGAAAATACGGCAATAGCCAACAAAAAATAAAAAATACCTAGTCCCCTCCACCGTTTTCCAACATCTACATAAAGAAGGCGTGAATAGAAAGACATATATAATGCAGACCAATAGCGATAAACCGGAGTATCAATTGGTTTTAATTCGTTTTTTTCTTTACTCACGCCATTCTCCAATACGTTTTCCAGATTTACTATGAAAAAGATGTAACTTAATTTTAGGTAGCTCCACCCACAGTTGTCCACTTGGGATGGGTTGATCCGCAGCAACACGCAAATTAAGGGCTCGATCGTTTTTGATGCATTTTGCATGTACGAGCTTATCTGCCCCCATATCATCTACAAACTCAACATCGATTGGGATGGCTTGCGGATTATTTTCAGAACAAAGCAAAACATGCTCAGCTCGAATCGCCAGAACTAATTCATCTCTATCTTCAAGATTTTGCACTAGCTCAGGAACTGGATAATGAACCCCGTAATCTGTATGTACAGTGTGGCTCGATTTATCATAACTACCAGATATTAAGTTCATAGGATATTGTCCTGTAAATCCTGCCACAAATAAAGTAGCTGGTTTTTGATACAGTTCCTGGGGAGTTCCTATCTGCTCAACAATACCTTGATTAAGTACCATAACACGTTCCGCCATGGTCATTGCTTCCGTTTGATCATGTGTTACATAGAGACTGGTAGTATTTAGTTGTTGGTGTAAGCGGCGAATTTCATGACGCATTTCTGTTCGCAATTTTGCGTCAAGGTTCGATAAGGGCTCATCAAATAAGAAAACTGCTGGTGAGCGCACCATAGCCCTTCCCATGGAAACTCTTTGCTTTTGTCCTCCAGAAAGTGATTGGGGGTTTCGCTCTAAATAAGGGGTTAAATGCAATAATTGTGCTGCTTCATGTACTCGGCGTTTAATCTCTTCTTTTTTAAAACGCCTCATTTTTAATCCATACGCCATATTATCGAATACGGTCATATGAGGATAAAGCGCATAGTTTTGAAAAACCATAGCCATATCTCTTTTTGCTGCAGGTATCTCATTAACACATTGATTATTAATTTCAATGGATCCAGAAGTTATATCATCCAGACCTGCAATTAAACGTAATAAAGTAGTTTTTCCACATCCAGAAGGGCCAACAATTACCATAAACTCGCCTTTTTTAATGCTAACGTTTATGTTATTCAGAATCGATGTTGATCCAACACTCTTCGAAACTTCAATTAGACTGACTGTTGCCATGCTTATTTTAACCCTTTTTCAAACCAGCGCTGCATTAACATCACCACCATACAAGGTGGAATCAAAGCAATCAATGCAACAGCCATAATGTAATGCCATTGTGGAACTTGATCTGCCACTCCTGCTAAATAACGAATGCCCATAACTACTGTTGCCATTTTTGTTTCAGTAGTAATCACTAATGGCCAAAGATACTGATTCCAACCGTACACGAACAAAATAACGAATAATGATGCAATTTGAGTTTTAGATAAAGGTAAAACAATATCAAAAAAGAAACGGACGGCCCCTGCTCCATCTAGTTTTGCTGCATCAACAAGCTCAGGAGGTATGGTTTTGAAAAATTGCCGAAACAAGAAAGTTCCTGTTGCAGACACAAATAGAGGTAACGTTAATCCGGTAAAGGAATTTAATAATCCAAAAGAAGCAACCACCTGAAATGTAGGTACGATTCTGACTTCTATGGGCAACATCATGGTAGTAAAAATTAAGGCAAAACATAATTTTTTAAAAGGAAAATCGAAATAAACTAAAGCAAATGCCGAACCTAGGGCAAAAATAATCTTCCCCACAGCAATGGCCATAGCCATAAAAAAACTGTTCAATAACATGGAGGTAATAGGTTCCCCACCTGTAACTGACAATCCTTGTGTCATCACGGCCTTTAAATTTTGGAATAATAAAGAACCTGGAACTATAGGAATATGAGACTGCATCATGACGCTGCCTTCATTACTGGCAGCAACAAATGCCAAATAAACAGGCAACAACATCAAAAAAACAAAAAAACATAAAAATCCATGTGATAAAATACGAGCGACATATGATTTCATGCGTAATGAACCTTTTTTTCGAGGTATTTAAATTGCACTAAAGAAACAATGATGACAATAAACATTAGCAATACCGATTGGGCTGAGGAACTTCCCAAATCCATTCCTTCAAACCCATCCTGATAGACTTTATAAATTAAATTTGTCGTACTATTACCAGGGCCGCCATGCGTCATCACTTGAATAATGCCAAACGTATCAAAAAAACCATACATCAAATTCATAATGAACAGGAAAAAAGTAGTTGGTGATAAAAGTGGAACAATAATTTGCCAAAAGCGTTGCCATCCAGAAGCACCATCGATAATTGCTGCATCAATTAAAGAAGAAGGAACTGCTTTAAGTGCAGCGAGATAAAATAAAAAATTATAACTGAATTGCTGCCAACTTGCTGTAAGAATTACCACAGCAAATGCTTGGTTGACGTTATTCACATAATCAAAATCAATCCCTAAGGACTGTAAAATATGGGTCAACCATCCTAAGGTAGGATGACATAAAAAACGCCACAAAATTGCTGCTACTGCAGGAGCTATGGCATAAGGCCAAATTAATAAAGATTTATAAACCCCTTGCGTCCTACCTCTATTATTCACTAATATGGCCATAAAGAGCCCTAAACTCATCGTGAAAAAAGTCACGCTAATCGCAATAATAAAGGTTACCCCTATTGCTTTGCCGTAGCTCGGATCGAGAAAAAGATCCACGAAATTGGAAAATCCTGCAAATTTTTTATGGAGGCCAAAAGCATCCGTATAAAAAAAGGACTGCAACAATGCATTACATGCAGGCCAAATAAAAAACATCAGGGTAACAACAAGTTGTGGAACTATAAAAAGCCAAGCAGAAAGACGTTGGTGATTGAATTTAGCCATTGCCCAATATATAAGAGGGTCTGTATAAGCATTATATAGGTATGGATGTTTAAGTAAAGTAGTAAAAATAGCCTGAGTACAGCACAGTGCAATCAAGGAATGCTCGGTTACTAAAACTCCTTGGTTCCGCTGGACAAACCAGGGCTCCAATTAATCGTTAATCAAGGAAAATATTTTGCGCTACGTACACATAGAAAATCCTGGACCACACAATCGATTGATCATTGAAAACGGTCCTAAACCTGAATGCAGTAAGTCGCAAATTTTAGTTCACGTTAAAGCAACAGCCCTCAATCGAGCTGATATTATGCAACGTTATGGTAAATACCCACCACCCACTGGTGAGTCTGAGGTTCTTGGCTTAGAGGTTGCTGGAGAAGTAGTTGAAGTCGGGCCAAATATAACTCAATTTAAACCTGGCGATAAGGTTTATGGATTAGTTGGTAGTGGTGCCTATGCTGAGTTTTGTCCTGTTGAAGCCTCTCTAGCTCATCATGTTCCTGATTCTTGGAGTTACGCGCTTGCTGCGGCACTTCCTGAATCATTAACCACCGTGTATGCCACTTTGTTTGATCTAGGAAAGCTTAAATCAGGACAAACCTTACTGATTCATGGAGCAGGAAGTGGTATCTCTTCATTGGCAATTCAAATGGCAAAATTAAGTCATGCACATGTTATTACTACGGTAGGAACTGATGACAAATTGGAAAAGGCGCACAAACTCGGCGCCGATCAAGTCATCAATTACCGTAAGCAAGATTTTGAAGACTTAATTGAGGATCATAGTGTAGATTTAATCATTGATTTTGTAGGTGGTGATTATTTTGATAAACATCTGCACTTACTAAAACCTAAAAGCAAACTCATCCAGATCGCGTGCATCAAAGGAAGCAGAGTGGAATGCAATCTCGCTCTGATTATGCGTAAAAGATTGCAAATTATTGGCTTTGTGCTCCGCTCCCAATCTCTTGAAGAAAAAAACAAACTGTGGAACGAAGCGCATAACGCATGGGATGCAGATCTTAGGGCAAAAAAATTAACTCCCATCATTGACTCAGAGTTTAAGCTGGAGCAAATTGAAGCAGCGCACCAACATATGGAATCAGGTACTCATTTCGGAAAAATTGTCGTGCATATAGATTGATTTTTTAAGCTTATATATTGTAACAGTGGAGCCGGGTGAAGCGACGCAGAACCCGGGTTTTCGAATACACAAGATCGCCCTTAATTCTACTTCGTTTCATCCAGCCTACAATTTCGTCAATAACTTCATTATTTATTTAACTTCTTAGCATCCAAACGAAGAGCGCGATTTAATAATTGCTCATAAATCGGTCCATTCGGAGTAAGCTGTAACACAATAGTTGCGGTAATACATGCCATCATCACTGGAAAAATTAGATAATAATTATGAGTCATTTCCACTACCAATACTGCTCCGGTTATTGGAGCGCGGGTTGATGAAGCAAAAAGTGCAGCCATTCCGGCAACTGCAAACATCCCTGGTTGGGTTAATAAATCAATATGTAAAAATTCTAAAATATGGAATATGGCCAAACCAAGAAGAGTTCCTATGGCAAGGATAGGAGCAAAAATTCCTCCTGGAACCGATGTTCCATAGCATGCCATCGTTCCTATAAATCGTACTACTAAAAGAAAGCATAAAAGGCCAAATCCAGGTGACAAGGTTAACGCCTGGTGAATGATATGCATTCCACCACCAACGGCGGCTGGATGATAAACTGCTAAGACACCAATCAAAAACCCTACGATAAGGACGTAACATGATTTTTGTTTTGAAGTCAGTTTATCCAGCAGAGTTAGGGTTTTCATCAAAGAGAGATTAAATAATAGTCCTACAAAACCCACCACAATGCCAAATAGAGCAAACAACCATAACGAATCAAGATGAGGAAACTCAAATACATCCATTGGAATCGTTGGTTGAGAACCAATGATTAAATCAAGAATAACTGTAGCGGTAAGGCAACAAATAACTACCATACTGAAACTGGTAAAAGAATAATTGAATTGATTGCGCATTTCTTCCATGACAAAAATGACTCCTGCTAAAGGAGCATTAAATGCAACAGCTAAGCCCGCAGCAGCTCCTGAAGCAATCAAACTGTCCTTTCTACGTCGGGTCAGGTTAAATAAGCCTCCGAGCATTTCCCCCAAACCACCACCTATATGAATTGTGGGCCCCTCTCGCCCCAAAATCATCTGGGCAGAAAGTGCTAAAATTCCAAAAAAGAATTTTACAGGTAATAATCGACGCCAAAATATGGTTTTTAAATGAAGCAAAGTGCCCTCAATCTCAGGAACACCACTTCCCGATGCTTGAGGAGCATAATGCTTTACAGCAAAATAGGCAGCATAAACCATAACCATAGATACCAACCCCGAAATCAAACCAGCTGGCCATCCATGAAGACTAAGAAACTGAAAAAAATTATTCAATAAGTTACCAAGTATGTCGATTGATAATCGAAATGTTGACCCGACAAGACCAACCACAATACCCAAAACAAAAGATACAGCATAAAGCATCAATATCTTATTGCGCATTGTCTTAAACCATCCCCATCAAATTGTTAATAATTTTTAGCCCTGCTTGATTAACTAAAGACAATATAGTTTCAGGATGAAATTGAACTGCGTGAATGGGCAATTGCTGATGCGAAATGGCCATCACAACACCATCATCACTCATAGCAGTAACTTTTAATTCTTTCGGCACTGCATTCAATCGTGCATAAAGGGAGTGATACCTTCCCGCTTTAAAACTGGCTTCCAGGCCAGAAAATAATTCTGGTTTATCTATCACGTTGATGATTGATGGTTTACCGTGCATGGGATACGTTAAAATATCCAAAATCCCACCAAAATGCTCAACAATTCCTTGCAAGCCCAAACATACCCCAAATAGAGGTATACCCAGTGAAACAACAGTTTCGATTGTTTGGGATAAATTGAAATCACTTGGTTTTCCAGGCCCTGGAGATAAAACGACAAGATCATATTTTTGATTTTGTAAATACTGTAAGGCTTTATCAAAACGAACGGTACTTACTTCCGCCCCGGTTTGACGGAGGTAGTTCGCCAGAGTATGCACAAAAGAATCCTGGTGATCAATTAGTAATACCTGCTTGCCTTTTCCCGTTAATGGGAAATGTTCTGTAGTGCGCGGAGGATTGATTCCACGTTTTTGCAGCATATCTAAAAAAGCAGATGCTTTTAAGCGGGTCTCTTGCTCTTCAGATTCGGGAACTGAATCATAAAGCAAGGTGGCTCCTACTCGAATTTCGGCCACACCTTTCTCTATACGCACAGTTCTTAAAATCAAGCCTGTATTTAAATTTCCATTAAAACCAAACCAACCTACAGCACCTGCATACCATTTACGAGGAGATTTTTCATGTTCCTCAATAAAATTAAGAGCCCAAATTTTAGGCGCACCAGTCACAGTAACGACCCACATATGAGTTAAAAAAGCATCAACCGCATCAAAATTTTCTCTCAAAGTGCCTTCAACGTGGTCTACGGTATGAATCACTCGAGAATACATTTCAATTTGTCTGCGACCTATTACTTTTACAGATCCCGCTTCACAAATACGCGACTTATCATTTCTATCTACATCAGTACACATAGTTAATTCAGATTCTTCTTTTTTTGAATCCAACAAGATCTGTATGTTCTCCGCATCCTCAATTGCATCTGCACCACGTTTAATAGTTCCAGAAATTGGGCAAGTTTCTACTCTTTTTCCTTGGACCCGCACATACATTTCTGGAGATGCACCAACCAAATACTCTCCATCACCTAAGTTAATAAAAAAACCATAAGGAGATGGATTTAATTGACGCATTTGCTTGAATAAAGCTGAGGGTTGCTCCTCATAATGAGTGTAAAAAGTCTGACTTGGAACTACTTCAAACAAATCACCACACGCAAAACGCTCTTTAGCTTTATTTACAACCTGGGCGTACTCTCCGGGTAAATGATCGCATACTTTTTCAGGTTTATTTGGTGATTGGTATGCTGCAGATGCACCATCCCTCTTAAATGATTTCGTTGATTGACCTTGAAATTGGAAATCATAACGAAGAAGAAGTGCTTCTTCTTTGCGATGGTTCACTACATAAATTTCATCAGGTAAATAAAGAACCATATCACGTTGGGATAGTTCTCTTTGTTTATGTTTTGGTAAATCCTCAAATTGAAAAATCAAATCAAAACCAAAAGCGCCATACAACCCCAAATAAGACTCATCTTCTAGTTTAAAAAAGGCCAGTATCAGACGAATTACTGTAAATACAGAGGGTTGATGGCTACGCTCTTCTTCACTAAAGACTTCACTTGAAGATTGGATTTTAACTTGGAGTACTGCATCACTGTGCGATACGAGCTCTAAAAACTGTTCATGTTCCAATAATGGACTAATAAACTTTAAAAGGATTTTACCACGTTGATTTAAAGCATCAATTTGAATTAGATTCTGCTTGCAAATAAAAGCTAAGGGCGGATTATAAAAACCTATATCCCAGCATGTATAGCGTCCTGGATATTCAAAACTTGAAGCAAATAAGGCCCCTCTTTGTGAATCTAAATGTTCAAGAAGATTCTCTATACCCTGTTGATAATCTAGGGTAATTTGAGAACACTCGACTTCAACGCCCCCTTGGGTTTTGTAATGCAACATGAATAACTAACTCGATAGAATAATATGGTGTACATGTCATTCTACTTTAAAAATGGTGTTCTGCAAGAAGCTCGTAGATAGGATGAAGCTTAGTTATTATGAAATACCCTCTCCCAATAATGGGAGAGGGCTAGGGTGAGGGCAATTATTCATCCATCATCGCCCCTCATCCAACTGAAGGGCACATTCTCCCCAAGGGGGAAGGGAAAAAACATAATGGTTGCGCTATATTCAGAACGATACAACACCCGTGTTAAACACTACAAACTGTTGTTTTTAATAATCTCATCAAGAGAGCAATTTTTATCAATTGCGGCCTGAACCCACAAACCTACCTGATGATGTGCATCCCTAAAAGGCACTCCTTGTAATACCAAAGACTCTAATATCGCAGTGGCATTCAAATAGCCACCGTTGGCTTTTTGTTCCATTAACTTGGTATTGAATTGCACGCTCCCCAGAAAAGGAGTGATGATATCCAAACAAACAGCCAACGTATTTACTGTATCAAACAAACATTCTTTGTCTTCTTGCATGTCTTTGTTATACGCAAGGGGTAACCCTTTCATTACAGTTAAAATACCCATTAAATGCCCAAAAACTCTACCACTTTTACCTCTAATTAACTCCAAGACATCGGGATTTTTCTTATTAGGCATCAAGGATGAACCCGTTGCAAAAGAGTCATCAAGAGTAATGAAACCAAACTCTTGTGTTGCCCAAAGAATTAAATCCTCAGCCAAACGTGACAAATGCATCATAATGATTGAAGCAGTAGCACAAAATTCAATGATAAAATCTCGATCGCTTACTGCGTCCAGAGTATTCTCAATCACCCCATCAAAACCCAGAGTTTCTGCCACCCACTTACGATCCAAAGGTAAAGTGCTTCCTGCTAAAGCCCCAGCACCTAAAGGAGAACGATTCATTCGCGCCTGCCATTCCTGCAAGCGCTCTAAATCACGTTGAAACATTGCTAAATAGGCACCAAAAAAATGTCCTAAATAAATGGGTTGAGCTTGTTGTAAATGCGTATACCCTGGGATTTTATCATCAGCATGGAGTCTAGATAGCTCTTCCAGAATCTGGTTTAAATTTTGGAGAAGCGTATTAATATGTAACCCAGCATCACGGGAGTACAATCTTAAGTCCAGAGCAACTTGATCATTACGGCTGCGGCCTGTATGCAGCTTTTTTCCAACTTCACCAATTTTAGTAATTAACAATTGTTCTACAAACATATGAATATCTTCACTAGATGCATCAAATTCATGGACACCCCGTTCGATTTCATGACTTATTTCGTTCAATCCATTACAAATCAAATCGGCATCACTGTCAGAAATAATCCCTTGTCGTGCAAGCATTTTAGCATGCGCTTGACTGCCCACTATATCATGGGCATAGAGCACCTTATCAAAAGACAGAGAAGCATTAAAATGCATGACTCTAGGATCGAGTTCCTTCTTAAACCGCCCTCCCCATGTTTTATGCGTCATTATTTCTCTCCTTTATGTACCTTGCCATACACTTGCGCTGATAAAGAGAATAAATTGATGAATCCCTCAGCATCCTGTTGATTATAAACTTCATCCTCTTCAAAGGTCGCCAAAGCAGGATCATGCAAACTAAATGGCGAATGCATTCCATGAGGTATTATGTTCCCTTTATATAACTGCACACTGACGGTTCCAGTCATATGCTCTTGGGTCACATCAATCAACGCATCCAATGCATTTTTGGCTTGAGAAAACCATCGTCCCTCATAAACAATATTGGCATAAGTTTGTTGTAAAGATTGTTTTAAATGTAACGTTGCACGATCAAGGCATAAACTTTCGAGCATCTGATGTGCTTTATAAAGAACTGCCGCTGCAGGTGCTTCATAGATGCCTCTGATTTTCATTCCCACTAATCGGTTTTCAACAATATCCGCCACTCCAATTCCATGAGAGCCAGCAATTTTATTGAGTTCTTTAAGTAGCTCCACCGAACTCATTTTTTTTGCGTTCAGAGCGACAGGCACACCCTGCTTAAACTCAATGCTCACTAACTCTGAATGATTTGGTGATTGCTTCAAAGATGTAGTCATCAGCAATAAATCGTCAGGTTGAGGTTGTGTTGGATCTTCTAGAACGCCCCCTTCATGTGAAATGTACCAAAGATTATGATCACGAGAATAAGGAGATTTAGGCGTTACTGGTACCTCAATTCCATGCGCTTTCGCATATTCAATCGCCTCTTGCCTTGACTTAATCTTCCAAGATCTCCATGGTGCGATAATTTTGAGCTCAGGAGCTAAAGCTTTTACCGTGTATTCAAAGCGAACCTGATCATTACCTTTTCCAGTAGCCCCATGGGCAATAGCATCTGCCTTTTCCAGCATTGCAATTTCAACTAATTTTTGGGCGATTAAAGGTCGTGAAATCGTACCTAAAACATATTGATTTTCATAAAGCGCTCCCGCTTTGACTAAGCGCCATAAATACTCACTCACAAATTCATCTTGTACATTCATCACATAGGCTTTTGAAGCCCCACTTTTTAAAGCCTTTTCTTTAATGGCCTCCAAATCTTCACTTTGTCCTAAATCACAAACCATGGCGATGATTTCTGCTTGCTGGTAATGCTCTTTAAGCCATGGAATCATTACTGAAGTATCCAGGCCTCCTGAATAGGCAAGGACAATTTTTTTAATCGATTCAGTCATGGTTTACTCCTGATAGTATTGTTTTAAATGTAAAATAGGTTCAGCCAATTCCTTAGGTATTACATCTGCAACTAACTGCCCCCCTTTTAGAACAACCAAGCGATCTGATATTTTACTGAGAAAATCGAGATCATGGGACGCAATAACCATTGTAACTCCTAAAGACTTCACTGAATTTAATAAGATAATCACTTCATCAATTGTTGCCAGATCCAGGCCAGATGTAGGCTCATCACAAAGTAATAAATTAGGTTTCATCATTAAACTTCGTGCTAAAGCAACGCGTTGTTTTTGTCCTCCAGATAACTGATGAGGATAAGCAGAGGCTTTATCACTAATGCCTAAACTCAGAAGTAAAGCCTGTGCTTGTTCTTCATGATTTATTGTTTTGTTTTGTAAACGAGGTGCATACACCAAATTTTGCATCACTGTCATGTGTGGAAAAAGCTGAAAATCCTGAAACATAAAACCACTATGACCGGCTACCTCAATTGTGCCTGAATCCAAAGTTTCTAGTTGCTGTATACAACGCAGCAACGTGGATTTTCCGCCTCCCGAAGGTCCTGCTAAACCCAGTACCGTATGAGCTTGTACTTTTATGCTGACATTATTTAATACAGGTAGAGCACCAAAATATTTACTCGCTTGGTTAATGGCTAACATACAGCCTCCTTTGTTCCAATTTTTTTCCTAGGAACTCAATCAAGAGAACCATACCGTAGTAAAAACAACCTGCAATGCACAAAGGGACAAAATAGGTAAACTGCTCTGCGGCAACTGATTGCGCCCTACGCATCAAATCCATTCCCCCTATAGTCGCGATCAATGCAGTTTCTTTCAGCAAAGCAATCATTTCATTAATGAATGCAGGAAAAATATTTTTAACCACTTGAGGTAAAACAATATCTTTCCACAAATAAAAGCTAGGGATTTGTAACGTTTTTGCTGCTTCAAACTGGCCTTTAGGCAAATGCTCTATTCCTGATCTCAGTATTTCTGCAATATATGCTGAACTGTTCAAGCCGAAAGTTAAAAGTCCTGCCACTAAAATATTGGCTTTGACACCGATTAATGCAGGTACAGCAAAATAAATAAAACTAAGTTGCAGAATTACTGGAGTTCCTCTCATTACCGAAATAAATCCATTTATTATAGGCTTCATAATCCCTTGATATCGTAGTAACGCCATTAAAGTTCCCAGTAAAGTCCCTATCAATAAACCACCAGCTAACAGTACCAAAGTAACTAAAGTTCCCTCACCAATATAAAGAACATTTTGTTTTAACTCTTCCATTTTGTGTCCTCCAGCCATTTCTTCTTGAGTGCAGCCAACTCACCACTTTGTTCCAGTTCGTGCAAAACATGATTTATTTTTTGAGTTAATTTAGAATTCTTTTTTAGTGCTAGACCATAACCATCGGCTGATTTAGCTATAACAGCAAAGGCTAATCCAGGATTTTTTTTACTAAATACTGCACCTTGAACTCCATCAACCAGGACCAAATCTACATGACCAGCTTTTAGAGCAGCGATAGTTTGATTATTATTATCCATTACTAGAAGTTTGACATTTGGCATATTCTTTTTTAACCAAATTTCCATCGTACTACCTAGTTGCACCGCTATTTTCTTATCCGCTAATTGTGACACATCGTTAATCGGCTTTTCTTCAGGAAAAACAGCCGCCATACTTTCGAAATAATAAGGTTCGGTAAAATCAAAATTCTTTTTTCTCTGTTCGGTAATGGTAATCGTAGAAATTGCTGCATCAACCTGTCCCGAGCTTAAGGCAGGTAAAATACTGCTGAATTGCATGGTGTCAAAAAATGCATCCTTTCCAAGTTTTTTTGCAATCAAACGCGCGAGATCTACATCAAATCCTTTGATTTTACCATGATCATTATATTCAAAAGGTGGATATTCTGCCGCCACAGCAAAATGAATATACTGAATATTATCCTCAGACACCTTGGCATAACAAAGAGAAACCAACAGGGCAAGACCGGCTAAAAAAATAAAAAATATATGTTTCATTGAATATAAATCCAGTTTTTATGCGTTTTTCAAATTTATCAACCTCAACTTGCTCTGTCAAGAGATTTTGAATATAATTTCATTTAAAATGGTTTTGTATTCACTTAATCATAAATAAGCGGAGATATGAATGAGTCAAGATGCTGCTCTAGATGGGCATATATTAAATATTGTGCAAACAGAGAAAATTGCAGAACAAATTGATTTACAAAATAGCTTAAAGGAACGAGGTTTCACTATCCCCCAGGCAACTCTATCGCGAAGATTGAAAAAATTAAAAATTGCCAAAATAGGCGGTACTTACCAAGTAGTGGATTTCAGTATGCCCAACCTGCCTTTGGTATTGAACATGCAAATATCAGATTATGGACTTATTGTACTTCATACACATCCCGGGAATGCGAATAGCTTAGCGTTTTTTATTGACCGAAAATTTGTTTCGTATTCTCTTCAGAGTACCCAAAACACAGGTATATTAGGCACAATTGCTGGCGATGATACCGTACTTCTTATCGTAAAAAGTAAGGACCAATTAGACAATGTAATTCAACTATTGAATGATGAGTTCCCTTACCTGAAAAAGTAATGCATCGTTTTTATTAATCTGGGCAAGCAGAAACCTTGCTTCCCGGATTTTTCTCAGTTCATCCAAGCTATTAATAGCGTTCCTACTAAAATTAGGTCCCTATAAATTAACGACTCATTTTTATACCTTTAAAACCATAAATTTTATCAATAAAAATGGATTACATATTCTTTTAATTTTATCTTTAAAACTGGGCCAACGCCTTGAAAACAACATAGAACACAATTGATTGTATTTTTTTCACTTTGTATATTTTATCGCAAGTCGTTGTAACTATTGAAATTTCCATTTTAGTTAATAAATCCTTAATAAATCAGTAATTTTTCCTTAATAAATACACTTTATAGTTGGCTTTGAGCCTTATTATTTTGAATTGTTTAGCATGAAAACCAAATATGAATCTGTCACTACGACACAAAGTCCCAATTCGAAAATTTTAAAATTAAAAAGCGAATTTAATACATTAAAAATTAAAGAGTTGAGCGATTTTAATGAATCGCTTCTTCAACGTATAAAAAAACGGTGCTACGCTGATGGCGATTATGAGGCAGAAAAAGTAAAACAATTGGTTCTAGAGGTTTATGAAGGTCTTGAATACGAAGAGTCTCGAGAAGAGTTGTTAAAGCTCTTAAAAAACAAGGATAGAACCCTTGAAAGTTTGATAATGGAATTAATAAAAATTATTTCCAGCGAAATGTTTGAATACTCTGCGTTCTCATTAACTATGCCTCACTTTTTTAAAATAATTGACACTGACGAAAAATTGCAATTATTTTTAAATAATCCGCAAAAATACATTAACGATAACATCAAAAAATTATCTTCTTTTGAATTACAAGTCCTTGAGTTAGTGATAAATGATCCGTTGTTTAGTCAATTGCCCTCAATCAACCGTCAACACAATCCAAGCATTTTTATTGCCTCGCCAGTAACTACTCAATTATGGCATTTAAATCTCGGTCAATATGGCTCCCTGGATGCGGCCAGATTTGATCAATGCATTGAACCATCTGCAAGAGAAACTGTTTTGGCAAAATCAAAACAAAATATTAAAGGTCCACCTGTTATTGGATTAGGAGGGGCTCTTGTAAGCTATGATCGAAGCTCGATTGCCAAAACAGCGAACACAGTACGAAGTATGGGGATGGGTGCATGTCATACATTTGCTCAGTTAGCAGCCGATCATTTATTAGTTGCAATAGAAAAAGGGCTATTACCTCCTATACATATCAAGATGGTAAGTCATCAAAACGACTTAGGCTCTCATACATATCTTCTTCTCGATCATAATTCAGATAACTTAACAGATTTATCTCAATGCACCATCGTAGATCCATGGGCTGTAGTTATGGGCTTTACCAAACTAGGTTATGGCGCCTTTTTGATGAGTAACTACCCATATCCCGATATGACAAGCAATTTGGTTTGTTGCTATGACTCACAGGAAGTTAAGCACAGCAAAGCAGAAGATACCGCTGTTTCAAGTATGTCTTTTATCCAACAGCTAACAAAAGCATCTTCTACAAGAGGAAACTTCTTTTGCACTTCTAAAACAAATCAGCCTGAAAAGCTGGATAGAAAACAACAAGTTGCCATCACATTTTTAGATTGTTCAAAAGAATTTATACAAAATACATCGAAGAACTGTGTAAAACTCGATTTACTTAACCTATTAAGTACTCAAGTAAGAAATAACGAGCTTACCCCTGAAACAGCAATAAAAATAGCGACTCAATCAGTATTTGCACGGTGTATTGAGAGAAATTCGAACAACTTCATATGGAAAGGTGTTTCATTTAATAAAAATGAAGAATCCTTATCCTCTTTATTACCTGCATTTGATAAATCAAAGGGGTTTTGGCTCTCATATCTCAAAAAACATGATTTAATTCAGTCTAATGAGACCATCAATCCAACAAACCTGGATGTTTTGAAAAAAATTGTTGATTTTTTAAACGAAAATGAGGAACATTCATTTTCTGCAGAAAGCCAAAAAACTTATAAAGTTTAGTTTGAACTATGGCATACCTGTAACAAGATACTTGGAGTACATTTTATGGGTATACCTAGTTTAAATCTAAAGCTATTGCAACACATGGATATGATGAAACTTCCACAAGAAGTTTTATTTCAAATTCTTGATCAACTCTCATTAATTGAAATACAAAAACTGAAAAATGTGTCCAAAGCATTTAATACTTTAGCATCTAATTATTTAAACGATGAGTTAAAAATAAAAGAAATAAGTTGTGGGCAAGACTTCACTCTGATTCTTCTAAGTCGAGGACGTGTTTTAGCTATAGGAAGTAATTCACGAGGACAACTTGGACTCGGTTTAGATATCAAACAAGTTAGTGTATTAACCGAAACTCCTCTTCCAGAGCGTATTAATCATATTTCAAGCGGATTTTCACACTCCATGCTATTAAGTATGTCTGGTAAAGTCTTTGCTATGGGTAGAAATGACGAACAGCAAATAAAACCAGAGTCTAATACCTCAAGCTATTACGTACCCACTCTTATAGAAGTACCATCGGTAAAAACTATTTTTACTGTAAATCATACAAGCGCATTATTTTATACCGACTCATCCGGTAAACCTTTTGAGTTAATGGGTAATAAATTAAATAGTTATCAATTTGGACGCATTACACTCTTTTTACCCGAATGGACCCCCATACCTCCGACTAACTTAGACGTTGCAAATATTTCAGTGTCTGATAATCATGCTCTTCTTTTAACTACAATAGGAGAAGTCTATGTATGCGGAAATAATGAATCCGGATTATTGGGATTAAACCCAGAAAATTTGTTTATTGATACTTGGACTAAATTACCAGATATTAGAGCAGAACAAATTAAGGCCACTGCTTTAGGTTGTTTGATAATGACTCATGATAAGTCATTAATTGCCAGTGGGTTGAATACAAAAGGACAATTGGGGCCCAGTCAAAACCATAAAGGGTTCACTTGCATCGCTTCTGATGTAAGGTGTTTCGATGCGACAGATCATCATACTGTTTATGTCGATAACAAAAATGAATTGTTTCATTTTGGGGCGATGACCATCAACGGGCGCGAGTTAAGAACGGTTGAAAATGGACTTCTTCCTATCCAGGGATATCAATTTCTTGTCAAACCACCAGCCTCTCCTACTCCAGGTGTCAAAGCTTTGGTGAGTGATTTTTTTAAAAGCAAAACCAATCATACAAAGCAAGTACATGATGAAACGAAAAATATTTTTTCCCTATAAATAAGCATTACGACATGAAAAGCTATTGTTGCAATAGAATACTTATATTTGCACTTCAGGCTATAATTATATTTTTTAGTTATAACATCATCGGTATAATGAGATGTTAACTCTTTAAGGTATTTTTTTATGACCATCTCGGCAAAAGATTTAGAGAAGATTTCTCACCTAGCCTATCTGGATACAGATTTAGAACACTCACCAAAACTCATTGAAGACATTAATGCAATAATGAATTTTGTCGACCAACTACGTTCTGTTAATACCCAAGAAGTAGAACCACTTTTTCACCCTCTTGCTTTAAATCAACGCTTAAGAACTGATGTGGTTACTGAAGAAAATTGCCTGAATGAATTAGAATCACTCGCCCCCAAATTTGAGCAAGATCTTTATTTAGTACCTCAAGTTATAGATCAGAGTAAATAATCATGGAAAATTTATCCTTAAAACAATTATCGCAGGCTTTACATCAGGGCAAACTTTCTAGTGTTGAATTAACCCAACATTATTTAACGCAAATCCAAAAGCATAAAGACTTAAATGCATTTATCAGTATAGATGAAGAACATGCGCTTCTTGAAGCAAAAAAAGCGGATCACGAATTAAAAAAAGGCCATAGGAAAACATTTACGGGTATCCCCATGGCGTTGAAAGATTTATTTTGCACCAAGCGGATGCCGACCACCTGTGCTTCCAAAATGCTGGAGCATTTCCAATCCCCGTATGAAGCAACCTTATCCAGTAAATTACGCGAACAAGGTTCCATTCTGATTGGTAAAACCAATATGGATGAGTTTGCCATGGGATCTTCCAATGAAAACAGTTACTTTGGTGCTGTAAAAAATCCATGGGATAGAGAACGTGTTCCAGGTGGATCGTCTGGAGGCTCAGCCGCTGCTGTAGCGGCTGGCTTAGTTCCTTTCGCTATAGGTTCTGACACTGGTGGTTCAATACGACAACCTGCTGCCTTATGTGGAATTAGTGGTATTAAACCCACTTATGGACTCATTTCCCGCTATGGCATGATTGCTTATGCATCCAGCCTGGATCAAGCAGGTCCATTGGCTCGAAGTGCTGAGGATCTTGCATTGGTACTGCAAGCTATGGCAGGTTTTGATCCCCATGACTCTACTTCTGTTGAGATCACAATTCCCGATTATTATACGGAACTCAATAACCCCCTTGCTAAACTAAAAATTGGTTTGCCTTCGTGTTTTTTTCAACCGCAGGTAGAACAAGAAGTACAGCAAGCGATTCGCGAAGCAGTTAAGGTTTTTGAACAGATGGGAGCTGAAATTATTCATTTGAATTTGGAGCTTCAACCTTTATGGGTACCTTGTTACTATGTAGTTGCGTGTGCTGAAGCTTCCTCCAACTTATCACGTTATGATGGCTTACGCTTTGGCTATAGCAGTGACAATGCATCTACACTAACAGAGCTGATTCGAAATACACGAAGTGAAGGCTTTGGGATTGAAGTGAAGCGTCGAATTCTGACGGGTACCCACGTACTTTCATCGGGTTATTATGATGCATACTATTTACAAGCACAAAAAATTCGTCGTCTTATCCAGGACGAATTTGTTACTACACTTAAATCTGTTGATGTTATCCTGGGCCCTACAACCCCAACATGTGCGTTTAAACTGGGTGGAAAAGTTGCTGATCCAATTCAAAATTACTTGGCTGACGTTTTTACTGTCGCTGCTAATCTTGCTGGACTTCCCGCGATTTCCATACCCGCAGGCTTTGCTAAAGGGTTACCTATAGGAATGCAACTCATGGGCAAACATTTTGGTGAAAGTCGTTTGCTCCAGATTGCCCATCATTATCAACAACAGACCAACTGGCATTTGGCCAGTCCAAAGCAATAAAGGTGAATTATGGAATGGGATACAGTCATTGGCCTTGAAGTCCATGCTCAGCTAAAAACAAAATCAAAGCTCTTTTCTGGCGCATCTACTGCATTCGGTTCTGCTCCTAACTCTCAAACCTGCTTTATCGATGCAGGATTTCCTGGGGTTTTGCCGGTGTTGAATCAGGAAGCAGTAATTATGGCAATTCAGTTTGGTTTAGCTATCCAAGCAGACATTAATGATCAATCTGTTTTTGAGCGCAAAAATTATTTTTATCCTGATTTGCCCAAAGGATATCAAATCAGTCAATTTCAAAAACCTATAGTGAGTAATGGTAAATTAGCAATTACTTTAAGTGACGGCAGCAAAAAAGATATTTTGATTGTACGCGCCCATTTGGAGGAAGATGCAGGTAAATCATTGCATGGAGTGCATTCGGGCTATAGTGGTATTGATCTTAATCGTGCCGGCACCCCCCTATTGGAAATAGTCACTGCTCCTTGTTTGTTTTCAAGCCATGAAGCCGTAAGCTACCTTAAAAAACTACATCAATTAGTGCAATTTCTAGGGATTTGTGATGGAAATATGCAAGAAGGAAGTTTCCGTTGTGACGTTAATCTATCCTTAAAACCTAAAAACTCTTCTGTATTAGGAACACGAACTGAATTGAAGAATTTGAATTCATTTCGTTTTATCGAGAAAGCCATCGCTTATGAACAAGCACGACATCAGGATGTCCTTGAAAGTGGTCAGAAAATAATCCAAGAAACGCGTCTTTATAATCCTGACACGCATACGACACATCCGATGCGTAGTAAAGAAAACGAAAACGATTACCGATATTTTCCAGATCCTGATTTATTACCAATTCAAATCACCCGATTTCTCATTGCGGAAGTAAAAAATAATTTACCGGATTTACCTGATAAAATTCATGCTGAATTAAAAAATATACCGTCTCTAAATGAAGAAGACATTAATTTTATTCTGTCATCCCCAGCAGCTTATCAGTTCTTCAAATCGATTAAAGCACACTGTCGTGCTTCTGAGAAAGTGATTATTAACTGGTTGAAAGGACAATATGCTGCCGCTCTAAATGAAGAGAGCTTAACGTTTAATACCCCACGTATATCCGCGGAACTCATGGCGCATCTTTTAAATAAATTACATGACGCAACTATTTCTCTAAACAATGCACGCGCTATTTTCGCTTTACTTT
Organism: Legionella stuttgartensis; assembly: GCF_977063405.2. Taxonomy (NCBI): domain Bacteria; kingdom Pseudomonadati; phylum Pseudomonadota; class Gammaproteobacteria; order Legionellales; family Legionellaceae; genus Legionella; species Legionella stuttgartensis. Next base: position 217,654 of record NZ_CDRUHA020000108.1, read on the forward strand.
GGGCAGGTGAACAGGATATTGAAGCCATTATTGAACGTGAAGGATATCAACAAGTAGATGATACTGCGGCTTGGGAAGAAATGATTATTAAATTAATTCAACAATATCCTGAGCAGACAGCAGATTATAGAGCAGGAAAAGAGAAACTACTCGCATTCTTTGTAGGCCAAATCATGAAGCAAACCAAAGGAAAAGCGAATCCCGAGCAAATCAATGTCCTTCTAAAAAAACATTTAGCTGGTGATGGATAATACTCGAACAAGAAAAGAAATTAGCTCGAGGACTCTTTATTCTCTCTGATTAAACCTTTGCCTACCCTACACGACTTGTTTGTGGGGCCAAAGTTTTAGAATATCTGGATCCCGCGGACAAGCCGCGGGACGTCGAAATAGAAATGGACTAGTTTTTCAGCAAGTGTAAAAGCGTCAGGAACTCTTTGTCAGCAAAACCAGGGTTTCGCTTCGCTACATCCAGCTACCCTGACAAAAAATGAGTGGTCCCCGCTTTTTAAGGCAATATTCTGAAATTGACGTTTACTTCAGCTCGTTAACGCGCCTTGTAAAATAATTTCTGGAGTCAATCTGGGTGAGTACTTTCGAGATCTTTATGGCATAGTCCATTATATAAAGATAAAACTTAAGACAGTAAAAATGCGCTCATCCCTGAGTTCAAAATAATTGAGGTTAAGTATAAGATTGTTTCTTGTTAGAGGCCTCAGGTGGGAAGGCTTTATCTCTTAGTTCATGGAATTTCTCATCACTTCCAATTCCGCCAAGATAAAACTGTTTCACAGTCGCTCGTTCTTTCTCAACGACACCAGAGGACTTAAGCCCATGAAAATCATCACGAATTGAAATTCCAAAGAGTTTGGAGTGTCCTTTTCCCCAAGCGTCATTAATATCCAAAAGCCTTTGTAAACTAAGCATGCGACTAGTACCAAAGTAACTGCCCCCTTTGGTGATCTCCTTTTTAGCAATCTTGTTCTTGGAGTCTTTGATTATGCTATCATGAACCTCATTAATAATTTGAGATATGTTGCTCTCAGAAGTTATAGTATCAACTTTCGATCCAAGTTTTATTTCTAATAACTTGCAGTATTCAAGTTTCGCTTGATTTCGTGATTGATGGAAAAGTGTTATGGAGCATTTTTTTTGTTCGCCGTCTAGAATCTCTTTATATTTTGTGATCAATGAAATCGCTTCTCTCAGTCTATTTTTCAGTCTCTCTTTCTTTTCTTCTGCGAGTGCTACTTCATTATTTACTTTCTCACCTTCCCCATTGGAACCTGGGTCCTTTTTTTCTCTCTCTTCGACACTGGAACCATTCTCGGGTACTTTACTTACTTCTTCTCTAACTTCTTGTTGCACTTCAATTCGTGCATGCTTAATTTTCTGCAAATCAGACTCAGCATTTTCCTTCTTTTTCTGAATGGATTTTTCAATTTCCTGAATAGTCTTGGCAGTCTGAAGAGGAATTTCCCCTTTAAACCCTTGTTTGTGCTCCTTTATTTCTTCCAATTTAGCGCTGGTAAATTGGATAAAGGCTTGAAGACTATCAACATCTTCTGGTTTTAACTGGTCCTCTTGTTTTTTTACAGCAGCTTCAATCGACTTGATTTGTTCAAACAGAGCTTTTAAGTTTTTTAACTGTTCTGCTTCCTTTAGGATGGATTCAAATTTGCTTATAAGACCATTGAGTTCGTTTTGTTCCTTCCTAATCTCCTCAGGGCTTGCTTCACATTCCTTTAAGATCTCATCCATGCTGCGTTTTTTTTTATCAAAACTCTGTTTCCATGTTAAAATAGATTGAGCACCAAAATAAATTTCAAAGTTCTGCTCGAACTCTTCAAATGCCTCTGGTGAATAGTCTGCTTTTATAAGTAATTCAAAATAGCGTTTTTGAATTGACTCTAGATTTCCATTATTTTTAGCCAAATCTTCGGTTGCTAATATTACTAAAGACTTAGCTTGGAGGAGCAATTTTTGATTTCGAATAGCCTCTAACTCATTTTCGGCCTGCTTCTTTCTTTCCTGAATGGATTGTTCAATTACTCCAATAGCTTGAAGAGTTTTTGTATGTATTTCTGAGGTACCATTAATTTTTTGTTTTACACGCTTTATTTCTTCTTCTTGAGCTGTAATGAATTTGAGAAATTCCTGAAGTTTGATGGCATCTGAAGGTATTAATAACTCCTCAGCACTTTTTGCAACCTGGGATTCAATATTTTTTATTTGTTTAAGCTGGGCCATTAAACTCATTAAATCTTCGGCTTGTTTCTTACTCGCTTCAAAGCTTTCTCTTTGTTTAGCTAGCTCAGTTTGCTCTTTCTTAATCGCTTCTGCATCAACAGGGTTTGCTTCACATACCTTAAGAGCTTTATCTATAATGCGTTTTTTTTCATCAAGTTTTTCTGCTATGGAAGAAAATTTCTCAACAAACCAAAGCTGAAGCTCCTGATCAAACTTAGTAAGTGATTCAAGCGAATATTTTGAATTTGCAATCAACTGAACGTAACTCTTTTGCTTTGATATCAAGCTAGCCTGGCTGTCAACGAAATCATCGTTTGCTGATTTTACTAAAGACTTAGCTTGGAGGATTAGTTGTTGATTTCGAATTACCCCTAACTTTTTAATAAATGCATCAAGTCGTTCGCTAACATTGCTTTTGAGAGTCTCATTTTTTTCAACACTTTTAATACTTTTATATAGAGGATTTGTCCTTGCAGAATGTTCATTTTTAGCACGAACCTGACGAATAATATCTGTATTGATATCCTCTTTTGCTAAAGACAAAGCTGAAAGCATGGAATTTAGGAAATCCAAATAGCCCTCAGTGTATTCTGTGGGGGACATATATAACTCAATTTTATCTGCTTTTGACTTGATGTCTTCTTCGAATTCTTTATTAAACCCTATTTCGGCAAGCTCCTGAATTTGCTCAAGGAGCGTCGGCTCAGATAAGATTTCACTTGGGTTAATATAAATGGCTCGTAGCTGCTGATTTTGCATTTGTAGCTGCTGATTTTTCATTTTAAGTTTGACGTATAAAAAACATGGTGATCATATTATACACTATTTGTATAATTGACTGAACATATTTCAATCATTATGGATAATAATTAAAGGGAGGGATCAATATTTTACTTAAAAATAGGGGCTGCCTGAACTGGGGAAGCTCCAAGCTTATAAAAAAGAGCAAGGTCTTGCCTTTGAGGATAATAAAAAATACCTAACAGTTTGAAGATTTTGAAATTTAAAGAAATAAATTAAAACAGCGGAAAGATGGTTGGGCAATGAAGTAAAAGAGTCAGTCGATAAGCCGGGTTCTGTCATGGACAATCATTCATCTGGGACATGCGTCACCGCATACCTCAAGCGACCTACCCGAGTCCCGTGCGGGTCACACGTAATGACTTTTCAGCCAAATGGACTCCTATTTGGTCTTGCTCCGAGTGGGGTTTTCCCTGCCACGTCTGTTGCCAAACGCGCGGTGCGCTCTTACCGCACCATTTCACCCTTACCTCAAAGAGGCGGTATATTTTCTGTGGCACTTTCCGTAGGTTCACACCTCCCAGGCGTTACCTGGCACTCTACCCTTTGGAGCCCGGACTTTCCTCCCTTTGTAAAACAAAGAGCGATTGTCTGACCAACTCTGTTACCAATAGTAGCAGAGTGCCTAGTCAAAGACCACTATATTGCTAAATTTAATATGAAAAAAACAGGGAAATAGATTGCTTTAATCAATTAGAAGTCACGAGTTCCAATAAATTCGTCATCGAAATAACGCTTTAATTTAGTACGCAAAGTACCACGGCTTACACCAAGAACACGTGCAGCTTTTGATTGGTTATAACGAGTTAATTCCATTACAGTGCGAAATAACGGCGCTTCAACTTCTTCAACGATTAATTGATATAAGTTTAAGTTAGAATCTTTATTACTAACACTGGTTAAATAGCCCTTAACAGCATGAATTACTTGATGAGTAAGTGCTTCGCTGCTTTGCACCATTGTATCTGTGCTCATTTAAGTCTCCTAGTACAAATTAATTAAATCAATAAAATTATGCCCAGTACATACACTCACCGAACACTCTGGACTATATAGTACCAAACATCTCAAAGAGTGTAAATATTGTTTTAATGATATTCATTTCTTAAGGAAATATTAAGAAAAAAAATTTTACCACTTTACAAGTTAAATCGACAAGGCGAATTTAGTAATTAATTGGTTTATATCAGCTATTTCTTTCCCATAAGCGTAAAATAATCAGAAAGTTTGTTTATTTTTTCCTCTAAAAATTGTAATTTTCTTTTTATTTTAGAGTTATTCTAATAAACTGAGATTTGATTTTTAAGGACAAATATGACAAAAAAACATACAGGTGACTTGCATTGTCACCTTAATGGCAGTTTTAGTTTGGCTTTTCTAGAAAAGGTAGCCAAAAAAAATAATTGCATTGAATTATATGAAGAATTAATTCGTATACGCTCAGAATACCTCCTAAATACTATTCAACAACCAGAAAGTGGCTATTCTAATGAGCTAATCGCAATCATTTGGAAACAATTTGGGCTGGTTCACAAAATTATTCAAACGCTTGCTGATATTTCTGATGGTGTTGTCGATGTAGTACAAAGCTCAGAGGCGAAGTACCTCGAGATCAGAACAACTCCAAAAGAAATGGAACATCAAACACGAGATAAGTATATCGATGCATTTGTATCCGGACTAATACAAGCCAATCAACAGATAACTAATAAAAAAGCTGTTGGATTATTGAGTCTGGACAGAACCATTCATACTTTAGAAGATGCAAGCTATTTTATCGATCGCATATTAACAAGTCCTAATAGAGTATTAGTAGGTTTAGATATTTCAGGAAATCCTGTAGCAAATAGAACACTTGCAGGAGAAGATCTCACGAAGTTAGTTCATCTAGCTTTAAATAAGGGTATCGCGATTGCTATTCATGCTGGTGAATCTGATAGTGAGCGAGAGCGACAAGATACCGATTCAGTTTTAAATGCATTAGAACAGTGGAGATCTCTGCATCCTAGTGAAGATAAGAATCCATTGCATGGAAAAGTACGCTTAGGTCATTGTATTTTTCTTACTCAAGAACAAAAAGACCGTATCAAAAAGCTTGGGATACCTATCGAGGTATGCCCCAGCTGCCATAGTAAATTGAACTGGCACCTCGAAAAAGAACCCCACCCAGCATCACTCATTTATCAGGATCTAAGCGAGCCAGTGGTTCTGGGTACAGATGACGAGCTAATTTTTGATGGTTCTGTCAAAAATGAATTTAATCGATTACTAAGCTTTTTTTCAAATAAGGAGCAATTAAGTAGGAAACAACTTAAAGAACATCAGTCCAGTTTTCGTTTTTCCAATAATTGACGCACTGTCAATCCAAATAACCATACGTCATGCCGAACGCTCCAATTTACTTTAAGTTTTATTTGAGAGCTACAGAGCCCTACGTGCTGCGACCTGTTCGCAGCATCAAGGAAAAAGCGAACTTAGCGCCTCAATCCATGAGCCGCGGGACGTAGGTATTGTTATAAGGCACGTAAAACTTAAGATGAATTAGAAGACATGATGAGGGCTCTCCATTCGCTCAAATCAGGAGTTCACCCCTTCGCTCGGGGTGCATTCTAATCTACTGTAAAACTTTCTCCACATCCACATTGCCCTGTTTGATTGGGATTATTGAAAATGAATTTATAATTTAATCCCTGTTTTACATAATCAACACTCATATTTTTTAGAAAGGGATAACTGGACTTATCAATGCATACACCATAATTTTCAGTTAAAGGAAGCACCAAATCACCTTCCTGAGGGGCCAGTACATAATCCACTACATAAGATAAACCAGAACATCCAGTTTTCTTTACTGACAAACGAATCCCAGTATATTCAGAATTTTTCTGCAAATAAGAAACCAAATGCTTTACCGCTGCTTCTGTAAAATTGATTTCAGGCACTGTACTTTCTACATGATGCACTACTACACTCATTTGTTACCTCTCGATTCGATTTATCTTCTTCATTAAAAGCAATACTTCTTTATAAACGTCAATAATCCTTAATGCTATGGGATACTGAGCGACAGGGATATCTAATTCGTTCACAATAAGCTGATAATCAATCTGTGGTGCAGCATTTATGGTCTTTCCTTCCAGCTGCCTGCATAACCACTCCAAGCTCGCAATTACATACGGATTACCATTGGTTTTAAAACAAGCTCGTACAATTGTACCATCTGGATTACACAGCATATAGAGTTCAATAACACCCTGACCTTTTTGGTTGTTTTTAACAACTACCGAATGATCATTTAAAGCGACAACACCCACATGTTTTGGTGCAAAAAAACAATCTTGTACAGTTTTATTATACATCATGATGGTGACATTTCATGTAGCCGAGTTACCTGGGTACAAATAACATTTATTGCATGCTCCACTTCTGTTTCCTTAGTAAAGCGCCCTAAAGATAATCTAATTGTACTTTGTGCTAACTCATCACTTAATCCTAAAGCTCTCAATACGTAAGAGGGTTGAATACTGGCAGAACTACAGGCTGATGTTGTTGACAGAGCTAAATCACTTAATGCCAGAAGTAGCGAATCCCCATCTAAGCCAGCAAAGCTTATATTCAGGTTACCAGCGATTCGTTTTTGTTCATCCCCGTTAATCTGAATGCCAGGTAAATGTTTAATGCCGTTCCATAAACGCTGACGATAGGTTAAAAGTCGTGCTTGCTCTTCTTCTCGTAGGCGCTCGGCTAATGCGAATGCTTCTCCCATTCCAACAATTTGATGCGTGGCCAAAGTTCCTGAGCGTAAACCACCTTCATGCCCACCACCAAAACTTTGTGGTTGAAGCCGAATTCGTGGTTTATGCCTCACATAAAGTGCCCCAATACCTTTAGGACCATAGTTTTTATGTGCCGATAGCGCCATTAAATCTACAGAAAGATGAGTGAGGTCAATGGGAATCTTTCCAGCACTTTGCGCGGCGTCCACATGAAAAATAATTCCTTTATTACGTAATAAAGTACCAATGGCCTCAATATCTTGGACTACACCAATTTCATTGTTCACATGCATGATGGATACCAAAATAGTATCGGGTCTTAATGCTTGGCCTAGCTTCTCAATATCGAGTAAACCATTTGCTTCAGGAAGCAGATAGGTTATTTCGAACCCATCTTTTTCCAAGCGGTTAAAACTATCGAGTACTGCCTTATGTTCTGTACTCATAGTAATCAAATGCTTCCCTTTATTCTTATAGAAGTGAGCTGCGCCTATTATTGCCAAATTATTCGCTTCTGTAGCACCTGAAGTAAATACGATATCTTGTGTCGATGCATGGATTGAATCCGCGATCTGTAAACGTGCATGCTCTACTGCAAGAGCAGCCACTCGCCCGTATTCATGAGTTACAGAAGCAGGATTGCCATAATCCCCATCTGGTCCTAAATAACGGATCATGTGCTCTACTACACTCGGATCAACCGGTGTTGTTGCCATATAATCAAAATAGATTGGTATTTTAATTATCTCGCTCACTCCCGCCCCTTTTGCTTGCCCATTCCAGCGATTTCTGTACTTGGCTTAACATACCACGTAATAAATTGACTTCCATTTTTTCCAAATTTATGCGATTAAATAATCGTCGTACGCGTTGCATTAAACGACGAGGATTTGACGCTTTTAAAAATTTAATCTCAATAAAAACATCTCTTAAATGTTCATAAAACTGTTCAATTTCATCCGCTGTAGCATATTCATCCTGGCGTAATGCAACTTCTGCTTTAGGCGCTAATAACTTCATTCGCAATTCATAAGCAACAATCTGTACTGCTTGTGCCAGATTAAGCGAACCATATTCAGGATTGCTAGGAATATGGATATGATAATGACATTTTAGCAGTTCTTCGTTAGTAAGACCTGCATGTTCTCGCCCAAAGACTATCGCAATTTGAGTATCTTCTGCTTGCTTACTTACCAAATCTGCACAGGATGCAGGAAGTAAGCCCGGCAAAGACAACCCTCTTGGTCTCGCGCTAGTCCCTAAAATTAGCTGACAACCAATTAGGGCTTCCTCTAAAGTCTCAGTAACTACAGCACTCTCTAAAAGATCATCGGCACCAGCGGCCATTTCTTTTGCTTTATAATCAGGAAACGATTTCGGCGTAACAAGATAGAGTGAATTTAATCCCATTGTTTTCATTGCTCTGGCTGTAGAGCCTATATTACCTGGATGAGATGTTGCTACTAGAATAATGCGAATTGAACTTAACTTCATATACAAACTTTTATTAATGCATTGAGATCTTTATATCATATCATTGAACTTCCTTTTTTACGATTTTTGCTTTTTTCATATTTAACTCTATTTGCACAAAAAAAATATGATAGAATCACCGGTTTTGTAGATTAAAGAGTATATTCATGGAACCACTTTTAAATATAGCAATTAACGCAGCACGACAAGCCGGTGAAATCATAATTCGACATATGGAGCAAGTGGATCGTCTCAAAATTACTGCTAAAAATAACCATGAATATTTTAGCGAAGTAGACATCAAAGCCGAACAAACTATTATTCATGCAATTCATAAAGCGTATCCAGATCATGGGATCCTCGCTGAAGAAAGCGGTCTTCAAGAAGGTGATAATGAGTCGATCTGGATTATTGATCCATTAGACGGAACATCGAATTATCTACATGGCTTCCCTTTCTTCTCTGTTTCAATAGCAGTGAAAGTTAAAGGAAGAATAGAGCATGGCGTTATCTATGATCCATTACGCCATGAGTGTTTTTCTGCAAGCCGAGGACGCGGGGCACGCTTAAATGATCGAAGAATACGTGTTTCCAAACAAACTCAACTCGTTTCCTCGCTGTTAGGAACTGGCTTCCCAGCTCGCGATATCAGCATCGCACAAAAATATTTACCAACATTCGAAGCCTTATTTGGCAAGTGCGCAGGCGTTAGAAGAACTGGATCTGCTGCGCTTGACTTAGCTTATGTTGCCAGCGGACGCCTTGATGGATTTTGGGAGTTTGGTTTACGTCCTTGGGATATAGCGGCAGGATCATTACTAATTAGAGAAGCAGGTGGCTTGATTAGCGATTTACAAGGTGGGGATGATTTTCTCAAACATGGAGACATTGTAGCTGGAACACCTAAAGTATTTAAATCATTACTACAAACCATTTCTCCTGTTTTGAAGTAAATTATAGAGTTCATAATCTCATTTTGTAGCCTGGATAATCCGGGCTACAAAAGATAGGATTATGTTTTATTTAAACCCCGGCTTCACTCCAAAGCTTAAGGGAAGTTCATCCGCCAGTGCAGTCCCTAGATTCTTCGTCACCCGATCAAAAAGATTTTGTTTATGGGTATAATCAATAACATCAGGAACCTTAACTACTTCACGAGCTAACTGCCCACTACTCGCAAAACCATCAATTAACCCCATTGCCAGAGCTTGCTCTCCAGTCCAAAAAAGTCCAGAGAATGTATCATCATCAATATGTAAACGGTTTCCTCGACCTTCTTTTACTCGATTAATGAATTGCTCATGAACCTGATCCAGCATAACCTGTAGTTTTTGCTTTGCAAAATCTGTTTCAGGAGTAAACGGATCCAACAATGATTTATTTACACCAGAGGTTTGTAATCGGCGTGTAATTCCAACTTTGTTAATTAGGTCCACAAAACCAAAACCGTTATACAGAACACCTATTGAGCCAACCATACTTGCCGGACTTGCATAAATATTTTCGGCAGCAACAGCAACATAATATGCAGCAGAAGCACATGCATCCACACAAACAGCATAAATTTTTATATCAGGGTATTTTTTTTGATAAAACTTTATCAGGTTATACATATATTCAGCCTGCACAGGACTACCACCAGGACTATTAATACGTACGATGACCGCCTTTAATCCAGAGTTTTTGTATGCAGAGTCCAATCCCTTGGCGAAATCATCAGAATTGGCTTTGGATTCTGCCATTTCACCCGTTATATCGATAATACCGACATGGGGCTTAATATTAGTACCTAGGTCCTCATTGGTACTTATAAGTACTTGATAAACTATAAACATAATGATAAGTAAATAAATAACACGCATAAACCACTTCCATCGGCGTTTCCTTTTTGCTTCTTTCATATAATCAATAATGATTTGATTCAGCAATGCTTGAGAATCCGAAGTAGAATTAGGAGAATGGTTGTTTGTCATAATCATCACTTGAAAAAATTAAAATAGGCCTCATTTTACGGTAGATACAAGAAAATTAACACCCATTAACCCATTAGAAGGTTATATATCATGAGAATGGATAAGCTAACATCAAAGTTTCAAATAGCCTTGGCAGATGCCCAATCTCTCGCTTTAGGACGAGATAATGGCTTCATCGAACCAGAGCACTTAATGAAAGCCCTTTTGGATCAACAAGGAGGCAGCTGTAGACCCCTACTGAGTAAAGCTGGCGTCAACATCCCTTTATTAAGGACTCTTTTAGACCAAGCATTAGATAAACTTCCGAAAGTATCCGGGATGGGAGGTGATATCCATATTTCCAACGGATTAAATCGTCTTTTAAACCTTACAGATAAACTGGCTCAACAAAAAAAGGATAATTTTATTTCCAGCGAGCTTTTTGTTCTAGCAGCCATAAACGAAGACGGTAGTCTTTCGAGGATGCTTAAACAAGCTGGCGGCGAAGCCAAAGCAATAGAAAATGCAATTAGTGAGTTGCGAGGCGGGGAAAGCATTAATGACGCCAATGCCGAAGAACAACGCCAAGCTTTAGAGAAATATACTCTTGATTTAACCGCCCGAGCAGAACAAGGCAAACTTGATCCGGTAATTGGTCGTGATGATGAAATTCGTAGAACCATTCAGGTATTACAAAGACGTACAAAAAACAATCCTGTTTTGATTGGTGAACCTGGTGTAGGTAAAACTGCAATTGTTGAAGGATTAGCACAACGCATTATTAATGGCGAAGTTCCTGAAGGTCTAAAAAATAAACGCTTACTTTCTTTGGATATGGGCGCCTTGATTGCAGGAGCAAAATATCGCGGTGAATTTGAAGAACGACTCAAAGCAGTTCTTAATGATTTAGCGAAACAAGAAGGTCAAATTATTCTCTTTATTGACGAACTTCATACCATGGTTGGTGCAGGAAAAGCTGAGGGTGCCATGGATGCGGGAAACATGCTAAAACCCGCTTTAGCACGCGGCGAACTCCATTGCATCGGTGCAACGACTTTGGATGAATACCGACAATACATTGAGAAAGATGCCGCTTTAGAACGACGCTTCCAGAAAGTTTTGGTTGATGAACCGAGTGTTGAAGACACCATCGCTATTCTTCGTGGTTTAAAAGAGCGCTATGAAGTGCATCATGGTGTTGAAATTACTGATCCTGCGATCGTTGCAGCAGCTACTTTATCACATCGATATATTACTGACAGACAATTACCTGATAAAGCAATTGACTTAATTGATGAAGCAGGAAGTTTGATTCGTATGGAAATAGATTCCAAACCCGAAAGCATGGATAAATTAGAGCGACGTTTGATCCAATTAAAAATCGAGCGTGAGGCGCTTAAAAAAGAACATGATGAAGCCTCTAAAAAACGACTTGAGGATCTGCAACAGTCAATTGACGAATTAGAAAAAAATTATTCTGATTTGGAAGAGGTATGGAAAGCAGAAAAAGCCACAATGCATGGGGCTACTCAAATTAAAGAGGCGCTCGAGCAAGCAAAACTTGAAATGGAAACTGCACGTCGTGCTGGAGATTTGAGTCGAATGTCTGAATTACAATATGGACGCATTCCAGAACTTGAAAAACGTCTAACCCAAGTAGCAGAAGTTGAGTCACATGAGAACAAATTAGTCCGTAATAAAGTGACTGAGGATGAGGTTGCAGAAGTCGTATCCAAATGGACAGGCATACCTGTAGCCAAAATGATGGAAGGTGAAAAAGAAAAATTACTCCGTATGGAAGAAGTGCTTCATCATCGCCTTATAGGCCAAAACGAAGCAATAAATGCTGTATCCAATGCCATTCGTAGGTCACGTGCCGGTTTATCCGACCCTAACCGTCCTATAGGTTCGTTTTTATTCCTTGGTCCTACAGGAGTGGGTAAAACGGAATTGTGTAAGGCTTTGGCTTCATTTCTCTTTGATACAGAAGAAGCAATGGTACGTATCGACATGTCTGAATTTATGGAAAAACATTCCGTGGCTCGTCTGATTGGTGCACCTCCTGGTTACGTAGGTTATGAGGAAGGAGGGTATTTAACAGAAGCAGTCCGTCGCAGACCCTACTCTGTAGTTTTACTTGATGAAGTAGAAAAAGCGCATACAGATGTGTTCAATATACTTCTGCAAGTTATGGATGATGGACGCTTGACTGACGGTCAGGGACGTACTGTTGATTTTCGTAATACCATTATTGTCATGACTTCGAATCTTGGTTCCAATTTGATTCAAGAAATGGGCAATAAATTTAAATACGACCAAATTAAAGATGCTGTAATGGAAATGGTACGCCAACACTTTCGTCCTGAATTCATTAACCGAATTGATGATACAGTGGTCTTCCATGCTCTTGCTCAAGATCAAATTGCGAAAATTGCAGGAATTCAAATTAGTTACTTGCAAAAACGCTTGAAACAACAAGATATCCATCTTGATGTAACGAAAGAAGCATTATCACACTTAGCAGAAGCAGGTTTTGATCCGGTATATGGTGCAAGGCCTTTGAAACGCACCATCCAGCAACAGCTTGAAAATCCTTTAGCTCAAGATATATTGACCGGGAAATTCAAGTCAGGTGATACAATTAAAGTGACTTATAAAGATGGTGAAATGAAGTTCTCTTAGGCACTATTGAAAACCTACAATATTTTCGCGGACTATTTAGCATATAGCCTGGCGGTGAAAGCCGCCACGTTGTATTCCTAAAAATTCTATAACTCGATTCAAGCAGAATGCTTTGTATGAGTTCTATATGTACCGTGAAATAGCTTCCCAAGCTTTACATAGATAATTGCCTCACTCGATAAACCGAGCCTCTACCCCCTACTAGCAATCAGGGGCGCCTCTGTACATCCGATTTTATACTATACTTATTCGTATTACCGGTCAGATAAAGAGGTAATATGGGAAAATATTTCTTTGCGTTGAGCCAAAAGTCTTCAGAAGTTGAAGGCGAAGAAGAGGAAGAAGAGGAAGAAGAGGAAGAAGAGTATCCTCTAGAAGAAGAGGATGAATACTATATTAGTTCAAATAACCAACACGAATCTTTGGACCCTCTCCTCGCTGCCGAATATGCAGTCTTTTCAGGAAATTTATTACGCCATATTTTAGGCCCTGAACATCCGGAGTACCATCTTTTAAGAAATAAAGACAGTACGAATTATTATCGAGCAGCTAAACTTTTAGAGAACTACCGTGACTGGCAGGAAGTAGTTAAAGTATCTTCGAATGGCTCAATAAGTTTACAATATGACGAAGAACCGCCCAGAAATATCCTTGCTATGAATATAGTCGGATTAATTGACCTATTTGTAGTATGTCATTTTTTAGGAGAAGCAGATTGGGAAGGTGGGAATTTTGGGTTTATCAAGAAAAAGGATACTTTTTTCGCAATCCGCCTCGATCCTGGTTTTAGTTTTAATTCATTTATCATAGAAAATAATAATATTAATTTAGAAACATATATTGACAATTTTGTTATCAATTATCTTACAAAAGAAATCACAAGTAATTCAGAGGACGATTACTACTTAACCGAAGTTTTAGATCACGAGCACCATATGTTTAGAAGTTCTGATGCTAAAACCTTATTCTCAGATAGAGAAAGAATAATATTAACATTAAGGAAAATAGCCGAACTGTCGGAAGAAGATTTACACGAAATCAAAATGAAATCTTTTACAACACATCATTTTCCTATAGCAGATAAATTGATCGAAACATTACTTTCACGAAGAGAACTATATATAAGTTTTATCAAGAAACGTGAAAAAGATGATGAGGAAGATGCAATTGAAAAGGAAGAGTATGAGGAGTCAAGTTCTATTGGCAAAAAAAGAAAACGTAAACAATTACCAGGATTTTTTATTCAAAATAGTACAGATACCCCAAATCAAAGCCAATTAGATTGTGACAACAATACCCAAGATAAGGAGAACAAAAGTACAAAGAATAAGCGTGTACGTGTCTCCCCAAGCACGAGTAGCCCTTAACAACAGTATAAGAAACCGAGAGCAACTCCTCTCATTAACATTCCACACGTTTTAATCGTTCTACTAACTTCTTTTTCACCCCTGGCCATTCTGCAGCAAGAATACTAAACAAGACTGTATCAGTCACTTGTCCATTGTGATGAATCATATGTTGACGCAAGATACCTTCTTTTATTGCTCCTAATTTTTTTAGCGTATTGTAATTTTTCGTATTACGGGGATCTGTGGCAATTTGTAGTCGATTAATGTTCCAGACCTCAAATGCATTTTGAAATAGCAAAAATAAAGACTCATGATTATACTGCTTACCCCATACTGAGGGGGTAAGCCAACCGTAACCAACTTCTAATTTTTTATGTTGCAGGTCGATCTCATAGTAAGCTCGACTTCCAATCAACTGATTATCTTTTAGTCGTCTTATCACATAAGTGAGTTGTGTGCCCTGTAAGTGTTTCAGCAAACAATCCTGAAACCAGGACTCATAGAACGTACCATTCGCTTTATTTGGCATATAAGTCCAAATGCGAGCATCATTAGCCGGTTGGCGCAAGCATGCATAATGATTTATAGTAAGTGGTTCCATTTGAATCGATTGTCCAATAAGAGTTCCAAGCATAATCGTACTGACTTCTGCTTTATTTTTAGGCATAATAAGGGCGTCAGACATTATCATTTCTCAGTATAAAAACTATGATCAATAAATTATTTCATCGAATAAAACAACTGTTTCATACACCGACAGATAAAATTATTTCTAATGGATATAGAATTATTTCCATTGATGAGAATTATCAAAATACTGGAAAAGTTTTTGTTAAAATCCAAGTTACTGGTAAGGCGGTAGCTTTTGATAAGCCTGTAAGTGAACTGTACCAAAAAAAGTGGCTGGATAATTTTTCCCCTGAAGATGTAGCGCATATTGCGGCTATATATTCTGCCGAACAAACCAATAATTTGGATTTGATTAAAAGATTCCCCAAACAAACATCCGCAAACAAATCTAGTGTAATTAGTGTAGGTATATTGTTTACAACTTTTTTAATTTTATCGAATTTAGCCGCCTTTAAAATTGCTGCTTTTGGTTCCATCAGTTTTGCTGCAGGTTTAATTTTCTTTCCTTTAACATATGTTTTTGATGACATTTTAACCGAGGTATATGGATTTAAAGTGAGTCGGCGGATCATTTGGATGGCATTACTGGCGAATACTATTGTATTTTTAGGAACCTGGCTGACCATTTATCTTACTCCGTCGCCCTACTGGTCACATCAGGATGCATATGCAACGGTATACCACGGGACATTAAGGGTTTTCACAGCCTCCGTCATTAGTTACTTTTTTGGTGAATTTGCCAATTCAATTATTTTAGCCAAACTCAAAGTGCTGACAGCCGGAGAGCGGCTTTGGCTTCGCGCGATTACCAGCACGATGATCGGTGTTGGTATCGATACCCTACTTTTTACTCACATCGCCTTTTTGTTCTTAATCCCTTACGCGGGCATTTGGCAAATTATGGGGACAATGTATTTATTCAAAGTATTGTATGAAATATGTGCATTGCCCATTACATATCATTTTTCCAACTATTTAAAACGAAAAGATAATGTCGATCATTTTGATGTGAAAACCAATTTTAATCCGTTTTCATTAGCGCTTTAATTTTGATACAACAATAACTTACTTGTGAAGAATGAACCATTTTTCTTGATGTATTCTTTATTGCTTTACTTATTTAAGATGTCCATATCCTACTTTGACATAAGAGATTTCTTAACAAGTTCCATTAACGCAGAAATAGATAAACCGCTTTATGTTTTTTTCATTCTCCCTCAAGGGGTGGGAAAATTTTTGATCCTTTTGCAGCCTCTACTGATTGGCAGTCAAGAAATACACTCCGCCCCAAAAAGTATTAATGAAGCAATTGATAACTGCAGTAGAGGATTCAGAAAAGAATCCGCTTCTTGATATTGCAAAACAAAATGAATTTTTGGAAACAACAATTAAAATTCTTAAAAATCTCTATGAAACCAATCCTACGGATCTCCAGAAGAAAGAGTTTGACTTCATTAATGCGTTGCTTCAAGAATATGCAAGCACCCAGACGATTTCATTAAACCGTCAATATCACCACTTCATCTTTTTTCGGCTCGACTTGCAATGTAAGCTCTTTCTCCGCTCTCGCGATGGCGGTAAGCATCTTATCTTTTCCATTAAAAAATGTGCAATCCAAAGCAGCGCCAGGCTCTGTTTCAAGGAATTGTTTAAGAAATTTCACCCCATTGAGCATGTCGTCTTTACTTAATTCATCCAGACTTTTTTCCAAGCCTAAAGCCTGTTGAAGCGTAAATAATAGATCGGTATCGAGCATCATTGATTGTTGTAGTAACAATACATAACCACCAAAGAGCATATAACTGCACGTAGAGTCATAACAACCTTTCATTTTAGTTAAAAAAGAGCCGTGCTCTGTGGACTCGAGATTGTCTTGAATTAATGGAGTATAAAATAAACTGAAAATTATATTTCTTGATGTCTCTGATTCGACATGTTTAATAAGACTTGCATTTATTGTCTCATCATCTAAACTTTTAAAAGCATTAAAATCTTTATAGTCTTTTGCTACCCCTTTACACCACTTCTCTATATCTTTTTCAAGCTGTTGCCGTTCATTTTCAATTTGCTCGGCTAGCGTTTTAACAAATTCAATTGCTGTAAACCGATTTAGGATAGCTGCACCTCGTCGTGCATGTTCTTCGATAATATCCTGTAAATAAGGTTTGAAATTTTTATCTTCAGCAAAATGGGGGTATTTCATGTAGCGAGGAAGCTTCTCTTTATCTTCAAGCAGCATATTATTACGAAAGACTTCCAATGCTTTCACAATAGTTACAACATCAAGAATTTTTAAATCATCTACTTTAAACGTCTTTTTTGCCAAATCTGAGTCTAACTCTTTAAATTTCAATGCTCTTCTTATTGCTTGGAATAACTTACAATCCGTTACATTACATTTGCCCCATATAGTCCAAGATGCATAGTAATTATAATTGTCATATTCCTTAATCAATCGAAAATAGCGATGAATTAAGGCTCCTAATAAAAACATAGTACCCTGCTCTGTATCTTTTTTATTTTCTTTCGAAATTTGGCGTAACTCATTTGACAATTGATTAAACACATCAATCTGAGGAGTTCTATCCGATTTACATTTCAGTACTTCATTAGTTCTAGCGATTAATACATCAAGTGAAGAGGATCCCTCACTAACCTGACCATCCACTACTGTATACCTTCCCAATATAGTGGAATATTTTGTTTCTAGGTTCAGCGTATTGACTCTAAGTTTTGCAAATGCTGGCGGAATAAAAGTCATACATCCTCCTTAATACATACCCATTCCCAAAGAATTCATAATTCCTCTACAAAGCCCATATAAAGATGAGGAATTGTTGCTAGACGATAAATATTTTGCTTCATGAATGTCCTTTTGAATTGTTGCTCCTAATCGCTTATTTAGTTCACTATATGTTTCTTCTTCGCGTCGTTCATATACAAAAGTGCAATAAAAACTGAACTCGCTCAAACATGAATTAAAAAAATCCTTGTCCATTTCTTCAAAAGATTGGATTTCTAAATGACTACGAAATAAATCAACCAACGATTGATAAAGATAATTACTTACTGAAGAATTATATTGGGTCCACTTAACCAAATATATTCCAATAATAACCTTCCTTCTAAATTCATTGAAATCATCTAGAGTTAGCGTAGGATCTCTCTTAACAACTTTAACATATTGGATTAATTCATATGTCTCATCTAAACTGTGAGCCAGCATAGTTATTGTAGCTGCATCATCAATGGCAACATGATTAGGAACGAATAAAGAAAAAAAATTCATACATCCCACATGGTGTCCATAAGATCGCGCTAAACACGTTGCTAATCGTTTCGCTTTTTGCTGAAATTCGGCAAACTTTGTCATTGCGTCCCTCCTGCAAATTTGACCCGCAATAACTGCAACGCGTCATTGTCCCA
Organism: Legionella stuttgartensis; assembly: GCF_977063405.2. Taxonomy (NCBI): domain Bacteria; kingdom Pseudomonadati; phylum Pseudomonadota; class Gammaproteobacteria; order Legionellales; family Legionellaceae; genus Legionella; species Legionella stuttgartensis. The sequence continues at coordinate 235,992 of NZ_CDRUHA020000108.1, forward strand.
AAATGTAAAAGCCTTCATTTTTTATAGCAACCTATAAAAAATATTGCAACTATTAATTTAACTAATTGAACATAAAAAGAATTAAAAGTCTTTTTTCTAATTTTTTATGCCCAATAAGTTCGAGGATAACTCAGTAAGTCAGATCTGTAGAAGTGCTTATAAACTAAAGAATTCGCAGTGTAACTCGAGATCGATGATCCTGCAGTCCCGAGTTTCCACTGCATTGTAACCAAGATAAACATCTAGCTTGAAAATCGTTCGTCTATAGAATTGATTAATTTTTGATGAATCCCATTAAAGCCTCGGTTACTCATAACTAAAACAGCGTCTCCTGCTTGTACTGTATTGGTTATTTCTTCAATTATTTCTTCATGGTTTTTACAAATCTTATAAGGACAAGTCCAGTTGCTTATCGTTTCATGCAAATTAAAATCCTGGGGCTCCAAAACATACGCACCATGAACGGGTTGCAAAGCATGCGCCATTTCATCGGCATGAACACCAGTACGCATGGTATATGATGCAAACTCTAACACTGCAAAAATACGTTGATGTCTATTACTTCGTTTCAAAGCATCTACTGTTCGCATAATGGCTGTAGGATGATGTGCAAAATCATCATAAACCGTTACATCATGTTTATTTGAACGAACCTCTAATCGACGTTTTACTGGTGTAAAGCGTTCTAAAGCTTCAGCTGCTACTTGTGGATCAACTCCAGCATTTACACTCGCAGCAAGAGCTGCCAAACCATTTTCCACATTAAAACGCCCTATTAATGGCCATTTTACTTCGGCTACTTCCTTTCCATGATGAAATACTTTAAACGCAGAACCATTTTCCTCAATTAATTGGGCTGCCCAATGAGCATCCCCGTCCAAAGCCAACTCTTCGAACCGTGAGTATTTGCCACGCTCAATCACTTCATTCAATGCTTTATCATCTCGAGGTTTAATCGCAACACCACTGGCAGGAATAGTTCGCAACAGATAATGAAATTGCAATTGGATCGCTGCTAAATCAGAATAAATGTCAGCATGATCAAATTCCAGATTGTTTAAAATAGCAATTCTTGGGCGATAATGCATGAACTTAGGTCGTTTATCAAAAAACGCGCTATCATATTCATCTGCTTCGATCACAAACCATTTACCCGTCCCAAGACAAGCACTCGTCTTAAAATCGGAAGATACGCCACCAATTAAAAAGCCAGGATTAAATCCCGCTTGATGTAAAATCCATGCAATCATCGACGTAGTAGTCGTTTTGCCATGCGTCCCGGCAACAGCGATTACTTGATATTTGGATAAAATATTTTCCGCAAGCCATTGTGGCCCAGAAGTATACTGTTTACCTGATTCAATGACCGCCTCAAGTACTGGCATACCTCTTTTGATCGCATTACCCACAATAACTACGTCTGCTTCTAATGCTAAAGTAGGATCATCATATCCTTCCGTCCAGATTATTCCTTTTGCTACAAGCAAATCGCTCACTGGTGGATAACAATTTGCATCACTTCCAGTAACTTTATGACCCGCATCACGTGCTAGTAAAGCTAAAGCGCTCATAAAGGTTCCGCTTATACCTAAAATATGTAAATGCATGATAATCCTAATCTCATTGTAATAAAGAAACAGTTAAAATGTTAACCGCTATTAAACCAAATGCGGCTAAGACCGATTGAATCGCTGTTGTGTTTAAAGCGAACTTATATATATGTGCTATGATAACAAACTGCCAAACAGATAATCCTAAACTGAAAAACAAATAAAGAATACCTACAAATATTAATAAGGGATTTTTTAGGTTAGGAAGAGACAGGTGAGGTGCAAGAATCAATAACGGTACCACTAATATATGAATGATAATATTGATACAGAATAACGATGTGACCGTTTGCACCAATCGTGATGTCAATCCTTTAAAATACAACGCCAGATAAGTATAAATGATATAAGAAATAACCAAGCATATTGAAATGAATACATTATTGATTAGATCTTCAGAAGAATTGAAAAAAGAATAATCCCATTCAAGCGTTATAAGTAAAACTAACAAAATACTACTTAATACCATTAGAGAAATGGAATAAGGTGTATTTTCCGGACTATCTTTAAATAAACAAATATCCCAATAACGATCAAATATAAGATGTAACATTTAAGCTAAATCCATAAGATTAGGATTCTTCCTTTTTCATTATTTTCTTCACAATATCAAGTTGTTGCACAACAGGTTCGTTCCAAGGTCCTGAAATTTTGTAACTATACGCAGAAATCTTTTGCATACTTTGGTTAATAATTTTATTTGCCACCCAGGCTGCAACCCCAGCTACAGGACCACCAGCAATAGTTGCAACAACAGGCAAACTTGCTGTTATATGTGGGGATATTTTCAAGTTCAGATCATAAGTATGTTTTACTAAATCAAGATCTCCTTTCATGCTTGCATAAGCAACTGGTCCATCAAGATAACTGTCTTGAGTACCCATAATTCCCTTATTCACAATAAAATTTCCCTGAAAAATATCGAAACTATATCCTTGATGTGCCAAATCACTAAAATCTAATTGTAAGCGGCGTGGAATTGTTTGCAAGCTTAGAATACTTAATAATTTACCGAGACCTAACTTTTCTTCTGTCTCCTTACTTAAATGCGTAATTCTTCCATTTTTAAGTTGTAAATACATACTCCCTTTTAACGAAGCAAGAGAGAATTGATATAAACTCTTTTTCCAACCACCATGAAACTCCATATATCCTTTTTTTGCATGGACGGTTGGCGTTACATGCCATCGCTCTAGAGTTTTAGCCAAATTGGTAATATTCAGTTTTAGATCAAGATTCGTCTGATTTATATTCTCCTTTTGAATCCATTCTCCCTGAACATTCAACTGATATACGGGGGAAGTAATCTGGCAATAGTCAATTTTAAATTTTTCAGCTGTGGATTGACTTTTTAAAGTTACATCACCAACCTGCACTTTTCCTACAGACAAATTGTCAACTCGTAAATTAAGATTTGGTATTTGGTTTGGATGCACTTGGGTACTCTCAGTGAAATCCTCCCCAACTGTATCAATCTTCTCTAAATTTAAATGGTATACATGGCCACTTAATTCATTTGCAGGTGATCGATAGATTAAATCTGCAGCAATATTTTTCTGCTGTAAATTAAAAGACCAATCCTTACTCGGCAATATCTTTGCTTTCACTATCATTTTATTAAATTGCTGTTTCATAAAACTCAATTTATCTATAGTGACATTAATAATTCGTAAATTGTTTAATAGCGATGCTCCTGTTTTTGGGGATGAAAATTGATTATATACATCCCTCCATTCGTGCAGATCAAATCCTTTTAAGACACCGACAATAGATAGCCCGGGCAGTTTTTGATTTACAGCATTAGCAGCACCTAAACGAACTTGTCCTGAGTCAAAAGCATAAACTTCCTTCGTGTTTTTAAACAGCAGATCCGCGCTTAAGCGTTTGTCATAATTTCCGCGTAAACGCATACTATTTTTCGCATTGAGCTCGAGATTTAATTCAAGAGCTGCCTTTGTATCCGATTTTTTACCTAAGGGCTCCGGTAAATTAACCTCCAATCCTTCCAAAGAACTAGTAAAACTGATGCTGTCGGCATCAGAAGGTTTATCACTTAACTTCAACACTGCATTCATATCTAATGAACCATCAACTACAGAAAGAAATGGCAATTTAAATTGATTTTTCAAGGAATCAACCGTGCATTTCCCAGTAATAGCAATCGTTGTAGCAGGTTTTGGGGCTTTAACTGATTGAACTTTGATATTCATTGGATGTCCCAAGATACTGGCGAACAAATAACTGTCAGTTATCCCTGTTTCATTAAACATCAACCCACCTGAAACATTTCGCACAGCAAATTGACCTAATTCATGATTGACTGTTATCGTATTATTTTTAAAGGTCACATTTCCTTTAGCAAGTACCTCATCATTTTCTGGATATAAAGGCACTTGTACACTCAAATCAAGTAAAGCGGCTCCTTTGACGGACAACATCTTTAAAAGTGACAGTTTTTTCCTTAAAGGAGACGCCATCACATAATTCATCATTTTTTGTACTGATGCATCAATTTTTCCAGTCACCAGTAAATTCTCTTTATTTTTTCCTATGTCATGAATACGCAAAAACATTTGCTTTGCAGGTACACCCTGAAAGTTAGCATGGACTATATCAATATTAAGATTACGGTTTTTAAGATGGATGTACCCATCAATCTCTTTGACCACAGGCCATTTGGAGTTAATCGCAAGCTCACCCCCGCTTGCATAACTTTCGATACTGAACTCGCCTGTATTGTTATCAAAAGGGAAATCTTTTGCCAAACCATTAACCCTTACTCGGCCACTAGCAACTGCGATACGCTTTACGTCATTCTTCAGCCAAAGATATAATTTAGGTTTCATGTATTTTTTAGGTAAAAAAGCAACCCATTGTTGCCAATTTTTCCCAGAAAATTCAGCACCAATGCGAATATTACCTACCGATTGGCGAGTCGCTTGATCGATTGCACCTTGCATACTTAATGTGAGTTCGGGCTGGTTTATTACAAGTCGTTCCACACTTATTCGCAAACCATCGCTTAACTCTTTCCAATCAAAAGCTCCATTAAGTAATGTTAATGTTTGTTCAGGATAACCCTTAACTTTTACTGAGATATTTTCAGAGTCAAGTTCTAACCTTCCCTGTTCCGGCTGCCAATTTATTACGCCTGAAAGATTTTTTACTTGAGGGATATTGCCACTGGCATTCCATCCTAATTGCTCAAAACGAGTTAAAACGTAATTTATTGAATAGTCACTAATGGAAAAATCATTTCCTCTTATTAGTAACGGATCAGGGACATTCTGAGATATATTGAGAGATGCCGGTGATTCTGATGTTACAGTAAAGGTGTTAAAAACTGGAATTGGTGGAATAACTGAAACATTAGTATTTAAGGCGACAAGAATCTGGGTATCTTGCAAGACTCCTTGAGGCTTCATACTCAATATTTTTTGGATACTTTTAGGCCAGTTAATCGCATTGGAAAACAACGATTCAATAATGATTGATTTTACAAACAACTGGTAACTTTGTTGTTCCTTATTGTATTTAAGCAATAACTTGTTCTCAGGCCATGTTACACCACCAATTCGCAATTTAATCGGATCAGCTTGAAACGTCCAACCCAAATTGTCGGGCTTCCAGGAGAGGTTGGCAAAGAAAGATTGAATCAGCTGGCTCTGTTGATTGTTTAGTAGTCTCCAGGCCAGTCGCTTAAATCTTACCTGCGCTTGTATTGAAGATATAGCACCATGATGCACATCAAGCCATAAATTAATAGAACCCTTACCACCTTCCAAATGTTCAGTTGCTTTAGGAATTAAACTTTGCCATTGAGCAGGTACAACATTTTTGGCTGAAAAATAAAACTTCCCTTCAATATCCTCAAAATGATCTGGATCAAAATATCCATCGCCTAACAGCTGAAAATTAGTGCTGCTTGTTTGTGCAAGCTGAGCTTCGCCCTTAAATTTGTAATGTCCTCCCCGATTTACTACCGATACATTTAAACCATTAACAGGAATCAAGCCTCCATCACTAAAATGGAAATATGCTGAAACCTGTTTGATAATTAAGTGTTCTTGTTGGGATAGCCAGATCAAAATTTGTTTGGTTTTCTCAGGAGTCATATCGCTGCTATTTAGCGAGTCGGTTGCAACACCATCAATAGTCCAGTGATGATCCTTTTCTCTCAAATTGAGATGCATGTCATCAATATAAAGGACTCCAGGCTGGATCTGCCAAGTCCATAATGATTTAAATAGGTTAATACCAACTAACAATTTATTGATACGAAAAGCTTGGTCTGAATCATTGCCTAATGTAACCTGATGTAATTTAAGTACTGGCTGAAACCAATACCATCCTGTTTCCATTGTTTGTATGGTTACAGGTTGCCCGATGAGAATTGAGAGATGCTGCTCAACCTCTCCCTTATATTCTTTTGCCCAGGGAGTCAAAGATCGGAATATGCTGGATAAAACGGCCATAAAAATAATTAGGATAGCTAAAAGCATCCAAATTCTTTTTATTACTTTACTCACGCCTAGTTTTCGATTACTCATTGGTTTTTTTACTATACCATTGCTTTTGCGCATACTCATCACTTTCTTTTTGTTCGATGCGCTGGAGTTTGAGTTGTTCACTCTTGTTAACCCGGTCAACCAATTGATTGACTCCTTCTTCAGAAATTTTTGCTTGTTTGTAATTCAGTTCGGCCTTAGACCTTAGCTTCCCTAAATAAGCTAAATGCGTATTCAATTGTATTAAAGCTGTGTCCAAATGGCTAATAAAATCGATGCGATTACGTAGTCGAGCTACTACGGTTCCTTGTTCACCGATTTTTTCAACTTGCTTTAAATAATCTTGACGATAAGATACCAATTGTTCATGCTTTAACTTATTATGTTTGAATTGCTCCTGTGCTTTTAAAAGATCCTGATATGCAGCATAGGTCGCTTCCTTCTTGATCTGCAACAGTTGTTTTAAACGTTCCAATCGCTGACTCATCAATTAGCCCCAAAAGATGATACTAATTGAGATAACATCGATACACTTTCTTTATAAACAACTCGTTCGTTGATACCCTGCTCCATATATTCCCTGATTTTATCTCGAGCCTGAATCGCTTTATCAAGATTAGGATCGCTTCCCTTAGCATAAGCACCCAGAAGTATGAAATCTTTGTTTTTCTCATACAATGATAAATATTTTTTGAATAATAGCATATCATTTATTTGTTGTTCAGGTACTATAGTTTGCATTACTCTGCTTATCGAAGCTTCCAAGTCAATAGCAGGATATTGTCCTTCTTCAGCAATCGATCGACTTAGAACAATATGCCCATCCAAAATAGCCCGCGCTGCATCCGCAATCGGATCCTGCAAATCGTCCCCTTCAGTTAAAACGGTATAAAATGCAGTAATCGAACCGCTACCTGGTTCTCCATTACCAGCCCGCTCAACAAGCTTTGGTAATTTGGCAAACACAGAGGGAGGATAACCTTTCGTTGCTGGCGCCTCGCCAATAGATAGCGCAATTTCTCTTTGTGCCTGAGCAAACCGAGTTAATGAATCCATCAGGAGAAGCACATGCTTGCCCTGATCGCGAAAATATTCAGCAATACTCGTGGCTACTTTAGCACCATGCAAACGCATTAGCGGGCTTTCATCTGCAGGAGCTGCTACAACAATCGCGCGTTTCAAACCTTCTTCACCTAGATTCAATTCAATAAATTCTTTGACCTCTCGACCACGCTCACCAATCAACCCAACCACCACTATGTCCGCTTGGGTAAAACGAGTCATCATTCCTAACAAAACAGATTTCCCTACACCTGATCCCGCAAATAATCCAATTCGCTGTCCGCGCCCAACAGTAAGTAATCCATTAATTGCTCGAATGCCTACATCCAAAGGTGTATCTATGACTGCCCTTTTCAAAGGATTAACTGCTGGGCTAATTAAAGGATATGAATCCTTCATCTCAAGAGGTGGACCATCATCGATAAGAACCCCAGATCCATTGACAACTCGGCCAAGTAATTGAGTTCCAACTGCAACCTGAGCGACACGTCCAGTTGGGGTAATGATCATTCCTGGTGCAAGTCCTTGAATTGCGCCTATAGACATTAAATAAACTCGATCTTGACTAAAACCAACAACTTCGGCTTCAATCGTACGAGATTCATCAATAGTAATAAAACAACGTGCACCAACAGGTTGATTAAATCCTTTGGCCTCTAAAGTAAGACCTACTGCCCGGCTTATACGGCCGCAATGCAATAGCCCTGAATGTTCCTTTTCACGAATTTCAGACAATACCTCAACCAGATGAGACTCATAAATTTTCATCGGTTAACCCTGATCTTTTAAGGGTGCAATCAGGTTATCCTGAGTAATATACTTTGTAAACAAAGTTGCTAAACGGGTATATACTCGGCCATCTAACTCACTGTGTTCACCTTTTAAATAGAAATCACCACGACTCAATAAAGGATCTGCTACCAAAATCTCTAGCAAACCTGGTATCTCTTTTTCACCAAATTCACTTTTAACCCAATCTACATCATCTGGATGCATCGCAAGTATTTTATTAGTTTGTAAAGAAGGTAACTCTAATTTGATGGCATTGAGTAAGTTTTTTAATTGGTCAGGATTAACGGATAACTCTACCCCAATACAGTGTTGACTTAGCCAAATTACAGTTTGAATTATTTCTTGCGTCACTTGTTCGTCTAAAAGCTTTACTGGATTTTGTAATAGATCAAACCAACGTACGAACTGCGCCCTTTTGTCATTAATTTCGTCCTGCGCTTGCTTCATCCCCTCTGTATAACCTTTTTTTATAGCTTCTTGCTTCAGGCGCTCACACTCCGCAAGAAAAAGTGCCTCTTCATTAATTTCTACTTTCGCTTCATTATCTATAATCGATTCATATTCCCAAGCACTAAACCCGCTATTACCTTCTTTTTTCTTAAGGAAAGGCTCAAAATCATTCGACATATGCTTATCATCCTGAAAATCATATTTAATCATAAATGTGGCTCTTTTGCATTGCCATGAAACCAAAGAAAAAAATCTTAGTTTGTTGCGGTACAATCCGCTAAATCATATCATCGCCACCTTTGGATCCCAGGGCAATCTTGCCGTCTTCAGCAAGGTTTTTTGCAATACCCAGAATATCACGCTGAGCACGCTCTACATCAACAACTTTCACAGGACCTTGTAGTTCAATATCCTCACGCAATAAATCAGCAGCGCGTTTAGACATATTGGAGAATATTTTTTCCTTAGTCGGCTCAGTAGTCCCCTTTAAAGCCAGTTTTAATTGTTCAGGCGTTACATCACGCAATAACGTCTGCATGCTTCTATCGTCCATATCCACCAAATTCTCAAAGACAAACATTTTATCTCTGATTTTTTCACTTAATTCTTCGTCCCAATCTTTTATTTTATTTAATACCTCTTCTTCCATAGCACCATCGAAATAGTTGATTACATCAGCAACACTCTTAATTCCTCCTACAGAGGCGGTTTTACTTACTTTCTGACCGCTGAGTTGTTTTTCTATAACTTGTCCTAGCTCGGAGATAGCTTCTGGCTTGACTGTATCAATATTACACATACGTAATAGGACTTCCGATCGTTTTTCAACACTAAAATAGCGCACTACTTCAGCTGCTTGCTCACTATCCAAATGAATTAATATGGTGGCAATAATTTGTGGATGCTCGTTACGAATTACATCAGCAATTAATCGCCCATCCAGCCATTTTAATCGGTTAAGCCCACTGTCTTTATCAGAGACCAAAATTCGGTCAATGAATGGAGTCGCCTTCTCTAATCCTAGAGCTTCAATGAGTACTGTACGTAAATAATGCTCAGTGTCTACAGTTAGGCTCGTTTGCTCACCAATAGCATGGGTAAACTCCACCATGACATTTTCCATTTTTGCTTTAGTAACATTACTTAGTGTCGACATTGCAACACCAACCTTTTGTACTTGCCTCGGCTCCAAATGTCTTAATACTTCAGCAGCATTTTTTTCGCCCATACTTAATAGCAAGATGGCCGCACGCTCTATTCCATCCATAGTTACCCCCGATCAACCCAATTTTTAACTACCTGCGCCACACGTTTGGGTTCCTTATCCACAACTTGTCGTAATAAATTTAATTGTGACTCATAATCATTTGCATCTTTAATTGAAATGGTTCCGTCGTAAGTTAAATCTCCTATAGGCGGCTCCTCACTTACGACACTACCAGCATTTCTATTAGTAGCAAGTGTTTTAAGCATAGGCCTCAGTACGCCAAAGATTAAAGCCAGAACAAATACGGCAGCTCCTGCCTGCTTCACTATGGACCAGAAAATATCTTTCTGCCAAAAACGCTCCTCAGGAATAGCAGCGACGGGGTCGGGTTTGACGAAACCAGTATTAATTACATTCAAACTATCCCCACGTTGTACATTTAATCCAATTGCATCTGCAACAAGCAATTTGATTTGCTCAATTTCCTTTTGGGTCAAAGGAGCTTTAGTCATTTTTTTAGTTTTCTCATCCATTACAGCTCGATTATCTACTAATACCGCAACTGAAAGTCTTTTAATTGTGCCAGGCTGATTTTTAGTATGACTAACCGTTTTGTCCAACTCAAAATTTTTGGTACTTTGCGTACGCATATCTGTGGATTGATTTGTATCTGATGCTGTTTGCTGTTGTTGTTGTGGTGGTGGTCCATTTTTAGGCGGAGCATTCTTGGCTGCAAGAGCAGGATTCGTTTGTGGTGTATTGGATAAAGTGCCGGGAACTCCAACGGCATCACTTGAAGCACTGCGTTTTTCCTGCATGGTTTGCTCGCTACGCAAAGAAGGAAGTTCCGGATTAAACATTTCCTGTGTTTGTTCGTAACTTGTAAAATCAATATCCGCAGAAACTTTTGCCCTAACTCGGCCATACCCAAGTATTGGCGTTAATATATCCTGAATTTTTTGAGCATATTGATGCTCCAAATTTTGCCTATAATCTAAAAAGCGTTCCGTATCAGTAAAAAATGTTTGTCCACCACCTTCATTTAACAATTGTCCATCCTGATCAACAACCGTCACCCGTGTTGCAGATAAATTTGGAATACTGGATGCGACTAAATTCACAATGGCTGCAATTGTATGTTTTTTAAGCTCTAAACCAGAATAGACATCAAGGAAAACTGAAGCACTGGGCTCATGAGCGTCACGGACAAAAGCTGATTCGCGTGGAATTGCTAAATGGACTCGAGCTGATTTAATATCATTGAACTTACTTATAGTACGAGCCAGTTCAGCTTCCAAAGCTTGCTTATAACGCGCATTTTCCATAAATTGGCTGCTATTAAAAGCATTAGCATTGGAAAATAATTCCTCTGATCCGACTGGATCACGAGGTAATCCCTCCATTGCCAATTTAAGCCGTGCATTTTGCAGATTATCAGCTGCAACCATAATCATACTGTTGTTATTATCAATCTTAAAGTCAATTCCATTACGTTCCAATGCAGATACTATCTCAGCCGCGTCGCGTGCATTCATTTGGGTATATAAGGGAACATAATTCGGATCACGGGACCATAAAACAACAGCCAAGCCAATCGCAATACTTGCAGCTACACCTATTAATAAACCAATTTGTCGAGCAATAGAGAGATTTGCAAATTTTGCTGCCACTGTTGATGCACTATCAGCCAATGCCATATTGAACTCCTAATTATACTGGCATATTCATAATGTCTTGGTATGCTTGTACCACTTTGTTACGAACTCGAACAGTAGCTTCAAGCCCCAAATTGGATTTTTGGGCTGCAATCATCACTTCCCCAAGACTAACATTAGGATCTCCCATTTCAAAACGTGTTTTTAAAGAATCCGCTGATTGATTTAACTCATTCACTTGATTCATAGCTTGTTGAAATACCGAGCCAAAAGGAGATTGATTTGCTTCTGTCTCAATGACCCCACCTTCAGCTTTAGCAGACATTGCCTTGATCTGATTTAATAAGTTGACTGTATTAATTTCACTCATATCCCTATTTACCTCATTATTTGGTGTTTTATCCTTTATTTGTTACCCGAGGATTCTCAATATAGAATCCCTTAATCCACGGTTATGGCTTAGCACCTATGCACAAAGCCACAAAGTTTTTTATACTGTATAACCTTCTTCGCGCATTTTTGCTAATTTATAGCGTAATGTACGCTCACTTACCCCCAATAAAGCAGCTACTTTTTGCCTATTTCCTTCATTCTCCACTAAGGTTTTTTCAATCAATTCAAATTCATGAATTTGTAAGTTTTTACTGTTAGCACCTGGAGTGGTTTCAGGGACTAGGGTAGCAGTTAATGACAATTGTAAATGCTCTGCTTCTATAATGCCTTGAGTTTGTAACACCAAAGCACGTTGAATCACATTATCTAATTCACGTGCATTTCCTGGCCAAGGATATGCCAACATCAATTTCTGAGCCGCTGGACATATCACAGGAACAACAGGTTGCTTATGCTGACAATGTTTACGAATCAGATAATTTGCTAAAGGAATGATGTCATTCTTTCTTTCACGTAAAGGATGCCACTGCAAAGGAAACACGTTCAATCGATAAAACAAATCCTCCCTAAAACGGCCAGCCTTGACCTCGTCTTTAAGTTGTCTGTTCGTAGTAGCTAAGATACGAACGTCTAAACTTATTGTTTTATTAGCACCAATTCGCTCTACTTCTTTCTCTTGCAAAACACGGAGTAATTTAGCTTGCAGGCTTAAAGGCATTTCGCTAACTTCATCAAGAAGTAAAGTTCCTCCTTGCGCTTGTTCAAATTTTCCAGGTGTAGATTTGTAAGCACCTGTAAATGACCCCTTTTCATAACCAAATAATGTAGCCTCGAGCATTTGTTCAGGAATTGCAGCACAATTAATTGCAATAAAGGGTTGTTTTTTTCGGGGTGAATGATCATGAATAAAATGAGCTAAAACTTCTTTACCCGTTCCACTTTCACCACTAATCATTACACCAACATCTGATTGTGCTACCTTTAAAGCCATAGTTAATAAAGCTTGGCTTTTAGGATCCTTAGCAATGGGCTCTCCGGTATCTTCATCAAACTCCACTTTAATGTATTGATTTATTTTTTCAGTCAATACTTGAGCGCTGAATGGCTTTTGCAAATAGTCCACAGCACCATGATGGAGCGCATTCACGGCATCTTGTACTGATCCATAAGCAGTCATCAAAATCACCGGTAATCCAAGTCTCCTCTTTTGGATCTCTGCTAATAATTGATTTCCATCCAGTTCATCCATACGAATGTCCGTTAATACTACTGATGGATTATGGATTTCCAAAAGAGCCAAAGCTTCCTTGCCATCTTTAGCGGTAATATATGTATGGCCAGCAATAGTCATTGTTTCAGCCAGCGCTTCCCTTAATACTGGATCATCTTCAACGATTAAAACATGACTCATAGAAAAGTCCTTTTTCTGAGTGTTATAAAAAGGATATCATCCTAAGCCTGGTAAAGCACTTCAAGAATTTTAACTTAAGTTAAATCAGAAGCACTCTGCCATGTTCAGGATGACAACTCAACATATTTACGGCAAAAACAAATTAACCTGTGTACCGACTCCTTCCGTAGATTCTAGACTCAGTCGACCACCATGCGCTTTTACTACCGCGTAAACGACTGCTAATCCCAAACCATTACCTTGGGCTTTTGTAGTATAAAAAGGAGAAAAAGCTTGGTTCTTCACCTCTTCTGTCATTCCTTTACCATTATCCTCTACTGATATTTGTATACCTGAATTATCTATAGATGCAAGTGTTAAATTAATTTCTGTTGCATCTGATTGCAATGAATTGATCACCAAGTTTAAAACAGCACCAATTAATGACTCTGCATGAATTAATGATTCACGAGTATACAGCTGATTATTTACATTGAAGGTGACATTATTAGCTAAAACATATGGCTGTGCACGTTGCACGAGTAAAGAACACCAATAATTCATATCCATACGCGTTGGCTCTATTGTAGTACCTCGCGCAAATAGTAATAAGTCCTGGATTTGTTGCTCAATACTGCTATGACATTCTTGCAATCGATGAATCCAATTTTGAGTACGCAGTTCTAGATCCGGGAGATTGTTCAAATGTTCTGTATACAACATTGCCGAAGCTAATGGGGTTCGGATTTGATGTGCGAGTTGCGCAGTCATTGTACCGATTGAGACCAAGCGCTTTTCATTTTCTTTAGCTTTTTCATAATCCCGTGTAGCAGTTATATCGGTTAAACTAACTAATATACCCGGCAAACTATCCAAAGTAGCGATTGCGACGTGAACTCGACGTCCATCAGCGAGAGAAACTTCATGGCCATCATCAGCACGAGGCACAAAAGCCCGTAAAATCACATCCAACCATAGGGAGTCTAATAATCCATAGCCCAGCATTGCTTCTGCTGGTGGATTTAACCATACAATTCGTCCTTGAGAATTGATAATCACCAAAGCAGTTGGCAAGCTGGATAAGATATCCCACTCAGAAAGAGGTATTTGTGGCCTTACAGCACATGTTTGGTAATTAGAATAATGCATACTTGATGAAATTATTATAATTAATTAGATGACTGTAGCAAATTTAGAATAAAATGAAAATACCATTAAAATCATACAATTAATTACTTAAATATTGTAGTGACTTTTTATTGACATGAACGAATAAGCATGATAAAAATATTGTTATTAAATTATTCAAATAAAGTAATTTTATGACAATTATGCGCCCCAATATGAATATGTGCATGAGCTGCCTGAACATTGTTTTTCAGGTTGAGCATGTGCAGTTGAATTTGGCGCTATAACTTCTCCACAACTCAATACCAATGTTCAGGATACCATCCTTAAAAAGCGCCCTTACTAAAATTAGAGGGCTTGTCCATGAGCATATGCATTCTAAAAGGGATAAACAGCGAATCCATTGATGAAATCAATTATCCGATCATTAAACAATGTTATCAGGAGTTAATTGATGCTTTAGTCACGAAAGGGTTTCCACTCGAACGCATCAAAATTTATTTTGATGATGAAAAGCGGCAAATTCATTTTGACTACTATCCAGATGAATTAGAGGTTCTAATCACATATACTGATTTTGATGAAAAACTACAACTTCATCTAACCCAAAAACCTTTTTCATCCTCTTGGGAGAGTAATCGATACTATCTTTGGCATAATAAATCGGCAGAAGAATATGTGTCTGAGATTAAATCATTACGCCAGTTGTCTATTGATTTGGCAAAAAAAACAAATTATTCCCATCCTGGTTGGAGTTTTTCACAATCATCACATTCTTACTTCTCAGCACTACAAAGAAAAGAGGCATTAAAAAAATCATTTGAAGAATTAAAAGATAAAAATAAACTCCCTAATGGAATCTTCTTAGGGGAAATTCATCATCACAAATTTCCTAAAAAATTTCTTGTTGAAAACCTGGGATACTTTAAGCAGTTAGGAATAAAAACTTTATTTTTTGAGTTTCTTTTTTATGATCGTCATCAAAAATTGCTAGATGCCTATTTTAATAGCGCGAATGAAGAGCTTCCACCCGAACTAGACGCCTATCTATATTTCAAAGATGTAGCAAGTGGATGTGGATTTTCTGGTTATACTGATATAGTTAAAGCAGCCAAAAAGGAGGGGATTCGTATCGTAGCTCTCGATTCTTATCCGGCGATTTTATCCTGTATTAAAAGTTTTCAAATCAAACACTTAGATGGTGACGAACATTTTAGAATTCATAGTTTCAACGGTAACGCAGCAAAAATTATCGAAAAAGAAAGTAATGAGGAACCCTACCTGGCATTTTTAGGTTTTGATCACGGTTATGTTAGTGAAAATTCTCGGTATAAAAACATCAAAAGTGTTGCGGAGCTGTTACCCAATACATGTTCTGTATTCCTTACAGATGGACAAATATCTTATAAAAATTTTTATGCTCCTTTTTTTAGTTACGATAAGCCATTGATATTTAACTACAGCCGACATGATGAAGCAGGAGCCAATATCATTGAGTCCAGTTGGAATCTTCCGGATTGTAAATTATGAAAGAAGAAACGTGTAGTGGTAAAGGAACTTTTAATACTCAAGCTGAGGAGCTCCTGATTTATACTCATACCCATAATTTTGAAGATCCCTGCGTTCGGGATGACGAATAAAATTGGCGAATAGTGAGTCAAGATTGACGTATCATCCAATTTTTTTAACCAAGATGAAGCACAGTGAAATCAAGGGGTTTCTTGATTCGAATATCACCCTTAATCTGGGTTCCTATGCGTTGCACCTAGACTACTATACAGGCTAGGACTCTTGCTTTTTTTCATCAAGCGATCTTAGAAAAGCAAGTTTCTCTGAAATTTTTATTTCCAAACCACGAGGCACGGGTTTATACCAACCAGGCTCCTGCATGCCGTCAGGTAAATAATGTTCTCCAGCCGCGTAAGCATGGGGCTCATCATGAGCATATCGATACTCTTTTCCATGCCCTAGTTGTTTCATTAAACGAGTAGGTGCATTACGCAAATGAATAGGCACTTCTCGAGATTTATCTCGTTTTACAAAGTCTCTAGCTTGATTAAAAGCAACATAGGCTGCATTACTTTTTGCTGCAATGGATAGATAAATGACCGCCTCTCCCAGAGCAAGTTCGCCCTCAGGAGAACCTAGCCTTTCGTATGTTATTGCGGCATCATTTGCAATTTGAATAGCGCGGGGATCAGCTAAGCCGATATCTTCCCATGCCATTCTCACGATGCGTCGTGCCAAATAACGTGGATCCACCCCTCCATCCAGCATTCGGCATAGCCAATATAATGCAGCATCAGGATTAGAGCCACGAACGGATTTGTGTAAAGCAGAAATTTGATCGTAAAAGTTATCACCACTTTTATCAAAACGCCTAACCTGCTCTGCCAATGAATTCATCACAAATTCTTTTGTTACATGTGTATTATTCAATGCAGTACATGCCGTATGTAATTGCTCAAGACTATTTAATAACCGTCTCGCGTCTCCATCAGCAAATGCAATAAGCATTTCTATAGCATCGTCATCAAATTGAATAGAGGATAAAACTGACTGATGCGCCTTTTGAAATAATTGTCTTAACTCCTCATCAGTCAAAGATTTTAAAACATAAACCTGAGCGCGTGACAATAAGGCTGAATTGACTTCAAAAGAAGGATTTTCTGTAGTAGCACCTATGAAAGTGACCAAACCCGATTCAGTATACGGCAATAATGCATCTTGTTGGGCTTTGTTAAAACGATGAATTTCATCAATAAACAATATGGTATGCTTACCAAAGGTTAGATTTTCTTGTGCTTTTTCAACTGCTGCACGAATATCTTTAACCCCAGAGAACACTGCGGAAAGAGCTATCCATTCGCAATCAAAAGCCTCAGCAGTAATTCGGGCAATTGTTGTCTTACCAACACCTGGTGGGCCCCAAAGAATCATCGAATGGAGTTTTTTGGCAGCAAAACTGAGCCGTAAAGACTTTCCCTCCCCTAATAAATGACTCTGACCAATCACTTCATCAAGACTTCGAGGTCTTAAAAGCTCTGCGAGTGGCGGCGTAGGCATTGTCTCAAACAAACTCATTGTTGTACCACATCAACCCCTTTTGGCGTTTTGAATTGAAACAATTTAGTAGCCAATTTAGGATTTAATTTAATTTGCGATAATTGGACTGTAGTTACTTGGCCTAATTGATCGTATAACTCCAATCCTGTTAAGTTATTTTGCCGAAACACTAGTTTTATGCGTTGGAAATTGGCTTTAGGTGATTTTGATTTTAAATCAAAAACGATTTCATCTCCCACATTACTCTGAGTCACAGTAAAATCGCGGGTCACAGTATTGTCATAACCACTTAAAAATAAAGCAGCAGTTCCGCCTAAGCCTTTCTTTTGTGTTTTAACAGTGACTTGTTCTAGGTCTTTATCATAAACCCAAATCTTCTGGCCATCAGCTACCATTAATTGCGCCATTGGCTGCAAAGTTTGCCAACGGAATCGACCCGGTCTTTGTAAGGCCATAGTACCTGATGAACGAGACACTACTCGATGTTTTGCTTTTACAGCTTGCTTAAAATCTGCGGTCATTGAACGAATACTATTTAATTTATTCTGTAGCAATACATCGGGGGTCTCACTAAAAACTGCAGTAGAAATGCTTAAAAGCAATGCTATTAATATTTTTTTCATAACTAATCCTCCGTTACGGATGATACTAAGACATCTCGATAACCACCATCTAATGGCCCCACAATCCCAGTTCGCTCCATTTCCTCAACCATTCGTGCTGCGCGGTTGTACCCTATTTTTAAACGTCGTTGAACTGCAGAAATACTCGCCTTACGCGTTTGAATAACAAACTCTACTGCTTGATCATATAGAGGGTCATCATCCTCTGCGGATTGACCATCTTCATCAGATCCGCCTTCATTGCCATCGCCCGTCAATTTTAAAATATCATCAATATAATTAGGTTCTCCACGAGCACGCCAGTCGTCCGCAATACGATGAACCTCTTTGTCATCAACAAAAGCGCCATGAACTCGTAACGGTGCACCGCTTCCTGGGGCCAAATACAGCATATCCCCATGCCCTAATAATTGTTCCGCGCCTTGTTGATCTAATATAGTACGAGAATCAATTTTTGAGGAAACTTGAAACGAAATTCGTGTTGGAATATTTGATTTGATTAATCCAGTCAAAACATCCACCGAAGGTCTTTGAGTAGCTAGAATCATATGAATTCCAGCAGCGCGGGCTTTTTGAGCAATACGTGCAATTAACTGCTCTACTTTTTTACCCACAACCATCATCATGTCAGCAAGCTCATCAATCATAACGACGATATAAGGTAAAGGTTCTAACTCTGGAGCAGTTTCATCCATTGAGTCAACGGGCTTCCACAAAGGATTAACGAAAGGTTGACCATTGGCGATTCCTTCAGCAATTTTACTATTGAATCCAGCCAAATTCCTTACACCCATAGCAGCCATCAATTTATAACGACGTTCCATCTCTTCAACACACCATCGCAATGCACTAGCAGCTTCTTTCATATCGGTAACAACAGGAGTTAACAGATGAGGAATACCATCGTAAACCGACAACTCCAGCATCTTAGGATCCACCATAATCAAACGTACCTGCTCAGGGGTTGCCTTAAATAAGATACTTAGAATCATGGCGTTGATACCAACTGATTTCCCAGAACCCGTTGTCCCAGCTACTAATAAATGGGGCATTTTTGCTAAATCAACTACGACAGGATGACCTGCTATATCTACACCTAAAGATAAAGAAATCGGTGAATGAGCCTGTTGATAAACATCCGCTAATAGAACATCTGATAATCGGACCATTTCTCGTGAATGATTGGGTAATTCCAATCCGACTACCGCTTTACCTGGAATTACTTCGACCACTCGAACTGAGATTACAGATAAAGAACGCGCTAAGTCTTTAGCCAAGGCCGTCAACTTACTTACTTTAACACCTGCAGCCAATTGTAACTCGAAACGAGTTACTACAGGTCCGGGGTGTACTGCAACTACCCCAGCTTGAATACCAAAATCTAATAAATGTTGCTCAACTTCTCGCGATAAATTTTCTAACTCGTGATGTGTGTACCCACCCATAGGCTTACCTGGCTCACCTTTATCCAATAAGGTTAAAGAAGGTAATTCACCTGAAGTGCTCACTTTGGGAATACGAATTTCTTTTACTTCTTTTATGGGCTTAACGATTTCGGGTTTAAAAATTTCCGGTTTATTATTTTCCGGTTTAAAAATTTCAGGTTTTATTTCATTACTCACTAGAACAGGAGGAATAACCACCTCTTTTTCTTTCTCTATTTTTGGTTTAAATAATTTTGGAGTAGATTTTTCAAGAGGTATTTTGTTGGTTTCTTTTGACTTGGCTCGTGCAAATTGAGTCTTAAAAAAATATGCTGCTTTTTGTACGGTCCTAGAAACATAATTTGCAGTGAACAAAGTATAGAAACCAATGATCTCGAGCGCTTTTATCCAGGATAAACCAGTTAGCCATGTAGTTCCCACTAAAAGCATGGCCAATAAAACCAAGCTTGCTCCATGTAAATTAAGCATTTGATACCAACCGCCCCCCACAGCTTGTCCTATAAATCCTCCGGGGCCATGGATAAAGCTTAATTGACTCATTTCTGCTTCGAGGCTTAATAAGCCACACCCTCCAGCAAACATAAGCATCAAGCCAATAGAACGAAGCAATAAAACTCGTTTATCAAGAGTTTTTAAGGTATGCACATCGTGTAATAAAGCCCATGAAATATAAGCAAAGGCGATGGGTACCAAGTAAGCAAAATACCCAAATGTAAAATACAGGGCATCAGCAATGTACGCACCTACTTGTCCACCTGAATTTGCGACAGCAGCCCCAGCATGCGAAGCATGGGAAAACCCTGGGTCACTGTTTTTATAAGAGAGCAAAGACAAGAGCACAAAAAATGCACTGGTTAAAATTAATATAAAACTACCTTCGCTAAGCCGCTTCACAACATAGCTAGGCATATGTTTTTTAGAAAGACCCGATTTTTTTCCCGAATGTTGTTTTTCCATAGGTATTTTCATATCTTTGTTTTTGTCATAATATTCGCCATCTTAACACAAAATATCAAAATATTAAGGAAGGCAGAGAGAATGAGCTCAAGCAATCATCACCGCTTAATCATATTAGGTTCAGGACCAGCAGGTTACACCGCTGCAGTCTATGCCGCAAGAGCCAATCTTCATCCCGTTTTAATCACTGGCATGCAGCCAGGAGGTCAATTAACGACGACGACAGATGTAGATAACTGGCCTGGCGATATTGAGGGATTACAAGGCCCTGCTCTGATGGAGCGCATGCAAAAACATGCTGAACGCTTTGAAACTCAAATTATTTTTGATCATATTGTTAAAGCAAATCTAGCACAAGCACCTTTTACACTTCAGGGTGATAGCGAAACCTATACTTGCGATGCCCTTATCATTGCTACCGGAGCGTCTGCACGCTATTTGGGACTCGAATCGGAATCAGCTTATCAAGGTCGAGGAGTTTCAGCCTGCGCGACTTGCGATGGCTTTTTTTATCGAAATAAAGCAGTGTGTGTTATTGGGGGAGGAAATACTGCGGTTGAAGAAGCGTTGTATTTATCTAACCTAGCCTCTTCTGTAACTTTAATACATCGACGTGACAGTCTACGTGCTGAAAAAATTCTGCAAGAAAAACTTTTCGAAAAAACGCGTAATGGCAATATTAAAGTAATATGGAACTCCACTCTTGATGAAGTCGTAGGTGATGGTAAAAAAGTAACAGGCGCTTTAATTCGTAATGTACAGAATGACTCGAAAGAGTTATTAAATGTGGATGGCGTATTCATTGCCATAGGACATACACCTAATACTGATTTATTTAAAGATCAACTGATTATGAATAATGGTTATATTGTTATTAAATCAGGACTAGAAGGTATGGCTACCAGCACATCCGTTCCAGGTGTATTTGCTTGTGGAGATGTAGCTGACCATGTGTACCGACAAGCCATTACCTCTGCTGGTTTTGGTTGTATGGCTGCTCTTGATGCAGAAGAATATTTGGATTTGAATTTAAAAAGTTAGTTCTGATTTAGATCGGGTGCAGTGAAAGTGGCTCTTAGAATATAACCCTGCTTCGCTGCTACTCAATTAGAGCATCACTCATAATTCCTTTAGCGATCCAGTTTGATGAAGCATTTTCAGTATAATATCTTTTCCCATAGCCTCTACCATTTTCATAAATAATGAGGGTTTATTTGCTTGTAAACGGTGTAAATCAGAATAACTCCAATATATGTAATCTACAGGCTCTTTTGCATATATAGTAGTGCTTGCTTTTCCGTCTCTAAAATAACTCATCTCTCCAATGAAATGATAAGGTCCTACTTCTATGATCGCTTCTTCTACTTCAATATATACCGATCCTTTAGTAATCAACATTAAATGTTCTACTGGCTCACCTTTGGTTAATATTTTCTCATTTTTGGAGGTGCCTCGATCACTTAGTTTAATCAGACGAATAAAATCACTTGCTTTCGTATTTACAAAAAATAGATCTTTTATTTGTTGCATATCATAAGGCAAATCTCTAGGCAGTAAATCTCTTAACAAAAAACCAATCTGTACAAAATTGATAACTAATGATGCAATAGCCCAATAAGCTACCGGGCGCACATCCTCTAACATACCATAAAGTAAAAATGATAAATCAGATAATATGAAGATCGTACGAAGAAAGAGTACTTTTCTACAACATAGGCTGAGAAGCATTAAAATATTGCCCAAACTATAGAGATAGTCCAATTACTTCCTCCAATTCTCGCTTATAATAAGTGTAGAATAAAATGGGATTTATAAGAGTAACGTTCCTGATATTTGAGGAGTTTGATTTGAATTATGATGAAATCCACTTCTTCCCCCATCCGGAAACAAGTGATGACCAAGGTTTATTATTCATTGGCGGTGATTTATCACCACAGCGCATTCTTCAAGCTTATAGCCAAGGCATTTTCCCCTGGTACGAACCTGGAACACCAATTCTCTGGTGGTCTCCAAATCCAAGACTCATATTGATTCCTACTGAATTTAAACTATCTCGTAGTTTGAAAAAGTCATTAAAAAAATCTTTTAGATTCACCATAGACACCGCTTTTAAACAAGTAATTGCAGAATGTGCTACGAGTGTTGATCGAATCAATAATACCTGGATAACTAAAGAGATGATTGAAGCCTATACTCAATTACACATAATGGGTTATGCCCATTCTTTTGAGATATGGTACGAAAACGAACTGGTAGGAGGCTTATATGGACTCAGTTTAGGCCATGCCTTTTTTGGAGAATCTATGTTCCATAAAATGACAGACACCTCAAAAATTGCTTTTTACTATTTATCAAAAATGATGAGCGATTGGAACTATGATTTTATTGATTGCCAAATTCCGACGAATCATTTGCAAAGTCTAGGCGCTAAAATTGTTGAGCGAAGAGAATTTCTTCATATGCTCTATCAGTCTTTAGAACATCCTACAAAAAAAGGTTCATGGGACCTCACGTAATATTTCAAATAACAACAGGATTGTACTATTATTATACGATATACACAGACTATTACCATTTCATCTCGTTATGGCTTCAATAATTGATAATTTATTTTGTTAAAGAATTCGGAGTATTGACCTATGAAGTCAAAACCAAGTAATGAATCAGAGTCTAAAGTCCCTGTTATTTTTCGACCGCTTAGTAGTAATCAACTACATGATATTTTGGAACACAACGGTGCTACAAAAAAAGAAACGAAGGCTGTTTTTTTAATAAGAGATAATTCAGGAGGGTTAATAACTGTTTCATATTACTCTCAAGAACATGAAATGATAAAAAATCTTCGCTTTGGGTTAACTCATGATGGCTGGAAAACAGTACCTAAACCGCCTAAAGAACCCTCATTCACAGAGACACTCGAGGTAAAATCTAGATATGCACATGATAAGGCAAAATTTGATGCGGAAATGCAGAGCTTTATAAATACAGCAAAAACATTATTTGAACAAAACTGTGCACCTGAGTTGATTAAATCACTACGTTTTGAATTACAAAAAAACGAGTTTAATATGCATGGACTTGTTAGACCCACTCGGGAACAAGCAAGCAAAGAAAAACATTATGTTGATTACGTTGGTGATGTATTTTTAGTTGAGAATACCCCTAACTTAGCAATAAAATAGGTTAGCTCAAATTATGTTGATGGTTAAGCGCTCATCAAAGATGGGTACTAAAGTCAACAATAGAGTGATAAATAGTTAAATTTTGCTGGGCTTTGATTGCCATTTTCTTCATTTTAGTGCAGTATACACGCTGTAAGTATATAATCACACATAATAAACTTTATAAATTTGGTACATCACTGAGAGACCTATGGCAAAAGAAGATCATTTAGAAATGGCTGGTACGGTTATCGATACCTTGCCCAACACCATGTTTCGTGTTGAATTAGAAAATGGACATATTATCACTGCCCACATTTCTGGTCGTATGCGTAAGAATTACATTAGAATTTTAACTGGCGATAAAGTTAAGGTCGAATTAACTCCCTATGACCTAACTAAAGGTCGCATTATATTCCGCGATAAAAACTAAAATAGCATCTTATTTAAAATCTTATTCTTTCAAAGTGGCCCGTGTCGCGGTAAAGCGTAACTCGGGTTTCCCTTTTTTGACAATCTACAACATGATATCAGAATATTGCCTGGGTGAAGGCGCAAGGGGTAAACCTGGAAAAAAATTCTAGAAACCTGGGTTACAGCTTGCGCCTTCACCCAGGCTAAAGACTCAAAGATTATAACGCTTCAAATATTGCCGCAGCCCCCATGCCTGTTCCAATGCACATGGTTACCATACCATATCGTCCTTTAGTTCTTCTTAGTCCATGCAATAACGTAGCTGTTCTTATTGCACCTGTGGCACCTAAAGGATGTCCTAAAGCAATAGCTCCTCCTAAAGGATTCACCTTAGTTCTAGGAAGATCAAGTTCTTTAATCACTGCTAAAGCTTGAGCGGCAAATGCCTCATTAAGCTCTATCCAATCCAGTTGATCTAAAGTAATACCTGCTCGTTTTAAAGCAATAGGAATTGCCTCAATAGGACCAATTCCCATAATCTCAGGAGGAACACCAGCTACAGCATAACTCAGTAAGCGCCCAATGGGTTTTAAATCATATTGATGCAAAGCCTGTTCACTGGCTAAAAGTGCAATACCAGCACCATCACTAGTCTGTGAACTGTTTCCTGCTGTAACAGTTCCTCTTGCAGCAAAGACAGGTTTTAATTTAGAAATGACATCATAAGAAGTATCAGCTCTTGGTCCTTCATCATCATTTATCCATTTCTTTTTTATTATTGCGGTATCATTTTCTAAATCAGCCTGTCTTATGGTAATTTCTACAGGACTGATTTCAGCTTTAAAGTCACCACGTTGCTGTGCTGCAACGGCTTTTTTATGACTTTCAGCAGCAAATTCATCTTGCTGCTCTCGAGTAATTTGCCAACGCTTTGCAACATTTTCAGCTGTAATGCCCATCCCATATGCGATTGCAACATCTTCATTATTGAAGATAACAGGATTTGCTGTGTATTTATTGCCGCCCAAAGGCACCATAGACATGCTTTCAACGCCTCCACCAAGAGCCAAATGCATATCTCCACTGCGTATAGACTCTGCAACTGTAGCAATGCTTTGTACACCAGAAGAACAAAAGCGATTGATTGTCATTGCAGGGACAGATTGAGGTAGATCAGCCAGTAATGATGCGATTCGAGCCACATTCATGCCTTGCTCAGCCTCAGGCATAGCACATCCTATGACTACATCCCCTATTTTTTGATGATCCACTGACGGATTGCGTTTCATTAAATTTGTGATCACATGAGCCAACAAATCATCTGGTAATGTATTTTTAAATACACCGCGTGGTGCCTTACCTACTGGAGTACGTAATGCGTCAACTATATATACATTAGTCATTTCAAATCTCCCTTAGTTACGTAACGGCTTGCCAGTCTCTAGTAAATGACTAATCCGTGCCTGGGTTAATGGGGTTGCAGCAAGAGTTATAAAGGCTTCACGCTCTAACTTAAGCATCCAATTCTCGTCAACAAATGTATTTTGATTTAGGTTGCCCCCACAAAGCACGGTTGCTAACTCCGTAGCAATGAAATAATCATGCTGAGAAATAAATCCACCTTCTAACCAATTTACTAAACCTGCTTGCAAACGTGCCTTACCCTCAATACCGGCAACTTGAAACTGTTTCTTTAAAGGAGGTTTGTAGTTTTCTGCGTGCATGAAATTAACCTTAGCCAATGCTACATAGAGTACTTCATTAGCATTCATGACATAACTGTCTGTACTTCGCAAATACCCCATTTGCATTGCATCAGCCGCTGAACCTGCAACTTGCGCTGTAGCAATTTGTTGATAGTAATTCTGAATTACTGTCATTAAATCCCCTTTAGGAGCAAGATGAGCCGCCCGCATTGCCATTTCTTTACATCCACCTCCCGCAGGTATCACCCCAACACCAAATTCAACTAGACCTGGGTAGGCTTCAAAAGCAGCAGCCACGGCATCACAATGCATCATTAACTCACAACCACCGCCAAGAGCACGGCCTCGTACTGCTGCAACTGTAGGAATAGAACTGTATTTCAAACGTAAAGCGACACGTTGGAATTGTGCGATCATAGAGTCCAAAGCCTGCATTTTATTTTCCTTAATTAAATTAAGGACACCGCGCAAATCAGCTCCAGAACAAAAATTAGTGGCGTCTTGTTGATAAATAATTAAGCCTCGACATTGTTTCTCTGCAATTTCAACAGCAGCTTCCAATCCATCGAGAACTGTTTGACCCACTGTATTTGCTTTGCTTTTGAAATTCACTACCGCTACATCATCTTGTAGATGCCATAAACGAACACCCTCATTTTCATAAATCACAGGTGTGGGATGCACTGATTCCTTAAGGACTCGGTCAGTGAAGAATTGACGTTTATAAACTGGCAATTGACTTCGAGGTTGGTACTCATTCATCTGAGGAGAATAAGCGCCCTTTTCAGTATAGAAGGCCTTGATTTCAAAAAGCCATCCGGGCAGTTGAGCCGTACTAAGTGTTGATTTTTCCTTTATTGCTTGGTTAATGTACTGAGCCATTGTCGTCAAATCAGCTAGCTGCCAGGTTTCAAATGGCCCTTGTATCCAACCAAAGCCCCAGCGAATTGCCAAATCAACGTCTCTGACATTATCTGCAATTTCCTCGAGATGATATGCGCAGTAGTGAAATAAATCCCTGAAACAGGCGGCTAAGAACTGTGCTTGCTTGTTATTAGAAGTCATTAGACTTTGCATCCGCACAGCAGGATCGGGATTACCCATAATCACTTTTAACTCATCACTTACGGCCGGTTGCGCTGGACGATATTGTGCTGATTTAACATCATATACTTCAATAATCTTGCCATTTTTTCTATAAATACCTTGACCTGTTTTTTGTCCCAAATGCCCATCTTTAATTAGATTAATGAGCCACTCAGGTAATTTAAAACTGTGATGCCATGGATCATCTTGTAACTGTTGTTGCATGGTATGGATTACATGTTGCATGGTGTCTAGACCAACAACGTCCATGGTGCGGAACGTGGCAGATTTTGGTCTCCCTAACAAAGGGCCTGTTAATGCATCAACTTCATCCAATCCCATATCCATGGCAAAAGCATGGTGCAATGTTGTTAAGAGAGAAAATACACCAATGCGATTTCCAATAAAATTAGGTGTGTCTTTGGCGCGTACAACTCCTTTACCTAAATAACGAGTTAGCCAAGTTTCCAGATTATCCACTAATTCTTTATTAGTCGTTTTAGCAGGAATAAGTTCAGCAAGATGCATGTAACGCGGAGGATTAAAAAAATGGACACCGCAAAAATTCTTTCTATGTGCTTCAGGTAAAACTGAACATAAAGCATTAATACTCAAACCGGAGGTATTACTTACTAAAATGGAATGTTCTGTTAAAAAAGGGGAAATACGTTTGTATAAATCTTCTTTCCAGTCCAAGCGTTCAGCAATTGCTTCAATAACTAAATCGCAAGAGGACAAATCAGCAAGATGTTGTTCATAATTTCGGGATTGCAACAATGTCGCGGTTTGGGTTGTAGCAAGTGGAGCAGGTTTTAGTTTTCCTAAATTAGCGATTGCCTTATCAATCAATGCATTCGCATTTCCTTCTTTAGATGCCAAATCATAGAGTAATGTTTCTATACCAGCATTAACACAGTGCGCTGCAATTTGTGCACCCATAACACCAGCTCCCAGAACTGCGACTTTTTTTATAAAAAAAGATCCCTGCATTCTTTTTTCCTCGTTAAAGTAGCCTGGGTGAAGCGAAGCATAACCCGGGTTCATGGAACATGATAATTACCTGGGTTATGCTTCGCTTCACCCAGGCTACAGTTGCTACTTAAATCAAGACAAATCAAATCGAATACCTTGAGCTAACGGTAATTCATTTCCCCAATTTATTGTATTTGTTTGCCGACGCATATACGCTTTCCAAGAGTCAGAACCAGACTCACGCCCGCCACCTGTTTCTTTTTCTCCACCAAATGCCCCGCCAATTTCAGCACCTGAAGTACCGATATTAATATTAGCTATGCCGCAATCACTTCCCCAGGCACTTAAAAAGTGTTCTGCATTTTTTAAATTTTGGGTAAACATGGCAGAAGACAATCCTTGAGGTACATGATTTTGTAAAGCAATCGCTTCATCAATTGTCTGGAAAGACATAACGTATAAAATCGGCGCAAATGTTTCCTCTTGAACAATCTCCCAATGATTTTTTACATCACATACTAACGTAGGTTCCACAAAGAAGCCTGATCCATGTACTGGCTCACCACCAAAGATAATCCGACCACCTGCCTCTTTAATACGAGCTATTGCACCATTAAATTGATCAACAGCTTGTTTATCAATCAGGGGCCCCATTAAGTTTTTCTTATCTAAAGGATCACCAATTGTTATTTGCTCGTAGGCAAAACGTAAACGCTCAACAACATAATCATACTTAGAATGATGGACAAATAAACGTCTCGTAGAAGTACATCGTTGACCCGCAGTACCTACCGCACCAAAAACAATAGCTGGAATTGCTAAATGAAGATCAGCTGACTCATCGAGAATAATAGCGTTATTACCACCCAATTCTAGAATAGTCTTACCCAATCGAGCTGCAACTTTAGCAGCGACCTCTTTACCCACTGCTGTTGAACCAGTAAATGAAATAAGTGGTATTCGTTTATCATTCACCATTTCTTCAACCACATCGTGACTCTCTGGAATAACTAAACTGAATATTTCCGGACAACCATTAGCCCTTAATACATCATTGCAAATGTTCTGAACAGCTACAGCACATAAAGGAGTCTTTGCAGATGGCTTCCACAATGTCACATTCCCACATATGGCTGCCAGAAAAGCATTCCATGACCAAACTGCAACAGGAAAGTTAAACGCTGAAATAACGCCAACAATACCGTATGGGTGCCACTGTTCATACATTCTATGTTGTGGACGCTCTGAATGCATGGAATTACCGTACAGCATCCGTGATTGTCCTACTGCGAAATCAGCTATATCAATCATTTCCTGAACTTCGCCGTCCCCTTCTTGTTTGGATTTACCCATTTCTAAGGAAACTAAACTACCTAATGCATCTTTATGCTCACGTAATGCCTGACCAATCTGCCTGATGATCTCCCCTCTTTTAGGAGCAGGAACTTTCCTCCATTCATGAGCAGCATATTGAGCACGAGTCATTATCTCTTCATAATCACTCATAGTGCAGGTTGCTATTTCTGCAAGCTTTTCACTATTGGCTGGATTATAAGAGATTAACTTATGTTCATGAATTCCACTTTGCCAACCTTGACCACTAAAGGCCCCTGGATTAACGGCATGAATTTTCAAGCGTTTTAATATATCCATTAATTATCTCCATAGTAACCCGGGTACAATAAACAACCCGGGAACAATAACCAAAATATTTTTGGTTATGCGTAATAGCGACCAAAACGATTTTCCAGCACCGCAGACAAATGGAATTTTTCTTGTAAGACTAAACCCTTATATTCATTTTCTTGTCCGAGCACTAAATCAACTACTGAACAAACACCAGAGGCAGTACTTATTTGAATTGCTGACCACTCCAAGCCACAGATTTGTTCAGGATAAATTTTCTTCACATAATTTTTTTCTGTCAGTTCACCTTGTTTCATTCCTTCAACAGAAACATAAACAATGACTAGATCTTGATACGTTTTAGGAATTGCATTTTCCAAAATGCGTTTTAGCGTAGGTCTATCTTGGTTTAATCGCAAATCATTCATCAATAAACGCATCTTTGAGCAATGTCCAGGATAACGCATTGTTTTATAATTCATGGTTTGTACTTTACCAGCGTGCATCTCTGCCAAGCTACCTAATCCACCAGAGGTATTAAACGCTTCATACTCGCACCCATCGATTTGAATGGTTTCTAATCCTTCTAAAGGTGCCAAGGTTACCGCTTTTCCATATTTAATTGCATAACATGGATTGCCATATTCATTGATGACTCCATCAGTGGACCAGGTTAATGAATATTGAAGTGCATTGTTTGCATTTTGAGGAAGAGCCCCTACACGCAATTTCACATGATGACACTCTTCAAACTCATGCATGAGACTATTTGCGGCGATGCTGATAAACCCGGGAGCCAATCCGCATTGAGGAACAAATGCAGTTTCTGCGTCAAGCGCTATCGCTTTTACTGCTTCAGTCACTGCCGTATCTTCCGTAAGATCAAAATAATGCGCTTTGGCAGCTTTTGCAGCTTCCGCAACAAAAGTATTTAAAAAATATGGAAGACTTGAAATAACAGCCACGATACCGTTTTTTTCCATATAAGCTTGAGTGGACTGTTGATCTTGAACATCTAAGGCTACTGTTTTAATTTTCGGTACTGCTTCCAACAGCCTTTTTACATCGGATCCATTAAAATCAATATCAACCAAATGGACCTGGTACGAACCGCTCTCTGATAATAAACAAGCGATTAAGCTACCAATTTTCCCTGCACCAGTAATCATTACATTATACATTTAATCCCTCTCCATTATAAAACGCGATCATCCTACACAAAATCTTGGGAATTGAATAGTATTCTCTGAACTATGTGCATACATAATAACAATTTTTAAGAATCGAGTTATTCTATTTTTTGATGCATAATGTTTGAAAAGGACTATATTAAAAAAAATCTTGAATTCGCAAAGGGAATTGGTATGAACAAATCAAAAAGGAAGCATCCAAAATCAACCGAAAAGTCTAGAAACTCCTTATTGACTGAATCAGATAAAAACGATTATGAAGGAATAAGTTTCGATAAATTATTCCACGCTACCATCAGTCAATTGTGTAATTGGTTATCACCAGGAACACTGATGATGTCTTTTGGTGACTGGTTGATTTATTTGCTTTTTTCACCCGCGCAACGTGCTGATTTAAACAAAAAGGCACTCAAAAAATTGGGACATTTGTTATTATACATTCAACAACAAAACCAAGATAAATGTGAACCTTGTGTCGAAATCCGCCAAACCGATCATCGCTTCCAAAATGAATCATGGTCTCAATTTCCCTTCAATGTATACACTCAATCATTCTTATTAACTGAAGAATGGTGGGATAATGCAACAACTCATCTTCGTGGAGTTTCCAAACACCATGAGAACATTGTTAATTTTGTAACACGTCAAATTTTGGACATTTTTGCTCCGTCGAATGTACCGGGAATGAATCCTGAAGTGATTGCTGCCACAATTAACGAAGGGGGCATGAATTTTATCAAAGGATGGAGTAATTTTATTGATGACATCACCCGGTATCTGAATAATAAACCGCCAGCAGGGAGCGAACAATATAAGGTAGGAACAAATGTAGCAGTAACACCAGGGAAAGTTATTTATAGGAATCGTTTAATAGAACTGATCCAATATGAACCAACAACATCAACAGTACATCCTGAACCGATCTTAATCATTCCAGCTTGGATTATGAAGTATTACATTCTTGATCTTTCACCTAATAACTCCATGGTGAAATTTTTAGTAGATAAAGGACATACTGTATTTATGATTTCCTGGAGTAATCCAACCTCTGAGGATAGAGACTTAGATTTTTCTGATTATGCAATACGCGGAGTGATGGATGCATTAGATACCATCAATCAAATTATTCCTAAAGAAAAAATTCATGCAGTTGGTTATTGTATTGGGGGAACTTTATTAACTATGGTTGCCGCAAAGATGGCAGCAAATAATGATAACCGTTTAAAAACAATGAGCTTATTTGCAGCACAAACCGATTTTCAGGATGCAGGCGAACTCCAGTTATTTATTGACGAAAACCAACTCACTTATATTGAAGATATTATGTGGGAGAAAGGCTATTTAGAGGGTTCACAGATGTCTGGAGCGTTTAGCATGTTACGGTCTATAGATCTTATTTGGTCTCGGGTAGTTTATGACTATTTATTAGGTAAACGACAGAATATAAATGACTTAATGGCATGGAATTACGATACTACTAGAATGCCATATAAAATGCATAGTGAATATTTGCGCAAATTGTTTTTAAACAATGACTTAGTAGAAGGACGTTTTAAAATTCTGGATGAGAGTATTAATCTTGCCGATATCACATTACCAATTTTTTCAGTAAGTACTATAAAAGATCATGTGGCCCCTTGGAAATCCGTTTATAAAATTCATTACTTTACTGATAGTGATATTACCTTTGTATTGACTAATGCAGGACATAACACAGGGATTGTTAACGAGCCAGGAAGCTTGGGACGCAGTTATCAAATGCTCACTCATAAATTAGATGATAAACATTTAGCACCGGAAGTTTGGTTAGAAAGAGCCCCTCATTTTACAGATTCTTGGTGGCCCTCCTGGGAAAAATGGCTTACTGATTATTCCGGTGCTAAAAAGAAACCACCTACTCTAGGTAACCCTGAAAAGAATTTAAGACCGATTTGTGATGCACCTGGAACTTATGTT
Source organism: Legionella stuttgartensis (assembly GCF_977063405.2). Lineage (NCBI taxonomy): Bacteria > Pseudomonadati > Pseudomonadota > Gammaproteobacteria > Legionellales > Legionellaceae > Legionella > Legionella stuttgartensis. Next base: position 268,389 of record NZ_CDRUHA020000108.1, read on the forward strand.
CTGAAAAAATAATAAAGTAAATTGTAGGTACATTGATGTCCCTGTCGTCCTGAGGAGTTTACGACGAAGGGATATCCTACCTTCGGGATTGACGTAGCCTCCGATTTTTGTAGCCAGGGTGACGTAAATTCTGGACATTGTAAAATTATAAAATATTTCACTAATTCTTGACCTGAATAGAGGAGTCAATTATCTTATCATTTTACAATTTTTTAACAGCCATGAAGCAAACCGCTTTAGCCAATTCAATTCCTTTAAATTCTTCAATTCGTCTTGGCTATGTTAAATATTTCTTTGTATTTATAGCAGGCCTGCTTGCGCCCTTTGGTTTTGCTCCTTTTCATATCCCAGGATTAACGTTATTAAGTTTGGCTTTTCTTTATTCGAGCCTGCAAAATTGCTCCTTCAAACATGGTTTTTATCTCGGTTTCTTTTATGGAATAGGCTATTTCGGTTTCGGAGTTTCTTGGGTCATAGTCAGTATTCATGACTATGGTCAGCTCAACTATTTTTTCGCAGGATTAGTTACTTTAATTTTCATTGCCTATCTTTCGCTCTTCCCTGCCCTTGTTGCTTATTTTTATAAATCGCTTGAACTAAAAAATCAAAAATTACTATCCTTAACTCTATTCTGTGTCTTATGGTGTTTGAGTGAATACTGCCGTTCCAATTTATTTACTGGATTCCCCTGGTTATTAATAGGTACCATCCTCATCGATACCCCGATTAAATACATTGCACCTGTTTTAGGCATATATGGGCTAAGTTTAGTATGCATCTTTATTTCTGCTCTACTCACTTTAGCTGTTTCCCAGGATTCTCAAAAACGCTATCACTACCTTATCGTAATTGTATTAATTATTATCAGTCCAATGCTATGCAAAAATATTTCATGGTCACATGTCAAACAACAGCCTGTTAGTATCGGTGCTGTACAGGCCAATTTATCTATGCGTGATAAATGGGATGAAGCCTTATTTTGGAATTTATTAAAGTATTATGAGAATGCAATTAATAAGCTCTTAGGAAAGCAATTAATTATTTTACCAGAATCAGCCATACCACTTCCGGCAAGTTATTTAGATAAATATTTACAAAAGCTAAATAACAAAGCGCTGAAAGCGAACAGCGCACTTATGGTAGGCATTTTACAACCGACAAATGATAGCGAAACGAATTATTACAATTCAATAATTACCCTTGGACAAGCTAAAGGAAAAAAACTGAAACGCCAGCTCGTTCCGTTCGGAGAGTACATTCCTAAACCGCTTGTTGCAATTAATCATTGGCTGAATTTACCCGAGCCCAATTTATTACCAGGAAGAAGAAAGCAATCTCTAATTCGCATTGAAAATCATCCAATAGCAAGTCTTATTTGTTATGAGATTGCCTATCCCCATATTTTACGAGAACAAATGCCTAAAGCCCAATGGATCGTTTCAATTAGCGATAATGGATGGTTTGGACACTCATTAGCTAGTTATCAACAATTGCAAATGGCTCAAATGCTTTCTTTACTAACCGGTCGATATCAAGTAGTCGTCAATAATGATGGTTTATCGTCCGTAATTGATTCAAATGGCGATATAGTAGAAAGTCTCCCTCCATTTAGCTCGGGCATCTTGCAAAGTAATATATTCCCAGCTGAAGGTTTTACTCCCTGGATTATTTGGCATGAGTATCCAGCTTTAATTTTTTGTTCAATTTTCCTTATTTTTATACTATTTATTCAACTTCGTCGCTTATTCCAACAATAATCTATTGCTGGCAGACACAAGAGGAGTTATCCTTAGCGATTTAGAGTCACTTAAAAAATCGGACTATGGATAATACCTATATACCACAAGAAGTTGAGGACCAAGCTCAACAGTATTGGCATAAAAAACAATCATTTAATGTTTCAGAAGATTTAAACAGAGAGAAATTTTATTGTTTATCCATGTTCCCTTACCCGAGTGGAACATTGCACATGGGACATGTTCGTAACTACACTATTGGTGATGTTATTGCTCGGTATCAGCGTGCTTTGGGTAAAAATGTACTGCAACCTATAGGATGGGATGCATTTGGTTTACCTGCTGAAAATGCAGCCATCAAAAATGGGATCCCCCCTGCTGAATGGACAAGAAAAAATATAGAGTCCATGAAAAAGCAGTTTTTACGTCTTGGTAATGCCTATGACTGGCGACGCGAAATTTGTACTTGCGCACCTGAGTATTATCGTTGGGAACAATGGTTTTTTATTCGACTATTTGAAAAAGGCCTGGTTTATAAGAAGAATGCCGTTGTAAATTGGGATCCAGTAGACCAAACAGTTTTAGCAAACGAACAAGTTATTGATGGACGCGGTTGGCGTTCTGGTGCACTTGTCGAACGCAAAGAAATCTCTCAATGGTTTATCAAAATTACAGCTTATGCTGATGAACTCCTCAGCTCACTCGATACATTGGATGAATGGCCTGCACAAGTAAAACAAATGCAGCGTAATTGGATAGGTCGCTCCACCGGTACTGAAATCTATTTTAACGTCAATAATTATCCTAAGCGCCTAAAAATCTATACTACTCGTCCTGATACTTTAATGGGTGCTACATATCTTGCAGTGGCCACAGATCACCCTATCGCTAAAGAAGCAGCAAGTACTCGTAAGGAAGTCAAAGAATTCATCGACAGCTGCCAAGGCACTAAAATGGCTGAAGCAGAACTTGCTACTATGGAAAAACGAGGTGTAGCCACAGGAATGACCGCAATCCATCCTATAACGGGTGAAGAACTACCAATATGGGTAGCTAATTTTGTACTGATGCAATATGGATCCGGCGCGGTAATGTCTGTTCCAGCACATGATCAAAGAGATTGGGAGTTTGCACAAAAATATCAATTACCAATAAAAGAAGTCATAAAGCCTAACAACGGAACAAAACATGATCTGAGCCAATCTGCCTACACTGGTGAAGGTACATTGATTCATTCAGGTCAATTTGATGAATTAAGCTCCTCTCAGGCAGTAGAGACCATCACTGCGTTCCTTGAGGAAAATGATACAGGAAAGGCAACAATCAACTATAGATTACGTGATTGGGGTGTATCAAGACAAAGATATTGGGGTACCCCTATTCCCATGATTTTATGTGAACAGTGCGGTACTGTTCCAGTTCCAGATGAAGATCTTCCCGTAGTCCTACCGGAAAATGTAACATTTACTGGCACAGGCTCACCTCTTGCGCAATGTCCAGAATTTGTGAATGTAAGTTGCCCTAAATGTGGTCAAGATGCTTCTCGTGAAACAGATACTTTTGATACCTTTGTTGAATCTTCTTGGTATTATGCTCGTTTTGCATGTAAAGGCCAGGAAAATGCCATGCTTGATGATCGAGCAAAATATTGGACTCCCGTAGATCAATATGTTGGTGGTATTGAGCATGCAGTGATGCATTTACTTTATGCTCGCTTTTTCCACAAATTAATGCGAGATGAGGGTTTAGTCAATTCGGACGAACCATTTAAAGCCCTATTAACTCAAGGCATGGTTTTAAAAGATGGACATAAAATGTCTAAATCTGTGGGTAATGTCGTTGATCCTAACCATCTGATTGATACCTACGGGGCTGATACAGCACGTTTGTTTGTTATGTTTGCCGCACCTCCAGAGCAATCACTGGAATGGTCAGATGCCGCTGTAGAAGGTGCACATCGCTTTCTAAAACGAATTTGGACTTTTGCCCATCAACATCAAAATATGTTTATTGAGGTCAATGATATCATTCTAAGTGGCAATGGACATGTTAACTGGCAACAAGCTGAAAGCCGTTTAAAGAAATCACGTCATGTTGTGCATCAAATTCTCGCACAAGCAACTCATGATTATGATCGCAATCAATTTAATACCGTCGTTTCAGGCTGTATGAAGCTATTTAATGAACTATCCAGTTACTCCATAGAAACAGAAGAAGATAAGTTTTTTATCCATTCCAGTATGAGTATACTGTTGCGATTATTGGCTCCTATCACCCCTCACATTACACATCATATATGGCAACAATTAGGGTTTGAAAAAGCAATTATTGATGCCAATTGGCCCAGAGTAGATAAAGGTGCCCTAAAAACCGATGAGGTGGATTACGTCGTTCAGGTTAATGGAAAGCTCCGAGCGCAATTTACCGCCAGTGTAGATGCAGCAGAAGAGACATTAATTGCTACAGCCAAAGAACATGCAAAAGATTTTCTGGCTGATAAAACAGTTAAAAAAGCCATCGTTGTGGCACACCGACAATTAATTAATTTGGTTGTTGGCTAATGAAATCAAATTGCTCTGAGATGTCTAATGTCCCGCGTCAGTTACATGGACAATCAGTGGGACAATCACAACATCAATTTGCAACGTTACGATATATGCTGCCTTTGCTGCTGTTATTATTACTATCAGCTTGTGGTTTCCATCTGCGGGGCATGAGTAATGTACCGAGATGGCTTAGTAATGTGGCCATTATTTCTGAAAATGATGACAAACAGTTTGTTTCGATATTACAATCTCGACTTGAGAGTTCCAAAATTGATGTCAATCCGGAGCCCTCTCAAGCTAAGTATTGGCTTATAATTGACGAAGTCAACTTACATCAACAAATTATCAGTGTTGGTGCAAGTACAAATCCCAGACAATATACGCTCACTTTAACGGTGATATTTGTATTGAAAGCTCGCTCAGGTCAAATTGTAGAGGTTCCAGGAAAAATAAGTGTTTCTAGAGAACTTACATTAAATAACGATAGAATTTTAGGCTCTAAGGATGAAGAAAGTATTATCGTTGGAGAAATGAAGCAAGATGCAGTAACCCAAATAATTTATCGACTTAGCCATGTTCAAAATCCCCCACTTAGCTAAGAAAAGGAGTAGCTTGAGTAAAGAAAAAAAACCACACATACATAACTCAAGCTAAAGTTATCATGCAAATCAAACCACAAATGCTTGCTCAGCAAGTACAAAAAAAAATAGCACCGCTCTATATGATTATCGGGCAAGATAATTACTTATTGGAAGAGTCTTTAGCCACCATAAAATCCGCTCTTAAAACAAAGTATCATTTTGATGAAAAAATTATATCCATTCAGTCCGCGGAAGAATGGAATGACGTCAAAGAAGAGGCTAATAGTTACTCTTTATTTTCGGATACTGTGTTCTTAAATATTTTTTATGATAAGAAATCAGTAGATGCTACTGGAAAGAAAATTTTAACTGAATACCTCAACTCGATTAATTCACGTTGCTTTATTGTTATTAGAGCACCGAATGTACCCGCAAAACAGCTGCAATGGTTATCTTCTCATGAACATGTCGTGCTTGTCCTTGCTTATCCACTTAATTCAGACGCAATAAAAAGTTGGATAGCGATGCAGTTAAAAAAGAACGCCATGAGTTATGATCCCCAGGTTCCCGATCTAATTCAACAATATACCCAGGGAAATATGTTAGCTTGTTCCCAAGTCATTGAAAAAATAGCCTTATCAAGTATTCCGAATAGCAAAATTGAGACACAACACGTACTAGAACATTTATCCGATCAATGTGAGCACGATCTTTTCGAATTAGTCGATGCATGCTTGCTTGGTCAAGGTGATAAAGCAATTCAGATTTTACGGCATGCCGCCAATAATAAGACGGAAGCAACTTTAGTCTTATGGTTACTGAGTCAAGAAATACGATTGATCATGCAGCTATCTTATTTAATAGAACAAAAAATTGATATTCAAAGTGCTTGCAGCCAATTAAAAATTTGGCCTCAACGCATTAATCTTTATAAGGCTTGCTGTAATCGACTCAATAAGCCCATGTTGCAACAGCTTCATAGATACTGCTATTCAATCGATGAACGAATTAAGTCGAGCAACCAATATACACAGATATGGAATTCTCTAGAAAACGCTACTCTTTCACTTTGTTTGGGTAAACTAATAGGTGACGCATGCATAGCATAGCTATTTTTGGCGGTACATTTGATCCCATTCATAATGGGCACTTGCAGGCCAGCATATCCATACAAAGCTATTTTAAATTTGATTCCTATATTTTTCTTCCTTGTAAAGTACCCACTATAAAACCGCCCTCTCTAGCTAATAAAGCGCAACGAATAGAGATGATAAAACTTGCTATACAAGAAATACCCGACTTTAAACTTGATTTACGAGAGATAGAACGTGATACCCCGTCCTATATGGTTGAAACCCTACATAGTTTCAGATTGGAATATCCTAATGCATCCATCACATTGATTATCGGGTACGATGCCTTTCTTTCATTGCCTCATTGGTATCAATGGGAGAAAATCATTACTCTGGCAAATTTGTTGGTCATCAATAGAATAGAGTTTGCGGATAAAGCCCTCCCTGAAATCATGCAAAGATTTTTGAAAAAATATCAAAGAACAAGCAAGGATCAAGTTCTGAATGCTCAAGCTGGGAACGTATTTCTATTTGACGCGGGACATTATGAAATTTCTTCTACCGCGCTTCGTGAAGCAATAAAAAAGGGAGCAGATGTTCAAGACAAGCTCCCTTATAGAATATATGAATATATTAAGTCTCAGGAATTATATCGATAAGATTAAAAGACTCATTGATTGATACGGTTTGTTTTGCTTTATTAATAAGCCCAGGTAAATATCCAGAAACCCAACTTATTACTGGTAAAAGTTGATTATAGACTCTAGAACTTTGGACATATTGCTGATAAGGCATAGAAGTCATACTGAGCACTGCAAAAATAAGTGAAAGAATAAAGACTCCACGGGCAAAGCCAAAACCACCGCCTAAAACTTTGTCCATAGCCCCTAAACCGCTGCCTCTCAAGAACAGACCAAGTATTGCATTAGCGATACCACCTGTAATTAAAACTCCAAGAACAACAACAATGAATCCAATTATTGAACGAACTGATTGATCTTGTATATAGGATTGCAAATAAGGATTGAGGCTACCTGAATAGTTGTAGCCGGCCCAAACCGCTAATATCCATATTCCTAAAGCAATAAATTCTTTAATGAATCCTCTTAATAAACCAGTAATAGTGGATAAACCAATAACTATTATTAAAATTAAATCAACCCATTGAAATTGCATCATTAGCTAACTCCGGTATTGACTATGAAACCATTCAACTGCATGGCACTTGCTAGTTGAACTTTTAATTTCATTACATCATTTCTAACAGGTGAGTGTCCGGCATAGACTTTATAAACAGGCCCCTGTCTTCCAGCAGTTTTGATGTAGTTTGCCTTATAACCCTTAGCACGTAATTTATTAACCAAGGCTTGAGCATTGGCTAATTGTGAAAATGAAGCCAATTGAACAGCATAAATACTCCGTTTAGTCGAAGCACTTCTGTTATTTACTTTAGCTACCACTGGCTTTTTAATTGGTGCGACATTTACTTTTGCAATCGGTTTAACTGGTTTAGCTTGAGTTGCTACATTTATTTGTTTTTTAACAACATTTTTTGCAGCATTACTTAAAGCGAGCTCAATTGGCTTCGCTACAGTATCGACATTGGGTACAGACTCTGCTTTAGCAACAGAAACAGCCGCATCATCTGCTCCTTGAATGGATTGAATGAAGTCTTCTTTACCCAGATCAGACCCTTTATGTGCTGCAGCAGGAGGAATTTCAACCTTAGCCACTTTAATCGTTTCAAACATTTCCTTTTCGTCAGTCATCACTACATTAGGGCTAGTAGGTTTAGGAGGTAACTGTACATTTACACTAAAATTATTTTCAAGGCGCTGACTTGATTTTTTCATCATTGCGGGCAGAAAAATTGCTCCTAATGATAAAACAACAGCCACACCAACCAAACGATGTTTTAGCTTTTCATCAATTACTAATTTCATTGAATCTCCTATTAGCCATTACATGACTCACAGTAAAAAAAGACCCATAAACAACAATTAAGTCACCAGGTTTAGCTTGTTTCAACGCAGCTTCAAAAGCTACAAGCGGGCTATTATAACAAATTTCTACAGGAATTTCTGCATTCTTAAAAAAAGTGAGCAATAAATCCTCACTAGCCGCGCGTTTGTTCTGCAATTGTGCCGGATACCAATGATCAATACAATCCTTTAATGGCATAATAAGACCTAAAATATCTTTATCTTTCAATGCTGAGAATACAGCATGGACTTTTGTTTTGTTCATCATTCGCAACGTATTTGCGAGCAATCTTGCCGATTGAGGATTATGAGAAACATCAAATAAAGTGCTCACGGTATCTTCATGAACTTGCAATCGACCAGGAATAAAAACACGTTGCATGGCAATTTGAAAATGGTTATGCATCACAGGTAAATCATGTGCCAATAAAAGACAGGCTGTAATCGCTGCAGCAGCCGATTTTAGCTGAATTAATGGTTTTGGTAATCCAAAAACTGAAGAAAGCGTAGGTTTGTTGTAATGGAGATTCCATGTAGAATTTTGCTCTTGAATAAAAAACTCTTGTCCCCAAAAGTAAGCAGGAACACCCAGTTGTTTTGCTATATCGGTGACTGATCTAGGCGGATGCGCGTCGGCATAAATGAAGGGTTTACCTGGACGAAGGATACCCGCCTTCTCATTGCCTATTTCCTCCAGGGTATTACCCAGATAATCCTGATGGTCGAAATCTATTGTAGTAATGATGGATAGCGCTGCATCAACAATGTTCGTAGCATCTAAACGACCACCTAACCCCACTTCAAGAATAATGACATCCAGCTTCATTTTTTTGAAATACCACAATGCTGCCAAGGTAGTCATTTCAAAATAAGTTAATACAGTTTCTCCTCGAGCCACTTCGATAATATTAAAAGCCTCACACAAATCTTTATCTGAGATAGGAGTTAAGTTGACACGGATACGTTCGTTAAATTGAATAAGATGTGGTGAGGTATAAGCACCTACTTTATAACCGGCAACATGATAAATTGTTTCAAGAGCAGTTACTGTTGAGCCTTTTCCGTTAGTCCCCCCCACAGTAATAACGGGGCAACCAGGAAGTTGCAGAGATAATTTTTTTGCCACTTCCATAATACGGGTTAAACCAAGTTGTATTTCATGAGTAGTTCTAGTTTCTAAATCGTGGAGCCACTCATCAATAGACCTCTTTGGCAACGCTACAGTAGATGGATGCTCCATCGGTACTCAAATCCTCATATGCTCGTGCGCGCTTCGATTCTGTGCGTTGGGTTACTCACACACCTCTCTCTACCGCACGTTTCGCAAGTGGTTTAATACGATACTGCTTTGGCAGCTAAATCCCCTGCACTTTTGCGGGTTAGTTTAGCTATCAATTCAGCAACAACTGGACGAATATCTTTTCGTTCCAGGATCATGTCAATATGTCCATGTTCTAACAAGAACTCACTGCGTTGAAATCCTTCGGGTAAGGTTTGTCTTACAGTTTGCTCAATAACTCTTGGACCTGCAAAACCAATTAACGCATTAGGTTCAGCAATAATTACATCCCCAAGACTTGCAAAACTGGCAGAAACCCCACCCATGGTTGGATCAGTCAGAACTACAATAAAAGGCAAGCCCATTTCGGCAAATTTGGCAAGAGCCGCAGAAGTTTTAGCCATTTGCATTAAGGAAAAAAGTCCTTCTTGCATACGTGCACCGCCACTGGCAGTAAAACAAATATAAGGTCTTTGTTCTTTTGTAGCCACTTCAATTGCACGAACGAACTTCTCTCCAACCGTAGCCCCCATGGAACCGCCCATAAAATTGAACTCAAAGGAGCCAACAACTACAGGTTGCTGTAATAGTGTCCCTTTCACAATGATTAAAGCCTCTTTCTCGCCAGTTGCTTTTTGAGCTTGTGCAATTCTATCTTTATATTTTTTTGAATCTCTGAACTTTAATCGATCTTGGGGCTCAAGCGATGCAGCAATTTCTTCCTGGCCACCCTCATCAAGAAATTGTTTAATTCGAACACGTGCTGATATCCTGTGATGAAAGTTACAGGAGGGACAAACCATTAAATTTCTTTCTAATTCTGTACTATAAAGAACTTCACTACAGCCTAAACACTTCAGCCATAAACCTTCAGGAACTCCTTTTTTTTGGGAGGAGTCTGTACTAACTCGTGAAGGCAATAGTTTTTTAAACCAACTCATAATTGGAACCTAAGATTATAAATCATAATATTATACACGGAAAAAAATATTCTGAAATGCACATTAAGAGGGATAGGGATTTTTCTCGCAAAAATGAAACTTATATAGTCTCTGTAGACTAGGTTATGCATTTCTATTTTGAGAAAATAAGAATTGAAAATCAGGATTATCAGCAACAAAATCAAACTGTACAAAAAATACAACACTTTCATTTTAATACATAAATTTCCTCTTTTTTTGAAAAAAAATAGTCATAAACCTAAAGTTTTTCGCAGTGCGTCCGATAACTTTTGTGCGTACGGTAAATTCGCCATTAAAAAGGAATTTGCCAATTTTCAAATGTCCCAAACCAGGGATTTAGGTCTGAGGAGACTATAATATGGCTCAAATTATTAATACCAACGTACCGTCGCTAGTTGCCCAACGTAACTTGTCGAAATCAAGTAACGCTATGGCGACTGCGATCCAAAGATTATCATCTGGTCTAAAAATTAATAGTGCTAAAGATGATGCTGCAGGGCTAGCAATTGCTACGAATATGACATCACAAATTCGTGGTATGGACCAAGCTGTAAAAAATGCGAATGACGGTATTTCACTGGCACAGGTTGCTGAAGGTGCAATGCAAGAATCAACGAACCTTTTACAACGTATGAGAGAGTTGGCACTTCAATCTGCAAACGGAACTTACAGCCAAGCAAACCGTCAATCATTACAAAATGAAGTAAATAATCTTCTAAGTGAAATGGACCATATTGCTTTAAGTACTCAATTTAATGGTCAAAGCATTTTGAATGGTTCTTATACCAATGCTTCGCTTCAAATTGGTTCAAATGCTGGTGAAACTCTTTCGTTTTCAATCAATAGCATAGGATCTTCAACAATAGGTAGTATTGCTTATGAGCAAGGAAGTACAGTAACTGCCAACGCAGCTACTGACATTACTGTGGCTCTGGGTACTAACTCAGCAATCAGCATTAGCTCTTCTGCAAACTATGTGGGTACAGCAAGCGGTCAAGACAGCTCCTCTGCATATGCCAAAGCAGCAGCGATTAATGCAGCTGGTGTTCCTGGTTTAACTGTAACTGCATCCACTAGTGGTAGTGCAACTGTTGGAGCTATAGGTGGAACTGCAGGGGATACTTATAACCTGAACATTAATGGTGTTGACATATTTACCAACCAAGACGTAGCCACTGCAATGACCAATACCAACCTTATGGATTCAATCAACTCAGTAAGCAGTCAAACTGGAGTTGTAGCTTCCCTAAATGGTGGTAGCATGACTTTAACTGCCGCTGATGGACGAAATATTGCAGTAACTGAAAGTGGTACTGGATTTACTGCAGGTACTGACGGACTCACAGTTGCAGCGGGTTCATTTGCTGCTACCTTACGTGGAAACCTCACTATGAGTGCTGCTCAAACTATTACATTGGGTGGTACTGTGGCTGATGTTGGTTTATCAAGCACAATCAGTCTGGATACCAATGGGGTTAATAGCATTGACATTACAACTCAATCTGGTGCAGAACAAGCTATACTGAGAATTAGTTCTGCTTTAGATAGCGTTACCAATAACCGAGCTGCATTAGGTGCATTGCAAAACCGACTTGATGCTACGGTTGCTAACCTGCAAAACGTATCTGATAACATGTCTGCCGCACGCAGCCGTATTCAAGATACTGATTATGCAGCAGAAATGGCATCTTTAACTAAGAACCAAATCCTGCAACAAGCAGGAACAGCCATGCTGGCGCAAGCAAATGCTATGCCACAATCTGTTCTTTCCTTGTTAGGATAGTTAAAGATGTAACGGTAAAAACCGAAATGCGGCGCTTGCCGCTTTTCGGCTTATTTATATCCCAATGATTAAGCGTTCTAATCAAGGGAAAGGAGTTAGAAAATGACTATGGAATCGATACCTCCAGCAAATAATAAATTGCTACAGACAGATTCAGTCAAACTAAAAGATAAAAACATTAAGCCTGTGACTAAATGCGCTACATCAGATCTAAACTTGGATACAGATTCAAAACAGGCCATAGATCACGCCACAGGGCTATTGCAAACTATAGTCACCGATAAAATCTCAGACAAAGTAATTCGCAAAATACCCTCCGACGAGTATTTGCATTTACTAAACTTGCTTGATGGGATAATAAGTGGTTCTATAGACAAACATGTTTAATGCAATTTATGGATAAAACGTAATTTCCATTGAAATTACGAAAACAGATAAGGGAATATTATGGGCCTATCAACTCCAGGCATTGGGTCAGGTTTGGATATTAAAGCAATGGTCGAAAGCATGGTGAAAGCCGATCTCATGCCTCTACAGTTGCGACATGACAAAAAACTTAATTCTGTTACAACCGAATTGTCTGCTTTTGGGCAGCTAAAAAGTGCCATGGCCAGCTTTCAAACAACACTTGATACCCTATCGCACGCTAGCGAATTTAATAAAATGAATTGCTTACTTAGCGAAACTGGATATGTTTCTGCCTCTCTTACAGGACAAGCAATTGAAGGTTTATATCAAATCAAAGTCAACCAATTGGCCCAGTCACAAAGTCTTGTAAGTGGCTACTTCACCAATAACAGTTCTTCGATGGGTAGTGGGAGCATCACGATAAATTTTGGTACATACAGCAATAATAATTCAACGTTTACACTAAATACTGACGTGTCCCCAGTAACAATTAACATCAATTCAGGAAATGACAGCCTTACTGCAGTTTGTGATGCGATTAATACTGCAAATGCTGGAGTTACAGCATCGATTGTACAAGATGGAGTTGGTTCAAGATTGACACTCACCTCATCTCAAACTGGTGAAAAATATGCAATGCAAATTACAGGTAGTTTAACTGCTTTGAATTATGATCCTACAACCAGCAATACCTCATTAAGCCAAACTATGGCCGCTCAAAACAGCCAAGTACAAATTAACGGCTTACTTCTTAGTGAAAGTAATAATCAATTTAAAAACGCGATTACTGGCATCACGCTTGACCTACAACAGGCCGATCCCGCAAAGACAATTACCTTAACGGTAAAAAAAGATGTCGAACATCTCAAAGGTTTAATTAATGACTTCGTCCAAAAATATAATGATTTTATTAATTTCATCACTACCTTAACCGGTTTCGATATGGAAACCAGAAAAAGAGGTATTCTACAAGGCGATGATAAGTTAAGGGATTTAAAAACAAATTTATATAACTTAGCCAGTACCCCATTAACTACAGTTGGCTCTATTAAAAGTCTTGCAGACTTGGGAATCACCATTGACAAACATGGTTTATTAGAAACTAATTCCAAAACATTGGATGAGGCGATTAATAATAATTATCAAGATATTAGCAATTTATTTGCAAAAAAAATAACCGCCACTGATCCAAATATTAAAATTAATTCAGTTGATACCAAAGTTGCTGCAGGAGCATATGATGTTATTTTAAACGAATATACTCCTGGCGTTAGTATGGCTGGCAGTATAGGAGGCATTTTAGCCACTTCAACAGATGGAATTACTCTAAATGGCACTGAAGACTTCAATACCTTATCGGTCGACGTACTTTCTGGACTCGTAGGGAATAGAGGACAAATTATTGTCAGTGATGGATTAGCCTCATTGATTGATGGGTATTTAGAGTCCTTGGTAGATGACGATGGTGAGATTTCAGAACGAATAGATCGTTTAAATACACAAGCAAAACAATTAGACGAAATGCAAGAACGCATCAATGATCGCAGCATCACTCTTGAAAAAAGATATTATCAACAATGGAATGCGGTAGATCTCTTAATCTCACAGATGCAAAACACCAGCAATACACTGACCCAAATTTTGTCGAATCTACCTAAATTCAAAACCAAATAATTGGAGTAATATTGATGAAAAATTCTAATCAACAAGTTATAAATCAATATAAAACTATTGAATTACAAACTCGTATTGATGCAGCCTCCCCTCATGAATTAATTAATTTATTATTACAAGGAGCGCGTACACATATTGCGACTGCTCAAGGTAATATTGATCGTAGTGAAATTCAACAAAAGGGAGAACATATCAGTAAAGCCTTAAGTATTATTGAAGGTTTAAAAACCAGTTTAAATCATGAACACGGCGGAGAAATTGCAGAGAACTTACTTCAAATCTACATGCATATTGAATATTTGCTGTTAAAGGCCAATCTTAATAATGACAAGGAACTATTAGCACAGTCCAATACATTGCTAGGACATGTTCACGAAGCCTGGCAAAAAGTTTCTCCTGACCATCCAGAATCTAATGCGTGAACTTCCTACTGATTTTATGTTTTTATATCTTATTACATCCATAATAAGTAACCCAGGGATACCATCTTTATGGGTTACATATATGGAATTATAAATACTTGAAAAAAAAGGCTTATTTATCTATAACTGTCAGTAACTCATATAATCTTAAAGTTATTTTTTAAAGTGCCGCTATAGTGAATACAATAGTCCCAATTGAGATCATTTATGAAAATTATGATATCAATGACAGTCTCTATTTGTTTATGGACAATGAGTCAACTTACTTTCGCCTATACGCGATACGGTGAAACTTTATGTAATTCTCCCGATTATTTTTGTATGAAAGTTAAAAATAGTGAAAGCTGGGAAAAGTTATTTCCTAATGCCGAAGAACGAGACATGGTACGACGAATTAATCGTATGAACGTCTCATTACGGCCAGGGATGACTATTGCTGTACCCAAAAATATCGATCGATTAACTATCTACGATGTTTCTCCCTTCCCAAGATATATTGACTCCGAAGGAGAAAAAACAATTTATGTAAGTCAGAAAAAATTAGCATGGGCTGCATATGATCAAGATGGCGAGCTACTTTGGTGGGGTCCTATTTCATCAGGTATAGGAAAGTGCACCGGAGTTATAGGGGGATGTAGCACCCCTACAGGTTCTTTTCGTATTATTCGCAAACAAGACATAGATTGCGTCTCCACGGTATTTCCTAGAAGAGCTGATGGGAATGATGGCGGAGCCCTAATGCCCTATTGCATGCATTTTTTCAGAGGGTATGCACTCCATGGGAGTTATGAAGTCCCCGGATACAAAGCAAGTCACGGTTGTGTCAGAATGTTTATTGAGGACGCGCGTTGGCTTAATGAAGAGTTTGTTGACCTTCCAGGTGATGGCATGAAAGGAACTCGTGTAGTCGTTGATCCAGCTGATTACGCAAACGAACAATAGACAAATACTGTACAAACTGTTAATATTTTACATGGTGTAATTTGCATATTTCTGTGATAACGTTGCCGGTTGACTTTTGATTTAAAAAACTGCCTTACACGCGAAGTGAGATTTAACAATCTGATCTACGAAGTATTTTCCAGTTTTTATTCAAAATACACACATACTTCACTTGTTGATAAGGTGACGTTTGGCGTGTTATTAGTCTAATAAAAAGTTCCCGTTGTAATAAGGACTACACATACGAGAATTAATTGAAGCAGGCCAGGATGGCAGATCAGAATGATGCTGAATCTACTGATCCCAAGACTATATCAAGTCAACTTCGTATAGATGAATCTGGAGAATGATAAAAGAATGGCACACTACAATACACGGTCCGAATCAGTAGAAAATTTTGGGATACAATCAATAATGCCTTGGATGGTATGGGGCTTAGGTTGCTTATTTTATTTTTACGAATGTCTTTTACAAGTTTCACCCAGCGTTATGAGTAACGAATTAATGAGAGATTTCTCAGTTACTAGCCAAACATTAGGTATTTTATCCGGCGTCTACTTCTACTCTTATGCAGCCATGCAATTACCTGGCGGGGTATTAATGGACTATTTTGGGCCACATCGATTGCTTACTCTGGCGACTGTTGTTTGTGCGGTAAGTACTATTGCATTCGGTATGACAGATAACTTTTTTATGGCCTGTGTCGCTCGTTTGATGATAGGTTTCGGCTCTGCATTTGCTGCCGTAGGTACTATGAAACTTGCAGCGAATTGGTTTCCCGCTCAACGTTTTGCCTTGCTTACTGGCCTCATGGTCACATTAGGAATGCTCGGAGCTATTGGAGGTGAAGCGCCTCTGGCCTTATTGATTGAGAGTTTTGGTTGGCGGCACAGTATGCTCATCATGGGTACTATAGGACTGGTTCTTGCCGTCTTACTTGTTGTTATTGCTAAAGATACTCCTGAAAATCACGAAATAGTGCATACACATCATCCTATTGAAGAAGAACATCTAATACCAAGTCTATTAGCATTGGTAAAGAACAAGCAACTTTGGTTAGTCGCAAGCTATGGCGGTCTAATGTACATGGCAACTCCAGTTTTTTGTGGTCTCTGGGGCGTCCCCTTTCTGATGAATAAAATGATGATCACTAAGACAACCGCAGCGAATTATATTTCTTTAGTGTTCATTGGTTGGGCAATTGCCAGCCCCTTATGGGGAATATTTTCGAACCGTATTGGTTTGCGCAAACCCCCCATGTACATAGGATGCATTGGCGCACTTATATGCTCTGTACTTTTTATTTTTGTTCCAATTAGTACTGCGATCTATATGGAGCTTTTATTGTTTGCATTTGGTATTTTTTCAGCAGGTTTTTTACCTGCTTTTACTGTAGCCAAAGAATTATGCAATAAAAAGTATGTTGCTTCTGGTTTAAGCTTTATGAACATGATGAACATGATAGGTATTGCAATAGCACAACCTCTTATTGGCTATATTCTTGACAAGATGTGGCAAGGTGAAATGAATGGGAATGTCAGGGTTTATCCATTAGAGGCTTACCATACAGGACTTGCAATTCTCCCGTTGGGAATGCTTATTGCCTTAATTATTTTACCGAAAATTAAAGAAACTTATTGCCAAAGTGTACATTAATGAAATAATACGGGACTTCCTTGGATATAGTAGCCTGGGTGCAGCAAAGGGGAGCCCGCGTTCCCCTGTCACGGATTGCGCCCTTCACTCAGGCTACACGTTTTTAAAGTAGATTTGATATGGCTAAAAAATTATACATCAAAACCAACGGCTGCCAGATGAATGAGTACGACTCAACTAAAATGGCAGAAGTTTTGTTGCAATCACATGGCTTAGTCAAAACGGAACGTGTTGAAGAAGCCGATGTGATATTGCTCAACACGTGTTCTATTCGTGAAAAAGCACAAGAGAAGGTTTTTTCTCAATTAGGTCAATGGCGAGAATATAAAGCGAAAAACCCCCATGTGGTTATTGGTGTAGGTGGTTGTGTTGCTAGCCAAGAAGGTGAAGATATTATTAAGCGCGCACCTTTTGTTGACATCGTGTTTGGTCCACAAACATTACACCGACTTCCTGCCTTGCTGAATCAGCGCATGGAAAAGAAAAAACCCGTTGTTGATATCAGTTTTCCAGAAATTGAAAAGTTTGATCATTTACCGGCCCCCAGAGCTGAGGGGCCAACTGCATTTGTTTCAATAATGGAAGGCTGTAGCAAATACTGTAGTTTCTGTGTTGTACCCTATACTCGTGGTACAGAGATTAGCCGTCCATTTGATGATGTACTTGCTGAGTGTTATCAATTAGCAGCCCAAGGCGTTAGAGAAATCAATTTATTAGGACAAAACGTTAACGATTATCGTGGTGTGATGGAAAATGGTGATATCGCTGACTTGGCCCTTTTAATTCATTATCTTGCTGCTATAGAAGGAATAGGTAGAATTCGTTTTACAACATCACATCCTTTGGCATTCTCCGATAATTTAATTAATGCCTATGCAGAAGTACCTGAATTAGCAAATCATCTACATCTCCCGGTACAAAGTGGTTCTGACCGCATTTTAGGCCTAATGAAACGAGGTTATACTGCTTTAGAATTCAAATCAAAAATCAGAAAATTGCGTAAAGTACGCCCAGATATTCGTTTATCTACGGACATTATTGTTGGTTTTCCAGGAGAAACAGATAAAGATTTTCAGGACACGATGGATTTGGTTCATGAAATAGGTTTCGATACCTCATTTAGTTTTATTTACAGCCCAAGACCAGGGACACCGGCTGCAAATTTACCCGATGACACCCCGATTGATGTGAAAAAGCAACGATTGCAGATATTACAAAACAGGCTGTTATTACAAGCTTCTCGTTACAGTCAGTCGATGACTGGAAGTATCCAGAAAATATTAGTTACTGGCCACTCTAAAAAAGACGCTCAACAGCTTTCTGGTCGCACCGAATGCAATCGAGTAGTGAATTTTGATGGGCCAGCTCATTTAATAGGGCAATTTGTTGATGTTCAAATCGGAGATGCATTGCCTAATTCATTACGAGGTCGTCTCATCGCAGCTGAGACTGAAACGATTTGATGATAGAACATATTCAAAAACAATTAACTGTTCCACGCGAGTATCACAATCAACGAATTGACAGTGTGCTCGCGCATTTACTTCCTGACTATTCTCGTTCGCAAATTAGTAATTGGATCAAAAGCGGCACAATAATACTCAATCAAAAACCATGCAAACCCAAAGACAAGGTTTTAGATGGAGATTTGATTGATATTAATGTTGATTTTACTTTAACGGAGCAGGATTTTAATCATTGCGCCCCTGAAGAAATTCCTTTAAACATTGTTTATGAGGACGATGAAATTTTAGTACTCAATAAACCTGAAAATATGGTAGTTCATCCTGGGGCAGGAAATAGAGAACATACCTTAGTAAATGCATTGCTGCATCATGCCCCCTCCTTACACCATTTACCTAGAGCAGGCATTATTCATCGATTAGATAAAGATACAACGGGTTTATTGGTGGTTGCAAAAACCTTAACCGCTCATACTTCTTTAATCCGACAAATGCAGGCTCGCGAAATTCAACGTCATTATGTTACCTTAGTTCAAGGTCATCTTATTTCTGGCGGGACCATTGATACTGGTTTTGGACGACATCCAAGAAATCGATTGAAAATGACCGTTCAGGAGCAAGGTCGACAAGCAATCACTCACTATTCAGTGAAGAAACAATATCAGGATTTTACTTTGTTAGATATCAACTTAATGACTGGTCGAACCCATCAGATAAGAGTTCATCTAGCCTACATCCATCATCCAGTAGTCGGTGATCCATTGTATGGTGGACGTATGCGATTCCCCGCTCATGCGACTGAAGAGTTACGATCCTTACTCCAAAATTTTAAAAGACAAGCACTGCATGCTACGACGCTCTCATTTTCTCATCCAAAAACAGAAAATGAGTTGACGTTTAAGGCTCCTATGCCTGATGATTTTACCCTTCTTCTTAACACATTGGACGCGCATTATGAAGAATAACTTAGCTAATTGGCCGGCGCCAAAAAATGTCACGGCTCTGAGTACAACACGTTTATCAGGATATAGCCAAGCTCCTTATGACAGCAATAATATGGGCTTGGGGGTGGGAGATAATGAGCAACATGTGCTGAAAAACAGACAACAACTTGTGGAGATGTTGCATCTGCCCGGCGAGCCTCAATGGTTATCTCAAACTCATAGTACTCATTGTGTTATTGTAGAAGAAGACTCAAACAGAAACGCAGATGCCTCCATAACTCGCTGCGCGAAACACCCTTTAGTGATTCTCACTGCCGATTGCCTACCTATCATGCTTTGCAATGTGCAAGGCACTGAGATTGCAGCAATTCATGCGGGCTGGAAAGGACTGGCGCAGGGTATTATTGAAAATACATTTGATAAAATGATGAGCCCAACATCTGATGTATTCGCGTGGATAGGTCCATCAATTTGTCAAAAGTGTTATGAAGTTGGGGAGGAGGTCTACCAGACATTTACTGATAAGTACCCTTTAAGTAAGCAAGCCTTTAAACCTATTAACGGAAAATGGCTGGCTAATTTGCCTCTAATTGCTGAAATTGTGCTGAACTCTCAAGGCATTAAAGCGGTTTATCAGTCTGGATTATGTACTTTTGAGTTAAAAAATGAGTTGTATTCCTATCGAAGAACGTCACAAACAGGTAGAATAGCTACCTTAATCTGGTTTAATGATCAACCTCAGGACTAATAATATGATTAAACATATCAAATTCATTATAAGTACCCTGCTTCTTTTTACAGCCTCATTCACCTATGCGGCTAACGAAGCAGCTCCCGCTCCCATACCGAGCTTGGCCCCGGTCTTAAAAAACATCATGCCTGCAATCGTCAATGTTGCAGTACAGGGTTATTTACCGCCTAGTGCCACCTCACCTGGTTCTGCTGGCAATGATGAAGAAGCTCAAAATAGCAGACAACCTAATCAAACGGCTCCTGAAAAAGGACGTAAATTTGAAAGTATAGGTTCTGGTGTGATTGTAGATGCACAAAACGGGATTATCATTACTAACGATCACGTAATTCGCAATGCTAATCTTGTCACCATTACGTTACAAGATGGCCGACGCTTAAAAGCTAAACTGATTGGTAGCGATAGCGAAACAGACTTAGCTATATTAAAAATTAGTGCAACAAACTTAAAATCATTACCTATAGGGGATTCGGATCAACTACAAGTAGGTGATTTTGTAGTTGCTATTGGTAATCCTTTTGGCTTAAACAGTTTTGGTAATAGTCAATCTGCAACCTTTGGGATTGTTAGTGCATTAAAGCGCAGTGACTTAAACATTGAAGGAGTAGAAAACTTTATCCAAACTGATGCTGCAATTAATCCAGGTAACTCTGGTGGTGCATTGGTTAATACAAAAGGAGAATTGATTGGAATTAATACTGCAATTCTTTCTCCATATGGTGGTAATGTGGGAATAGGTTTTGCTATACCCATTAATATGGCAAAAGATGTAGCACAACAAATTATTAAATTCGGCTCAATTCATCGGGGCTTAATGGGTATATTTGTTCAACATTTAACGCCTGAACTTGCTCATTCTTTAGGATATCCTGAAGATTTCCAAGGTGCATTGGTATCACAAGTTAATCCAAACTCACCTGCAGAACGAGCTGGGTTAAAATCAGGTGATATTATTACCCAAATTAACAATACAAAAATCACGCAAGCGACTCAGGTAAAAACAACCATTAGTCTCTTACGCGTTGGTTCAAATGTTAAAATGGTTGTCCAACGTGACGGCAAAACCATTTCCCTGGATGCTGTTGTGACTGACATTAAATCACATGAGCAAAAACTACAGTCAGAAAATCCGTTCCTTTATGGACTGGCATTAAGAAACTTTGAGCAAGAAACACCACCTCATGGTAATGTCATTGGCGTACAAGTCGTAGGTGCTTCAGAAACAAGTGCGGGATGGCGTGCAGGTTTAAGACCTGGAGACATTATTATCTCTGCAAATAAAGCACCCATTAAAGACGTTAAATCATTGCAACAAGTTGCTCAGCAGAAAAAGCAAGAGTTGTTAGTTCAAATATTACGTGGACCTGGTGCCATGTATTTATTAATCATCTAATCTTCTCAATTAGTCCTGGGTGATGCGTAGCGTACCCAGGACTTCAAACTCCAACGCCCTACGAAATTCGAAAATTAAAGCTTATATATTCTAAATATCATCCTCCTAGTGTTACTAAAATCAAAATACTTATTTATCTACAGCTTTTTAAAACCGAGTGTGACGCTATTGCATCACTAATGCAATTTTTCTAAGCCTTAACATTAAATTTACTTCAACTATTATTAAATATAACCATTAATTTAATTGAATAACCAAAGAGGCTAATGAATAAAAATACTGAATTAGAGATAATCCTATGCTTTATGTATGCAAACGCTGAATTCTTCGCGGCACCTTTTTTAGATCGGGATAAATTTGGCTCTTGGGTTAGTCAACTTAAAAAAAGTGATATAAAGAAATTTTCAAGGCAACTACATAAGGCATTAGGAACAAGCAAGCCGATTAGTATCGAAGACAAGAATCCGCCAAGAGACTACCGAATTGCCATAGTGGGACCAACGGTCTCGAAAACAGGTAATTTTAGTAAAAAATATTGTCTGTTATCGGGTTATTCAGACCCCCTATTTAGAGTTTTACATTCCAACCCAGAATTAGTTTCTACCATAAAAAGCTATATGAATAGCAATTTTTTTGAAAACTGGTATAGCATACAATCTAAAAGAGTAAAAAATAAAAGAACAAAATGTTTGAAAAAATTTGATTTGTTAACTAAAAAACTTGATGATGAAATTGAACGGTATCAAGCAATACAGCTTGAAGACATACGTTCTTCTTTGCCAGCAGGAGTCATTCTCATTTACGACTATGATGGTCATGCCAGCAGCTATGAAAGAGATGGTTCTAAAAAACCTACCAAAATAATAATCGATAATAGTGGTGATACTGATATATCTGAGTTGAAATTAATGGTTGATAAATTCAATAATGCCCAGAGTTTACGGGAAATATTAAGAAATCCAAACTTAGATGTCTTTAGCCGACTTAATCAGTTTTCGGTTAAAATTCAGGATAAAGGGTTTAATGAATCATTTACTGCCAATAACGATTCCGAAGGTAAAAAATTATTAAAAACGATAGGTTATGCTGTAACAACACTATTATTTGGCCTAGGGATTTATCTATCATATAAAAATAAAGGTACTTACAAATTCTGGAAATCAGGGGAAGAAGCCTTATTAGAAGCTACACAAGAAAATTTTGACGTGCAAATCAAAAGCTTAGCTAACCCAAAAGTTTGGGGGAAATGAGCTGACTTTGTAGTTTAAGTAATACTGCATAATAACGACGATTTTTCACTTTAAGGATATAAAATCTGTTTGTTAAGCATCATCTTGTTAGTAGTACATCTTTTTTCAACAAAAAATTCAAAAAAATAGGCCAACGGACTTGACATCTTCCCCTTAAAAAGACAAAATCACGCGTCTTGTGGCTATGTAGCTCAGCCGGTTAGAGCGCGGCACTCATAATGCTGAGGTCGGTGGTTCGAGTCCACCCATAGCCACCATTTAATCAATAAGTTACGATTAAAACCAAATAAAAACTTCAGGCGTATAACGAATGAAGCTTCTTTTAAAATCCCGCAAAATATACCATTGTGGTCTTCAAAAAAATGACTGACATAAATCAAACCACGTCCTTTATCTTTAAACCATTGACTGAAAATGACCTTATGCTTTTGTATCATTGGTTCCAAGAACCTGTCATCAATCAATGGTATGCTCGAGGTCAATCTTGGTCATTCGAGAATATTAAACAAAAATATCTCCCTAGAATTTTAGGAAAAGATAATGTACCGAGCTTTATTATTTATATTGATGAGGTTCCTCTTGGCTTTATTCAGTATTATCGTTTAAGTGATCATGTTCCGGAAGGTATTTGCCACAATAACCATCCCTTATTTGATTGTTATCCGCCCCATAAATTAGCAGGTATCGATCTGTTTATCGCTCCAAGTAATCAACGTGGAAAAGGATTAGGTAAACAAATTTTAGATTCGTTCATAACAGAACTTCCCAACAGCATTTGCGCTGTTCTTGTTGATCCAGAAATTCATAACCACCATGCAATTAGTTGTTATGAAAAATCCGGATTTAAACGTACTGATTACAGTGAAGACAAAGCCTATTTAATCCTCATAAAGCCCATACTCAAACGGTAAATGATATGACAGCCCCGAAAAAAAGAATTAATCCAGATGTCTTACAAATAGCAATACGAATACTTCAGCATCATTTTGCGACGGATATCGAAATAAGTTCTCTTAAATTTTTAAGTGAAGAAGAACGACGAAATACTGTGGTGCGCATCATGCTAAACAGCAAATCGAGCTCAGTACCTAAAAGCATCATTCTCAAACAATCCCTGACCGAAGAGTCAGATGGTGATGACAAAGAAGCGAACGCTCGTTTTGCTCGCGATTGGGCTGGTCTTGAGTTTGCAAATCAAATTCATCAAAAAATGCATAATGTTCCCTACTTCTATGGTGGTAATAAAGAGCACCGATTTATTCTTATTGAAGACCTAGGAGAGCCACATATAAGTTTAGTTGACTCATTGACACTTCCCTCACGAGAAAAAGCGATTCTGGCATTGTGCCGTTTTATGAAGGCACTAGGAAGCTTCCATGCGGCTAGCTTTGGCAAAACAGCAACATATGAAGCTCTTTTAGAGAAATTCAACGAACACACTGAAACTCTACAAGAGAATTTTGATGTTACTCAAACCGATTTACTTGGAAAATTGCAATCTGCTAATAGAAAATTGAATCTATCGTTAACAATAGAATGTATCAATGAAGCCAAGTCCCTGATTCAGTCTTTATTTAAACCAGGTCCCTTTACCGTGCTAACCCATGGTGATATTTGTCCAGATAATGTCTTTGACCATGAAGAAACACGTGATTTACAACTCATTGATTTTGAATGGGCTTGTGTAGGCAATGCTTTATTGGATGGTACTTATCTGAGAATGAGCATGCCTACATGTTGGTGTGCCAAATCCATACCCGAAGACGTCATTATTGCATTAGAGATTATTTATCGAGAAGAATTGAAACCAAGTATTCCTGCAGCATCAGATGATTTAGCTTACGCCAGAGCCTACACTGAAGCCTGTGGTTTTTGGTTATTACAACAAACACTTCCTTTCCTTGATTCAACGCTAGAAAAAGACCGAGTGGGTCCATCAGGACCGGTTCCAAAAAATTCATTGTGGAAAAACGAAGAAAACACAGTGAGACCAAGAGTTTTATCACGTTTGCAAGCGTTCGTTCATGTATCATCCAGAAATGATTTGTTACCCCACTTAAGACAAATGGCAAAAAACATACTTAATGAGCTCAAAAAACACTGGAATGATGTGAAAAATTTGGAGTTTTATCCTGCTTTTAAAACAGCAAATCAAAAATTTTATCTTAGAGCTTTTGAACCAGGTGATGAGGCAGAAATCTATCAGCTTTTTTATGATACCGTCCATCATGTCAACTGTAGAGATTATACAAAAGAACAACTCGATGTATGGGCTCCTCAAATACCTGATTTATCCAAATGGCAAAAATCCCTTGCTAAAAACCATACGTTTGTAGCAATCGATAAGGAAAGTAACAAAATTGTTGGGTTTTCAGATTTAGAAGAAAATGGCTATCTCAATCGGGGTTATGTACATAAAGACTATCAAAAACAAGGAGTTGGACATGCTTTATTAAAAGCCCGTGAACTGACAGCAATTGCATTAGGCATCTCAAAGCTCTTTTCAGATGTCAGCATCACAGCGAAACCCTTTTTTGAAAGACAGGGATATATAACTGAAGCAGAACAAACCAAAAAATTAGATGGCACTATGTTCACAAACTATCGGATGACAAAAGTGTTAACTTGTTCAAAATAGAAAATACGTTGTCGTAATTACTCTCTAACCGCTTCAATCATGGACTTGAAGCTGTCCTATAGTGCTTCGCCTTTTTTATCTATGAAATTGCGCATAAGTTGAACTATAATTTTAATAGTGCACTTGTAGGAAATTAGAATGGCCAGGTCTCACTTAGAAATGGCCCATGTTTTAGGGCTACAAGAAAATCCTTTTTTAAGTGAAAGCAATGTTGGCTGGGAAATGAGCTCAGCCATAATCAGTACAAAAAATAGGTATAAACAATTAAGACCGTCCACCAGTTCTTATTTGAATTTTGATTTATTACCTTCCTCCCATTATACAGAAGCAGCCAAAAAAATTACGGATCTACCCAATGGGGGGTACATAGGGTTTTCTTGTTATTGGTTTGGCCATGCTTATAGTCTTCATGCAGTTAAAGAAGAAAACCAAACACATTTTATCTATGTAAATCGAGGACAACGCCATACTGATGTAGCAACAGGAAAAAGTAAACATGATGCACCAACGGTCCTTGCCTTTTCATTAGGAAATAATGAGGCGGAACGCTTTGCTAAGGCAATGATGAGTGCGGCGATGACTATAGGTGACACACGCAAAATAATGTCTGCATTTTTAGAAAAAAATCAAGATAAGTACAATCCAGTACTTTCTAAAACATTAGAAAAAAAAGATCAAAAGACAGGAAATTGTTCTGTAGCCAATTCTAATGTCGCCTGGCATTTTCAACTAGCATCCGATGAGATGAAAAGTAAAGGGACCAGTTTTGCACAGGCTTACGAAAATACCAAATCCAACTATAGAGAAATGCGGGTAAAAGATAGGGTTCAAGCATTTAGGTACCTCCTAAATGACAGAGGCTGTTATCTCTCCGATACAGCATTTCTTTACAATTATTTCGAGTCTCTTGGAAAAATGAACAACAAGGATAGGGGCCCTGCTCAAACAAAGCATCTTGCCACTCTGGCCGATGGACTTAGTCCTAATAATATCCCCAAATTAATCGAACCCTTAGTGAACACCAATTTTATATTTAAAGTAGAGGAATATATAAATGCTAGAGTAGAACAAATTAAAAAAAAATATCCGAGTATACCAGAGGAAAAATGCAAGAAATTTGCTATTGCGACAAGAAAGAATTTAGAGTCAGCAAGAAATAATATGTTATCGCTTGTTTTCAATAAATTACCCCCCGAGCAACAAAAAGAACTAATCGCTAAGGATAATTCCTTGGTGAAATATGCTTCAAGTGATGTGGAGTTGGCCTTTCTTCAACAAAATTATAATAAGTTTTCTTTATATTCGAGCCAAAAAAGTAAAAGCATGTGTAAGGAATATAAAGATAAAATGGAACACGAAGCACAATGGATATATCAAAAATCCTTTAGCGAACTTGAAGAATATGAGCGAGACAACATTGAATTCGACTTTATGGCGGATATATACCAAAAGCGAAGCAATCAAATTGCTAGTGAAAGAAAAACGAATGGTAATTTTTTGTTGTCAAAAGATGCAGAGCAAAAAGAGGCAAAAATTAACAATACACTTCGAACCTTGTATTCCTATCTCTCAACTGAAGATCAGGCCAATGCAAAAAGAACACTTGAAGACTTGTGCAAGACATGTTGTGAACGAAGGTTTTATCTCAGTGGAAATAAATATTCGACCCATATTCAATCAGCTAAATGGTTGGTTGAGCGAATCGGCACGAATGACGACATAGGAGAAGATCTCAGAAAGCTATTAGGTGTTAAAACGATTGATCTTCATGAAATAAAAAGCAAAGTTCAAAATATTATCTCTGGAAAAAATGAAAATTGTGCTTGTCACACGATTAGTTATAAAGAACAACTACAAGCCCAAAAGCCAATGAACCCTGAGCCACTGCCTATCTATGATGAACATTTGAGTATAAGCGCACAAATTTAAGTTTCTCTAGATACTTTAAATAAAATTTTTGATATGTTTAATAGAAAGCACTTCTGTTAATGGCACAACTATAACCAAAAGGTTATTCCCTTTTAAATAGGAGAATAGAATACTATGGAGCGGTTAAAATCCTATTTTCTTAAAGACACTACTCTAAAAGCTGAAATCATTGCGGGTATCACCACTTTTCTCACCATGGTATACATTGCATTCATTAACCCAAGCATACTTCATGATGCCGGGATGGATCAGGGAGCAGTATTTACAGCCACCTGTCTTATTACTGCCTTTGCCTGTTTCTTTGCAGGATTATTTGCGAACACTCCTATTGGTATAGCTCCGGGCATGGCATTAAATATTTTCTTTTCTTATACAGTAGTGCAAGGCATGGGAATCGCTTGGGAACAAGCTTTAGCTATTGTTTTTCTTTCAGGTGTTTTGTTCTTTATAATGTCACTGACTAGCTTGAGGCGACTATTAATCGAGGCAATTCCTCATAATTTACAAATTGCGATTTTAATAGGGATTAGTTTATTAATTGCTTTAATTACCTTGCAAAATAATCAAATTATTGTCGAAGATAGCCATAATTTAATGCGTCTAGGTGAAATTAATCGTCCTGAAAGCGGATTATTTTTCTTAGGATTTTTACTTATACTGATTTTAGATTATTTTCAAATTCCTGGAGCCATTATTCTTGGAATACTGAGTATTTCTGTCTTAAGCTTATTGATGGGTCTATCTACCTGGCAAGGATTAATTTCCATGCCCCCTTCCATGGAGGCTACTTTTTTAAAGCTAGACTTTTCTGCCTTAAATACCGTTCTTGCTTTAAAAGCCACATTTACCTTTTTTTTAATTGCTGTATTTGATGCTACAGGGACATTGATCGGTTTATTAAATCCTTCTGTATTTAAACAACAAGAAAATTATTCCAAACGACTGAGTAATTGTTTAACCGTTGATGCCGCTGCTTCTGCGGTAGCTGGATTATTAGGTTCCGCAAGCACCTCCCCCTACATCGAATCTGCAGCAGGAATTGAAGCAGGTGGACGCGGCGGAATAACAGCCATAGTGATCGCAATGGGATTTCTTCTGATGTTATTTTTCTCACCTTTGGCACGAATGATTCCTAACTATGCAGTAGGCCCTGCACTTTTATATGTGGCTTGTTGTATGATGAAACATCTCACCGATATGAAATTGCATGATGTTAGTGAAACAGCTCCTTGTATGGTAACCATCATGATGATTCCCTTTACTGCTTCGATTGCTGATGGAATTGGTGGGGGTATTATTCTCTATACTTTATTAAAGCTGCTAACACGTCAAAAAATTAATCTCTTACTCTTCATTTTAAGTATTGTTTTTGTAATATTCTTCCTTGTCAGCTAACCAAGAGCAAATGACTTAATTTCATATTTTAAAATTAATCAGAAGGAAATTTTCCCATGTCCATCAAGTGCTCCGTATTTATTGCCACAACTGTGGATGGATTTATCGCTCGAGAAAATGGTTCCATTGATTGGCTTAACAATATTAACTCTCTTGTGCCTCCAGGCGAGGATGGAGGCTATAAATCATTTATTTCAACAGTTGATGGATTGGTTATGGGAAGAAATTCCTTTGAACAAGTTCTATCATTTGATGAATGGCCATATGGCGATCTTCCAGTAGTGGTCATGAGTAGCAACACTATAAATATTCCTAGTCACTTGCAGAAATGCGTTTCTTTATCTGCTGAAACACCGTCTACACTTGTTCAACGTCTGGCAAAAAAAGGAATGAAACATCTTTACATTGATGGCGGGATCACCATTCAACGATTTATTGCAGAAAATCTCATCGATGAATTAACGATTACATTGATTCCTATATTACTGGGTTCTGGACGTTCATTATTTGGTCCAGTAAAGCAAGACATTGAACTTGAGCTTTTAGAAACAAAGAATATTGGCTGTGGTATTGTACAATTAAAATATTGCATCATGCCCATAAAAAATGTTGAATAATCAAGCCCATACCCCATAGGGTTGTTGACGGAGTAATCGTGTTCGTGTAGAAACTTGATTAACTCAACCTTATGTATAAGTTCAACTGAGTTGTTGTATGTAATCACCACAAACCCATTGATCTGGAGATTATTATTATCATGAAAAAATTTTTTGATAAGAAAACTAAAACCTTATTCGTTACCGGAGGAAAAACCGCAGTAACTGATCTATCCGATAATCCATTAATGCAATTACCTGATCCTGAAGAAATGCCCCCATCCCCCCAACTTCACAGACAAAATGCGACAGCGGGAAAATATTTTGACAGACATTATATAAGCACATCAGGAGAAGAACTTCACGGCAATTTTGATTTAAAAGATCCTAGCAATATGGATCTGGAAGAGGTTCATGATACGATTTATTGCCCTTAACCTTAAGGAAAAAATTCAGCCTTCTACATCATAAAATCAAAAAAACGTAGAAGGCGATTCCTCGTTCCATTTTAGTTAAAGATACAGAAAAATCATATACATTTACCAAACCATCTGCTTATAATGCGTTAAGATGATATTTAAAATGTACAACTATGTGCATTATCATCTCAGCAACGAATTAATAAATAAAATCGAATTCTTTTATTAGTGAGGATGAAATAATATGAAAAGAACAGGACATCAACAACACGCTCACCAACAGACACACCAACACACACATCCATCAACTACCCAGCCACAAACTGTAGTAGTTGTTACGACTCCAGCACACGGTATGAACCCGTATGGTTTCATGCATCATCATGCTCAGAATCCATATCAACAGCCACCTCATTTACACCAACACCCACACGCTGAGCATCATGCTCATGAGCAGACACATACCCATACACATCCCTAAGCACGAATCACCCGGATTCACATCATGTATCCGGGTGTAAATGCATGAGCCTCCTAATTATGCTGGATGGTTTGTACACTTTTTAACGCCTCATTCCCAAGGGATGATTTCTCAGCCCTAAAAAATGTAAGGTTTAAAGGATTTGTTTTTGCATAATACCCAGTAGGTTGACCTTCTCCTTTCTGTGCCGCTACATAACCAGTAGAATTATTTAATCCAGGATACTCTTCTACTTGATCGTTGGGCATTTCTAATTCAATAATATTGTCTGATGATAACAATGAATCTAGGCTCATTAACTTCATTCCATCGATCGTTTCCTCTTCCTCTACATATGAAAAGCTACCTTCATCATACTCATCCTTTGAGAGCGGTTGTTCCTTAATTTGCAGGGATTGAGAAGTCTCAAATAAGAAATCCTCCGAGCGTTGTTCATAGTGCGTGAGCTCTTCTGAGCTAAATAGAGCACTATCTTCATCATCTGAGTCTTCAAGTACAAGGGGTTCTACCATTTTAAGTAATGCTTCACCTTTAGTAAAACCTACAATGGATATGCGATGCCAATTCGAGTCAGTGATTCCATTAGAAGGAGTTAATTTTGTGTTGCAATGGAAATATTTATCAAAATTCCAGAACAATAAGTCACCTTCTTTTAAATCAAAATATATTCCTTCAAAAAAAGATTGAGTGTCATTTGGTAAAGCACCTTTAACACCAGGGAAAAATGTATAAGCTCCTTCATAAGTACGTTGAAGATCACCCTGCTGTTGATTGCTAGAGGGATAGATAACAAACAGTGGATTTAAACAATGAATGGGAAACTTATTGTTGTCCACATGGGCATTGGTCTGTTTATCGTAATTGGCTTCGGCAGTCAAAAGATAACTCGAGCCATTAATGGTAAAATTAGTTGCATAACCCATTAGCTGACGACGCGCTGCATATTCAACTGGAGCACATTCTGCATAGATTTGTTCAACTGTCTTAAAAAGAGGTGCTAATCCTTCTTCAACTCCAAATTTGGCCTCAGAAAATTGGGTAGGTCTAATTCTTGTAACTTTTTTTCCAAGAATACCAATTGGAGCAGAACGAACATTCCTTTGTACATTTTCTTTATTTTGCTTATTATTAGCAGTTTCTTCTGAAGATACAGCTCCCATCCTATTTAATTGTGTTCGAGTTGTCGAAGAGAGTTCTTTACGTAATT
This sequence comes from Legionella stuttgartensis, assembly GCF_977063405.2. NCBI lineage: Bacteria > Pseudomonadati > Pseudomonadota > Gammaproteobacteria > Legionellales > Legionellaceae > Legionella > Legionella stuttgartensis. The sequence goes on from NZ_CDRUHA020000108.1 coordinate 299,899, forward strand.
TATCAGTTATCAACTGGGGTTGAATTGCACCTATCCGATAAACACCAATTAGTTTTCCTTTGACATCATAGAAATTAGTATCTTGAGTAATTTTCAAGGAATTACAAAAAGGCTGATCAAAAGTATCATTTGTTTTAATTGGTTTAACGAGATTCTCATGTAATACCATCGTAGCGATTAGAGTACCATCAGATGTTTTATCTTGAGATTTCTCCACAGGGAGTTCATTCTGAAGCATAGATGTTCGCATAATAAGGTCTTTAAAGGGCTTCTTGCGTTTAATAAGATCGTAACTGGTATTGATTGCCGATTTTAGACTTTTTATTTCTTTTTTTTCTAAGCATAAACCCAATTTGTTCATATGAAAAATTAGGATTTCACCTAACTGCTCTCCTGATTTACGTTTTAAATAAATGCTATACATCAAATGATGTTGATATAAATAAATTAAATTCTGAGCAGCCATTGAAGGAGATGTTTTTATATAGGGAATAATTTCCTTAGAAATAAATTCACTCCTTGATTTTACATTTTGGTAACGAGTTGATCTTCTCAAACTGTGGTCGCTTTTTTTTACAGTGAAAGGAAAACTGATATGATGGCTATAGATAAATTTATTTTTAAGTTCATCAGGGGCTTTTGGTTTAATTTCTTTTTTTAAATCCGATCTCTGCCCTATAGAAGAAATGTGCCTCATCGAAAGATGCTTATTATAACGCTCATTTTTTTGGATCATTTCGCGTTGCACTTTTTCATATTCTTTAAGATCACCTTTAGCCATTTGCTCAATATATTCATTTAAAAAAGGTGAAATTAATTTTCGTACTATTTTACCTTGGGTTGGCCTTACTCTAGTAGGGGTTATAGCCTGAGCGGCGTCCTTTTCTTTTCCTTTTTCTGCGGGTTCTAAATGAGGATAAACCGCTTTATGTCTTTTGGTTAAAGCAAAACTGTCTCCGGGTTCAAAATTGGGTTGTTGAACAAGGGGCAGCCCATTTCCTACATCAGTTCTGGAATCGATTATTTCGGAATGCTTTCTTTTTTTAGCGGGGGTATTACTTGGTTGAATATTGTTTGCGGGTGTTATTAAGGAAGTTGTTGCCATGGATGAATCTGGATCACTAAAAGTGGAGGTGTGCATTGCATCCATCCTGGTCATATCACTTCCCATAGAAAGTATTTTCTGACACTCCCCAAGACAATGCGCTATAAATCCCGGATCTGCAGTGGCCTTAATATCATCGAGTATCGAATAAAATTTTCCTTGAATGGCAAGAAAGAGATTGAAATCTGGGCCATACTTCATTGTGGCTTCATCAAATTTTTGTTGCATATTTTTACTCCTTTATGATTTAAAATAATAGTTAATGCTCTAACGAGAGCCGAAATATTAAATACAGTTCTAGGTGACAAAAATCAACACATTCTAGATTTTTTTATCAATTAAGATAATCTTGAAGCAGAATTGCAAAATGCTTCAAAATACATTCAGATACTCGCCAAAAAAGCTATGGTAAGTTTATAAATTTAGTTATTATGTTATTCACTTAGGATTTTACGATTTTTCGATGCGCTCGATAGTAATTATAATTTTGACATTTATTTGCTCAGCATTAACTTATGCAAACGAAATTAATATTTCCACGACCACCAAGAATGGAAATACTACTTTTTATCTGCAAGCTGGCGCATTTAATTTAGAAAAAGATGCAAAGCAACGTCAAAAAGAATTATCTTCACTTGTAAGCGAACCGGTTGAAATTAAGAATCTATCCGATAAAAAACTTTATCTGATACAAATAGGCCCCATTAGCGATTACCTTACCGCTCGAGATTTGCAGAATAAGCTATCCCAAAAAATCAGTGCAAAGAAAAATCAACAAAGTGAAAATTATGTAACCCAACCGACTCCATCTGAGTCCCCAGACAACCCAACAGAAACACAACCGCAGAATGGTAAACTATGGAATTTAAGGAACGCTGATATTAGAGCTGTTATTGCTGAGGTATCACGAGTTACAGGGAAAAACTTTGTCATTGATCCCCGAGTGCAAGGGAAAATATCGATCGTATCGTCAACACCAATGAACAACAATGAGCTTTATCAAGTATTCCTTTCAGTCTTACAAGTCTCAGGCTATGCCGCTATACCCAGTGGTGCAATCATTAAAATTATTCCCAATATTGATGCGAAAACACAATCCCCAGATATTTTAAGCGGAATAAAACACCCCCCTAGAGGCGACGACATGATGGTGGCGGTAGTCCCTGTTCATTATGTTCCCTCTGAGCAATTAGTTCCCGTTTTGCGACCATTAATGCCGCAATGGAGCAGTATCTCTGCTTACGCTCCTTCAAATATGCTTATTTTATCAGGAAGAGCAAACAACATTCGTAGTCTTGCAGACATCATCAAACAAGTAGATAACTCATCTGCTAACGGCATTGATATAGTTCATTTAAGGCACTCATTAGCAATGGATATTGCTGCTACTTTAAAAGATCTTGTTAAAACGCAACCCAATATGGGAGGAACACGAACTCAACTAACTATAGCAGCTGATGACCGTTCCAATTCTCTATTAGTTAGCGGTTCCAAAACAGACAGAATACGCCTTAGAATGTTGATATTAAAGTTAGATAAAGAAAATTCTGAAGGGCTTAACTCCAATACGCAAGTGGTATATCTAAATTATCTAAGAGCTGAAGATTTGGTACCCATCCTCGCCGGTATTGCTCAGGCAAATTTCAGTGGTAATGTTGGAACAACCATTGGCACGATTACTCGCCCCATATTAGATAGCACAAATCCTGCTTCCAATCTTGCCAGTAACTCAAATGAACAAGGTTCCACTGCCACGTCTACGTCTCTTTATTCAACAGGCTCAGGTAGTGGCGGCAGTTCATCGTTAACTGCATCAGGAGCTACTGCAAACACTACGACTACCACAACCCAAAATGAAGGAACAACGAAACCCACCGTACAAATTATTGCTGAGCCCAATACAAACTCAATCATTCTTAATGCACCCGCATCGGTAATTCGTATTCTGAAAAGAGTGATTGCGCAACTGGATATTAAACCAGCCCAACTACTCATCGAAGCATTAGTCGCAGAAATTAATCAATCGGATATCAATGACTTGGGTATTGAATGGGGAAGTGATCAACAAACAGGAAGACCAGAAACCTTTAGACCAGGCTTTGCTATAATTAATAGCAGTACTAGACTTGATGATTTTCAAGCCCAAATATATGCTTTAGCACGAGAGAATAAAGCGAATATTTTATCAACACCTTCAGTTGTAGTTCTTGATAACCGCCAAGCTAAGATATTAGTTGGTAAACAGGTTTCGATAGCATCCACCACCCAACCTGCAAATGCCGGAGGTACAACAAATAATGGCGTCCCATTTACCACATTCGATCGGGTTAACGTTGCATTACATCTCTATGTGAGACCACAAATCACACGCGGAAATGGAATCCAGCTGCAAATCGATCAAGGAAACGACACGCTGGATCCACCCGTTGTTGCTCCGAACTCAACAACCCCAACATTTAGAATCAGTAGTATCGTTACTTCGGTTCATGTTGAAAGTGGTGACATAGTAGTTTTGGGAGGTTTGACTCAAGATAGTCTGGGTAATGACAATAACCGTTTACCCGTTTTGGGAGATATACCGGGTGTGGGTCGCTTATTCAAACGAAATATAAATTCTCGTGAAAAACGTGTACTAATGGTTTTCATTAAACCCATTATTTTGCGTAATGAACGAGATAGTATGCATATGACGAGTGAAAAATATAATAATGTACGCCAATTCGAGCTTGATTGGTTGAAATCTCAAGATGCCTTTGTACAAAGCAATAACGCAACGGTATTACCTGCTTTGAAACGAGCCGAATTACCTAAACCGTTTAATCGTCCACCTTTGTTAGTTACGAGATAGACCTTGGAAAATGAAGAGAAATCACTAAAGATCCCATACAGTTTTGCAAAAAACCATGGGATTGTTGTAGCCAATGAAATGAGTGATAACCAAGCTCTTGTTTATTATTTACCTAATACTTCATTGCAATCTCTTGCCGAAATAAAACGTTTATTACAATGTGAATTTACTTTAAAACAAGTCGATGAATCTGCTTTTCAGCAACATTTAGCTCATGTGTATCAATCTAAATCATCTATATTAGAAGCCGCTGGAGGTATGGAAGAAGATATGGATCTTTCACTGTTGGCGAGTCAATTGCCAGTAAGCGAAGATTTGTTAGAAAATCAAGATGATGCACCAATAATTCGTTTGTTAAATGCGTTGTTTACACAAGCAATAAAACAAAAAGCCTCTGATATTCATATTGAAACCTATGAAGATCGAGTACTTGTACGTAATCGAATCGACGGTGTTTTGCATGAGGTTTTAGAAATTCAGCGCGCTATAGCTCCTTTAGTAATTTCTAGAGTCAAAGTGATGGCCAAACTGGATATTGCAGAAAAGCGTATTCCACAAGATGGTCGTATTTCTCTACGCATTGGTGGTCATAATATTGACGTTCGGGTTTCTACCCTTCCCTCAAATCATGGTGAGCGCGTGGTGTTGAGGATTTTAGACAAACAAGCGGCTCAATTGGATTTAAATTTGTTAGGTATGCCTAAACCTACAGTAAAAAGCATGCGAAAAATGATCGCAGAGCCTCATGGCATTATTTTAGTTACTGGGCCAACCGGATCAGGGAAAACTACTTCTTTATATGCCATGTTAACTGAACTAAATCAAGTGACACGCAATATTCTTACTATTGAAGATCCCATAGAATATGATCTTGAAGGAATCGGACAAACACAGGTTAATACCAAAGTGCAAATGACCTTTGCTAAAGGTTTAAGAGCCATCCTTAGACAAGACCCAGATGTAGTCATGATAGGAGAAATTCGGGATTTGGAAACTGCAGAAATTGCAGTTCAAGCCAGCCTTACAGGACACTTAGTGTTATCTACCTTACATACCAATAGTGCATTGGGCGCTCTAACTCGCTTACGTGATATGGGAGTTGAATCCTTTCTTTTATCCTCAAGTATCGTTGGTCTTATTGCTCAACGACTGGTTAGAAGATTATGCCCTCAATGCAAAACCCCCCATCAATTAAGAGATGATGAAAAAGAACTTATGGGACTTACAGCCGACTCAGACATTTCAAAAGTTTTTGAGCCTAAAGGTTGTGACTTCTGCAATCACCTCGGCTATAAGGGCAGAACTGGAATTTACGAACTGATTACTGTCGATGAAGTACTCAGAGGAATGATTCATCGTCATGAAAATTTACAGACAATGGAAAATTACTTACGCCCTACTACACCAAGTATTCGTGATGATGGATTTAAACGAGTACTTGCCGGTGATACATCTCTTGCCGAAATTCTTCGAGTAACAACCCAAAATTAATCCTTTGAACCGGTCAAATCTTAAAATATATACCCATTATGTGCTTAATATACACATTTTTGGCATTAATAATACTATTTTAATCTTTTTTGTGTATAATATGTTTACTTTTTATACAATGAAATTGTGTAAAAGAAAAAGTCATATTATAAGCCAGGAGAATTAAACTATGGTATCTGGAAAGCAAAGAGAATATTTTCACGATAAAACTAACAAAGCTCTAAGGGAATTAAAAGGCGTTAGCACTACTATTGATTTTCATGTTCCCTTTTTTAAGAAACCTCATTCAATTGTGGTACCCAAACTTGACCCAATTGATTCCTTTGATACTTGGTTAAATAATGTAAGTAATATATTTAAAACCATGCTGTATCTTGCAGAAGCAGCTACGTTTAAAACGTTAGAAGATCACCAACAAATTTCAGACTATTTTCCCATCCATGGTTTTCTTCTCGATGCATTAGCATCAATAATATATGAAATAGCAGAGTGGATGCCTAAGAAAATTGATGATCGAGATATAGAAATGGACACTATCCCCCCTAAAGCAATATAGTACACGCTCTGGCTCGAATAAAGTTATCTATCCAGGAAATAGGAGTTATTAAATAATAGCTATGGACACTACTTAGATAACAACGGGTTAGAGTGTTCTTTAATTTTTTAAAACTCGTTTCTATAAAGCAGTATAAAACTCCTTTGAAAATCAAATGTTAATGGTTACTATATAAGATAGCTTCGATACCATATGAAACAGCTTATGATAATATGGCATGAAGTTACTTTTAATGAATAGGATGTGTTGCCAAATAAAAAGGGAGTGTTATGCGGCTTTGGATTAGAGGATTTATGTGTTTCAGTTTATATGCATTAGTATCCTGTACTGTTTCGCTACCTCAACAAAGCCAAATTAAAAATATAAAAACCGTTCCCAATATGGAACACTCCATTAAAAAAAGTTTAGATAAAAAAGAGATTTTTTCAAAAGGCAACTGGCCAAACAAACAATGGTGGTTATCTTATAATACTCCTGAACTCAACACCTTAGTTACAGAAGCTTTGGCGAATAATCCTTCAATTCATGAAATCAAAAGTCGCATCGAAGTCGCTAAGCAACAAGCCATTGTTACACGCTCGCTATTGGCCCCTCTAGTTTATTTTAATGCACGTGAAACGCGACAATATGTAAGTGAAAACGGTTTATATCGCGCATTCAATCATACATTTCCTTTAAACGCCAGACTCTTAGACCTTTCGCTTTCATTCACTTATGAATTCGATTTTTGGGGAAAAAACCGTAATCTTTTTTATGCGGCTTTAGGAGAAGCAAAAGTTCGCGAGGCGGAAGCTGCAGAAGTGGAGTTAATTACAAGTACTGCAATTGCACAAGCTTTTTTCGCATATAAAACGAATCTGATCCGAAAAAATTTATATACCCAGTTAATTGAAGTACGACAAAAAATTGCAAAATTACAAAACTTAATGGTAAAAAAAGGACTTTCTTCAGAATTACCTGCCTTAGAAACTTCGGAAAAACTACTCGAATCACAAAAATTACTTTCCAGTATCACAGATGAATTAACAGCCAATAAGCACCTGATTAATACTTTAGCAGGACGTGGACCAGAGGATCATTTGTTGATTAAATCCACTCTTCCCTCATTACCTAAGACTCTGAATATTCCCAAAATACTGCCATTGGATTTCTTAGCACGCAGACCTGATCTAATGGCGCAAATTTGGAGAGCCAAAGCTTTAGCCTATAAAACGGGGGCCGCCATGGCAGAATATTATCCTGATATCAATCTCGCTGGTCTGATTGGGCTGGAAAGCACAAGTTGGAGAAAGTTGCTTGATTTATCGAGTGGCACCGCTTTGATTAGACCCGCCTTACAATTACCTATTTTCACTGCGGGAGCAATTAAAGCCAATATCAATGCAACTAAGGCACAATTTGATGCGGCAATAGACGCATACAATAATTTACTCTTATTCAGTACTCAAGAAGTTCTTGATGTATTAGCTTTCGCTCAGGATGTCTATCAGCAAAAATTAGAACAAAAACAAGTAGTGCAATATGCAAAGCAGCGTTATCAATTAAGTTCTTTGCGCCAAAAAAAGGGCTTAGATAGTTTATTTGATCTTTATTTTTTACAAGAAGAAGTGATTCAAAAAGAGCTTGTAGATGTTACTCTACTTTATAACCAATACTTAGCCTCTATAAAATTAACCAGAGCTTTGGGAGGAGGTTACTATCAAAATACGATACCGTTGGTGAAAAACTCATGAAAAAAGAACGATCCACCTCTTTTTATTTTACAGTTATTCTTATCGCTCTATTTATTTTCCTTTTTTTGTATTGGCTTTTTGTGTGGAGAAACCAAGTTTATACCAATGATGCCTATGTACAAGGGAATCAAGTCTACATCAAATCGTTACGCCCAGGATTCGTTACCGGTATCTATACTGACGATAGTTTTCTGGTAAAAAAAGGACAGCTCCTTGTTACATTAAATGAAACAGATTCACATATTGCTTTGGAAAAGGCGAAAAAGAAACTTGCCAGTACAGTTCGTGATATATCCCAGGCATTTCATGATGTGTTTATACTGGCTGCAGACATTGAAATGAAAAAAGCGCAACTTTTAAAAGCACAACAAAACCTTAAACATCGTCGTGATGTTATTGGGGCTAAAGGAGTTTCCTTAGAAGATTATCAAAATGCACAAGATGATCTAAAAGCCTCCGTTGCCTCATTAAAAAGTACTCAAAATAAGTATCAAAAAATGCTGGCCTTTGTACAAGGCACATCCATTACGGAGCATCCATCGGTACAAGCAGCTGCGCAAGAAGTACGCGATGCATGGGTACAATTATATAGAACTAAAATTTATGCCCCCGTAGATGGACTGGTAGCACAAAGAACAATTCAAGTAGGGATGTGGATTTCTCCTAAAGAACCACTGATGTCTATTATTCCCCTGGATCAGATATGGGTAAATGCGAATTATAAAGAAACCCAAATGAAAAAGGTGCGCATTGGACAAAGTGTTAAGTTAACTTCTGATCTTTACGGTTCTGATGTTGTATTTCATGGAAAAATTGTTGGTTTGCCCGGAGGTGCGGGTAATGCTTTTTCACTGTTACCGCCTGAAAACCTCTCAGGAAACTGGATTAAAATCGTTCAAAGGTTACCTGTTCGAATTGCGTTAGTACAAGATGAGCTCATGAAACATCCTCTGCGAATTGGTCTTTCTTTAGAGGTAACTACAGATCTTTCTGATCAAAATGGGCCCTTAGTTCCCACTACAAATTCAAACTCACCGCATTATGTTACTGATATTTTCCATAAAGAAGAAACAGGCGATGAAAAACTCATAACGGATATTATTAAGAGTAATTTAGATCCTAATCTTAAGAAGTATGCCAATTCACCTCTAATTATAAATAAAATCGACATAAATGAGATGAGTAAATAATGATTCTCTATATTTTACTCTTATCACTTGCTGCAGTAATATTTAATCTTACTTTACCAATAATGGCCGGTCTATATATTGTAAGTGATCTGGGCGGCAGTCCCTATATGACTTCGTATACAGTCAGTTTTTTTTGTATTGGGAATCTTTTGGGTGTACCTTTAGGAAAACCCGCTGTAACACGATTAAGTCCTATTCAGCTTTTTGTTGTCTGTCTCAGTCTAACCGCATTATGTTCGTGGGGATGCGCAACTGCGAGTGATTTCTTTACGTTTATCTTATTCAGGTTTTTAGAAGGTGTTGCTTCCGGACCAATGTTTCTTTTGATTACATATACGCTTATCCCTTTGCTCTCTACGAATAAAGATAAAGTTTATATTGTTTCTTTAGTTTTAATTTGTCTTTCCATAATCCCTGTAATCGGTGCTTCATATGGGGCTTGGATTGCCTACAGCTACCATTGGCGATTCCTTTTTTTCTCTAATATACCTTTATGTATTTTTTTAATTTTTTATGTTGGCTTTGGTTATAGAAAATATCACGAGCCGGTAAAAAAGATATATTTTGATAAACTTGGATATTTTTACTATTGCATCAGCATGATTTTTATTGGAACAGCTTTAACTACTGGCCAAGAGCTAGATTGGTTTCGTTCTTCTTTAATTAATTTTTTGCTTATTTCAGGTGTAATCAGTCTTATTTTTTTTATTTTACGTAGTTGGTCAGCTAAGCATCCAGTCATTGATTTGAAATTACTTAAAAATTTTTATTTTTCATTTGCAATGATTTATATCGCATTATTTTTCGCACTGTATTTTGGCATGGTGATCTTATTGTCTTTATGGCTTAAACTGTATGTTAATTACACTCCTGATTGGATTGCCCTCATCATAGGTACTATGGCATTTTGTGGGTGGATTCCCGTACTCATCAATAAAAGGCGGTATGAACCATTTGTTGACAGGGGTATAAAACCGCGGAAATATGGCGCAGGCTTAAATTGATCAAAGTACGCGCAAAGTACACACTTTGATCTGACATTTACCTTAAAGCTAAAATGGGGGCTCCTCTCTAAAGATATC
>NZ_CDRUHA020000109.1:0-301755 GCF_977063405.2 Legionella stuttgartensis
ACATCCCTAATAGCTTAGCCTCTCTCTCCTCAGAGTGTATTGGTTGTATTCTCCCTACGTACCGCGCTTTATGCGCGGTATCTAGAATGGTTGAGATATTTTTTATTTTAAAAGCCCTGGATAACGTCCATAAAGCACTGTCGTAGGTTGAAAAAATTTAAGATCCAATCAAATATTTTAGAACCCAAAGCATATTAATTAATACAAAACAAAGAGTTAATCTGTATAATCCAATTCCCGGAACTGGGCGGAATATTAAATGAATCACTTCATTCTTAATCCATAATTTAATCTGTTGGCTTACTTTAAAAGATACAATGAACTCACCACATAAAATCGCAGAAAAATACCTTACGGTAATGAAAAAATCACTTACTGGTTCTTTAGACACTTCGCAACCAGATCACTGGCAATTTAATATTGCTTCTGCCAAGGCCTTTAGGTCATTTATGACGAATGGCCAAGTTAGAACCCTAATTGGTCCTAAACGATTAGATAATATAGAGCAATCAATAAAACATATAACGAGCAACCATGTAGTTGGTGATATTGTTGAGGCAGGATGCTGGCGAGGTGGTGCTTTATTGTATTTGAAAGCCTGTCTAAATGTCTATGATGATCAGAATGTGATCCCCAGGAAGGTTTGGGGTGCTGATTTATTTCCTGAATCAAGTTCCTTAGTGACTTCTTATGGTAAATTAATTCGTCTTAAAAGTTTATTAAAAATCCGAGCACTTTTGCCTAAAAAATCCCAACAACGCCTGGCGAATTATGTAATGGAAGCCTTTCCTAATGAACAATATGACAAAACTACTTTAAATAAGATTTTTGCGCTTGCCAATTCATTAACCTACATTAAAAAAGAATCCTTAATTTCAACCTCTCATCAGGATCTTCTTGAAGCATTCAAACGATATGATCTCCATGATGATTCAATAAAATTAATACCAGGCTGGTTTAAAGACACCTTACCGCAAATGCAAGAGCAAATTGAACAGATTGCCCTTTTGCGAATTGACGCTGATTTTTATCAATCAACGTTGGATGTACTTAACGCTTTATACCCAAAACTTTCGCAAAATGGTATTTGTATTATTGATGATTATGGTGGCTTTACTGAATGTCAAAGGGCGGTGGATGAGTATCGCAAACATCATCAAATTACTGAACCCCTGGAATCAGTTGACGGCACTTGCTATTACTGGGTCGTGCAGAATCGCATCCAACAATGAAGTTAATACTTGGCCTGGTCCAAGCTCAACAAAGTCCAAATATCCTAAAGCCAAACAATATTCAATGCTTTGATGCCAAAACACTGGGTTCACTAACTGTTGACTCAGTAGTTTAGGCATCTCGATTGAACAATCCACATGTGCCCGCGCTGTTGCATTTAATATGATGGGATATCGCGGTGGATTTAACTTAAATTCCTTGAGATAAGCATAAAATGTTTCAGCAGCCCCATGCATCAGGGGTGAATGAAATGCGCCGCTTACCTTTAAGGGAATAAAGCGACCTTCAACGAATAACTTGGAACTTGCATCAATTGATTCCTTTGTTCCTGAAATCACGGTTTGTAATGGGGAATTATAATTAGCAATCACCAAAGGCAACCGATTTTTTTCAATAATCTCTTCAATTTTAGCCGCACTGATTCCTACAATTGCCGCCATGCCCCCTTCTTTAGCTTCATTCATCAATTCTGCGCGCCGTTTAACGATTCTCAATCCCGTAGCAAAATCAAAAACTCCACCCACATACAACGCCGCATACTCGCCTAAACTATGCCCCAATACCATATCCACTTTTAAATTGGCTTTTCTCTCAAGCCAAGCCATAATCGAAATACAGTAAATGAGCGGTTGAGTGTAGCGCGTTTGATTCATTACCTCACTGAATACTGCTTGCTCAATGTCATAACCCAGGATCTGATTTGCCTCAGCAACCATCTCAGGAAATAATTTAAATAACTCTTTTCCCATTCCGTTGTATTGTGATCCTTGACCTGGAAATAATAATACACTCATAACTCACCTAAAATTTAATAAACCTTTTGTTTTTCGGCTACGAAACTGAATAAACTCATTGCGATCTTCTATATTCAGATAAATATTCATTTTTTTCACTTCCGCAAAACTTTGCCCCAAGTCATGATGATAACGATGCCCTGGATAGACTAGTACTTCGTTAGGAATTACTTTTTTCAGATAATTCAGCGAATCAAACATCATTCCTGCATCTCCACCTTTGCTGTGGCAAAAACCACACCCTTCATTAAACAAAGTATCCCCTGTAAATAAGGCATTATCGATTTGATAGCAAAGACCACCAAAAGTATGGCCTGGAGTTTGATGAATGATAATGCTGGGAATATGTTCCAGAGTAAGGAGGTTTTGAAAAGGATAGATCGCGTTGAGGTTGTGGCACTCGAATCCATAATACTCTATTTCAGCACTACCCATATAAACAGGGCATTCATAATATTTGGCAAAATAATTCGCCAAATGTGAGTGATCCAGATGGTGATGGGTTAACAAAATAGCGATGACCCTTAATTCATTGCGGGTTACAAAATCCTGAAACGTTCTTTTTTCCCATGAAGGATCGATAAAAATACAGGTTTTATTCTCCGTATCAACAACCACCGGACAATAATTTATAAACTTGAATCGCTGGGTTTTAATGACTTCGATGTACATCATGAACTCGTATAAATTTAAAATCCGGTTGATACGCCATTTGATAATGGTACTTATCAAAACAAATCATCTGATTTTTTTTGATTTCTAAAACAATAGGTTTTGCCATAACGAACTGAGATACTACCTCCACATCCGTCTGCAGGGTAAACGCTGGATTTTTATCAAAATAAAGTACCGGAGATACCAGCAGCTCACCGGTGATCTTATGTGCATCGAACAAAGTAAAATAATAGGTTAGGTGTGCTTCATCTCTGAGTTTCTGTAAAACCATACGATTTCGCACACACCAAGCTTCTAGTCCCTTTGCTCCCCCAAATAGTAGAAGCTCAGCCGCAGACAATTTGAAATGAACCTTTACAATAAAATTCTCCTGACAACGCTCAAGCAATGCATGACTCTCCCATAACAGGAGACGTGCATCCTGTTCTGCACAAAACGTGACATAAGAAGTTGCGGCATCGAAGTAATCAGCAAAGTGCCCCTGAGTTGCCTCCCCTGCTGGAAGATCGCTAACGATGATTTGCTTCTCCAAACACAATTCGGCTTCACATGTTCCGAGCTCAAAATGAGCCTTGTCCAAAATCTTAATCATCGCGAACCCCAATCGCCTTCTCCATATTTTGGCTACGCATTTGAATATTCCATACGCCACCCGTTACCATTTGATATTCATTGTTTAACAAGGGCTTAATTTTAAAATGTGCTTTTTCCAATTCATGCCAAGGTAACGCTGGGAAAAAATGATGTTCCACGTGATAACCAAAATTTAAAAATAAATAATGTTGTAGCCATCGTGGAAACCAGGTACTTCGCGTCGTTAGTGTATGTTCTTTTAGGGTAGGTCGATGCTGCGTGGGTTCTAAACCTAAATGCTGCGGCGTAGATAAAGTTTCCCAGAGGACTCCATAAATCAAAATCGCGGGCGCTAGATTTTTAAACGTTAAAAAGCTTGGGAAACACCATTTTAAAAGTACATAAGCAAAAAACAAAAAGAGTACAGAAAACACACATTGCCGGAACATCACTTGGGATAGTTTTTTTTGTTTTAGCAGTTTAAGAGGATAAGTCCAATAAACCAAATGTAAGAAAAATACATTTAAGGGAATAAAGGTTCTCCAACCCACATGGAAGATCCAAGGGAGCTTCTTACTTATTTTTGCCTGTTTCAATAATTCAAATACCGGATCTTTATCAATATGCCCGGTCCATTTATGGTGCTCTTCATGAATGATTTTCCATGGATAAAATGGCATACAACAAAAAATACTCATGTAATGACCAAGAACTACATTGAGCCAGGATTTACTCGATAGGGTATTATGACCGCACTCGTGAAGTAAAATAAAATTATGCAGAAATAAAATCGCCAAGCACAGTTCTCCCAGGCAATAGAACAGCATGCTGTTTTTTCCGAGCAAAATAACTGCAGCATAAAGCAACACGATATCAGCAATTAGAAAGCTGAGACTCTTGGTAAGTCGGCGCTTAAAATTCAGTGATTTTCTCACTTCAGTGTATTCTTCATTACTTAACATAAAAGTTCTTCCTTTTTCTTTGCAACAGAATGAATGAGTTGTGATATAGAAACATTTTCAAGTAATACCGTGGGTGAAATGTTAATTTTTAACTCGCATTTAATTTGCTCGGCCAAATGGATTGCTGCCAATGAATCAAAACCATAATGAACCAGTGATTGATTTAAATCCAAGGTTGTTGCTGCACAATGTACATGTCTTGCTAGTAGTGTCAATAACTCATCTGAATTTGCAGTTTGTACTGGCATCAACTCCCTTTCTTTTGGAGAGTCCGCCACTTTTTGTACCAAAGTATGATGACGAGGTCGTTTTTTTAATTGTGCCACAAAAATCGATTGATCGATTTCAGTAGGCGTCGCAGACACATCCACTGCAAAACCGATTTCTTGCAGTAGTTTTTGCCAAGTTTCGGTATTGAGTAATGCGCTGGCAGGAATACGATATTCATCTTTATTGGTATGCCATTGCTTAAATAAGCCAAAGGTAAATGCCAAAAATAAACTATTTGCAGTCGCCTCATTGATAATCAGTACGCCATCATCACGAAGCAATGGAATAATACTCAGTAGACATTGACGAATATCATCTGTTGTATGCAATACATTACTTGCAATAATGAGATCAAATTGTTTACTCATCACAGGCTTGTTAATATCTAAAATGCAGGTGTCCACCTCAGTATACTGAGCGAAGTTCTCTCTAGCCCGCGCGACAAATTGGGGATTAATATCACTAAAGGTGTAATGAATCTTATCGGCACATTGGGTGAGTATTGCTTCCGTTGTAGCCCCTGTACCTCCCCCCAATTCAAGAATATCAACTCGAGAGGGAGAGGCAGCACTCATGTCCTTAACTAATGACGCAATGGTTTGATTGTAATAATGCGCCAAAAGATTCTTTTGATAAATCGCACGTACTAAATCATCGCGCCCAAAAGGAAACATCACCTGCTGAATGGTTTTTTTCCCTGTCACTATCTCAGTAAAATGCGTTGCACACACCTGGAGTAATTGAACAAACGATTTGATTTGCGGGTACTTTCTCATTAATTGCAATTGATCATGCAATAGTTCAGCATGAGACTTAATTTGATATGGATTCTGTTGAACATGATTTCGTTCAAAATCTTTTAATATATTGATTAATGCTAAATAGTACTGTTCATAATCTTTCTGTACTCCTGGCATTAAATTATTTTGACTCCAAACGACCCCTTGAGTTAGCAAGTAATGTTTCATTAAGTGAAAACAAAAATACTCTAACTCAGATAAACCTTGATTAAAAAGAAGTAAATCTTCGCTTGCTTGAGTTAGAGAATCGGTACAAATTGGCATCATTGTTTTTACTGATTCTGAAACATTGAAAAAACTCAGATTAGACTGGGGCAAAAAAGCTGCCAATTGCAAGGAGTAATGACCTTGTTCTGCCGTAATCGGGGCAATACCCGAGGAGATCATCAGTTGATTTGCAGCCTCATCTTCTTGTTGCCAAAAACCCCAATGAACAAGTTTCGTTTTCTCGGAATGTAACGCCCTAATTAATGCATCCGCATAATAACAGGTTGCAGAGTAAGCGCCTCTGTTTTTATTTTGTGTATAAACCTGTACTGAAGAGGTAATCACAACGTGTTTCACCTCGCTGCGCTGACATGCTTTGATTAAATGATAAGTACCCAATACCTTAACACTCATCTGGGACAAATATTCTTCGTAACTTAATGAAGTTACTGGGGCTTCTGCATAACTAGCACCTAAATGATAAAGACAGTCGATCGTTCCATAACGTTGAATTACATCTGCAAGCAAAGATTCAACTTCATCCGCCACAGTACAATCGACCGTTCGCCAATGAAGTACGCCTTCCGTTCGTGATGGGGTAGACCGACTGGCAATAATAAGGGCGCGCGGATTACATTCAATAAACTTAGGAACTAAATACCGCCCTACTTGACCATCCCCCCCAATGAGCACGATAACTTGATTAGCAGGTTCTGAATGATTTAAAGAAGCTTTCACTGCTTTTAGCTGCCGATGCCATACTCCATCAGCAGCTAAAACCAAGGGATAAGCCTGACCTTGGTTTGACAAAGTAAGAGCCTGAGCACTAATCATATTGTCCGCAAGATCAATGCATTCAATCAACCAAAATGGATGTTCCTTTTTTAAGGATTGGGCTAATCCATGCAGACTTGCTGCATAGGGATTAATCGTCGATTGTTTTATTCCATAAGCATTATTGCTGAACACATAAAGTGCTAGTGATTTTTCGCGATAAGCCAGTTCTTCCAGTTTTTTAATTAAATCTAAAAAGCCTGCCATCCCCACGCGTTGGGAGTTGACCAGAGATGCAGCGTTTATTTGTTCATCACACATCCCGGCAAAATAATAAATCAATTCACAAGAATGTTCTTGCAGCCATTGCATACCTTGCGTCACTGAATCCGGCTCATCAACAAAGATAAAGCAAAACATCCCTTTATAAGATATTTGCTGTAGTGTTTCTTTTACTGATCGTTCTTGCCTTCGTCTTAAAAAAAGAGCTAAATGCTGATAACGATTTAACTCCAGAGATTCGACTGTTTTTTTCCGCCAAATTGGCTCATAAGCGTCAATCTCTTTATTTATCAGTTTTAATTTCTCTGGCTCGGTAAACCAACAATATTGTGCTGCAAAAGGATAAACAGGCAATACCAATGGAATGGCATTAATTCCTTCATAAACACGCTGCCAATCAATTAATTCGCCGTCCTGATAGGCAAGAAGTCTACTTAAATAATCTCTCAATTGATGAGGAGTATGCTGTAACTCAAGAAGAGGCTGTTCCCCAGAGTAATTATCATGTGACGAATTAGATGATTTAACACCCCGTTTTAATTGTTCACGCAAATCGTCAAGGTCTTCCACAATCAATAGCTTACGGCATGCAAAATCAGCTCGCCCTACGTTTAAGGAATAACTTAATTGGGTCATGCACAAGCTATTTGGTGCAGCGCTTAAATAATCCAGTAGTTGTTCCGAGATTTTTATAAGTGCCTTATTTGTCTTGGCGGACAATTTAATCGGCACATAAGGCAATTGGGGTAATTGGGGTGTGGAACGCTCATGACGCGTCAAAATACAATGACCATTACTGCCACCAAAACCAAAACTATTAATTGCAATCGTTACTAACCGAGCCGGTTCGGCTTGTTTTGCAATATGAAATGGACTTTCCGCATGTCGAAGGAAGGGATTCACTTCCTGAAAATTTGCCTGCGGTGGAATTACTTGATGCTTTAACATCAACAATCCTTTAATTACCCCCGCAAGTCCTGCAACAGGCTCGGTATGACCTATATTACTTTTTACCGAACCGATATAAAGCGGTTTTAAACGTTGTGCAAATAATTCATGTAAGACCGAGAATTCAATGGGATCCCCTAAACGCGTCGCGGTCGCATGTGCTTCAAAATAATCGATTTCATCAATCGACACCCCACTTTGATATACCTGTGATAATAATTGTTTTTGGGCCACCGGATTCGGAGCAGTTAATGATTGTGATTGCCCCCCATGATTGACTTGAATCGCTTTTATGGTCGCTTCAATACGTAACTTTTGAGCGGCAGCCAAAGTATCTCCAACCAACCACAGTCCCGCTAAACCTTCGCCTTTAACATAGCCATCCGCTTGAGCATCAAAAGGACGGCAACAATTCGTTGGCGAAAGAACATTTAACTGGGTCGTCAATTCAAGTGTTTTTATATCGCAAAGCAAACTCACACCCAGGACCAGTGCCGATTCACACTCACCTTGCTTAATGGCAGCAACGGCGCGATTCAACGCAGTAAAACTACTCGAACAGGCAGTATCAACGGTTTCACTGGGGCCATGGAAATCAAAAAAATGTGAAATTCGGTTTGCAGCAAAAGTCTTTGCACACCCGGTAATTTGGTAAAGGCTGTTTATCTGACTTCGATCCAATAGACGTGCATAATCATCGAATTGAATCGCAACAAATACCCCGATATTTTTTCCTTTCAATGTGGAGGGTGAAACTCCCGCCTGCTCGAATACATGCCAGGAAAGTTCTAATAGCTTGCGCTGCTGGGGATCCATATATTTTGCTTGTTCTAAACCCAGTTCAAAGAAAGCGAAATCAAAATCCGCATAATGGTCAATAAACCCCATCTTACGTGACTCATCGCCCTCATTCTCAAATCGCATCTTTAAAGGCATCTGCGTACAATCGTGACCTGCCAATAAAGCCTGCCAGTATTCTTCTGGCGTAGGGCATTGAGCAAAAGAACAATAATAACCACAAATAACTACACCAGCTGACGTCGAATCCAATCGCTTGGGCAAAGCATCAGGGGTACTCTTGTTATTTTCCTGCAAATATTCGTGTAGTTTCTTTACAGTATGAAATTCAAAAAATTGATTAGGAGTAATGTGTATATGATAATGCGTGGTGATTGCTTCGGCTAATTCACTAAGTGTCAATGAATTAAATCCCAATTGATAAAAGGTATTCTCTTCTTTAATTTGCTGAGAAGGAATTCCTATAATGGATTCGATTAATTCATATAAGGAATACTCTTTATTAAGCGTCATGCATTCAGGCAATTTCTTAAACGGAACATTAAAACATTCCTGAGTTAAATACTTATGAAATTGCTGGGGATTTCCCTGAAATGGAATGTACTCGCCGGCCGCCAAAGTAAGTAACTGGCGGCAAATACCCCTTAAGTCATCGGTCTTTAACGGATCTAACCCTTGAGTGCTTTTACTCCATGTTAACCAATTTAATTCATCAGCTGACGACGGTGTTTCCGTCATCACAAAGGGCAAATAGACACACACATGTTCTTGGCAATAATCAGTAAATGCAATCAAAGACGCATTATATACTGCATAGTCATCTTGAGTACTAAATCCAGCTAATGCAGACAAAGAAGAAATACTGATTAATTTTGGGGGATGGTTTTGTTGAATAAATTGACTTAAATGATGATGTAATTTTTTTCGTTGTACCGCTTCATTTTTACTTTTTCCAGGCATCACTCCTAAACAATTAATGATGAGATCATAAGAAAAAGAAGAAGGGAATGGACTAGAAAAATCATGTTGGATGTACTGAATTTCGCCTCGTAAAGCAGCAAGCATCTGTTGTCGTTTCGCATCAAGAGCACTACGTCCAATGACATCAAATCGATAAATTCCAGCAGCAATTAACGTATGGCAAAATTGATATCCAATAGTGCCCAAACCACCCAATACGACAACGCGTATTTCAGGATGAAGTCGTTGCGGTTGAGTCGGTGTGGTTACTAAATTTAAAGTAAGCGCTTGGCGCATCGGATTATAAGCCACCAGGCGATGATCAAGCTGATGGGCTTCGTTATTTACTATACGCACTACCTCAGAAGCAGGCAAACGAGATAAATCAGGAATCAAAATATTCTTTTGATAATGTTTTACTTGATTCGGCAAAGACATCATCAATGCATGCGACTCCATCCAATGACTCCGACTTTGATGGATCAATATAAATTGAACCTCAGGATTCATCGCAATACATTGAGTTAACAAGGCAATAAGTTGTTCTGATGCATTGCTTGTTTCCCCACAAACAATCACCGCTTTTTTTAATCGTGTTTTTGCTGTAGCTCGTTTGAAATACATTGGTTGAGCGCCATTATCCAGTTGATAGAGTTCTTCAAAAATGGAACCGGGCTCCAAGGTACAAGATACACTATCCATTCGATAACAATGATGCGTCATTATTTCTGAATGCGCCAACCAATAATTTTGTTTGTTGTATTGGGTTTTGGGCCGTGCACATAGATTGTGTGACCAGTTTTGTAAAATTAAATGTGCATTACTACCACCCGCGCCAAAACTACTCAGTCCAGCAAAATGAAGCGTTTGTTGTGGTAAGTACTGCGTCGCTATTTGAATTGGAACATCGTCAATATTTAATCCCGGATTTAATGGCAATGCATTGATGGAGGGTGCTAATGCCTGCGCTTGAAATTGCGCAATCAATTTCACAATCCCGGCCATTCCGGCAGCCGCTTCCAAATGTCCGAAATTACTTTTTATAGACCCCACATACAATGGTTTTTGCACGGAACGCGTGGCAAATACCTGCTTTAATGCAGCAAGTTCAATCGGATCACCTAAAGAAGTTCCTGTTCCATGTGCCTCGATGTAATCGATTTGCTCCGGTTTAAGCCCCGCTTTGGTTAACGCGTGTTGCATTACTTTTGCTTGTGCAACAGCATTAGGTACAGTAAATCCACTACCCATTCCCCCATGATTTAATGCTAAACCTTTAATCAGTGCATAGATTGAATCCCCGTCCGCAAGGGCTTTTTTTGCCTTCTTCAAAAGGAGGACTACAACGCCCTCGCCAGGAACATAGCCGTCCGCTTGTTCATGAAATGGAGCGCTTTTGCCCGTAGGCGATAAGAATTTATTTTGCGTCAATGACGCTAATTTATAAGGATGTGAACAGAGGTTCACGCCCCCCACCAACATCGCATCCACTTCATCATTCGCTAAATAACGACACGCTAATTCAATGGCAGTAAGCGAGGAGGAACACATGGAATCTAGAGAGAAACTAGGGCCTGTCAAATTCAATGCATAGGAAACACGATTCGCAATACTTGCCCCTGAAGATTGCGGGCATTTAACTTCCGTATCCTGTTGATACTGCTCCACCCCATAGTTTTGATAAAGATGAAACATGGAGGCCGCAACTACCCCCATATTTTTCTCGTGCAACTGAGCATAACCCGCATCTTCTAAACAATGCCAAGCATTCGCTAAAAACAATCGCTCTTGAGGATCAATTAACGCTGCATCCCGAGGTGATATATTAAAAAATAAAGGATCAAAACTGGTAATATCATCTAAATATCCGCCCCAAAGATAGGGGATATAATGCCAATTTCGCTGTACTGTTTTAATGGAGTTTTTGCCAGCAGCTAAATTACTCCAAAGCGCCTCCAGATTGCTTGCATCGGGTAATTGAAATGATATTCCGACAATCGCAATGTCATGCTCATTGATCTCTGGCTCGTCAAGCTGGGTGTGGAATTTATCAAGCGGAGATTCTTGTGACTTTAATAAGCGATGTTGGAGCAAGGTGGAATTGGCAATCACCACATGGGGTACATTGGCAGCAAATGCACGCTCCAACAATGCAAAAGCATGCGAGGTTTCCAAAGGCAAGGTTCCATATTCCTCTTGCAGTTTTTGCAATTGATACGGGTTGATTTCCATCCCGCCTTCTAACCAATAAGGCCAACTGATGCTAATAAATCGAGAAGGCTGTTTTCCTGCAAGGCGTAATTGTTCTTGTTCGCACGCATAAGCATTTAAAGCAGCATTGGCTGCAGCATAAATGCATTGTCCAAGGTTGCCAATCTCTGCTGATAAAGAAGAATAAATACAATAAAAATCAATGGGCTTATGTTGTAGTGCATGATGAATTATTGTCAAGCCCCCTAATTTGGCACGCAGCGTTTTTTCAATGTCCTCGGAGCTAATATTCATCAGCAACCGATCATGCTTTTCACCCGCTAAATAAAACAAACCATCAATAGGAAAATCATGGGTCGCGAAAAAATGTTGTACTGCATTCGGATCAGATACATCCAATGGGTAATAGCTTACATTCTCATCAGATACGATCTGTTTACTTCGCCCAATGACATGAATCTTCGCTTGATATTGCGTGCGCAGATAACTCGCGAGCAACCGGCCTAAGCCTCCATGACCACCCACAATTAAATAGCTTCCTCCCGTTTTAAAACATGTGCGAGGCAGCGCTTGATTCAATTGGGATTTGATGTAACTTGCGGCATAAACCGCGTCTTGATGGAGGAAAAGACACCCTTCTCTGCTTGGCAAACCTTTAGCATTCTCTTTGACACATTCATCACTTACAAAAATCGAGAATTGATGCTGAGGGTATTCTTTAGCAAGACATGAAAAGAAAGCAGAAAGAGAATGGATTAAAATTGATTGCTTCGGGGACAAACCAATAACAATAGGGGGTAATTTACTTTGGGCACCAGATAAAAGCTTAGCAAATGTTTCTACTAAATGATGCAAAACAGTGTGCAAATCAAGCCCGGTTTGATGATAACGACCATCATATATGATCCAATCCTCTTTAGGTTGTTCTTGATAAAATTCCAGTGCTTGCTCATAGTTTAAGTCATTAATTATCAATACCTGCTTATTGTCAAAACCCCCTTTTATTTTTGTTTTTGTAGGAACATAAATCGCATAATTAGCTTTTTTTAATTGTTTCTGTAACTGCTCCGTCTGCTCTACGCTGCCGACTTCCCGCGGCTTGACCGCGGGATCCAACGATGTTGTCTCCTTCATGGACATACTCATCTTTGATTGAGCTTTAGTTATGGAAGAAAAGTCACGCGAATTAATATATGCAGTTAATTTGTCCACGGTATTTTGTTCAAACAATAAAGTGGGATAAAGCTCTAAATCAAATTGCTGTTCTAATACATCGACCAAAGCAATTAGACTGCTGGAATCAAACCCTAAATCAAAAAAAGAAACGTGAGACTCTAAAAAATCAGGTGCATCCGGTAAATGATTCCTTATCAATGCTTCAATTTTTTTCTGCGTATCAGCATGAACGGTTGGCAACACGTTCACCGATTTTGTCACTTCTTGCAGCCCGAATTGCTGACGCTGAAATCGCTTATTTGTTAATCCTTCAAGAGCGACGACTAAATCACCTGCAGGTGTAAATAATTGAATGCGACACTTGATTAACGACTCATGATGCGTTGGCATTTTTTCAGCTTTGACCAACAATGTTGAAGTCGTTACCCGCCCAAAGACGCTCACCTTATCAATTCCCAAAGGTAAATAACTGATGTCGGGACCTGCATGCACCACTTCATCAAAATGCAATGAAGCTATAGCAAAAGCAGCACCATCCAACAAAGCAGGATGTAAATAAAAAGATGATAAATAAGATTGGGCTTTGCTACCTAAAGTCAACTCCATAGCAATTTGGGGTGCATTGATGCCGGTGCTACCACTAACCTGCATAAATTCACCATGCTCAATAAATGAGGCACGCGCCAAATTGTATATGGTGCTCATCGAATGGATTTGTTCGTTTTCTTTGGGCGTTTGAATCAATACGGGTAAATCCGGTCTTTGAAATCCTATCGCTGATTTGAAATGGACAATATTCTTATTCTGTTCTTGATGAGAGATTTCTATAGTATGACGTTGGGAATCATAAGCAACACATAAAATAATCGTTTCACCTGCTTGCACTTTAGCCGCATGTGGATAGGTTACTTGGGTAAGCTCGAAAGACTCAAACTGAAAACAGCGTGCAATAATATCTAAATAGGCAATGCCAGGTAGCACCCGGATCCCGTCGATTCGGTGATCCGCAACCAGATAATTATCCGCATTTAATTTAATTTTAAATTCGTTCAACATCAAAAAATTCATCCATTATTTCGGAATATGGTTCTTCCCGTTTTGAAACGGCACGTTTTATTGATTGTGGCTTGGGCATCCTACTCGAAAGGATGACATGAGCATTTGTTCCCCCAAAACCAAAAGCACTCACTCCAAAATAATGGGTGCGAGCCGCATCTAAAAATTTTGGTTCATCGAGCAAACACAAGGGAGAATGAGCAAAATCATAACGAGGATTTGGCGTTATTTTTTCAGGCTGAGGCAGCAAACAATGATGGTAACTGCATAAAGCCGCTTTAATAAATCCGGCCATGCCTGCAGCACTTAACGTGTGACCAATATGTGCTTTCACACCACCCACAACACATTTTTTATTGGACGAGTGTCCTAAAACATGAGTTAAGGCCTGTAACTCCATAGGATCACCCAATTCGGTGCCAGTAGCATGCATTTCAACATAGTCCAGCTGTTGGGCTGTCAAACCTGCATTGTCTAATGCTTTTTGAATCACTTTTTGCTGGGCTTTAGGATTTGGGGTCGTATACCCCATCGTATTTCCATCATTATTGACCGCTATACCCTCAATCACACAATAGATCTTATTTCCATCCGCGATCGCTTGTTCCAAGGGTTTTAAAACCACAAAACCACCGCCTTCACTGAGAACGATGCCATTAGCACGCACATCAAAAGGACGACATCTAAAATCCGGTGATAATGCTTTAGCCGCATCCATCAAAGCAAAAGGCCGAGTATTTACTAATCCATCAATACCACCGACTAAAGCCAGTTCAATATCCCCTGCCCTCAGCGCAGAAACAGCATGATGCAGAGCAACCAAAGAAGAAGAGCACGCCGTATCAACAACTTCTGCAGTGCCACTTAAATCAAAAAAATGATTGATATGGGCTGCAATAAAATTTTGTCCCTGACCAATAATGGTAAACTGGTTAATCTCTTGCTGCGCACTAAAATCTGCACGCGCGCCTACGAAGACACCTGCATTCATCCCTTTAATGGTTTCCTTAGTAAAACCAGCATCAACAATTGCATCCTGACTTAACGCCAATGCACGCGTAACCAAGGGATTAATCTGCTGTTGATGCGTGCTAGAAAACCCAAAATCAAGCGCCGTTGCAAATGCATCTTCCTGAATAAATCCGCCATGAAAATCAGCATATTCTGTTCGATCAACCCGCTCTTTAGGAATGGGGGTAATTGATATTTTAGCGTGCAGTAAATTATCCCAAAATTGCTGCACATTATGGGCACCAGGGAACTGGCATCCGATACCAATTACTGCAATTTTTTTTGTATCCTTTGGTTGCTCTGCGACGATAACAACAGGTTTGTTCGATGTTTCGGGTGCAGATCCATTAACCTGCTGCACATAAGATGCTAAACGAGCAAGTGTATTGTGTTCAAAAATCACTTCGGCAGCAAGCATCAAGCCCATCACCGCTTCGATCTTTTTTAATATAGCCATTAATAGAACCGAATCGACCCCATATTCGGCAAAACTCCGATCCAACTTAATCTCATTTTCAGTGACACCAACTACCTCCATAAGGATCTGCTTTAACGCGTCCAATACATTGCTTTGAGTCGATAAGCCCTGCTCTGGTAAAGGGGTATTTAGAGAAAGTTCATTTTTACTCGGCATAATGACTGAAGAGGTCGTTGTTTGAGCTAATAAGGTTGTAAGTAACGCAAGTGCTTCATTGGTTTTATAACTTCCAAGTTGGCTTCGTTGATAACTACTACTTCGCTCCGCATTTTTACTAAACTCACTCCATGCAGGCCAGACAATACTCAATACTTTTCCAGGATGGGCTTGGGCAAATGCGTTTAAATAATGATTGCTCAACGCATAATCAACGACCCCCATCGCAAGTTCTGGGAGAACACTTGAGACCGAAGAAAAAAGAACGAATCGTTCAAACCCATAAGAATTTACTATGGGCCATAACGCCTCAAGCCCTGCTTTTTTAGGATGAAACATTTGAGTGAACTCATTTTTGGTAAGCTCAGTAAGTAACTTGGTTTGTTTTGGAGTGACGCCTGCACAATGGAAAATCCAACCAAAACGATCGTTCTCATTCATAACCACTTTCAAAAAAGCAGCCAATAACTCCTCTTGAGCTAAATCACCAATATAGTAATAAACCGCACAACCTTGTTTTTTTAATTGATGAATCAATTGAACGGTTTTTCCTGCCTTACAAGATGAGTGCAGATAATGCTCCCATAACGTTTCTTGGGGTAATGGGGTTATGCCCGTTAAAATTAATTTACGGACGCCACCTGCAACGAGCCATTTTGCAACTTCCGCACCGATACCACTGGTACCGCCCGTAATTAAGTAGACCTTTTCCGATTCGATTGAAACTGCAGTTGATTTTTTATAGTTACGCTCTTGGAGTATCTGGATGAATCGTTGTCCTTGCGCATAACGAATCTTGTCATAATTAAGAGTTAATTGACTTAACTCGTGTTGAATAAGCTCATATGTAAGAGACTGTTGCTCCATCACTAATGTCGCTGTTTTTAAGCCTATGGTTTGCCCATTCATGCACCTCAGAAAATAAGCGATCACATCCAAATTAGGTGATTGCATTTCACTAATCTGAAGAATCGTTCCTTTTTTGGCAACAAGAACAACCTGTTGTAAAAAGCTCAAATGGTCAATTAGCTCTAACTCATTATCACAGCAATCAAGCAAAGTAAAATCATCATCCAATAACCCAATAATTTGTTTTAGCGTTACCTCACGCCCCTCTTGAGCGAAGTGCCATCCGTTTTGTGAGGTATAAATGAGGTGGATAACATTTTGAGGCAAAAGTTTTCTTATCTCTGCCTCATTACGTTGAGTGCTTAACACCATCCATTTACGGGATGCAGGAGATTTATTATCAGTAGATAGTTCTTGTTGCTGCCACACATACTCATAAAATCGGTCTGAAGTCATGCTGTTCTCAACTTCATGAGCATAGCGTCGGTTTTGAAATACCGTTCGTGGCAATGGGTTAACTTTAGGCTTAACGGCATGTTCATAACTTTGTAAAATGACATGCGCATTACTGCCACCGGCACCAAAGCTCGACACACCGGCATAATAACACTGGTTTTTTGGATGAACCGACCAGCTCGTCTGGCTTTGACATAAAATGAATGATTCGGGCAGTTGAATATTAGGATTCAGAGTGCTCGCGTGCAGACTTGCATATAACTTTTTTTGTTGCATTTGGGCAATTACTTTGACGACCCCTGCAAGCCCCGCTGCAGCTTCCATATGCCCATAATTTGATTTTAAGGAACCAATAAAGCATGGTGTATCGCGTTCGGTAAATACTTTGTTTAAACCTTTTATTTCAATCGGATCCCCTAATTGCGTTCCAGTCCCATGGCACTCCACATAACTGATGTCTTCGGGTTCTAATCCTGCATTTACGATTGCTTTTTTAATTACTTCTGCTTGGGCATTTACATTAGGAACGGTATAACCTGAACTGGTACCATTATGAGCGATGCTACTGCCCTTAATCACGGCATGGATACGGTCCCCGTCACGGATTGCTGCGTGTAGCGGTTTGATTAAAATACTCACTACCCCTTCACTGGGAACATAGCCATCGGCGTGTTCTCCAAAACTGGCACAATGCCCTTGAAGCGACAACATATTTCGATGTAAGAGTTCTTGATATTTATAATCATGACTAATGAGATTGACTCCCCCTACCAAAGCCATGGATGCATCATTGGCCGTAATGGCTTGTATTGCCAAATGTAATGCAGTTAATGAAGAGGAACACATACTATCAAGCGTTAAACTTGGGCCCGTAAAATTAAGCACACTGGAAATTCGATTTGCAATACTCGCAGCAGTTGAATTCGCTAAAACCTTTTTTTGTTCTTTTAAACTTTTTTCAAAACCCGTTAATTGATAAAAATTATTCATGGCCCCAATGAACACCCCAACTGATTGAGGTTGGGTACCCACACGAATTCCCGCATCTTCGAAGCAATGCCAGGCGTTCTGCAGCATCATTCGTTCCTGCGGACACATTATCAATGCATCGTTAGGTGCAATATTAAAAAATAACGCATCAAAATCATTGGCATTTTCGAGCAAGGCTCCAAAACCATAACTCCGGTTATCAATTGCCTGGATGCAATTTTTCTCGTTCTCCAAAACCTCGATGAATGAGGAGAAATCCGAAGCTTGAGGGAAATTTAAGGCCATCCCAATAATTGCCATATCCGTCGCCGAAGAAATTGGGTACGACGGACGTTCTGGAGGTGGTTCTTGGACTTTTTGGAGGATATGGTTGCTGAAATGCGCTATTAGTTCATCAAACGTTGTATGTTCAAATAAAAGCGTTTTTGGTTGACTACCAAAATGTACTTCCAGATCAAAAATAATGTCCATAGCCAATAAAGAATCTAAGCCCAATTTACTGAATTGGCCCACATTCTTTAGTTCATCAGCAGCCATATTTAAGCGATGGGAAAAAATAGAATAGACTAACTCTTGAGTCGATTCTTTTTTTGGATTAACCCCTGCTCTATTTAGGCCACGAGAGCCCACAACATTTTTGACAACCTGTGCCGTGAGTTCATCAATGACCACACAGAGTGCTCCATGTTCGTCAAAAATTTGAATATGAAAACTAAGCGAACCTACTTTTTGCGTACACACTAACGCATGGCTTGTTATTTTTTTGAGAAGCACCACTTTTTTTGCGCGCACCGGTAACGAAAGCGGTTGTTGTTGATACAAAGTAAAATAGCCAACGGTTTGTAATGCAGCGTCCAAGAGATATGGATTAAACAGAAACTCACTAAAATTCCCATCAAATTGAATATGCGCAAAAACTCGGTCCTCAGCGGCAAAAAGCTGCTTGATGTTTTTTAAATCAGGCCCATATTGGATCCCTGCGTGTTCAAAACAGTGATAAAATTCGGTGCAGTCAATTGCATTGGAAATACGTTTAAATTCATGCAAATCAAAAGGAACTAATTCCTTTTCAGGCTCTGCACATTCGGCTCTAAAAAACGAATCTCCATTATGAAGCAGTTCAATGGCGCTGTGCGTTTTATTTATATTAATCTTCAGTAATGGATTATGTGCAGGTAACGCTTTGAGCCACTGCACATTCACACAATGAAACGGCAAGTCTTTAAGGAAATATTGAGATAAAGCAAGACTCACTACCCCTGGCAAAATGGCCTGATGATTTACCTGATGCTGACTGAAATAAGTCTGCTCCGCTGATAATGTGTATTCTAGGGCGTTCTGCCAATAACAATGAATTTTTTTAAACGGATATACAGGAAAATGAGCCCGATTCCGATTTGTAAATTGTTGGATGACCACATGAGCATTGGTACCAGAAAATCCAAATGAACTGACTGCGACAAGGGATTTATTTTTAGGCCATGGGCTTAATTCTTTGACCGGATAAAAGGAGGTACTGGCAAAATCAATCTGTGGATTTTCACGTTCACAATGAAGCGTTGCTGGAATCTGTTGAAAATAACTGCATAAAACACTTTTGATAAAACCAGAAACTCCTGCGGCATGAACTGTATGACCAATATTGGATTTGATGCTTCCTAAGCCACAAGATTTTGCAGCGTTCGTTTCTTGTGTTGCAAATAATCGCTGCAACGCATGGACTTCAATAGGATCTCCCAGCTCTGTACCTGTCCCATGCGTTTCAATGTAGGCGAGATCTTTAGTGGATAAACCATAGGAAGTATATACCTGTTGCATCAGCGCGGTCTGTGCTAAACCATTAGGTGCGGTAATGCCATTTGATTGTCCATCTTGATTCACCCCACTGGCTTTGATCACAGCATAAATGGGATCCTGATCTTTAAGTGCTTGCGTTAAAGGCTTTAAATAAACACAGCCCACTGCTTCGCCCGGGATAAACCCATTGGCTTTATCACTAAATGTTTGACATGCATGATCCGGAGACAGCATTTTGGCATGATGTGCTTGCTGGAGAAAATGATCACTGCTCATAATGAATACTCCGCCTGCAAGAGCACTCGAGCATTCACCATTTTTAATCGCCTGGCAGGCTTGATGGATGGCTACTAAAGAGGAAGAGCATGCTGTATCTATAGTAATCGCAGGCCCCGTTAGATTAAAGGTATAAGCAACGCGTCCCGCAATGACTGATGGAGCATTTCCCCAAAAACTTTGGGCTATGGGTTTTTGTTGACTGTGGGTCAAATAATTATTTTGGCTTGCCCCCACAAAAACCCCGCAGAATTTATCAGGAAGTTCCATGGGTGAATAACCTGCATCCATTAAAGCGACAGCAGCCGTTTGTAAAAATAAACGCTGTTGCGGATCCATCGCCTGTGCTTCAATTTTTGGTATATGAAAATAGTCTGGGTCAAAAGCAAAAACATCAGCCAACCACCCGGCATGATTAGGCTCACGCACATCGTGTTCTCCTCGTTTTTCCAAGGAGGTAATTGCATTAAATCCCTCACATAAAGAAGTCCATAACTCTTGCACCGTTTCAGCTTGCGGAAATTGACCGGCCATACCGATTACAGCAATATCTAAAGGCTCTCTAAACGTTTTGGTATTTGGGGTGGGGCGCGTCAGCTCAACACCTTCCATAATAATTTGCCAATTCCCCTGCGCATCAAAGATCGTAGCATCTTGGTCTTTAGCATATAAAAAAGCACTGGATTGATTGGGATCATGAAATAAAACGCGCTTTATCTTTTTAGGTAATCCAGGACGAGGATTTTGCGCAAAAGAAGGATCGTTGAGGTAAATCAAAGAATGCAACATACTACCTAAAACCGCAGGATAACTGGCCTTTGGACTTAAGGCTGCAGAAAAGGAATCATCACAATGATATTGTTCAATAATCCTATAACAATCACCCAAGTAGTGTAATGAATCGTTCTGATAAAAATTATTCTTTATTAACTTATCAGGATGATTCCATATTTTGCTCAGGTCACTGGGCAACTCGAATTGATAAGTAGTTTGTAATACTAATTCTTTACTACCATCATCATGTAATTGCTCAATGAAGCAATCATGATTTATCGGATCGATTTCTAGAAATAAATTAATCGCTTGTTCTTTTTCAGCAATTAATAATTTCTTTAATTCAACCTCAGTTAAT
The DNA here is from genome assembly GCF_977063405.2 of Legionella stuttgartensis. Taxonomy (NCBI): domain Bacteria; kingdom Pseudomonadati; phylum Pseudomonadota; class Gammaproteobacteria; order Legionellales; family Legionellaceae; genus Legionella; species Legionella stuttgartensis. The sequence goes on from NZ_CDRUHA020000109.1 coordinate 20,865, forward strand.
TGCACGATTGGTGCAGTAGCTAAAGGCCTCAAAGCGGAGTAAATCATCATGAGTAAATTATCGAGCGGGAACACATAGTGACCATCAATCTGATGTGCTAACCAGTACAAATTACTTTGAGGACTATACGTATATTTGCGCCGTTGCTTAATCATTAATTAACTCTCCTGCAAATAAATCTACAGGTTGACGTTCAGTAACAATGGGCTCTTCCTCCTTTAACTGAGAATGAACAAATGTTACCAATCGCTGCAAACTAGGATAATCAAAAATGACTGCCGTGCGTAATGATAAATTAAATGCCTTATTGATATTGGTTACCAAACTAACCCCGGTAATTGAATCAAGTCCCATTTCAGCCAAAGGACGGTCCAATTCAAGAACCTGTTCTTTAGGTAAATGCAGTGCCGCACGAATAAATTCTGCAATTTGCTGCCTAATCCTCTCCTCTCCCCCGTGGGGAGAATGTGCCAAAAGGGCGGATGAGAGGCTCTCCTGAACCTCTTTACCAAGATGCTTCATGCGGCAACAAAATACCTTTTGCGCTTTTTCTTGCTCCCGCAAATGCGGTTCTAAAATCCCGAAACCTGCTGCAGTTAATTTTCGCAGCCAAAGCTCCTGACTTAACAAAGGAGAAGCATTTAATCGCTCAGCGCCGCTCGCCTGCCACCAACCATCGAATAAGCCAAAAATAAAGTTCAAATACGCTTGTTCTTGCACTGCCTCATTAAGTAAAAATATCCCTTGCGACTTAAGAATACGTTGCAATTCTTTAAGTGTATGCTCTAAATCATCTGCCAAATGGATGACGTTCGAAGCAAGCACTACATCAAAAGAGTCATCAGCCAATTCTGCTAAATGATTGATATCCAGATAGTCGCAGTGCAAATTAAAACGCGCTTGCTCTTGTAGTTTTTTACCTTGATTTAGGAAAAATGAAGAAACATCCGTGTAGTAATAATCAAGCTGCGCATAGCCATTAAGCACATCCATCAACGTTTCTGTTGTTGCACCTACCCCCGCACCTAACTCCAGAATCTTTACGGGTTGCGAGCTGTTCTTAAGATACTCGACAACATGTCGTGCGATGTATTGATTACACGTTTTTGACTCAGGACTTTGGGCATAAAGAGCAAACAATAATTTCAGACCATCTTCTGAAAAAACGATTTCTGCGGGCGCCTTATTTCCCTCAAGAATCAGCTGGTAGTTCATATAACAAAGATAAGCCAAACGATAATACGCTTCATAAGCAGAGTGTTGTTGGCAACAACGTTCTAGCATTTGAGGCAATGATTCGGTCGTGGCTGAAACTTCAGGTAATCCGTTTAAATAGGTAACCAGTCTGCTGTACTTAAGCACAACATTGTTGCGCAAAATGTGCTTTTTCCGCAAATCAGATACCAAACAATAAACGAATTGGTTCACACCTTCTAATCCTGCTTTAATGGGCAGAACTGATAGAGTCTGTGGACTTTGGGGCACACTTTTATTTTGAATTGCAAACTGGACATACGGGCTATTTAAACCAAGTTGCATCGCCTCAAACGCTTGTTGTGTCGTCAAAGGAATAAAACCTAAATCACGTGCTCGTTCGAGGTAAAAGGAATTCGTGACTGCCCCAACCTCTTGCCAAATGCTCCAATTGATAATTTTAATTGGTAATGCGGTTTCTTGTTCCAAGCGCAGGCAATAGGCATCAAGAGCATTACTCGCTGCAGCATAATTAGCTTGCCCTGCAAGACAGGCGCTGCTTTGCATGGAAGAAAAAATCACTGCTGCGTTAATTTGGGTTTGTTGATGCAACTGATAAATAAAATAAGCACTAAATAATTTGGCATGAATGACCTGACTAAACTGTTGCCAAGTCATGGAATCAACAGTACTGTCATGCAATTGCATGACCAAATTAAATACCGCATGAATGGTGGGATGTTTCACCTGCAGGTACTTAATGAGTAAAGCGCATTCTGCTTCACGAGTCACATCCGTTTGAATAAATTCAATTCCCTCACCATAAGCATGTAAAAATTGCCGACCTTCTTCACTTAAAGAACTACGTCCTACAAGAATAACTTTAGCGTGATACGAGTCAATCAAAAACTGCGCCAAACGACGGCCAATACCGCCCATACCCCCAAGAATCAAATATGTCCCTTGGGTTATGAGAAAATCGTTCTCTTCACAATCAGGAGCTAGCTCCAAAGAAGATACCCAGTACTGTCCTTTTCGATAGTTAATTGTTTGATGAGGTCCGGAATAAACCATTCCCAGCATCGATCGCTCCACAGGTGTATCAATTATCAAATGATTCAAGTGCCAATGGGGCATTTCTTTAGCTAAGGAGCCTAATAAACCGCTGACCATTGCCACCTGCGGATGATGGGCTTTAGCAGTATAAGAATACCAGTCAATAGTAATTTTTTTTGTAAACAAGTTGGAACTTAAGGTCGTTTTCAATAGAGCAAATAAAGGTTGAAGTAGACTGAGAAGATCCTGGTTGAAAAAATTAAGCTCTAAATTAAAATCAGGGTACTGAGGATAAATAATAAAGTGATCTATCTCAGGATGTGCCCCTAAAAATAACTGGAACTCATCGGGATTAAAGTTATTCAAGTTATAACTTAAAACCTTATTATTTTGTTTGAGGTGGGAGCTAATCGGTTTTAATGTTTCGGTACAACATTCAGAATGAATGATAACAATATTTTGGTTATGTAAGGGTTGATGGGTTATTTCCGTAGGCATTTCTTTGTTCACATACACCAATTGGTTTTCTTGAGTTTTAAACCAGATTTTTTTACGGAGAAACGGATAAGTCGGTGTACCATGTACTGGCATCATTTCATTCGGGTTTGCATCAGAGCTAAATACAGCCTCCCCCCTCAGATAAGCATGTGCTATGGAGTGATAATCATCGCTAATTTGAGGCGCTGCCGATGAATCGAGCCAATTCTGCATCTGCTGAATTAATTGTTGTTGATTATGCCATTGGAAAAGTACTCGATAGCGATGATGAGTCCGTCTTTTTTGCAAGGTAAAACAGAAACTTTGCGGTTCAAAATGAGGGTTTTCTTGCAACCAGGTAATGTAATTTTTCACCAATACTTGTAGGCTTGTTTCATTAGCTGCAGAAAGAGGAAGTAACGGTACAAAAGATCCTGCAGGAGCGTGTTGAATTAGAGGACCTTGTTCTAAAACAACATGTGCATTAACCCCGCCAAAACCAAAAGAACTTACAGCCGCACAATGAGGAATTAATGCACCATTTATTTGTTTTTGTTGCCATGTATGAGTTTCTCGACTGATCGACAATCCCGATTGCTGCAAGGTAAGATACGGATTAATTTCCGATAAATTCGCTTGTCCTGGAATCATTTGATGTTGAAACATCAGCAAAATTTTTATTAGTCCAGCCAATCCTGAAGCAGGTTCTAGATGGCCAATATTGCCTTTGACTGAACCGACTTCGATCGCTACATTTTTATCGGCAACAAAATTTTTCAAACCTTCCAACTCAATAGGATCACCTAAAGGCGTTCCTGTACCATGAGCTTCAATATAACTAATGCGTTCTATATCAATAGAATTATAAATATGTTCATACAGTTTTTGTTGCGCTGTTGAGCTTGGTGATGTGAGTGTATTGGCTTTACCTGTATGATTGACTCCACTGCCAAGAATTTTGGCATAAATCGTATTGTTTTGTGCCTGTGCGCGCGTTTGTTTCTGAAGAATAATTACAATAATGCCTTCACCCCTAATGTATCCATCGGCATGTTTATCAAATGGCTTGCAGATTTTCGTCGCCGACAGCATTCCTGACTGAGTGAATGCATTAAAAAATTCATCATCAAGTAACAAATTAACACCACATACAATTGCTTGCTCAATCTCTCCTTGCTTGATGGCTTTTACAGCGCGATCTAAAGCATACAAACTACTGGAACAGGCAGTATCCACTGCTTCACTGGGGCCACTTAAATCAAAATAATGAGATATGCGATTCGCCAGTAAACTATGTACAGTTGCCACTGGAATGTAAGGATTATTCACTTGGTGTCGTGTTAATAACTTCGCATAATCAAACGTTGACGCTCCCACATAAACACCCGTCGCGGATCCTTTCAAGTGTAATGGATTGATGCCTCCCATTTCTAAAGCATGCCATACCTCTTGCAATAATAATCGTTGCTGAGGATCCATCACCATGGATTCAATCGGCGAAAGATTAAAAAAAGCAGCATCGAATGCATCAACATTTTCAATAAATGTTCCGGCATGTTGTTGCATATAGTGCAAGCGATTCACAGGAGTTTGGCTAAAAACATGGTGTTGATTCATTAACAATTGCCAAAAATCATTTAAACTCTTACATCCTGGCAATAGCGCGCTGTATCCAATAATGACCGGTACATCCTCGTGAACCGCAGGATGCTGGATTAAAGGTTTTACCTCTTCAGATTGGACCATCGTCACGACAGAAGGTTTGGTTTGTGGCTCATAATTGCTAATAAACTCAGCAACGGTTTTATAACCAAAAAAAGTAGCAGGTGTAATTGCCAAAGCATAGGCATCGTTCAAATGATTGGCCAACTCAGTAAATAAAATTGAGTTGAAACCTAGATCTCCAAAAGAGGCTGTTAGCTCAAAATGCCCCTCAAGCTCCAATACTTTTTTAATTGTGTTCACCACAAAAAGTTTAAATTCCATACTCACTTCAGACCTTTCTTGTTTCGTCGATGTCGAATGATTTAATTGCTGTAGAATGATTTCCTGCTCTCCTTGATGCGCAATAACTTGCGGCCAGGATAAAGCGGATAATGTTTCAAAAATGTGACATCCAGTCGCATTGCTAATTGATTGCATGCCCCACTCTTTTTGCATGCGTGCTAATACTGAATCACTAACCTGCATGCCTCCGTGTTCCCAAAAAGGCAAATTAATACTGTAAGTAAATCCAGAACACGTTCCTTTGATTCGCAATGATTCGCGTAAAACGGCAAAACCATCTAAAAATCCATTAGCAGCTGCATAAATGGACTGCCCAATATTCGCGAGTATCGATGAGTAGGAAGACAACAAAAGAAAATAATCCAGACCATAGGCCCTTGTCGCTTTATCTAAATTCAAGGTACCTATTACTTTTGCGGTCAATGCTGTTTCAATTGCTGCCGGAGATTGATTGATAACTAGACTATCTTGCTGCACACCCGCGGCTTGAATACAGCCATTCAATACGCCCCCATGCTCTAAAGCAAAGTGAGTGATGCAGGTGTGTAATGTTTCATAATCACTGAGATCAACTTGTTTGTAATTGATGTTGTGTTGTTGTAACCAGTGATTGTGTTCGATGGATGGATTACGTCGTCCCAGAAGTAAAATGCGGGCTTGATATTGATGCGCCAAGTATTGGGCAATAATTTGGGGGATCGCACCAAGTCCCCCCGCAATAACGTATACCCCATTTTGTTTAAATAACAAACGCGCTTGGCTCTGCTCTGGAGTGACCGCATGATAATATTGAGTGTGAAAAACACCTTCCCGGTTTATTTTAACCCACGTAGGCAATTGGCTCTGGGCGACCCGTGGCAAGAGTTGCGGACTCAATTCCCAAGGCAACAGGACCACACTGTAACGTAACTCAGGAAACTCACATTGTGCTGTACGTAAATAGGCATGGATTGCCTGGGCGTACACAGCAGTTTCTCCAGCATCATCAAAACACAAAATCAACTGTAATTTTTTTCTTGTTTGCACAGCATGCTGTAAATTCTGTAACAAGCTCATGAATTGCTGTGTATTTTGTAATTGATTTACCTGCATTATCGAACATACTGAATCAGTGCTTGGACTATCGGTGACCTGCAACCATTCAAGTGTTCTTCCAGCTTCCTTATCACAATCAATGCGCTGCCAGAATGGCTTAAAATAATGGATTGGTTTTTGGCTCGCTGATTTAGTTTCAGGCTCTAGGGCTGAGAGATTTCTGGATTCCGCGGTCAAGCCGCGGAACGTTGGCAATTCGTTATGTGTAACTGAGCGCTTTTCTGATGACTCTATGTTTTGCGGAATAATTTGCTGTTTGTGAATAGGAAGCATGCAAAAACCAATAATATGGCTTACCAAACGACACTGTTCATCAAAAATAGAAATGTCATAGCGTGGAGAGTATGCACGTAAGGATTTGTCTTCCACCACAACATAAATTTTAGTGGTCCAGTGATGAACTAAATTCAGCACCTCAATCTTTTGAGGAATATATACTTGATCTTCAGGCAATTCCCCTTGCAAAACCGAAACACATTGCAAAACACTATCAAATAAGCGGGGATCCAAAGTAGGATCTTCACGAGATTCTGCGAGTGTTAATGCAGCAATCGCTTTATTTTTATCCTGATTAACACGAATGGTGCGTACACATTGAAATACTTCACCATGATACCAATTGTTACGGCGAAATTGGGCATACATTGCCGCCGTTGATACATCGTGAGTGCACTCAACAGCAAGCGCAGCATATTCCTTGAATGCAGTCACCTCATCTAAAGAATGATAAGTACTGCTTGAATGCAATAGTACACCTGTTAATTCACAAAGAGTGTGGGTATCTTCCGCTTTAAAACGAATCATGAGTGACATTGCATCCGCTTCATGGTCTGCAAAGATGGGATTAAGCCACTTTATTTCACGAATGCTAATCTGTGACGTATTTTCTATATTGCGTACATAGGCTTGATAACAAAAATAAATATGCGCCACGCCGGGCAATATTGGACGTTGATGCAATCGATGCTGTTCAAAGTAATAGGCGCTCGTTTGCAGCGTTAAGGGATATTCTTGAATTGCTACAGAACAATTGCGAGGAGCGCTCCAATGGGCTTGTTTTTTAAAAGTATGGTGTTGCGTGCACGCTTCAGGAATAATAGGATAATCTTGTACAATAATGTGTGCATTAGAGCCACCTGCACCAAAAGAACTGAGTGCACTATAACGTGCCCCCCTACTCTGTACCCACGGAGTATTTTTTTCTGGGATAATCAACTGGGTCTTTTCAAAATGACAATGCTCATTCAACGGCCAAGCATTAACTCCAGCAAAGATTTCCTCATGTTGATACTGCAATAATATTCGTACTAAACCCGCCAAACCAGCACATGCTTCACTATGACCAATGTTACTTTTCACCGACCCCAGAAACGCTTTATTTTGATAAACGTCACTCAATGCTTTAATTTCTATAGGATCACCTAAAACGGTGCCTGTACCATGTGCCTCAATATAATTGATTTGCCAAGAATTAATTCCTGCTTTTTGCAACGCGGTAAGGATAACCTGTTTTTGGGCTTCAGGATTTGGCACGGTATACCCATGCATTTTACCACCTGAATTGAGTGCGCTGCCTTTGATGACTCCATAAATTTTATTACCTTCGGCAACCGCCACCCCTAGTTTTTTAATACATAACGCGACGACTCCTTCTGCATACACAAATCCATCTGCATTTTGCGAAAAGGTGGCGTTGATGTTTTGGGCTGAAAGCATGTGCAAATCAGAAAGTTCTACCATTTGTCGTGGATGCACAATTAAATTGACTCCACCCACTACGGCCATCGTCGATTCATTCGTTAACACACTTTGACTCGCTAAATGAAGTGCGGATAATGAAGATGAACATGCTGTATCCACCGCCATACTTGGACCATGCAAATTAAAACTGTATGAAATTCGGTTTGCTGCAGACCAGTAAGCGCACGCAGAATTGGCATGTTTTTGGGTCGTCCAATCTTCATTTAACCAAGAGTAATAGGCACCACTTATGCCGACAAATACTGAGATTTTATTGTCGGAGGCAATCGGAAAAGCCTTCGCATCCTCAAGTGCAAAATAGGCATTTTGCAACAGCAAACGTTCTTGAGGATCGATAAACGCCGCCTCTCGTGGAGAGAGTTTAAAAAAAGCTTCATCAAAGCAAGCGATATCATTTAAAAAACTGCCTCTCTCCGCATAAGATTTACCTTGCCTTCCTCTTTGTGCATCAAAAAATGAGTCATGCGCCCATCGTGATTTAGGTATAGGTGCAAATGCTGTTTTTCCTTGTTGCAGCATAGAAATAAAATCATCAGAACCTGTATGCGGAAGCTGATAGCTTAGCCCCACAATAGCAATATCGGTGTCCTGATTATAATGGTTTAAATCAAAATGGACTTCATCAGGAATTTCGGTGCATTCATTAGTAGTGAATCGTTTTACCAGTGCATCTACCGTGTCTACTGCAAACAATTCAGCAATACCGAGTTCAGGATATTTAGGTTTTAATTTTTGATATAAATCACTCAAACTTAATGAGTCAAAACCAAGATCCGACAATCGATCTTCTAATTGAATTGTTGCCCTATCCAAATAAAGTGTTTGCGCTAATTGCTCAAGGATCCATTGTTGGCTTGTTTTTGAATGAACTTGGATGCATTGTTTTGGCACGCCACCTCCGACAGATACTTTAGCCAGAGGCATCTTCAAAATGGGCTGTTTTTTCTGATGTTGATGATTTACTTTGGCATCAATAACAATTTGTTCTGCAGTAGAGAAATTTAAACAAGAACATTGATACTCAATATCGGTTAAATTCATCTCCTGCAATACCGATATCCATTGTTCCGCACTCAGTAATGGTGAATTCATTTGACGTAGATGTTGGTCTTTCGCATTCCACCATCCATCAAATAAACCAAAAATAGCAGTGGTATAATTCGTCTTTTCCACTAACTCATTCAATAATAAATGGCCATTATCAGCCAAGCATTCACTCAAACTCTTCAGTGAATTTAAAATATCACTCGTGGCGTGAATCGCATTGGTTGCAATCACCACATCAAAAGCGTGATAAAATTCATGCTGAGAATCCATGTGTTCCATATCAAATATTCGGAACTCCATGGAGTGTTCATACTCCGAAAAATGACGCCTTGCTTTATTAACCAGTGCAGAAGAAATATCGGTGAAATAGTAAGTGAATGATTGATCGTGTAGCGCTGCTAAAATAGCTCGTGTTGATGAACCACTACCCGCACCTACCTCAAGAATTTTTAGTGTTTTTTGGGATGATCGGCAGTAATTTCTTAGTTTCCTTGCCACCATCTGATTAGCATGATCAGCAACCGCATGATGTTCGTAAAAGCCTTGTACTAATTCCGTATTTCCCTGCGGAAAAATAACTTGGTGTGGCAATAGAGTACTAGATAATAATTCAGGATATTGATCACACACTGCGGCAAATAATTTAAGCCGGGAGGAATAATTTCCTTCTTTTAATTCATCTTCATAACTGCTTTTTATCGCCTCAAGTTGTTTGTTCTCTTGAGCTATAAAAATAAAATCATCTTCCATGCGAACAAACTGTAGCTTCTGCCAGATATTAAATAATTCACGTACCAATAATTGAAAGTGTTTTTGGAACGGTGCAAAAAACATGGCCGCGCTAAGACCATGCATGGGGAATGATTGGTTGATGCGCAACAAAAGACTTAATGCTACAAACTCTTCTAAGATTTTATTTTTATTGACCGTAACAGTGCTTATAAAATCGTTCGGTTTCGTACGGCCAGTAATTAATGCAAATGGAGTTTGCGTATCAATTTGCTGCTCAAAAAGCTCCATCAACTCAGCAAACGATAAAGGAGCCAAATCATTACTCGCCATATACTTGGAATAATCAGCTGATGTTGCTAACCCAATACCTTCGATTACGCCCAATGCGGTAACAAAGCAGGAAAGGCTTTCTTGTTGTGCTATTAAATAATTTTTTAATGCCGCTTCAAAACTGTAGATTGTAGCCCCTAAATTGGGAACATAAGCTTGGATGGAAGTAAAAACATACAGATTTTTGGCGAACTGAGACAACTCTTGCGCGACCAACCAACTGTTGCGTTGAATCACATCCTTCAAAGTATCGGATAATGAATGTTCACTTTGCTTAACCCACCATTCATCGTGACGCGCCACCGCCAAATGGAAAATACCGGAAATTTTCTCGGAAGCGGCGATCTCTTTTAAGCAGGTTAAAAGAGCCTCATTTTCGTCAGGATCACAGCAATGATAAATCATTTTACTTTGCTGTAATTGTACCTGTACGTGTTCATCTAATTGATGATAGGGTTTGCGCCCTACTATATGAACTTGTGCTGCATATTTTTCGTGGAGATAAGCACCAAGCTTTAAACCTACCCCACCGGCCCCGCCAACTAAAACATAGATTCCATTATATGCAAAAGCTTGATTTGCCACCTTAGAACATTGCAAAGCGACATGTTGGTACTGATAAAATCTGCCTTTAAAATCAGTTACCTTAATATGCAGAGGGTTGATTTCCAAGTTTACTGCGTTGACAAAATGCGTGATGAGCTGGACTTCTTGCGAGGAATAGTTTTCATCTAATTTTAAGTAAATAGTCCGTTGCTTTTTTAGCTGATTACTGCATTTAACTGAGAGTTGGCGAATTATTTCTAATACCCACTGAAGCGGATCTTTTTCTGGATAATCGATCGTAACCCAGAGATCATGTGCCAAAATATCCTGTAGCGAACACTCGGCCCAATGCGTAGTTTTAAGATTCGCGAACTCATGGTGATTCATGCATTTCAACGTGGTTTGCAACGTATAAAATTGCTTTTTATTCTCTCGCGAATCGTTCTTTGTTTTTTTAAAATAAGATTTCCGTTCAAAAGGCATTGTTCCTAAATAACGCTCAAAATCAATAACCATACCCATAAGCCATAATTGCAGTATGAATTCATCACTTAAGGTCACCACATCTTTGTCACTCACTATATCCAGATCGATGCAAATGCTCTGTCCTGTTTTAAGATGAAAAATACATTGATTGGGACTCTTGTTTTGCGAATCCTGAGTAAACCTTAACAGCGGTTTATAATAAGCACTTAATAAAGTAAAAGCCTTGGCTTCGGCCACTGAAGTTATTCGTTCGCTTAATCTGCTTTTAAAAATCTCGATAGATGCCGAATCAAGCTGTAACAGTAATTTGAGCTCCTCAGGTAAGAGCAGTTGATATTCAAGCAACGCAATAAGTTCAACAACAGAAGGAGAAAAACGGCGAAGCAATTCTTTTTTAACCGTACTTAATTGCCATTTGTTAATAACACATACCCTTGCCCATAAAAGGATAACAATCAATTGATATTGGAGAAACTTTTTATCCTCATGCATCGACATATTTTGAATTTGCTGTAGGTCTTGTTGTTCAAACAAAACGATTAACTCTGCAGGAAGTAGCTTTTGTAAAAATCCTTTAAATGTATATTGATGTTGGTAAAGCGCCATACTTTCAACAACAAGTTGCTTCACTTGGGGCGGTTCGATTACTAAACCATGAATAAGTTTCAGCACATAATCATCTAAATTAGTTAGGGCAGGATAGGATTCGCCATTTAATATTAAATGAGTTTGCGTTTTTTGATTGGCTTTGATTGCCAGAGAAACCCCACGGCTATAAGCTTCGATACAACGTATGTCGGATAAAAAATCATGAATGAGATGGATCCAGTATTCTGGCAACGGTTCCGAACAAGCAGACTGCAGATAAGGTCTTAATTGCACTGAACTTGTTGGTACACAGGTCCCAGGAAGAACGGTAAAGTCATTCTTCATGGACACCCAATCAATGTGCTGCTCATGCTCATTGAGCCATCCTGCTTGACGAAAAGGAACACTATGGTCCTGGGTATAAATCGAGTTTAAGGCTAAATGATACTTTTGCTCTTGCAGAACATAATCTTCAAAACGTGCCACCAAGGATTCCAAATCCTCTTTAGTTCTTGCGCTCAACAACACCGGTAATTTACACGGTTCATTTGTATGAATCGGGACACGTTCAGGGACTCTTTGCAAAATGGCATGTGCATTCGTACCCCCAAATCCAAAAGAACTTACTGCAATTTGCGAATGATTATAAGCAACAGATTCCGTATTGATTTTTAAAGTTTCAGGCAATAAAACATTCGCAGTCTCTGAAAGTACATGAGGAGGAATTTGCCGATTCTTTAAAATCAGCAAACACTTAGCAACACCGAGTAGCCCGGCACCAGCTTCCATATGACCTACATTGGCTTTAATGGAACCAATATGGCAACCCGGATAATTATGACTTAACGCTTCAAGCTCAATAGGATCCCCAAGATTAGTTCCCGTTCCATGAGCTTCAATGTAGGCCACATCCAGATAGGCACATTGTTTTTGGGCCAAACGGATTAGTTTAGATTGGGCAGTAGCACTCGGAGCGGTCATCGTGCTGGTAGTTCCATTGTGATTGCAACTAATCCCCGTAACTGCCGCTAAAACCGGAAGATTTAAGGCGTCCGCCTTTGCTTTTGAGGTAACCAGCAAAGTGACCATTCCTTCCAAAGGCAAATACCCATCGGCTTGCATAGAAAAGGTATGGCACCAACCACTTCGCGACAGCATACCTGCTTTTTTGAAGCTCTGATGCCGCAAAGCACTATCAATATAATTAACGCCAACTACCAAAGCAAAATCATTTTGACCTCGTCGAATACTGTCACACGCGTCTTTTAAGGCAACCAAGGAACTCGCACAAGCCGCATTAATACTTTTACTTTCTCCCGTAAAGTTAAAGCAGTACGAAACTCGATTCGCAACACTCGCTTCACAATTATTTAAAAACAAACGACTGTCGCTGTCGCATGCATTCATTGCATACGAATGCAGATGATCCACGGACATTACTCCGGCATAAACGCCGGTTATTGCTTGCTGTAGCTCATGGCGTGTTATGCCGGTATTTTCCAGACAAGTATGTACGCCATGCAACGCTAATTTTTGTTGGGGATCGATATGAGCAATATCTTTGACACTCAGACCAAATAATTCTGGTTCAAAAAAACTCCAATCAGTAAACAAATTGGCATGACTCGTCTCACCCTCACTACGCCACATTCGTGAAGGATCTACTGAATACCTTGCTTTTTGGCCCGCAATTAAAAATTGCCACAAGGCTTCCTCAGTTTCTATCTGTGGAAGCCTTAAACTTAAACCGATGAGTACGGGTGCAGTATCCTCAAGATGTGAATTCTTTTGAGGTATTGGGAATAATTCCTGTTCCATTTGGTTCATCTAACCTTTCTGATGAATGTGCAAAAAAGGAGGGAATATAATCCGTTTTAAACCCCTGCTGGTATGTCTTTAAATGAGTGATGAATTGTTTGTCCTTAAGCAAATTCATAGCAGCTTTTACAAACATTTGGGCAATGTAATAGCGCCCTTCATTCGTATTTTTATCAATTTTTAATTGAAAAGGATTAAATTGATTAAAGGGTGGTAATGCTTTTAATATGCCTGGATCCAGCTGCAAATCAGTACTTGTATTCAGTCCAAGTGAACAAATAGCATATCGCAAATAGACATAGGCTTTCGTTATTTGATAACAAGCGTCATCCAGAGGGGTAACCCGTCCTTTAGCATAGGCAATACGCAAAAAAGTTTCTTCCATCGTATTCAAACGCAAGAAATTCGCAACGGTTGCCAAGTCAAAAAGTGGACTTCCTATGCGTGCAAACTCCCAATCAATTAATGAAAATTGATTTCCTTCTGTTTGGAATAATATATTCCAAGGATTCATGTCATAGTGACACAGACTGGTTTTTGGATTTAGATTAAGTAAGTGGTCTAAGTCATTAAACAGAGATAAAACCAAAGAGAAATCATCGAATCTCGAATCTGTTTCTACAAGCTTTTGAACCGTTGCTTTTAATTGCAGAAATTTATCGCTTTCCTGGCTTAATGTCTTAACGGGTACTTTGATTGCATGCAATGCACTGATTACTGAACTCAGTGAAGCTAACCTATCCAATGATTTATCCAATGGCCACTTCGGATCATTGGAAACAAATTCAAAGACAGCTACTTTTTGTGCCAAATTAAAATAAACCATTTTGGGACCAATACCTGAATTTGAAGCAGCTTGTGCTGCGTATAACTCTACCCATCCCTGAACACTGCCTTCTTCTAATATTTTTATTACATAGTTTTGGTTATACGCTTCCAATAGGAAGTTCTGGCAAAAAGGCGATAAACCACCGCCCAGTGGTTTTAAAGAACCTGTTTTCCAAGGCAGAACAGACTGTAATGTGGGCTTTAGACGCGTTGCAATTCCTTTAGAATTACTCATTTCTTCCACTGTATTCTCAGCGATCAATCCTTTAGGTTTTACTACCTGGTCATCTATAAATAATCGCCAACTTCTGCATACTAGGCGTAACGTCTGTAGTTCCTCTTTGCGCAGATATTGTAAAATTCCTCCCATAATAAAATAAGGAATTTTTAGCTCCCCAAGACTAAAATCTTTTGCCGGTTTAGTTACATTCCCTAATAGCTTGGTATTGAGTTGCTGCTTAAATTGATAATCATTTACCGTTTGCATCGCTTGCTTTATCAGCATCACGCTAATATAAAACTTACCTTCGTCACTGCTTTTATCAATCGCCCCATCACTCGGTTGATACTCGTTAAACGCTGGAATTGAGGCAATATCAATGTGATTAACTTTCATGGGGTCACTAATATTTGCCGCGAAACTCATTGCAAATCGCAATAAAGCAATTTGTTGCATGTACATATAATGCAAATGTTCTTCTGGGGAGGGTTTACGTCCTAAATAATGAGTTAAAAGAGAATCAGCTGCAGCCGGCTTTAAACGTAAAGTGGCAACCACAATTGCCAAGTCCAAGAATGGATCAAGCAATCCTGCGCATTCCCAATCAATAAAATAGAAATCGTCAGGGGTCGCTAACAGATTATTAGGATTCATATCGTTGTGACAATAATGAGTTTGTTTCACTAAACCAGTTAAATAATCAAGTTGCATCAGCGCAAATTGTTGCAAGAAGAAAACAGGCGAGGCTTTAATGTAACTGTCTAAAGTGATTCGACGCTCAGTGATTAGGGTTGATTTTTCAATTTCCGCGCGTCTTGGTAACCGGGGTCCGGAATGAATCACTGCAAATTTTTTTGCAATAAGCTTTAATTGTTCATCATCCAGCCGCCCAGTAATCGAAGGATTATTTTCTACATAGCGCATGATGACTACACCCGCAGAAAAATCAAAATATTCTACTTCGGGCGCTATTTTTTTCTGGGCGAAAAAAATAGATGCGAATACTTCACGAGCTCGTCCTTCCTTATGTCTTATATGCCGCAACACATACCGTTCGTCACCAACCTGCACGAGATAACTATTTGCCCAAGGAGAAAATCCGCCGCTTAATCGTTTTATGGTAATAGGAGATTTTGGAGTTACGGGTAAAATGGCTTGAATATGAGGAAGTAATTCCGAAACATCCTTTGAATCCGCTTCAATGCATAATTCAGAACCTTCATGAGCTAACACCTGTCTCCAGCCTCGATTGACTTTACTTAATCTCTTCTTATCGACTGTGGGTAAGCGACTAACTATGTTTTGAATTGCACTTAAGGGTAAAGAACTATTAAAAAATTTCATGAAATTAAATAAAAGACTGAGAGCAATGCCGGAATATTAATTAAATAAGTGACATAAATCAAACAAATAACCAACTCGAATATATTTTTGTTTTTCTGGCAATAACTTTGAATTGTTGGGTCAAAATGCCCCAACTGCTACCATTTTAGAACGTGTTCAATTTTGTAGCTCTTATTGCTTATAAGGCGACAAAAAAGGCGTAACAAATCTTACCTCACTTTCTTCTCCAGTAATTAATTTCCCGCTCTCAATACATTCAATCGTAGATATGGAGCTCGGGATTTTATGATCAAAAAATGTAGCAGTCTTTCCTCGAAAGCAGGTTCCTTTAACTGAAAAAATAGGCAATGTTTCTTGAGTATGTACCAGAGCGCCATGTTTTTGGAATATTAAACGCGACTCATCGGTAGTAAAAGGGATGACTAAATGAAATTTTAGATTCATCAATTGATTATTTTGAACCATAATTTTGTTGTTATAATCCATTAAAAAATGAAAAAAGAAATTTCCTGAGTAACTTGCATCATCTATTATGACCAGATGCTGTAAGTCTGCCCCCGGGACGAAATGGACAAGATCGGTCATTTTGACAATCTCTTTGGGCGCAATAGCAAGATATTTTTCTGCTAATTTAGTAACCCAAAGATTACTTTTATCTGTTCTGCCATCGATGACCAACACGTAATTTCTATCAAACTCGGGAAGAGATAAAAGGAATTCATTGAATTTTCTTATGGTATTTTTTAATCCAAACAAAAAGTGATGATAAGAAATATGCTGTATCGAATCGATAACCTTTCTTGCGACTTCTCTGTCCTGTTCGCTATGTTGCTCTATCCAAGCTTCTGTCTGTTCAATCTGAAGAGGATTAAAAACTGGTTCTTGAACAGGCTTTAGCAAAAGTGGATGCTCAAAGGGAGGCATCGTTGGGGGTATCTGTTTTTTTTGTTGGTTTAAACGCCATTGCCGTTGAATGAGTGTCGCCGCATGATATCGCCTATCCTGTGTCTGTATTAAACGGTTCAGAAATCTCACCTCATGAACGGCCATTTGATCAATGGGGGCCTCGCCGAGATTATTTTTTTTGAAGAAATCCCCGCCTCCTAAATAGAACCGAGTCACTATTATGGGATGAACCACATGCCGTCTTACATATTCATGCAAGAATGTATTACCTTGTTGATCGATGTGCTGATTAACATCTGCTCCTAACTTGAGCAGCAAACTCAATTCTCTGAATGGAGGATGGGTTTGACCTTCGTTTATTAAAAACATTTTTTGCAGGGGAGTTACTTCCTTAGCAAAATGAATTTTGCATTGTTTATTAATTCGTTCTGGAATAGTTGATTCTTGAATCAACATATGGAGAGACTTATCATTTTCGTCGGTAACGTAGTTAAGAACATTTTCAAAATCAAGACCAATTAATAAAAATGTTAATTCTTCGACATTCCCTTCTTCTATTGCTTTTAGTATCTTTTTATGAATAGAAATTTCACTTAACTTCTTCACTCTAACGTTCTTTTATTTTCATAACATCTGGACTATTAAAGCAAAAATTATAGGCAATATAAAGCACAAATAATAATTCTAGCATTACTATTTCATCAGATTGTTGGGTCAAAATAAGGCAGCCTACTTGCGGATACTTTTATGCCAACAAATTACCTTTTTATGTCGATTTCCGCTCAAATAGAACATTATATGACACCGCCCGCGCTACCTAAATCACTAAAGAGATATTTGAACGTGAAGAGTCCCAAATAAAAGCAAACCCGTAAGGAGCAAAGCGGATTATGAGATTATTCCCATCAATTTAAAGATATTGATAAACAATTATTACTATGCTAGCCCCTTTAAAAAGGATAGAATGTGGCCTGTTTAAGTTTTGTGTACATGGACAATGACTTCTATACTTAAATCCGAAAATATTGCTCTATCTCGTCAAGGATTGAGTCAAAATATTAGCGTAAGGCTCACTCTTTCGATTATTTTTGTTTCTTTAGTTTTACGTGTCTTATGCATTGGTTCGCACAATGTATTCGTTGAAGAAGCTTATTATTGGAATTATTCGCAACATCTAGATTTTGGTTATCTAGACCATCCCCCTATGGTCGCTTTGTTAATAAAACTCGCTACCCTGATTTTTGGTACTAATGAATTTAGTATTCGTATTCCCGCATTGTTGTGTTGGGGAGGGGCTGCATTCTTCAGTTTCAAATTAACAGAATTAATTCATCGAGGTTCTGGCCTGAATGCAGTTCTCATATTATCACTCATGCCCTTTTATTTTATACAATCCACTCTAACTACCCCAGATCAACCTGTTTTGCTTTGTTGGTCCGCTGCACTCTATTATTTCTATCGCATTTTTCTGTTCGACGAATCTAAATCCTGGTACAAAGCAGGCGTGTGGCTTGGTCTTGGAATGTTATCCAAATATACCATCGTATTACTTGGCCCTTCGGTACTTCTTTATCTAATCACAGTGCCTTCAGCACGATATTGGTTTACCCGGAAAGAGCCCTATCTTTGCGTATTAATAGCCGCTCTTATTTTTACTCCAGTAATTTATTGGAACTTTATGCACGATTGGGCTTCATTTGCATTTCAAAGCGTGCGTCGATTTAAGTCAGTTAATCGTTTTTCCTTCCATCATTTTATCGGCTTAATCTTCTTATTTTTACTGCCTGCGGGAGTCATGGGGCTTTATCTTTTATTAGATAAAAAATCGACGAATATAGTGAGCATTGAAGTCAAAGCCAAACGGTTTCTACAGATATTTACCTTGTTCCCTTTGATCTTTTTTGGCATCTATAGTCTTAATCATCTCATTAAATTAGATTGGATAGGTCCAGGCCTTATAGCGATTGTTCCTTGGCTTGCAATCCTCACATCTAAAAATAATACGTCTTACAAATTATGGCATATAGGCGCAGTTTTCTTATTATTTTGTTATATTTGCGTCATGGTAATGATCACTCTTAGTCCCTCCCAAAAAGCATCGCAACTATTCTTCCAAAAAATGATTTCGTGGGAAAATCTTACCGAGCAATTCCATGATATAGCAAAAAATGTGAGCCATGTACGAAATACGGATCCCATCCTAGTTCCCCTAGATGTGTATAACATAGGAAGTGAACTTGCATTTTATCAAGCAAAGTTATTCGAACATGGAACAATTCAAGACGTTTACCCCATTGTTGGGAGACATATTTTTAATATGGACAGTTTAATGTATCGATATTGGTCAAACTCGATATCACTTGCTGGAAAGACGCTCATCTTAATTTCTACAAATCTTAATGATTTTGATATACCGACGATTAATGCTAAAGCAGTGGTTTTAGAGCCTCCTCAGAAACTATGGTCTTATAGTCAGGGAAGCAAGAAACCTGTATCTCCTTACTATTATGAACTCGTACAAATGAGATAGTTGTTGTTCCTAATGGCCTTTCAAGTCATGTCATCCTGGTGTAACGAAGGATATCCTTCTCTACGCTCTGGATGACGTAGTCGTGAATAAGACAGATTACATGTTTGCTTTAATCGGACTGTGGTAACTCATCAAATCGTTGTAAATCGGCCCCTTTATCCTCCCAAGACGCACGACTTCCATAGAAGATATGAGCTGTTGGCTCTAAGCACACACCATCATCTAAAGAGCCTGCCGGTAAAACCACGTACCCTCTCTCATCTTGTCGAGGAAGGGGACTCCCGCACGTTTTACAAAACATGCGTTCCTTTCTCGTGTTGTTTAACTTGAAATAACTGAGATTATTCTCTCCCCTCTCCCAGGATAATTGAGCCTTTTCAAAAAACACATTCGCACCATGTATTGTCCCAGTTTCTTTCCGACATCGACTGCAATGACATAAGTACATGACCTTTGGTTTTTGCCCTGTAATACTATATCGGCATGCACCGCATAAGCATTCACCTGTATATCGATTCATTAAAACACTCCTGATATTTTGTAGAGTAATTTAAAGCATTATTAGCAACTATTGCGCCTATCTTCTCGCCCATTTTTGCATCTATTATGGATTTAATTAAGTACAATTCATTCACATAATTTCAATTTAAAAAAAAAAGCACTATGCTGGCTTTTTACTTAATAATTCATTAATCAACATGATGCTATAATGACCAACAAGTACAAACTTTGCGGAAAAAATTATGTTGTCCAAAATTATCTATGTCAAGCAAGCCCACCGACAAGTAAGCTCCAGTTTTAAACATGCTTTTAAGCTGAAAAAAGCAGCGGCAATTATCATTGGTACTGGAGTTGGTACGGGAGTAATACTTTACAACTTGGACTCTAAAGATCAACAACGATTCAAAGATGCTGAAAAACTCTATCGAGCAGACAAAGATCACTTAACGAAAAATGTTGAAACCCAATTTGCCTCAGCGCAAGAATTATTAACTTATGCCGAACAATTACCAATCGGAACAATTCCTCATCCAGGAAAAGAGGCTTATACGCCGAGTCGATCTCAAGAATTAGTCGTTCAAGGATTTACAGGTGGTCTTCTGACTTTGTTCCAACACCCAAAACAACACCAAAAATTGGTAGAAGCCTGCGGGATCGCATTAGAACATCATTTAGAATGCGTCACCGAGAAAGGTCGCAAATATTTCTCGGATTTGGAACTTACCGAAGTCGCTTTAAACTTGCCTAAAGAACAGCTCGAGGAAAGAGCCAAGATGCAAGGAAAAACGTTGAATGAGTATACCTCGATGCTACTTGAGAGGCACCAACATGCTCAAGAGGGTGTTGAAGCCTGTAAGGCGTTCTATATTGATATGCAGCACCGCATAAGCATACATAAACATCTCGCCAAACTCTATCCCGACGCGAGAGCCGCTCTTGAAAAACTAGTAAGCATCGATCCCCAAGAACTATCCAAAATCACTCATCTATCACAAAAAGAATGTCGAAAAATAATTGACGCAGGAATTGGTTCTGCAATGTATGGTCTAGGATTAATCTCGGGTCAAACTGTAGCTGGCTTAAATGGGCAAATTATAAAAGATGAACATTTAGATTCGATTGTAGATATTGCTGAGAAATTGGGCACTCATTGTATGCGTCTTATCTCACTCGCTGAGTCCCTAAAGAAAGAGGGTTTGACTAGCGATGAACGTGCCAAAATAATACACAAAATTAAAAAGGAATACCGAAATAATATTGATGCTATGCGAAACGATGAATTAGCATTAGTAAAACACTCTTATTATGACAGCGAATATTCACAGGCTTTAGCTCATACCTTGGCCTTTGTTCAAGGGCCAGGGCATCTTTTTAGCAATATGGATAGAGCGCGTGTATTTGGTGGTGCAGTTCCTCTCTTCCCTGAAGATGTTCTTTCGTTACATCACCAATCACCTCATTGTATTCATAAAAATCACGGAGATGGACTATCTATCGTTGCGACACAGGGAATAAGAGAACTTCCTGGTATGTTACAGCGTATAAAAATTACTACTTGGCAAGGAGATCAACCCTGGTTAGTCCAGCCTAATGGAAGTTTTGATGGGAAAAAAGCGTTTATTAATGCTATGGATCGATGTTATACACCTTGCATCACCACCCCACGACCGAATGGTAGCTCAAATGATGAATAAGGGGCCTTTGTGTCAAAATCATTTAGAGCAATAGTACACATTTGATTTGAAATGAGTAACTAAAATGAATGAAGACAAAATTAAGGAGCAAAACGTATCTAAGCCAACGGAAATGATGATTTTAAAGCCACGTCAAGAGGTATGTGATCGGGTTATAGAGTACACCATAAAAATGTATGGACGTAATCTCCGATCACCAATAGAAGAATTGGCTGCAGTTCCCAATCGTTGGCTCAGCATCGCCTACCCCATCAGCAAAGCGGATACCAACTCACCTGAGGCGCGCGCTCGGATAATGGGTGGGCTGGCAATTGTTTGTTATTTAAATGATTTAAACGCCGAGCTGGATACGGAAGTTTGTTTTGATTTCAAACAAATGCTTAAATCGATTGACGATTACTTTGAAGTAACCCAGTGTGTGCCTTATATCGAAGAATTCCCTAATATACTTCAGCATCAGCCATTATTCTACGAACCTGGTATTAATCGTGACGTAGCTGTGTCACTGGTATATCCTCAAGAAGAACTGATTCAACGCATTGCAGCGTTGACAGGGCTAACCATGGAAGAAAATGTATTAAAACACATTGCTCAACCGGTACTGATGGATGGAAAAAAAGACCGCGTTACCATCGCTCAGAAATGCATGCATGATTATCAAAAACCAATAATCTATGAAATGATTGGTACTATGATTGCATTAACCCTGATGAATTCAGAGCAAAAATTCGAATTCCAATCCGCAGACACGTATGCAAAATGGGCCGAACAACTCATTGATATGGCCGCAGGAAGCCCTTCTGTAGATGTTGTGGTTAATGCGTCTAACAGGGTATTTTGGTTACCCGACCCCGCTGAATTTCGATAAAACTGCCACAATCTATCTAAACTTCAAACCCTCTGAGTGTGGTTCTTCTGTCCCATGTTCAAGCGCTTTACTAAGATCACGCTGACATCGCTCAAATGTCTCGAAGTGATGCCGGTTAAGCTTCGTTTTCGTCTCAGGAATAGTATGATTTTCAAGGAACCAAAAACAACGCGACTTACGGTATTCATCAGATGAATTATTTCGCATTTCTATGATTTTATCTTGTTCACACCTTGGAACAGCAAGTTTTTCTAAATTTTCTTTCAGTTTTTGACGTTGCTCTGATGCTATTTCTTGTTCAAAAGTATTCTTTTTTGCAGGGCCGATTTTACCAAACATATCCATTTACCTCATAAATATAATAGAGCTAGTCACAAATTTTCTATTTCAGTGGAAATTTTTTTCAATTTGGAACTTTTTTGAATAATACACTTTATTGTTCACTTTGCAAAGATTGAACGATTCATTTGGCCTGCTTCTTTTCTACAGGATAGAAAAATGGAGTACTTTTTGGCCGATACTCCATTTACTAAACATCACCTAATTATTCGTTATACTTATCTATTTTTAATATGGGGGCTCGATTTTAGGTACTAATTCAAATTGTTGATCAAATGCCTCTTGAAACTCTGTTGATAAATGACGAGCGTCACTTAAAACTTCTTTAGGTAACTGTTTAAAAAAGTTTATCTGATTGTCAAAAGCACCTTTATGTACCTGCGTATCCTCAAATAAATTTATTTTAAACGTTTTAGTAGGTATTTGAGCTACTCGTTGTAGGTCACGCTGAGGAGTATCTTGCTTCAAAATAACAGAATCAGCTAATTCGGTTTCAGTTAATGCGATTGCGTAAGGCCCGACAAAAAACGAGTCGCCATGGATTACATTACTCCCAATTTTCATCGTGTATCCAAATGGTATCTCAAAAGCAGCAAAATCAAATGCCCCATCAGGCCGTTCTACTCCAAGTATCAATGCACCACTGCACTCAGGGGACAACGGTGTAAAAACATGAGGAAATGGATGTGTTTCTACAAATAATCCACCACCACCTTTTCTTTTCATTACATAGTCTGGTATGTAATCTGCATCCCATTGATATTCAACCAAGTACAGGTTTTCTAATGACGGCTCATCCACAGCATCCAAAACAAATGATGTATCTAAAGGAATTAACTCGGCACCGTATTTAGCTAAAAACGCTGTGGGTACAGCACGAGCATTCATTTTGGGTATATTCACTACTTGAACATCGGATGGAATAACTAATACTCCTAAACTACCAAAAACACTCGCATCCGTACCACTTACTGCGCATTCCTGATTTTTATTTTTCCATGTTGCCTTAATAGTTAATTCTTGAGGAGAAGCTATTTGAATCACACATCCTACATTAGGTATATCATATTCATCAATTCCAGTTGCTTCCATCATGTTTATTTCTGTGCCTGCTTTGAGAATGGCATGGGCTTTTACTGCTTTCATTAATGGTTTGCTGCCAGGTGTATCAGGATTGCGTCGATCCACCATAGTAGCTTGCAAGCTATGTAAATGCTTGCTCGTAACCTCAGTAGATAATTTGCTTTTCATACACATAGTACAAGTACAAATATCAGCATGCGTTACAGGAGTAGTTACATCAGATGCAAAAGGTTTCTCAAAGAGTTCTTTCATAATTTTTAATTCTCATGTTGCGGCTTAAAAGACTAAGATCGTAAGATATAAAATTAAACAATTTGCAACATTATATCTCATTGCGATTAACGAATTATTAAATAAAAGACAATGAGAACAAAATATAGGCATAACATGGGTATTAAAAATGAAGGAATCGCATGATTAATCGCAAAACTATCAATTAAGGTGCACAACACGAGGGATCAATGTTCCTTTTTATTCATTAGACAGAGAAAAAACGGATTATATATGCGCTTGATGAGCAATATTAACTATATAAACTCAAAATTTGTTAATTCTGAAGAAAACATTTGCATTTGAGTCAATATTTAGATTAATCTGGAGGAGACTCATAAGGAAAAGGAGATCATCATGGGTAGAAAAGCTACAAATGCTCGTCTAGCAAATGGAAATAGTAAAGCAAAAAAAACTTACTCAAATCAGGAGGCGCCACTTTTCTTTAATCAAAAACCAATACCCACCTCATCAGAAATACAAGAAACACAAAATACACAGGAAATACAGCAACCCGTTCAAGAAATAAGTCTACAAACCACCACCGATTTTTTGTTGGCTGGTATTTTACAAGAATTAAAAACCCAAAACATGATTGAGCTAATGAAATTAAAAGCGCAACAAGAACAAGAGCAAGAGGAGTTGCAAACAGCTGAAAAATTGAAAGAGCATGATAACGATCGGTTCAATGAAATCCGAACGTCGATGTATAGTTGATTTAATAGTTACATTCTTCCTAATCAATTAATGCAGTGCAAAGGAGCATCTCTCTGGATCCCGCGGATAACCCCGCGAACAAGTCGTGGGGCGGGATCTATAAAGGAAACAAACTGTCCCAGGACCTAGACTCTGATTGCTCAAGGCATTAAGAAAAATTCAAACAACGTAGATAGGACGAATTAACAAATTCATCTTTTCTGCCTACGTAGGAAACACGCCGACACATAGGCAATAGGGATAAATTATCCCCTCCTTGTATAAAACATGGTAACTTGGAGGTCTTACAAATAGGAGCTTAAGATGTATGCAAAATTAACTAATCCTACCTCAAAAATCCAAACCTTCTTTAAATTAGGCGCTGTGAACCAACAAATGCCATGTAGAAAAGCGGATGAGCTGGAGAAGATGCAGGGCTTACTCAATAGTCAAAGAATTAAACTCATATTTGGTAACTATGGAGTAGAACTTATGTTTCAAGAAGATAGTGTTCGTATATCCAATCTCAATTCTAATGGTGTCATGCGAACCTGTGCCATTGTTCATTTTTCTTTACCCGTTCCACCCTGGTTGCAAGATACTCATAAGAAAATTTACAAAGGGAGCACTATTGGTCAAACGATTAAAGACGATGGATTTGAATTAACCAAAGAGGATACTTATTTTGGAGTTATCGAACTACCTAAGATTGCACAAGAGAAAATGAAAACAGATGAAGAGTCAGCCGCTGTCAATATATATCAATTAGCCGTTAAAAATCCTAAAACCTCTGAATCAAGTATTTATTGTTCGATTACTGAGATTCATAGTCCTTTATACTTAACTCTTGGTGATTTACAGCAATTATCTCTTGAAGGAACAAAACAATATACTGTGATAACAGAGCCAGTACAAAAACATCTCAACAATCTAAACAGCCTGGACGAATTGCTTGTCAAATCCAAAAATATAATTCAGTAACGTCATCGTACTCAGAAAGTGTTGGTTGCATTCAATGCAACCTATCGATTTTTGATCTTATTGCGTTAAGCTAAATGACTTATCTCTTGAAGCAATATGCAATATTGAATCATTATCCTCATTTTTAACAAAACTGAGTTCATAGTCTGCAACAAATTTCGCAACAGCCGCTTTAAATAACACTTCTGTAACCGCAAAAGCTGGACAATTGCGTTGACCTACCGAAAAAGGAACGAATGGAAATTGACCGAGGGTATGATTATTTTTGTTATCTGATTCAATGCCTTCTTTAAGGTGCTGTTTAGGCTGCAAAAAACGTTTAGGATCAAACTCATCAGGATGAGTCCAATATTGCTCCCCTTTTGCTAAAGCATGTAAATCAAAGATAATCATGGTATTAGGAGGGATGTTCATTGATTCCGATGAATACCCGTTTTGAGTATATCGCGGCACTGCAATAGGAGCATCAAACCGCACTGACTCCTTATAAAAAGCATCCAATATGGGTAGCGATTTCAGAGCTTTAATGTCTAATTCTCCGAATGTCAAATGAGCGCCATCAATTTCATCACGAAGCATCTCAAGTAGGCTGGGATCGGACGCCATCTGCTCGAGGCACAATACAATTGCATCCGTTAAATTATCTGCCGCTTTAAGGATCATCGGGAGCGATTGAACTACGGGATTTTCAAAATATCGTCTAATCTCATGAACAGGCAAAGATTTTAAAGCATCTGAATATTCAGTCGCTGATAGCTCTGGGTTTTCATCTTTAAACAAACTCACTATAGAAGCAGCGATTAAATTAGCATTCCCAGGATCCTCTGAATGGAGTTCTGAGACAACTTTGTCGAACTCTTGCTCTAAAATTCCCTTTGAAAAAGCGCGATAAGCATCCCGTTTTTTTCTTAAGCTCGGCATAAAATTAAGCAACTCAGGAAAAGGGAATGCGCCCCAACGTTTTACATCGTTTCTATAAGACTCCATCATGTTATAAGTATCTTCTGGTAATTGCTGGATACCCAACATATTTTCGACCATAACGGCACGCACAATACCGCACACCGAATGACGGATTTTAATATCCGCATCAGGAATTATGCTTTTTTCTATTTCTGTGCTAAGAGGATTGGCAAGTCGAGATGGGGTAAGAAATCGAGATAGATTTTTTCTTGATGCCAGTGCATCATGTCCAATATCTGAAATAATAAAAAAATCATTACCGGAAAAAAACTTAAACGAAGCATGTCCTTTTCGACTTGACTGTTCTTTATCAAATTGATTAATTAATTCAACAAGCTGCGATTGAGACTTTGGCGTAATCACTGCATAGTGTCCTCCCAAATATCCCAAACTGGCAACACTGTATCCTCCTTTGCTGCTTCGTGCTTCAGAGGTCAACGTATGGATCATCTTTTTCGGATCACGAATAAAATCTCTGGTGCGACCAATTCCAAATTGCTCTGCTTGATGCAAAATATTCGCTACAGCTTCATAAGCTTGGTTGGAGTAATATCGAATACTTAAGCCTATTGAATTTTCAAATAACTCACCAAACATACATAACCCCAAGCAAAATATAAGTCAAATTGAACCATCTTAATTCATTTGGAAAGTATTGCCAACATTATTTGTCTATTGTTAATGCAGTATTTGCATCACTTCTTTCGAAACTCAATTCTCATATTAATTTTTAGTCTCAAAAGAAATCGATACATCAGTTATATGAAATAGACATATTAGAAGGGTTTTCAGATTTTGTTTCTTGCAGTTCCTTTTTATAATTATGAGTCATCGTTTTAGTTGAAAGAACGGATGGTGAGAACATGGTGAGTTCTTTATGGAGCATTATTTTTTTATCATGTATGTTTTTTCGATCGACAATGACCGTTTTTGCATCGAGTACTCGTTTTGCCTCTTCCTTACCTTCTGGCAAGATAACGGGGAATTTACTCACGGTATCTAAATAAGCTTTAAGTGCTGTGGGTGGCTGTCCATGTTTTATGTATTCATCAGCAATTAGAGAATAAGCCCAGAAATCTTTGAGATCAAAACTAAGCAGATCCTTATTCGCCTCGAGCATTTTATTCACTTGCCCAAAATCGCCATGTCGTGCATAGGCAAACATGCGCTCTGCAACAGATAAGCGTTGCGATATTTTGAATAAATCTTTGGAATCAATCATCACATCATTAATAACAGGCTCTAAACCAAGCCTCATCGCACAGACATTAACTGCTCGAATGTTCGCCGGCGAAAAATAGGCATGGGTAAAATTAACAAAAGAATTCAAATCTACTGCTTTTTCAGTATTTAGTGCATGAAACAATTCATTGGTATATTTTCCAGTATCGTGCTTGATGACACTTCCTATTTTAAATTGCCACTCATTCTTTTCATCTTTAAAGAAGAGAATATTTTCAAACCCCATAGCATCCATAATAATATTCGTCTTTTGATAGAAATCACGATAATGATTTAGAAACTCAATCATTAGGTCCCGGAGTTTAGGATCGCTCTCTAACCGTTGTATTATGGCGCCGATTCGCTCATCAACCTTCGCATAATCATTAAAATCAAAACTTGCTGCAGAAGAGCCACTATGGATAAGTATTTTATTAACCTTTTCGCACAACACTTTATTGTGTTCCATTAAGTAGGGATCAAGTTCCGCAGGTTCTATTTTAAAATCAAATTTCACTTTAGACTTGAAGCATTTTTCATATGGAACCATTGATAGAGCAGCATTTTTCGGTTCTTTCCCAGGGAGTAAAACCTGATGGGTAACATGGTGTTCCCGAATACACCGCTGTTTATTATCTCGGTCAAAACAATCGTATAAAACAGCATATTTTTTCTCTAACTCTTCAAGCTCCTTAGGGTTGGGATTCTGCTTCATTACCTTAATAACAAAAGGGGCATCCGGAAAACGATAAAGTACATGAGTCCCACCTTCGGCAAAGCGTTCGGCTTTAGTTAAATCAATCGCGCCCGATGCAGTCTTTGGCGCGGAATCTAGCCAACTCTGCTTTAATGGGGTCAGCTTAGGATGTACTTGCGGCAAAAGCACAGCAAATCCAGTGGCCCAAGGCTCTGCTGCATGCCCTCCGTTGTGGAGTTTGCATGGAACCTTTAATTCTTGAGCAAGCGACAGGGTTGCTTGGGTTAGTGGTTCATCACCTAAACCACAGTCGCCTGTTTCCATAGTTCCTGCCTGGAGATGAACATTGACCGCTCCCTGAGGTACTTTCTGCTTAGACAATTCATCATACCCACTCTTGAGCATATGCAATAAA
The DNA here is from genome assembly GCF_977063405.2 of Legionella stuttgartensis. Lineage (NCBI taxonomy): Bacteria > Pseudomonadati > Pseudomonadota > Gammaproteobacteria > Legionellales > Legionellaceae > Legionella > Legionella stuttgartensis. Next base: position 49,558 of record NZ_CDRUHA020000109.1, read on the forward strand.
TATTGTTGCTCATTTTTATTAGCCAAAGGGGCACGCCAGGTTCGATCCTCTTCATAACGCACAGGCTCATCAACTTCTTCACCTTTTAATCGCAGTAATGAGGGCCCCCACCAAACAGCTGGAGATTGAGCAATCACGTGTCCATAGATATCCGGATGCATTTTCGCTGTATACAAGGCTTGTAGCCCACCCATACTTTGCCCACATAAACCTATTTTTTGAGGATCACTCGTGACGGGAATATCTGCTCGCCTTAATGCGCCTGGAATTTTAGCGAGCATCGCATCGGTATGCAGATCACAACCATATTCTTTAAGCCTTGGCATAGAGGCCCACTGCCCTTTTCCCATAATAGGTGGTGTCGGTGATACGAATACGGCAATAACTGGTTCTATTTTACCTTCAGCAATTAAATTATCTAAAACTTCTTTTGTGCCCATGCGATTTCCAAAGGCATCCTGGTGCAAATGCATATCCCCATCGAGCATCACCTGAATATTGTATTCACTAGGTCCGGAAGCCTTATAACCAGCTGGAAAATAGACTTCAACCATTTGGTCCCCGGACTTTAATTGATAGGGTTCCTCAATCGGCTCGCTTAAAACACCTGTTGCGCTCAGTATGCGTTTTTGAAGATTTCCTTTATTTTCTTGGGATAATTCACGATTTTCATACACCGAGGTAACAATTTTTCCATCGGATAAAGCAATTTTGTTGATAATATTAGGCTTTTGATTCAACTCCCCAGGCTTTACATCTGGATGCATAAAAAAATCGCTGCTTTCATTTGGAGCAACCGAACGTTTTGCCCTCCATTCTCCCTCTTTTTCTTTAGTCATAGAAAGCATATGACCTTTTCCTGATGCATCACGATAACCTAATAACATTTCTTTGGGGACTGGCGTTTCAGGATTTGGCTTATAGATGATGGTCGCAGTCAATTCTGATGAAGTAGCATCAATCTTCACTTCAACGATACCCGCACTTTCTCCAGTTACCACAAATTTAATTGATTCGGACATCTTAGTTTTATTTTAATCTTGGTAGTTCATATTATATTTGAGCTTGATACACACTTTGTTATTTTCTGTGCTGAATTTACACATTATTTGCAGTTTATTCTCCGCGGGTGATCAACCTTATATACCTCAATTAAAACAAAACGAGATTGTAGTTTTTTGTGACAAACCGGACAAACGTCCGGCTATCCTTGAGAATATAACATGGAATCTTGGTGCTTTGATTCATCCCATATTTCCTCTTCTGGCAGGCTTGTTTCAATAAATTCGATGATCGCCCCATGGTCTTCGATCATTGCTACTTTAAAATTTTTTAATGGAAAATAGGGCTCTAAAAGAACATGTTTCCCCTTTATTGCTTCATCAATACATCTCACTTTATAGGCTATATGCGGTTGGGTTTGAATCAGCTTATGCAAAGGACAATTAGGACCAAATCGATGATATTGAATGCGTCCTGGTAACTCTCCTCCTGAGGTATACATATCCATAATGGCACTATAACGCTCACCTGCACGCGGCTCCGTGATGGGTATTCCAACATGATGATATTGATAGTTCATAATAAACCTCAGTACTTTTATTTATTTATATTGTACTCATCAATTACGTGGATATTAATCAACATTATTTTTTGCATTATGAACTATTAGTTTATAATTAATGAATAATTAAACAACCAATATTTGATTATGCTGAATTTCTCTCAATTAAGATGCTTTATAAAAGTAGCAGAGTATCTAAGTTACAATCGCGCTGCAGCCGAACTATGTATTACAGCAACCGCAGTGAGTAAGCAAATTAAAAACTTGGAGGATCAACTTGGTGAAAAACTCTTTATTCGAGATACGCGTAAAGTACAACTGACCGTTTTTGGTTTCGTTCTTCTGGAAAAATGTCAGAAGCTACTTGCAGAGACACAACTTATTGAACAATTTATTGAATCAAGACAAACGCTCCCTCAAGGCCAAATTACCATTTTGGTTTCGAATATTCTTGCCAGGGAATTAATTCTAGACCGGCTTGCTGATTTTATGGCCCAATATCCCTTGATTGAGTGCGAATTTTTATTCTCTGAACAAGATAATGATTTGGCGCGTAAAGATATTGATGTGATGGTTGGCTTTCCGGAAATTCCACCGTTTACAGACCAATTAAAATACAGGAAGATGAACCCCATCAACAATATTCTTTGTGCTGCACCTCGTTTAATTGAACAATATGGGATGCCAGTTCATGCATCCGACTTGATGGCCTTTCCGTTTATTTCCCACAGCTTGAGAAAACCGGCTACAGAACTTCCGCTAGAAAATGGAACTTATCTACCCTGCCCAAAACCCATACTCTTTATGGATGACTTTAATGCGCTAAACCAGGCGTGTAAAAATGGATTAGGACTTTTTTTAACTGGCGACAGACTCGTTGAGCAAGCCCTTAAAGATAAAACACTTATCCATATTTTTCCTGAAATAAAATTTAAACAATATGAGATTTTTACTTTTTATCAGCCTTATGGATCTGAACTACCCAAGATTAGAGCCTTTCTTGATTTTTATATGCCAAATCCAGCATAAAATACCCTTGGAACGTAAAACCACCCTATTTAAATTACATTTCTTAATAATTTTTCTAGACAGTAGGAAACATTTTGTATTCTAATGACTCACCGATTTAGGATAGGAAAAAGGAATATGGCTTTTACAAGGATCTTCTTTTTAATTTTATTATTTAGTATTTATGGAATACAGGAAACTCAAGCAGAGGAAACGGATCAATTTACTCTACCACCTGGTGAATTACAAGACATCGGCCCAGCGGCCAGTTATAGACTTTATGAAGTTCTTGAAAAATCCATCGCACAAACTAATGCAGAAATTCAAATGCTTCTCCCAAGAGCACAGAAGAGTCGGCACTCGGCATTACAATTGGCGACGCGTCGTAAAGCAAGCTACATCGCTGATTTAATATATAAAAATACCGGTCCGGGTTTTCCACGTTGGTTGCGTCGCTTACCTAAAGACTCCAATCCCATGCTCTATAAAGAAGTCTGGCCTTGGAAAACCGTTTATTGGCTCGTTTTTTCGCAATCTCCCTTATTTGTCATTGGACTTGCACCAACGATTAATATGTATGGTTATTATTTTGGTACAGACAAACTTGGTCATTTTTTCATGATGGGCCATACCTATTATAAAATTTATAACTATTTCCTGGATCATGGAAAAACACCCGATCAAGCCCATGCCGCTATTGTTACATACGGTCAAATTCTAGAGCAGACCTATTTAGGTACATTAATTAATGGGGTGTATTCCAATGCGGATTTAGCTGCAAATTATGCAGGATGGAAGTTTTATATGAATCTTGCAAATAGCGTAAAAATTGGAGAACAAACACTTCCCCCAATCCTAGTTTTGCATGGAGATACATGGGAATTCTCCAAACACGTCAATAAGTATAACTTATTGAAACCTTATATTTCAGATAACCTAAATGAAGCCTATAACCCATGTCGTTACGCTTTTATGCGCGATCAAATTCGTAGGCAAGTAAAAAAACGTTGTACTGATTGGGTTAAACGCAACGAGCTCACAAAAGAAATAGTCCTCGCGAAGCTTGAAGAAACCAGCCGCTGGCATGGAGAAGGTTATGGACACTGGCTTCCTGCTAGTAATGCAGTCACTCTCGATGTCTGCTTCGGTGGTAAGTAAATCCTCTCGCCTCTATCAGCACGCATGGCTAATATTAGTGCCTGCGTGCTATAAATTAGCAATAACGCCTCACCTCATAATTTACTCATTTTTAATGGTCTAAAATTCACAGATCCTCTCGTCAAGCTTGTCTATAATTTATACATATAAGGAGCGTACATTGACAAGGAGATGTTAAAATGAAAATTTTGCTTGGTGGAAATACCCTAAGTTTGAGTCAGTTAATGGCTCAGTACGATGTGCAGAATCAGGGTGGAATCTCAATAAATAGCGGTACTGAGTTTGAGCGTACATTAAATCAAAAAATCTGGAGTTTAGGCAATGAGTTAAGAGATATGTTACCCGAAAAACCCATTTTGCCAAATGAGCCTTCGCGTACTACAAAAGAGTGGATCCCTTTTGAAGGGCTATCTTCTATATGGATTGATGATAATCGTCCTGAATCGGAACAATATCGTGATATAGAGAAATCGAACGATGAATATCAGAATGAGTTGAGTGAGTATCAACAAAAACTGAGTTTGTATCAGCAGTTATCCAAAGATTATGAACAAAAAATGAACCTTATTCAAAATGATCAGCTATTTCTTAATAAACGTCTAGAATATCAAGCCTTACAAACCGTCCAAGATGTATATAATTCTTCTACTAAAATCCCTGAGTGGCATGAGGTAAAAACAAAATTAGAACAAGCGATTAATACCTCGGAAACAACCAGAGGCGGCAAGGATAGATTACTTGAAAAAATACAAGAGATTGACAGTAGCAATCAAAGTCCAGAAAGAAAAGTAGAACAAATGATCGATCTCATGTTGCAAGAATACCGCCATATTCTGCGCGGTGGTCTCACGGGTATGTTCTCCAAAGAAACTGGAAGTGGTTTGGCTGAGAAGCTACAAACTTTTTCTCGAGAAACATTAGGTATTGAATTACCTCGTTCTCTCGAAAAAGGGGCGCCCTTGAGCATAGAATCACTTCATCGATCAGGTCGTGTGCGAGATGATTTGTATCAAGGAATGACCAATAAATCACCTGGCGATAAATATGAGGTCCAACAAGGATTTAATATAGGTCTTGGTTATGGCAATGACAATGATCTCTAAACGTAAATTGCACTAAGCTAAGAATATTTTTCTATATTCCCTCTCTGCCTACGTCCCGCGACGTGTTCGCGAGACGTAGGCTCAAGGAGAGTAAGCTTAACTGCCATTGAGTATGCTTGCTAATGTTAACAACAATATTTCAGCACTCCCTAAAAATCAATTGATCACATTTCAATCAATATGATTTACAATTAATCACAAAACAAATATAATAGACATTACTGTTTGTTTGGTGGCCCATTATATGCAAGAGCGTTCTGAGATAAAATATCCTTTTCTTCGGCGAGTTAAAGAAAGCGATTATGAGCGAGTTTGGGAAATATGGATGCAAGATCATATTATCCAATGGATGTCTTTTACAAAAAAAGATAAAGAGTCCTTTAAAGCAACTTTTAATCGGCTCAATCAACAAAGCGATATTTATGTCATGGTCGATTCGATCAATGAAAAAGAAACGATTGTAGGTGTGCGCCGTATTAAATATCTTTCTGGTCCCTATGAACATGTAGCCGAATTTTGCTCCATGGGAGTTGATGCTCAATACCTGAATAAAGGATACGGTAAAGTTTTTTGGAAAGGATTCGAAGAAATTGTAAAACAAAATCCCAAGATTAAATGCATCCGTTTTACGCAAAGCGGAGGAAACAATAAAGCATTTCATCTCTCTGATTCAATAGGTTATCACGCCGAAGCAGTATTTCCAGATTGGTTGCAGCGCACTGGACCAACGCCAAAGGATCATTATTACCTTATCGAACGTTTTAGTTACAAAATTATAGACCCAGTATTGCTTAACAAAGCGGAATCCACTTCGTCTAGACAATATGAACCAGAACTCCCTCCTCTTTTAAAGAACATGTCAGGTCAATGGGAAGTACGTCTTGTAAACGATAAGATCCAAGTCAAACTAGGAAATGAGTTAATTCTTGATTTTGATTATTATCCAGATGAAAGTGTCATTCAACATATTGCATTTCTTGAGAATCTAAAACTTCATCATCAGGATAAAGAGCTTTGCAGCCTCGCCTTAAGACAGGCTTTAAATGTTATCTTGGCAGGACAAAGAGTAAAAAAACTTGAGTTATTTACTCATGAAGACAATGCCATTGAGCTCTGTGCCAAACTAGGATTTTGGGTTCGTGGTGAAAAACCTGTTGCTTATTATAAAGACGGAACATACTTCAATGAGTTAGGGGTAGAATATAGCTTTTTCGATATTGAAGATGCTCAATCTTTATTTAATAGTTTTAAACGCGATGCAGGAATTAGTTCAAAATTAAATGAACTGCAGCAAATCATAAACACTCTTGAAACACATCATGTATGTGATGCATTGGGTAAAAATTATTTAGCTAATATTGTGTATCAAATTGTACGCGATGAACTTTTAGAACAAAAATTATTTGTCTCCTTAAATGATAAACCCTGGGAGAAAGTGCTGGCTCAATGCCCGGAAGTATTTGCGCAAGCAGCCAAAGAATTACAGTTGGCTTTATCTGTTTTACAAAAATCAAAGACAGAAGAAGTTAAAAGCAGCCAACTGGGAATATTTAGCGGGACTAAGTCTGCTTCTAATCAAGAATTTGTAGCTCTCGATACGCAAAAATCAATAGAATACAAATAGAAAGAACGATCTTCAGGTCACTACGTTCGGTTGTTTATTCTTGCTACGGAGCCAGATATTTTCATGAGGTAACCTCCCTCCTTTATTTAATGCTTGCTATTCCTTATCGTCACAATTTCTTATATAAATACTGCAAAAAGGTATTCGGTTCAGTACCCAAAATACCGAGTATGCGTATGGAGAATTTGTCATTATGCCCAAAATAGCCATCATTGGTGCTGGTGCGTCTGGTCTTACTTCCGCTGAAGCTGCACTTGAAGAAGGGATAGTTCCTACCCTCTTTGAAATGTCATTTCGAATTGGTGGTGTATGGGGACCAGATATTCGTAAGCCTGAAGATAAAGGTTCTGCTTGGCCAGGAATGAAAGTAAATATTTCACGTCATACGGGCGCTTTTTCTAATTTCAGTTGGCCACGAGACGCTGCTGATTTCCCAACAACTCAAGAGGTATATGATTATTTATCCAGCTATGCAACACATTTTGACCTTTTTCCTTACATTCGCTTTGGATGTCGCGTTACTGAAGTATTAGAGCAAGATGGAAAATGGCTGATTCGTTGGCAAGAAAACCAAACCACACTTAAAGAAGAATCGTTTGATTCAATTATTATTGCATCAAGTAAATTTACAAGTCCTTCTGTTCCTAATTTTAAGGGATTGGAACAATTAAATGACAAAATGCTTCATAGTTCAAAATATAAATCTGCCAAAGAGTTTGCAAAAAAACGTGTTTTAATCGTAGGAGGCTCATTAAGTGGCACATCCATTGCAGAAGAAATTGCAAAAGTAACCGATGTCATACACTTATTAAGGAAAGAACGTTGGGTAATCAAAAGATATCGCTCCTCAGATCCTAAAAATAATGGTCCTTTTTTACCCCGAGATTTATTAAAAACCTATAACAGTGCCCAAACTCCCTTGTCCAAAGAAGAACTATATCAATTTATGCTGCAACACTGTTCGGAACAACAAGAGGTTCCTGAATGGCATATGTCCCCTTCTTCACCTGTTGGTTTTGTGGTAGCCGATGATTATTTCAAAGAAGTCCGTAGCGGAAGACTAAAACCTATTCGTGGCGAAATAGACTATTTTTTAAACTCCAGTGTTGTTTTAAAAGATGGCCGCACTATTGAATTTGATGTTGTTATCTTTTGTACTGGTTATGAAAGAGACTTATCATTTCTTCCTGAAAGCTTACGCTTAAATCCAACTTCGCCTCTTTATGAAGATACTTTTCCACTCGATACGAAAAATCTCGCATATATAGGGATGTATCCCGGTGCACGTGGAGCAGTATTTCCTCTTGTTGAGTTGCAAGCAAGATATGCTTGTGGTGTGTTTAGTGGTCGCTTGAAGTTACCGTCAATTGACTTAATGAAGGAAGAAATCGCAAATACCCCTAAAGACCGCGAGGAAATAAAATTTTCAACCGCATTGGCTCAAAAACTTGGTGTAATGCCTAATTTAAATTCATATAACTGGGTCTTACGCCATATGCTATTAAACGGTGCCTACACCCCAGCAAGATTTCGACTCGAGGGGCTACAGAGTAATCCCAAAACAGCCGTAAAATCAATCAAAGAAACTGAAATCTATAGAAGCACGCTACTTCGAGCACATGATAAAGTTCCTACACTTGCTTCCCTCTGTTTGTTCCAGCTCAATCAACATAGAAATAAAAAAGAAATGAAAGAAGAAACCGAGGTATTTTCATTATCAAATACGCTTTAAAAAAGATAAATTGGTTCAACGTGCTCTGTATTAGCATTTTTGGATTTATGCCACGGCTTATTCCTGAGCAATCCAACTGAAATTACGCCCTGCTACTACGCTTATGCTTACCTCCTACGTACCGCACTTTATGCGCGGTACGTAGGAAATTGATCTAACTCTAATCAAAATGAGCCATTATTCTGGAACATTTTTATTCTTTTCCTGTTTTTTCTAAAGAACCTGAAATCGTTTGATGCTCCGTATGCAAAGTCATTTGTCTTAAATCCAATCTAGAAATAATTTTCATCATTGTCGTATTGTTAATTTTTCTTTCTTTTCTCAATGTACGCAATTCCAGATGAGCCCCTTCTAGGGCCGCATATCTTAGTTGCCGCTCAAACGTTAAAGCTAACATACTTTCGAGTTTTTCATGTTCAGAACCATGAGTCGATGCGATAAATTGATTAAAAGTCGCCATTAGCTTATCTCCAACCTCGAGGCATAAAGCCTTATCCCGTTCATTGATTTCTTCACATAAACTCTTCATTTTTGTTTTGATTGCTTCCACTGCGGCTTTAGTTAATGCAAGCACTGCTTCATTTTCCTCATCTTGAGTATGCTTATGAATCAAGTTTTTCAATCCAGGGGTAATCAAAGGCAAGAGCAAACTGCTAATTAACAAAGAACAAAGAACAACGCCAATAACCAAGATAATTAAAAGCTTACGCGCGGGAAAAGGCACTCCATTAATCATATGAGGTAAAGATAAGATCGCCGCCAGAGCAATTGCTCCTCGTACTCCGCCTAGTGAGAATGTGCTGATTATTTTTATGTTAGGGAAACGCCAGGTACTACGTTTGCGCCTGGATATTAATGCTTCAAAAGGCAATGTTAAATAAATCCATAATGTGCGTAATAAAATTAGAGTCACCGTGATAAGCACAACAATTCGTGCATATTCAGATAAACTATATCCCGTAGTGGCAAGAAATTTGATCGAATGAGGCAAATACAATCCTAAAAGAATAAAGATAATTCCATTTAAAGTGAGATCGAGTACCCCCCAGACAAAATGCCCTTCGATACGCATTTTGGCCATTGTTCTGTCTAAAAACCCGGCTCGATCTACGGTAAAACCCGCAGCAACTGTAGCTAATACCCCGGAAAAACCTAGTTTTTCAGCAACAAGATATACAGTGAATGGTAAAAGTAGTAACAATAGATTTTCAGTAGTTGTCTCATGAGCGCTATGCTTGGTTAACTTTCCTAAAAGCGAGATAAAAACATAGGTAAGAATAAAGCCAACAGCAATTCCTCCCAGACTTATAAATAATAAACTCCATACGGCACCTGTGAGCGAAAATACGCCCGTAACCATTGCAGCAACCGCTAATTTAAATGAAACCAGACCTGAGGCATCATTTAAAAGCGCTTCTCCTTGCAAAATATGCATAATCCGCTCAGGCACTCGAGTTCCAACAGTCATAGATCTAAGGGATATCGCATCTGTTGGAGAAAGCGCTGCCGCTAATGCAAACGCTGCCGGTAAAGGAATGATTGGAACTAACCAATGAACTAAATAACCAATCCCTGCGACCGTAAAAAAAACCAACCCAATCGAGAGCATAATAATGGGTCTGGTATAGAGCAAAAACTCACGTTTAGGGAAATGCCAACTGTCATTAAATAATAAAGGTGGAATGAACAACAACATAAAAAGTTCAGGATTAAATCCTACATCAAAGGTAGGAAATAAAACTGCCAGAATGGTCCCTATAGTAATTTGGATTAATGGAGCTGGTAGAAAAGAAACAAACCGTGTAATCACACCAGAGATCACCATTAAAAAAAGAAGAGTTAAACAAATTAATACACCTTCCATTGCTCCTATTTCCTCTAAGACTAATCAATTGATCATTATTAAATTTACTGTTCGTTACATGGTTATTATGAAACTCCGAACCTAGGTAATCTCCTACAGTTGAACATAACCACTATTGATTGTAAAACACTTCAGGGGTAAAAACCTGTAGAAGGCGATAAGATTAATCCCAAAAAACAATCTAATTGCGCAATTTACGTACATACATTAATCCTGCTTAAAACCTTATTTGGTATGATGGTAGTGTCAGTAAAGCAACTTAGATCTTTTCTAAGTACAACAAATTACTACAGAATCATCACCACAGATGGAGAAAATTAGATGATAACGTTCAAAAAATCGATAATAGCTTTAGCCATGATCTCACTCTCTTTGGCTAATTTTTCTTCTATGGCAGCCAGCGGGAGCAATCAAAATCAACTCGATGTTTTATTAATTTCAGACCCTCATGTGGATATTACAAAACGGCAACCGACGCATATAAATCCTCTTCCGAATACTTCTGAAGAACTGGATCCAGAAAGTTTTAAAACGTTAATAGCAAGCATTGGGGAACAAATCGACTTGGATCAAGAAACAAAACATGCAGTGCTTTTGCTTGGTGACTTACCAGCTCATAACGCATATAAGCGTAAAACGACCAAAGACAATATCAACTTGGTTTTTGAGCAACTCAATGAAAAAATAAATCCTTCCCCCTATTTTTATATTTTTGGTAATAATGATTCCTTCCAAAGAAATTATGGGCCATTTACTTATAACGACGAATCAGCTTTCGATTTGTTAAAAGCGATAACAGGAAATGGTGATGGATTTCTTTCAACAGGGCTTAAATGTCCATTTAATGGAGAAGCCTGTATTGGACAAGAAAACCAGAAATACGGCTATTACTCTGCCTATTTAGGCGATCATCTCAAGCTTATTTCGCTAAATAGTGTTGTATTTGTATACCGACCAGGATTTGACCCTTCTCGAGAAGGTGCTACAGATGAACTTCAATGGTTGGAAAATGAACTTAAAACAAGTAAAGCAAACCATGACAATGTTTTGATAGCCATGCATGTTCCTCCACAAAGTTGGGAATCAAGCTATAAAGACTCATTCTCAAAAATTATAAAAGCTTATCCAGAAATGATTATTGGTATGCTTGCAGCGCATACTCATTTTGATGAAATCCATGCAATTAAAGTGGAACGTAACGGTTATGTAATTCCAATTATTTATTCGGCCTCTATCGGAACAGATCATGGGAATGCGTCCTCTTTTAAAACTCTGAAGTTATCAAGATCCAATGAACAAGCTGCATGGAAATTGAGCGACTACATTACTTACAATTTCATCGGTAATACTGCTGCCAAAAGTCGTCTCAATCAATATTATGATTTTCAGCAAGCGTTCTGTTCAGGTGGGGCTAGCTCTGTAGGTAGTTGTCTCAACAAACACATTAAAAATAATAAATTTGACAGTGCCACCAGCACGTTAATGAGCAAACATTACACAGCTGGAAACCCTAATAATAATCAAAAAATTGATCCATCTTCAAAATGGATGATGATCATAAAGTGATAAATCATAGGGTCATTCCCGCCTACGCGGGGATGACATCATTTAGCGTCGAACGACAACAATGTAAGTAAAATGATTATTAATGATGGGACTGTTATTCTTCAACTACCATTGCAGAGCTTAGGCATTAAAAAAATTTAAAACAGAATGCTCTGCGGCCATCGTATCATCAAAACCTAATTTTATTAATTGACGCGTATATGCTTTTTCAAATAATAAAAAGCTGAGTAAATCACCGGAATGACGTTTCGCCCCCAGAAAATTAAGAAAAATACGTAATAAAATAGGCATATTATTGTATTGAGATTGAGCCATAACAGCAACATCCGTACTGGGTCGTAAATGCAAGGTTTGAATTGGCCGCCAAGGGGGAGACTCTGCCCCGGTTGGTACCATGCGCGCCATATGATTCATGTGACTCACCATCTCAAGATCACGCTCAAGATTATCTAAAAACAACCCGTTGACCATCCCTCCCAAAACACGCGAAAAATCAATGTCACCACGCTGTAATTTTTCGAGGTCACTCACATTGGGCAATGTACGAGTGCCAATTATTAAAATTTTATCGACTTGACAACGAATAGCACCTCGTAGAGGAGCCGCTAAACCTACATGCCCATCTCCATAATGAAGTCCATTTATATTTGCCGGTGGAAAGAATAAAGGTAATGAAGTTGAGGCCAGAAAATATTCCATTTTCAGGTTAACACGTTGACTACTATGAAGCGGATCATCCCAATCGTCAAACTCTTCTGCATGATGTTGATAAAAGGAAATGGTTTTTTGTGCTTCATAACAATTGCTGATGATTTCCATCATTTCTAAGTGTTTATTTTTGATAACATCTTCCAAGGTCTCAAAATTAATAATGTTCGTAATGAACTGACGCAAAGGCGACGTATCCAGAATATGTCCTAATAAGCGTTGCTTAGTAAGCATACTATTCATATTCCGCATCGCCGATATGCTAAGCGCGTAATTACTGGACTTAAATATGTGCTGACAAGTAATGTTGCTCCATAATTCATTTAACTTGTTTGTACCCGCAGAAAAATCCAGTGCATTTTCGGCGATTACTGCTGCATTAATACTGCCAACACTAACACCACTGATCATACTGAACGGAATTTTCCTTGCACCAAGAATGGTGTTGATCGCCTGAAGCGCCCCAGCCTGATAGGCTCCACGGGCTCCACCACCAGCTAAATAAAGTGCGATTTTGGTCATTTCTTACCGTTTTTAGGAGCGAAATTAAAAAATATAGCCCCATTGCACGTCGCTGGCAAGTTATAACCTGTGTTACTAAAACTGGATATCTCTCTAATTGCAAAGATTTTTTATCGGTTTATCAACTCAAATGACTTCGATTTATAACTCAAGATCTTGACATATTTTTCACTAAGCTGTATATTTGTACATTAATAGTACAATTTTGTGAAATTTAATGTCCCATTCTACTTTACACCACAAGTTAAATGAAAAAGCAGGTTTACCACAAACCTTTGCTTGCTTTTTTTATTTTAGCTTCTTTAGCCCCGAGCTGGGTGGTCGGTAGAATTAACTAACACTCCAACCCCCAGCATAGTCTGGGGGTTTTGGTACCCGAATTCCCAGACAACAAAATGCATGGGCGTTGGATAAACCACAAGAGGAGTGTATATCATGCGCCACCCATCGCGAACATGTCGTTCCCCCGCTCTATCCACAGTACGTTCTGATTGTAGGAGGGTATGATGAGCTATTCAGTCTTAAAAAAACTACCTTCTGTAGAATCAATTCTTCAAGAAATCCCTTTGTCCCTTTCTGCTCATCAGCAAATTACTCGCGATAGAAGAGAAGTAAAAGCTATTTTGGAAGGCCGTGATCATCGTCTTTTAATGATCGTTGGTCCTTGCTCTGCGTGGCCTAAACAGGCTGTTTTGGAATATGCCAACCGTTTAGTGCAATTGAATGAGAAAGTAAAACACGAATTAAAATTAATCATGAGGGTATATATTCAAAAACCTCGCACGACAAAGGGATGGACAGGCCCTGTAAACCAACCTGATTTATTTTCTGAACCCGATATTGCAGCAGGAATAAAATATACCAGAGACATGATGATTAAAGTCATCGAAAAGGGGCTTCCAATTGCCGATGAAGCACTATTTACTCATAATGCCAAAGGATTTCTTGAACTTCTCTCCTGGGTAGCAATTGGTGCACGCAGCTCAGAAGATCAAGAACATCGAATTTTTGCTTCGGCTTTAGATTGTGCCGTAGGATTAAAAAATCCCACTCATGGTTCATTGGCGATTGGCGTTAATAGTATTATTGCCTCACAACACTCTCACGTCGCAGTATTTGATGGTTATGAAGTACAAACTCATGGTAATAATCATGCTCATATGGTCTTACGTGGCTCGAACAATGCCCCTAATTATTCGATTGCACATCTTAAAGAAGTAAAACGGTACATGGATATGCATCAAATTGTTAATCCTTCGGTCATTGTTGATGTCAGCCATGATAATTGTCTTGTTGAAGGCAAAAAAAATCATCAACTACAACCCTCCATTGCTTTAAGCGTTTTAGAAAGCATTAGAAAATACCCTGATTTAAAACAATTGGTCAAAGGATTCATGGTTGAAAGTTTTATCAAAGAGGGGAATCAAAAAGTGGACGCTGTACACCCTGAGGACCTTGATTTAGGCGGGTTATCAATTACTGATCCTTGTTTAAGTTGGGAGAAAACAGAAAACTTTTTGTTGGAGTTAGCTGAGTTGCGATCATTGGAGAAAACAGAAATACGCAAGGAGGCCATCGCATGATCACTTTATTTGGTATTTCAGGTGATGCGGGGTCGTTTTCTGAAGAAGCGGCCCTGGTTTATGCCAAGCAAAAAGGGATAGCTCCCATCCTTGTACACTTACTGGATATGGAAGGTGTTCTTGATGCTATTGAACATGAAACCATCGATTTGGGCATATTCCCTGTTGTTAATCTTTTAGGGGGCTTGGTAAAACCCGCATTTCTAGCAATGGGAAAGCATTTATTTACCCCCATTGATGAATTATGGCATGAGATCAATCAATGTTTGCTAGTAAGACCTGGTGTTCAATACCACCAAATTACCTACATCGTGTCACACCCTCAAGGTCTAGCTCAATGTCGCCAATTTCTGCAAAAAAAATTTAAAGATTTAGAACAAATAGAGTGGATTGATACAGCAAAAGCAGCAAAAGATTTGGCAGAAGGAACATTACCGGCTCATTCGGCAGTCATTGCACCGGCACGGTGTGCTCAATTGTATGGGTTAGAAATATTAGAGGCCGATATTCAAGACAGCAAGCCGAATCGAACGGCGTTTATCTTAGTAAAAAAACATACTGATAATGCAACGCTTCTCAAGTAAGGAGAACATCATGCAAACCCTCGAAGAATTGAGAAAACAAATTGAACAGACAGATGCTGACCTCATTGAAATACTTGCGAAACGTCAAGAATTGTCGAAACAAATTGGCGCGTTAAAATCAAAAGAAGGGAAAAAAATAACGGACCGCTCGCGAGAGAAACAATTGTTCGAGTATTATGAACATTTATCCGAGCAGTACCACTTACAACAAGAATTTATTTATCGTGTATTCAAAATCATTATCGCAAATTCTAGAAAGGTACAAAAATAATGAGGCATTTACCTGAGAATTCAGCAACTGTTGTCATTAATTCATTAGCTCAGCAAAAGATGAGTGCTGGGATCAAAATTTATAACCTAAGTGCCGGCGAACCCAAACTTCCACCCCATCCATCCATTGCCACTGCCACCATGGAGGCTCTAGAACAAGGATTAACCCTTTATCCACCCGTATCAGGAGTCCCGGAACTGCGACACCTTGCAAGTGAATGGATGAATGAAATGTATGGCTGTTCATTCACAAAAGAACATTGTCTGGTGGTTAATGGTGGAAAACTAGGAATCTATTTGCTGATGCAATTACTGTTGGAAAAAGACGATGAAGTGATTATTCCCACCCCCTACTGGGTCTCTTATCCTTCTATAACTCAATTATTTGGAGGCGTACCCATCCTCGTTGAAACTCAAGAGACCCAAGGATGGAAGTTGACACCCCAATCACTCAAAAATGCCTGCAGCACTAAAAGCAAAATTTTAATTTTGAATAACGCAACAAACCCTACAGGAGCATTGTATACTGAGTCTGAGCTTACCGAGTTGTTGCAAATCGCCCACGAGCAGAATCTACTAGTTATTGCAGATGAGGTTTATAGTGCTCTCACCTATGATGAGCATACTTACGTATCATGTGGCTCCTTCCACCAATTTCAGGATCGCATCATTATTATTCAAAGCTGTTCAAAAAATTTTGCCATGACCGGTTGGCGAATCGGCTTTGTGTTTGCTCCCCCCGCCATCATCCACCCATTAACTACATTAGTAAGCCAAAGTACAAGTGGAGTAACTACATTAAGCCAATGGGCAGCCATAGCTGCATTAAACAAAATCAATCAGATAAGCACGTGGGTGCAACAATGCATGCAAAAAAGAAGAGATGTTCTCATTAATGCTTTACATCAATCATTAGGCTTAACAATAAAACCACCTAGTTCATCACTTTATGTGTTTCTTTCCTTAGAACGTTTAGGTGTAAAAAAAATGAATTCCGAAGAGTTTTGTAAACATGCTTTAGAAGAGGCACATGTTGCGCTTGTACCAGGAGTTGCATTTGGCAAAGAAGGCTATGTACGCTTATCATTTGGGGGCAGAGAAGAGGATTTAAAAGCCGGAATTCATGCTTTGGCACAATGGATGCATTCATAAATTTCTTAGAATACCAGTGTCTAACGGTCCATTAGGCATTTTATTTAATAAGCCATATTTGGATAGATTCAACAAATTCCCAACTCGGGTTACACTTTGATTATATATGGAAATTCAGGAAAAAAATGACTCGTTTAATAAGTATTATTATGATGCTTTTCCCCATAATTAGTTTGGCAAATAATCAAACGTTTTATTATGAGCCAAACGTTGTGGAATTAACTGGGATTATTAAAATACTTAAGTTCCCTGGTCCACCAAATTATACCAGCACCAAGGATGGTGATGTTGAGGAAACTGGAGGTTATCTACAATTAGATAAACCTATTGACGTAGAAATTAATCCTACTCTGAAAAAGAATAATGACAATCAACCTGAAAAAAATGTTTCATTATTACAGCTTGTTGTCACCGATAAAGACCAGTGGAATAAAATTAAGGAAGGTAATAAAGTTCGAATCACTGGGACCCTCTTTCATGCGCATACTGGACATCATCATGCAAGGGTATTAATAAATCTTAAAGAGATCGGTGTGTTTGCGAATCAAACAGAACACGATCATAAGCTGCAATTGACTCCGGAAGACCAGCCGTTTTTAAATCATCCATAACCAAAATAAATCACTTGGAGTGTCCCTATACTATGGTTATATGTTTTTTTTCATGACAGTAAGGAACAGTTCTGAACCTAAAAAAAACTGTAACCACCCATGTAGATATTTATATTCGCTTTGTTCAAACCATTGTGGATCGACCATGTAAAATTGCCTTATAAAAGGAAACAATGCGACATCGGCAATGCTGATATGGCTAGCTAAAAGAAAACGGTTTTCCATTAATAAGAAATTTAATTTATTAAGATATTCTTTGGCCTTCTCCCTATAATATAGAGGATCTTTTTCCGCTGATTTTTGTGGATATTTATAATTATCAAGAATGGGCTTAAATTTGAGATCATTTAAGTGAATCAATTCTTTGCATTTATCTTTTAGATTAATAGATAACCAACCATCCGGATCCGATTGTGCTAATGCCCAAATCATAATATCAATGCTTTCATCAATCACACGCCCATCCCTTAACACTAATACAGGGACCGTACCCTTTGGTGAAACCTGAAGCATTTCCTGCGGTTTGTTTTTAAGTTCGACCTCACGTTGTTCTACGCTAATTTGGGAATAGGAGAGCGCCATTCTTGCTCTAATCGCATATGGACAGCGCCTAAAAGTATAGAGTATCGGATATTCCACGAGATTTAGACCATTCTTAGTTTGCAAGTAGGGTGATTTGCTTTGAATACAAGCAGATAATAAAACAATAAAAGCATCCATGACAACTCTGAATAATATCAGCGCCCTTTCGCGACTAAATAGCTTATCCATCAAAAGAACAGATCTTGATCGATTTGTATTTATTTTTTGCAACAAAGACCCGTTTTATGTATAATTAAAAGTCAATTTGTAAAAAGGCAATATAATGAAAACGATAGTTGTAACTGTAGAAGAGCATGAAATAGTTCTGTTGGATATAGAGAATATCAAACTTCATGAAATGTCAAAATATTATACAAAACTATCCCAATATAAAAAGCTGGATGAGGCTATAGAATTATTGTCACAACTTGATGAAAAAGAATATTGGAGAGCTGCCATACTATTGAAAAGTCTCAAGAAGAAAAAGGAAGATGAGAGCGAGATAGAAATCAAAGCACTCATAGAACAATGCAACGATTTTTCACTCTTCTTTGAATCCAACTCAGATCAACTTCCGAGCATGAAGGGACTGAGTTGCTATAGAGTGGGTGCTGATGCAGGCGCCGGATTTAAGGAAGGCGATATAGATGTTATCGGTACAGAAGGTATTCTCCATTGCACTGGAATTTTAGTCGTCACCAAGGATGAAAAAGGAACTCCTTGTTATTATATGGGTCATATATTTGGTGAGCGTACAACTAAAGAAACCGTTCAAGAAGAATTAGATCGAATCTTATCTGACATCCAAGAGCTTTCCGGTAGGGAACTCTTATGGTCGGACTTAATTGGACAAGTTACTTTGGTAGGAACGGGAAGCAGCACCGATGAACCCAGTATATGTTACAAACAAACATTCAAAATTTTGACTCAAGAAGGGGCCAAGCCTACTCCATTATTTGGCAGCAGTGTCGCGTTTAACTTAACAGGGAAAGGCGAGTTAATCATATTAGATCCTACAGGAATGTTGCATCAGGGCATTGAATCCCGCCATCCTAGAGTAAGTCATGGAGTCTATTCTCCTGTCGATAACATAAGCGAGATACAATCAAACCAAACAATTAACGAACAAATTGATGATGATTTATCGTATAACAATCCATTTCTTTTCAGCAAACTTTAAAGTTATAACAGCAGGCATTGAAGTGCTTTGAGGCAAACTCTATAATTCCACTTCATCAAAAATTACAGGATATAACATGACAACAGATGAAAACCCCCGGCCTGCTGAAACCTTAACAAATGAAGATTATTCCAAAGCGATGAATTTTATAGGGCAAAACTTATTAACCTCTTTGGTTCAATCCGTGGAAAAACTGCCACCTCATTTTCGTAATAATAATTTAATATCTCAGGCTTTATCTGCATTTATAGCAAATATTATTTATAAACAATCTCCGGGAAATCCTGAGTCATGCCAGCAAATGCTAGAAGCAATTACAAAACTTGTGAAAATACAATTAGATAATCTACCCCAACTTGCAAAATAAAGGTAACTCGGGTGTAGATCCTAAAGATCGAAACCCGGATTCCCCCGCTTCACCTAGGCTACATCCATCTGCGGTTCAACGATCCTGAATTAAGTTCGTATTGCTATAATGAACATAGAAACGTTGCATTTCAACTGGAGTTATCATGGACGCTAAAAACGGCTACACAATGCTTCGAATGGCCTTAATTATTTTTGGACTGGTTTTTATCTTCGCTGTATATCCTTTAACATTTTTATGGCCATCTGGATGGGCTTGGCACCAATCCGGACACAACGTCTACTTGCAAATGATATTAGGTGTCTATGCAACATTAGGGGTGTTCTTGCTGATGGCAGCAAAAAATCCGCTTCAACATCTAAGTCTGATTTGGTTTACCGTTTGGTCCAGCTTCGTGCATGGGGGTATTATGGCCATCCAGTCATTTTATTATCCACAACATTTCGCTCATTTATATGGAGATGTCCCTGCGTTATTTATTATCGCAATTGTCCTGGCTTTTTTAACGCCTCGTCGTAGGAATCTGAATTAGAAAACGAAGAGGTTTGTAAGGAATTGGGGGAGCTAATCCATTTGTTGCTGTGCTGACATAATAAATTGGGCATGAATATGATCATTTCATCTATCGCTGATTATCGAGAAGCTGCTCGACGAAAATTACCCCGGTTTCTCTTTGATTACATTGAAGGTGGCGCGTTCACGGAACAAACTCTTAAGGCAAATACTGAAGACCTCGCGAAGGTATTATTGCGCCAACGTATTTTAAGAAATGTAGGACATCCCCATTTTGAAACAGAACTCTTAGGACAAAAACTGGCGATGCCAATCATCTTAAGTCCGGTAGGACTTACAGGAATGTATGCTCGACGCGGCGAGGTACAAGTAGCCAAAGCAGCGGCCCAAAAGGGCATACCCTTTGCCCTCTCGACAGTTTCTCTATGCTCTTTAGAGGAAGTATCGAGCCAAAGTACTCAACCTATTTGGTTTCAACTTTATATTCTTAAAGATCGCGGTTTTATGCAGAATGTTCTTGAGCGAGCCCAAGCCTGTGGTGTGACTCATCTCATATTTACAGTAGATATGTCGACACCCAGCGCACGCTATCGAGACCTCCACTCAGGCATGGCGGGTCCATTTGCTCACGAACGTCGTTTCTTGCAAGCCATGCTAAAACCCTCCTGGGCTTATCATGTTGGCCTCATGGGACGTCCACATGATTTGGGAAATATCTCAACCTATTTACACAAAAGGATTGGTTTAGAAGATTATATTGGATGGTTAAATAACAATTTTGATCCCGAGATAAGTTGGTCAGATCTCGAATGGGTACGTAATTTTTGGAAAGGGCCTTTGCTCATTAAAGGAATACTGGATCCCGAGGATGCAAAAGATGCCGTGCGGTTCGGTGCGAATGGAATCATCGTCTCTAATCACGGGGGTCGGCAACTTGATGGGGTATTATCTACAGTCAAAGCCCTGCCGATGATAGCAGATAAAGTAAGCTCCGAGATAACCATCCTAGTTGACTCAGGAATCCGCTCAGGACTTGATGTCATTCGCATGCTTGCATTAGGGGCTCAAGCAGTGCTTATAGGACGGCCTACGGTTTATGCTTTAGCAGCAAGAGGTCAAGCCGGAGTCGAACATATGCTCGAACTGATTCGCAATGAGATGAGTATTGCCATGACATTGATGGGAGTCAATTCCTCTACCGAGATTAATCAATCTCATCTGTGCACCTCGTATCAGATAACTCACTCTAGATAAACGGTGTATTTTGTATCAATTAAAAATAATTAATACACATATTGATCCATTAAAAGTTAAATTTTATATTTAATAATCATAAATTTAAAATATAATTCATCGAGCAAATAAATTTCAATGCGCTACACTCAATAAGAGAGGAAGGAACGTCTATGGGTCTTTATTACTTATGCCAATGGGGCACCCAAGTTATGGAAAATAAGTTTGAAACCATTAAAATCGAATCGTCTAATGGACGATTACTTACGAGAACACGCGCAAATCCTCAGGGAGAATATTCTTTTTTTACAGTTCAGCACAAAAAAAATTTGACACCTCTTTACCCCAAAAGACTATCTATTTCCCACATTGCTCAAGGTGCTCGGAGTGGCGATTGTTATCTTCTTTCAGTGATTAATGCCATCATTGCTTTGCCCAACGGAGAACAATATATTCGCGATGCAATGATTGAGCACAAAAATAAAATCCATGTTCGTTTTTTTAAAGACGACGAGCCCCAATGGCTTATCCTTGAAAAATCACTTCCGACTTCCTGGGGCATTTTGAGTTCAGGTCCAAACTGGGTTCGTTTTCTAGAAAAGGCTTATGTAACTTTTATGGGGGGTAATTACAATAAAACCTTAACAAGTGGCGACAGTCGGAATGCTCTAAAAGCGTTTCTTGGTGGTTTTAACGATTCCATCGCAACCCCCAAACAAGCGGAGGGTTCTCTTTCCGAATTATATAAACAAGTGATATATGGCTGTAATGGTAAAGATATTTATTCCTTAATTTTTCTTTTGCGCCCATATGATAAATTAGCCAGTATTTCCAATATGTGTCAGTATATTTTTGATAATCAACCTGCGTTATTAAACGTATGGTGGAATTGGGTTCATTTGCAACAAAAACACTTTGAACAATTACTCAAAAATCATCTCTTTTTAACGAAGAAGATCTTTATCGCCTTTATTAGGGAGCGAATGGAAAACAGCATCAATCCCCCCGTTAAAGCAATCGAAGCTGTAGAACAATGGCTGGATAAATATGCAATTTTACCGGAAGATAATAAGTACAGTTATGATGAAGAACAATTGTTTCTTTCCATAAAAAGTGCTCATCAAGAACAAAAACCCATTGTCTGTAGTCCGAAAGAGAATCCGCCAGAAGGGATTACCATGCAGCATACCTATGCCTTGATTGGCATCAAAGAAAGCAAAATATCGCATCGAAAATTTGTTATTCTCCGTAATCCACATCACGAAAACCGCAATTGGTTTTCACATTATTTCTTTTATGGAGGGCGACATTCTATAGAACAGCAAGAAAATGGAACCACAAACCTCACCATCTCACCTGTAGAACGCTCCACTTTTACTATGGAACTCAGAGATTTTGCTCATGCATTTGCTTATATCGATAGTGGTCGCTCTTTATTGGATAAGCAACTTCTCAAACAACAGGAAAAGAATCCTTTTCATTCTTATGCTAAACAGCATTGTCCTTAGGGAATATCTCCTATGTTGATTTACAACCATTTCTTCTTTTTAAACAGAAGGTACAAGAATAATGCACAAATAAATATTAAACCCAGAGCCCCAAAATATCCGTATTGCCAATGTAATTCAGGAATCCAGACAAAATTCATTCCATAAATTCCAGTGATTAAATTTAACGGCAAAAAAATAGCTGCAAATGCTGCGAGTATGGCCATCGTTTCACTCATTTTTTGCATCAACTCATTATCGATTTGCCCCAATAAGCCATTTAATAACTCACGAATTGAATCCACTTCGTTGATGATAAGGTGACTATGATTCGACAAATTATATAAGGAAGAACGGCACTTTTCAGAAATAACTAGAATATTTCGACTGGTAATTCGCATTAAAATTTCTCTTATTGCAATCAAATAACGTTTAATTTGCAATGTTTGGTGTTTTACCTCTGCGACATTTTTATAAAGATTCTCAGACGTTGTTTGTAATAAAGAATCGAACTGCTCTACTAGTTCTTCATAATGCAAAAGAACCTTAGCATAATCATTAATAATTCCTTCCAGAAATAAAAATAATATAAAACAAGGTGTTTTGGCATAATGAACTGATTTCGAGCAGTTATTGAAGAACTCAAATAAAACAGGCAGAGATTCATGCGACGCGGTAAAACAATAATTTGGGGTAAGATGAATGACCAAGCTATCCAAATTGATTTCATTATCCTCATTTAACTCAAGCGAAGACAAGCATTTAATTTGCAGTGTGAGCGCATTATCATTATCAATAAGATTGGTTAAATTATTTTCCTCAGAGCATAATTGAATGACATGGGTGGGTAATCTTAGTTTTTCTGCTAATTGATTAACAATGCCCTCTTGATTTAAGTTACAATGAACCCAATAAAGTTTGTTTTTCTCCTGGGCATTAATACTCAATTCGTCAAGAGCAACCTGCTTGATGCTGAGATGGGTTAAATCAAATTCAATTGCTATTGTATCAAAAGTATTCATTTTAACTAGCATCCATTTGTCTCAAGAACGCTGAGCCGCATTGTTAACTTCATTTATACAAATTTAGCACAAATACAACCAATAGATTAATAAACACACAAAAAGATTAATTAATTTAATATTCTCTTAAGAATTGAATTATAAAATGCAGCCATTGTTAAAACTATTCATACGGATTGGGAGTAACGAACCCAAAATGACTTCTGTGTGAGCGGAGGACTGGTACAACTTAAGCGATCTTAAATCAATAAATTGGATTTGTTGAATAGATTTATTTAAGTTTATCAGCGGCGTTTAACAAAAACTCAGCCTTTCATAAATAAGGTTAGAGCTATTTTATATTTGTTTGCGCTTTTTTCTTAAATCATTTCTGCGCCTCAAACATCCACCCCAAATTGATAAGGTTCCTTAAGGCTCAAGATTAATTCAAAACTTATTTATTTTTCATTTTAAATTACGAATTAACTTTTTAAGGTACACAAATGACTATACGCTATTTATCCTTCGATTTTGATGGATGTTTATTTAATAAAGAATACTGTGAATTACCTCATGACGATTTTAGCAAGCATCTGGGTGATGCGGTTCTTGCTGCTAATAAAGGCTTTCTAAATTGGATTAAAAGAGGAAATGCTGAATTTTCAGCCGCCTACGCCTTCATTGGTTCTACAAGACAAGATTATTATACCGACCTAATAAACAGTGGTTCTTGGGTTAATTTTAAGGGTTCTTGTTGTCCGCCCATGGAAACCATTTGTAAACATCTCGGCATCAACTTGGATCGCATGTTGCTAGCGGATATAGAGGACGATTTGGAAAGTGGTACTTCCTTCAAACGTATAATGGATGAAATTATTAATGACTCTTGGATGGATGACACTAATCAAGTTCATAAACATGCCTCTTTGAGCATTAACCAAATCGACGAATATAAAAGAACTATTCTTTTTGCACAAATGCAAAAAGCGTCAATAGAGCATCCCGGTGAAGAAATCATTTTTGATTTTTTTGACGATAGGATGGATATATTATATACATTAAAAAATTATTTTACCCAACATCCCCATATGATCCCTATCAATGTGCATTTACGATTACATGCCTATGCGGGAGAAGATGTTCGCTTGCAAGCGGAAATTCAGGGACTCGGGATACCTCTCACTTCCTATGGAAGCTGTTTAAAACAAATGCAAGAAAATATTAGCGACTTAAATATGGTTGCGAATGCACTTAAAGAAGTGATGATCGAAATGTATCCTGAACTGGAGCAGCTTTTACCCGGAAAGAATCAACAAGGACGCAAGCCTGCAATTCAAACTAAACCTAAGGTTGAAATTTCGGAGGGTCGATCTCTTTACCTCAAGATTATAAAAAGTCCTTATTTTGTTGTCCATGCAGAAGACGCGACTACCGTTCTAAAAAATAACAACGAATTACCTTTTGTAATTCGTGAAAGTCGTACCCAACTCCCTGGAATGCTCACATTTACCCTCGTATCCGATACATCAAAAGGGTTTATTTCTTCACGCTTTGCCCTTAATCATCAGGGGGAGCTCTTTGGTCTCGATGAAGAAAATGCTTATAAAATAGAGGTTCCCGGGGATTTATTGGAAACTTTAGAAGAGCAAAGTCGTTCGTTAAAAGAGCGTGTAAAGAAGGCGAAAAAACTAGAGGATATTACGTTTACTCCGGGTGAAAAGAACACGGATACAGCCAAAGGAGCAAATAGACTTCTGGTCGCAGAAAAAGGATTCTTTGCAAACGCTGCTAAACCGCAACCGGCCTCTGAACTCCAACGTGGTTTGGATATGAACCCTTGAGTAATACCTAGCAAGCATGGTTCTAGCTATGCTTGCCCCTTTTGCTCATTTTAAAACTCTTGAAAACCATTCCTTTACATTGAAATCAAATCCCGGGTCAAGTAGATTGATAAACATACAAAAAGATTAATTAATTTAATATTCTCTTAAGAATTTAATTATAAAATGCAGCCATTGTTAAAACTATTCATGCGGCGGATTGGGAATATAAAGGACCCAAAATGACTTCTGTATGATCGGAGGACTGATACAACTTAAGCGATCTCAAATCAATAAATTGGATTTGTTGAATAGATTTTTTAAGTTTTATCAGCGGCGTTTAACAAAAACTCAACCTACACAAGGTTTAGGTATTTTATTTTGTTTGCAACCTTTTTCTTAAATCATTTCTACACCTCAACATTCACCCAAATTGATAAGGTTCCTTAAGGCTAAAGATTAATTCAAAACTTATTTATTTTTCATTTTTAATTACGAATTAACTTTTAAGGTACTCAAATGACCATACGCTATTTATCTTTCGATTTTGATGGATGTTTATTTAACAAAAAATATGCTGCACTTCCCGATAAGGATTTAACTAAACATTTGGGTAATGCGGTTCTTGATACAAACAGAACGTTCCTGGATTGGATTAAAAAAGGAAATGCTAAATCTTCAGCAGTCTACGCATTCATTGGTTCTACCCGGCAAGACTATAGTATAGACCTAATGAATAGTGGCTATATATACAATTTTAGAGGTTCTTGTTGCCCAGCAATAGAAACCATTTGCAACGCCCTAGGTATGAACTTAGATCCTTTAATGCTTGCGGATATAGAAGGAGACTTAGAAAGTGGTACCTCATTTAATCGCATAATGGATGAGATTAAGAATAATACATGGATGGACTCTAGAAAGAATATCCATAAACATATATCTTTGGACGTAGACAAAGTAGATGAATATAAAAGAACCATTCTTTTTGCGCAAATGCAAAAAGCTGCAGCAGATCATCCAGATGAAACCATAGTATTTGATTTTTTTGACGATCGACTGGATATATTGTTTACTTTAAAAGATTATTTTACCAAACATCCACATTTGATACCTAAAAATGTCCGTTTACGTTTAAATGCCTATGCTGGAGAAGATGTTAGTCTAAAAGCAGAAATTTCTGGAGTAGGAGCACCAATAGCTAATTATAGATTCTGCATTAAAAAAATGCATGAAAATCTTCATGCCTTAGACCATCTTGCAGAAATTCTTAAAGAATTTACAGTACCAGTACAACCTGAAGAAAAAATAGTTTCTATTATAAAAGATATTGCTCAACGTGGACTATTTATCAACTCTCACGAGGAAGTTAAACAATTCTTTACTGAACATCCCCATGCCCCTTTTGTTATCCATCCAAGCACACACCCAGTTCAAGGTTTACTCACCTTCACTGCGGTTCAAAAGGCTGGAAAGGATATGGCTCACATAAGATATGGTTTGGATATGGAGGGTAAATTATTCGCAGTTGATGAAGAGAAACAAATTGAAATTTCGATTCTTCCTGAAGGACTGTTTGCTACTCTGACTATGCATTTTGAACTAATGACGCAAGTTTCCGAAAAAGAAGTACGAAAAGCGAAACCCAAGGCCAAAGAAATTTCAAAAGGACAAGCTCTTTACGATGAATTGACGAAAAGTCCTTATTTTGTAGCAGATGCCTCGCAAACTAAGGCCGTTCTGGCAAAGCATGATGATTATCCTTTTGTGATACGTGAAAGTAGTGCCAAAGTATCAGGAATGCTTACATTTACCCTGGTATCCAGTACAGATAAAGGGGTTATTTCTTCACGCTATGGACTGAATCATCAAGGTGAGCTCTTTAGTATCGATGAAGAAAGTTCTTTAAAAATAGACGCTTCCGGAAATTTATTGGATACTTTGAAAGCGCATAATTGTTGTATGAAGGAGTATGTAAAGAGCACGGAAAAATTAGAGGATATTATGTTTATTCCGGGGGAAAAAACCAAGGATGCAGGTAATAAAGTGGCGTTAGCAAATAAACCGCTGGTTGCAGAAAAAGGATTCTTTGCTAATTCAGTTAAGCCACAACCCACGGCAGAACTTAAACGTAATTTGGATATGCAACCTTAAATAATCAACCAAGCATAGGTGGTAGCCTATGCTTACTTCCACTGCTTGCATAAAATTCATCGTCTTAACTAACGCATTTTTATAATTATTTTTATTAAAATTCACTTGAACCTTTTTTAGAGATAAGTTAATTATCAAGATGGGCCCTAAATATCCAATGGCGTTTATTGGTGTACACAAAAGGATTTACTATGCAAACAAAAATACCTCCCTCAAAAAATAATTCAAAAACAAATCCTGGCGACAGCAGAGCCTTAGCACTTCAATTAATACAACACGCCGAACCCGATCGAACGTACTACATAAGAAGCACAGCAACTGAGATCAGCAATTTTTTTTCACTCAGGGTGAAAGAACTCTATAACACACTAGCTTGGACTTTTTCTTTAGACTCTATGGATTGGAGTACTTTTAAAAAATACATATGGCCAGCGATTTACTCAGGATCAGCATTACTAATTGGTGATTATTTAACCCCGCAACTTAGTGAATACCTCGTCGGAAGCCCGGAGTATGATTTTATTATCAAATTTATTTATGGTGCCGCTATATTGGGCTATTGTGCATTAAATCGAATTACCGATAAGAAACTTAATGCCGGTCCAGCACTATCTATTGCTATGGCCAGTGAAATTACCGCAATCGTTTATATGTACAGTTCCGTTTTTAAGGGCACTACCTTTTTACTCAATGAGCAAATTTCTGATGAATATTCGTTAATTGCCGGACTGGGAGCGAGTGCATTAGTGGTTCCAAGTGGAATTTCTTATCTTACTCAAAAAGTACAAGAGTTGCTGGTCCGCTTTCAGTACAATCGCGGAGCACAACGCTCAGACACCGCAGTGATTTCCAGTGGTCTAACCCCTTTATCCAATCTTTATTTTCAAATAAATCATTTTATCGCCAGTGAATTGATGGTCAGTTCGCGCGCATTTCAATTAGGATTAATTTCTCACAACATTCGTTATGCCGACCGAATTGTCCAAAAATTTCGTAACTTACCTGCATTATTAGCCGATTTGACCCCATCAACCATAAAAAAAATGCGTGTACAGCAAGAAAAGTTGGACCATGATTACGAATACAATCATAAACTACATCAAGTTTTAAGATTTACTGCGAGTGGTCCAAAGTTTGTTTCAATACCCCGCTATCAGCTGCGTACGGGTGATTTGGTACTTTGTGATGAAAGCATCAATTTAGATTGTGTACCAATTTCTGGCGAGTTGATTGCCCTACAACGTAACTTAGAAGGTGATTTTACAAAAACGTTGGAACGAAAAAAATTTAGCGTCAATCTTAAAGCCCAAAATGGTGAAGATGTTTGGATTGAACATCATACCAAACCGGATTTTACTTCAAATTACAAAAAAGTGGATTTGTATGCAGTAAGGGATGGCAAACAAGCTGGAGTGCTAGTTGGTGATAAGTTAAATACATACGGTCAGAACAATATTTTTATTCAAATCAAACCCGAGAAAGAACTGTTATTAAACAGCAATTATGAAAAAGAAGCCGTCATTAATAAAGTGATTGCACAGCGCAAACAAAGAAACGTCTTATATTCTATTTTAGGCTCCATAATTATGGCAGCGTTCTTACAAAGAGATATTACTCAAATGCCTGCAGAAACCCTCAGGCTAATGTTTACTCTTTTTCAAACAATGATTCCTTTTTCTGAAGCTTTTTTACGTGAAACAGTAAATAGCCGCTTGATGAAAAAATTAAATAGTAATTTAGGAGATCAACCTTTTGAGACGATAGACGCACTGCGAATTGTGGATTTATGTAATGCCTTAGGCGGATACTATCGTGAGCAGTTTTCCAATGGTGTCGCTATTATTTCGGATAAAACAGGAACCCTGACTACGACACGAATGGATGTGCTCGGTTTATGGACCTCCGATATGTCGCCCGAAGTTCAACAGCTCCTCAAGGAAAGAAAAGAAGATATGCTTCTACCTGAAGAGGCACGATGGCGTAAATCATTTGAAGTATTTTGCTATGCTTTTACAAACAATAAAAAGGAATTAGAACCCGAAGAACATGCTATTTTAGAATTATTCAAAACCTTATTGGCAGATAAAGACTGTTTGGAAGTAACTACTCTCGGTAACAATCATTTTAGAAAGGTGATTACTGCTACAGAACAACAAAAAAAGATCGAGACGTTTCATCTGGGTTTATATCGTACGTTCGGAGGACGACTTACCCTTGTCCAGGATGGGGAGCATTTTGCTCTTGTCTTTTGTGGAGTACCTAAAGCCGAGGCGTTTCAAAAAACACCTTTATTGCAAGACTATACTAAGATGCAAAGTCGCACTGCGGTCTTATCCCGTGATTGGTGTATCGCCCAAGCCGAACTTAATGAACACGACTTTACGATTTTAAAGAAATTATTTGATATAGATGATAAAAAAGAGATTGAACGTTTCCTTCTAGAACATCCAGACTTGCTTAAAAATTTGGAATATCACGGCACATTTATTATTGATAATCCAGTGAAAAAAGGTGCAGAAAAATTTATTGCGCAATGTAGAGAAATATCGGTTCCGGTATTTGTAGCGACCGGTGATACCACAAAAGCGGCAGTAAATATTGCCAAAGTATTATGTCCGGAAAATGCAAAAAAGATTATCACTATTCGAGCTGCCCATATTGAAGAGGAGACCCTTAACCTTTTAAGTGAAGAACTTTGTTCTCCTGATTCGACGGTTATATTCGCGGGTGTTAATGAAGCGATATTAGCGCGTTTTCAACAATTAATGGCCCGAGATAAAGCAA
Source organism: Legionella stuttgartensis (assembly GCF_977063405.2). Lineage (NCBI taxonomy): Bacteria > Pseudomonadati > Pseudomonadota > Gammaproteobacteria > Legionellales > Legionellaceae > Legionella > Legionella stuttgartensis. Next base: position 79,725 of record NZ_CDRUHA020000109.1, read on the forward strand.
AACGTCCTGTAATTATTTTTGCAGAAATGAGTACGGAGGGGAAAGGTACTCTGGCGCGTTTTCTTAAAGATCATAATTATTTTGTCGTTGCCAATGGAGATGGGACGAATGATGTAATGATGATGAAAAATTCGAACATGGTCATTGCTCATCATTCTGATGACGGTACTTTTGCACCCGGGGTTGATGCGTTATCGAATATCAGCGAGGAACAACTCAGAAGATTATTTGGTTCTGAAAAAACCTTTTATGAACTTTTTGATATTAATCTTCCTCAGAGCTTGTTTGTACAGCAATTCGCTCCTTTAGCCAATTCACAAGAAAAACCTACAATGGCCTTAGCACTCAAAAGTGGAAAAATGACGTTTGATTTGGCTAAAGCAGTAGGAGCTAATGTCTCAGAAATGCAACAGCAGCATTGGTATAGCGTTGCTTTTGATTTGTTGTGGTTATGGATTGCGTTTTATGAGATCAATCAAAGCGCCGACTTACCGATGGATAATAGGAATATCAATGCATCTACCTTGATTTCCAATACTATAGGAATTGCTTTAATTATTGCGGTTTTGGAATCCTTAACCAATTATGCTTTATTTAACGAATCGACCAACTTGGCCAGTATGCTGATTATGTTGAGCTTGTTACCTCTAGTCCTCAAGAGCGTTTTTTCGGGTTTTAGAATGGTGCAGGAAAACTTGTATCCGGAACCCAAAATCGTCGAGGTTAAAGAAGAAGCAGAACCCCCTTCTAATCGCTCTCTCTTCGGTTATCTGGGCTCTTTTTTTGCGCGTAAGCCCACAAAGCAATTAGAAAATGTACCCAAGGTACCTGAGTTGAAGTAGCCAATTTCTCAATGGAATGAACTTAAGGAAATTTGTATCGTAGCCCGGGTGAAAGCACAAGCCATACCCGGGGGAAATGCTAGGCAAGGAACTTTTTGAAGACTCCTCAGGACGCAGTAGGTGCTATTTTGTTTTTCAATTTAATAAGACAGTCTACCGCATTAAACGCGGATGGGTAAGCTGAATGACAGGGGTTTGCACTGCGAACGTTTTCACTTAACTCTTCAATGGTTGAGCCAGTAATAATTCCATTTCCCACTACAATATCGTTTAGAGCAAATTGAGTGAAGCAATAGCGAATATGAGACATGATATTATCATAGTGATCTAGATTTATTTTAAGGATTAATCCTAGAGCAATATAACCATCAAAAGGATTTTTTTGATGATACGTATTAATTACAAACGGAATTTCATAAGCACCGGCTTGTAATAGCTCCACTTGATAATCGTAACCTGCATTTTTAACCAGGGTTACACAGAGCTCCAGCTGTTCTGCTGCTAAATCTTTATGGACACCAGAAGAAATAATTAGAATTTTAGGCATACGCAACTTTTTTATTTTGTTTATTCTTAAAACGAATTAAATAATCAACCGCATTAATTGCTTCTTGCACTCGCTCTCCGTTTTCAACCCGCTCGCATAAAATATCCATACTTGGAGCAGAAATAATTCCATTACCCAGGGTTAATCCATCTAAAGCAAATTGAATAAAACATTCTTTAACATGTTCCCAAATAAACTCATAATGATCGGTTTTACCTTTAAGTAATAAACTCAATGGCAAATAACCATCGAAGGGATTAACGCGGTGGTAATGTTGGATCACCGTCGGGATTTCATAGGTTCCGGCTTCCACCGTTTCAACCTGATAATTATAGTCATATTGCTTTAATTTGTTTAAACAAACATCCAACTGTTTTTCCGCTAAATCTTTATAATAATTAGACCAGACTATTAATATATTAGGTTTGTACATCGCTTATTACTCTCCTGCAAGGTGAGTAATAATTTTACATAAAAAAAGGAAGCCCCACAAATATTATTTACGGAGCATTCTCTACTACACAGTTCTATTTTTTAATAAAAGTACCGCTGAAACAAGTAGTAATATGCCACCTACAGCAATCAAACCCGCACTGGTCAAAAGGGATAATAAATTGGAACCAAAACCCGTGACCATCCAGGCAAATGCCATCACCGCACCCGATATTCCCATGACCCATCCTTGCGATTGTGCATCCACCGCATTAGAAAATAACGTTAATAAACAGGCAAACGCCATAATATCGAAAGTTGCAATCGCTACTGCCAAGGGCCATTGTAATAACGAATTAGGAATAATATAAACCAGTAACTGCCCCAGACCGGTAAGGACAAGGGTCAATACAGCAATGTGATGGACTTTATATCGATTCACACATAAAGGCATGCCAATTAAAATACCAATAGCAAAACCCAAACCAATCATCCCCTGTACTGCTCCTAACTGCCAGTTGGTGTAATGATAAACCATCTTCATATGTACAATGATGAATTGAAAATAAAGACTAAATCCCATTTGCATCAATAGAAACACTAAAGCCAGCATACGAACCGATTGATGTTGAAATGCTTCAATAAAAATTTGGATTGGACGAAAAATAGAAATTTTTTTATGGGATAGAACTAAAGCGGTATCTTGGTATCCGAGTTCTATCCAAATCCAAGCAATAAATGCAAGCAATGCGGCCATTAGAAAGGGGGTAGTAAATGTAAACCACGGGAGTAATTGTTGATCGGACATGACTCCACCAAGCAAGGGACCAAGAACAGAACCAAAACTAAAACTCATGGAAATTAAACTCATATTTAAGGCCTTGGTTTCAGGAGTACTCAAATCAGCAATAGACGCTTGAGCTATGGGTTGGCTACCGGCCATTAACCCAGAAAGAGCTCGGCCAATAAGTAATAAACTCAAACAAGAGAAGGCGACTCCCATTCCCATTAACAAAAAACTGATGGTTATCCCCAGCATGCATAATAACAATACTTTTTTTCGTCCCCAAACATCAGATAAATCGCCCATAAAAGAAGTGCCAAAAAACATGCATAAAGGATAGAGCATATAACTTAATCCCAAATAAAAATGTTTCATAGCAAGGCTGGCATCGGCACTTAAAACCGGACTATGATTCGCTGTAAAGAGTGCTGTCATTACTGGATAAACAAGACCAAAACCTAAAGCATCAATAACCACTGCGAAAAAACAAGGAGCAGTTTTTCGAAACATACATCAACCTTTAGCTTAAGAATATAATTATTAATATAGTGATATTGCATAGGATTTGTCTAATTAAAGAATATGTAAGAACGCTTTTTCTTGACTCATTGTCTTATATGCTGGAAGGAGCGGTCATTGGTTCTTTTATGGGTGGAGTGGAAGTTTATTCTCTTCAATCAACTTCAATGCTACATTCACAACTTTTGTATCATAAAGAACACCCCTACCTCGTTTTATTTCTGCTACTGCAGCCTCAATGCCTAATGCGGGCCTATACGGTCTATGTGAGGTCATCGCTTCCAAAACATCTGCTACAGAAACCACCAAGGTTTCAGGCAAAATCTCTTCTCCTTTTAATCCTCGAGGATAACCGCTGCCATCAAGTCGTTCATGATGTTGTAAGATGACTTCTGCAACAGGTTCTTTAAGTGGAACATCTTTTAAAATATCATAACCTGCTTGGGGATGTATCTTCATGAGTTCCATTTCAATCTCAGTAAGTCGGGTTGGCTTGGAGAGAATTTCAGCAGGTATTGAAATCTTCCCTATATCATGAACCAATCCCATGAGCTCTAACGAGGCACAACGCTCGGGGGACCATCCCAATTCCTCACCAATTGCTTTCGCTATTAATCCTACTCTACGTTCATGACCTGCAGTATAAGGATCACGAAGTTCGACCATGTTGGAAACTGCCATGAAAGTCCCTTTTATTGCCGTCTCTAACTGATTAATGTATTGATCGATTTGCTCTTTCGCATGTTGAATCTCAGTAACATCATCCACTATCGAAAGATACTCGAAATGTCCATTCCAGGAAATAACTGTCGTATCAACCCTTAGAATTAGAGAGGCGCCATCATTTTTTCTTTTTAAAGGAAGGTTATAGGCAATACTCGATTCGCCGTGCTCTAATAGCCGCCAATTCTTGAGAATTAATTTTTTAATGAGATTGTCCTCTACTAAATCCAACAGTCCCATGGATAACAATTCTGCCTCTGTTCGACCAACCAGGTCACAAAAGCGTGGATTTACATACAAAAACTTTTTTTTACTCCGTATATATACGCCAACATGTGCTTGTTCAATAAATGCCCGGAAGTGTTCTTCACTTTCTTTAAATCGTTTTTCGGCCTCCGTCGCCTTTTGTTCCGAGTACAATCGTGTTAGCGCATTTTGCAATAGCGTCGCTACTGAATCCAATAGCGTTGATTCTTCAGGTAGAAAAAGAGTTGTGGATTGTGGTGGTTGCGAGCGGTAAGCGACGCTTATTTTTACTATAGAGTGGTTTTCAATTAGAAACTCTTTTTCTAATTGATAAAGCAGTTTATCCATATCCACATTTAGGTCTGAACTAAACTCCCCCCAATCACTTTTTATTATTGCAACCATATGCTTTGGAAATTGAAATGCATCTGGCAATACATTGACAATTTGAGTAAATAATTCCCCAATGCTCAAGTGGCTAAGTGCAATTAAATTAGCAATCATATAAAGACAACGAAGTTCTTTAACACGCTCACCTAAGTCATAAGTCAATTTATTTCGCTCTTTTTCAAGAGCCTTACGCACAGTAATATTCCTTACTATTTGTACCCAGGAATTAGGAAAAAAATCAGAATCAATCGATGACATGCTGCATTCTACCCATTCATTCTTTTCAGTCTCAATTTCCAGAATAAATTGACGTTTTGAAATAGACAATTGAGAGCATACCGGGCATTGCTCTGGTTCTATAGACTTATTATGAAAAAGCATATGGGAAGATAAGCCCACTAATTCTTCAGGTTTTATATGAGTGAATGCTCCAGCAGCACTGTTTGCTTGGCTGATGGTGCCGTCTGATTGAACAATAAAAGTGGGGTCAGGGATGTTATCGTAAGTCGTTGCTACCCGTGCCAACATTGCAAAAGGATGACGTAATGTTTGTACCACCAACGCAATGTAGATAAACCAATATGAGAATATTCTTAATACATGGCCAACTATATTTTCAAAACCAAATAAATTCTTATAAGTAGACAATGCTAAATCAGAACCTATCATCGAAATAAGGCTCAAGCTCATATAAAAAAACAACTCTCTCGACATCATTGCTCTCTCATACCAAAGCAAGATGAGGGTCATGCATAGGATGAGGACAACACTCCATTCACAATAGAGTTTGAACCAAGTAACTCCATAATTATTAATATAGGTCGTAGGAAAATAACCCGAGAAAATAGCAGTAAAAATAGCGAGGATAATAAAAAAGAAAAAAAGATTAACCACCCAAATTCTCATGGTATGTCTAAAAAAATAAATAGCAAAAAGAAAAGATAAAGCTTGAATGATTCGCGCAGAAACCCAAAGCTGGGTACTCAGATTCCCTCCACCACGCGGTAATAAGTTCATTCCTTGATAAGCTAAAAGATGAGCAATATCGATACATGCACACCAACCGGCTGCTAAAGAAATAAAAACCACAAACTGATTTTTTGTGAATTGGGTCGTTGTCGCTGCTACCGTCATTGCAGTTAAGGCGATAAACACCGAAATTAACTCAACCAGGACATGGAAAACAAGAAAACTAGTTTTATATTCAATTAAGATACAGATTAAGGATAGAACTGCAGGAGGGAAAAAAACGCGCCAAGTAGGTGAGCGCTCTGCGACATAAGCAGCATAGTGTCCCCTATCGATAAGCATCCATTTCTCCCTATTATTATACTTTTTGATGCGTATTCATCTAAACCTAAATGGAATTTGGCCAATATAAAAATGTTATTTATTATTATAGTTGAATAAAACAATTAGGTTGCTCACTTAAACCTGAGTCCAAAATTTAGAAACACATCGAATTTATTATATTTGAAACACAAAGAACTAAAAAAATACAGTTTCTTCATATTTCCTTAATTATTGATTGTTAAAATTGGCCTACTTTTAGCCAATGTATATTGAATGGGGTTTATATGAAAGAGAAGCAAGAATCATCAACTATTGAAGCACCAAAGAAAAAAAGTGTCCACTGGAATGATGGTAAAACTGAAGGAAAGGTTGATGAGAGTTTTCTTAAAGTTACTACCAGTGCGTCTCCAACCCAAGAAGTATTAGACAAAGAAATTCATGAGTTGATGAAAAGTGGGTATTCAGAAATTGAAGCCTCATCTATAGTAGGAAAACCACTAACACCGAGTGGGAAAGTGCTTATAACCGAGCCAGTTTTTTATGATTCAAAAGACAAAATTGCAGAACGTAAGTTTTTAGAAGCACAAGCAAAACCCATAAATGACCAAAATTCTAATACGCCACAAGTAAATGGTGCAAAAACTACATCTCCAGAGAATGGAGCAGCCAACCGATATAACTTTTTCTCGCCTACTGTAATTGGAGTGGGGCTGGCTTTAGCAGTCGCTGCATCCATAGGACTTAGCAGAAATAGCTAGAAAAGACGCTTGGTAATTTGATGTTTTTATATGCCTGGGGGGATTACCCAGGCAATCTGGTTAGATGTTAAAATAACCATTATTTAAATCTGTTTCAAAATCATATGGCCAATTAGTTCGGTATAAGCCATATTTCTTCTGTATCGAATTTTTTTCAATGGTAATCCACACTTGGGTGCTGACTATTTGATTGGGATCATAACTTGAGCCATTCTTTATCGTTATTTTAAATTCCTGAGTAGAAAACCCATTTCGAAGTAAAATACTTTGAAAATCTTTTTTTATTACTTCTTCTCCGTTATGCATTTGTTATTCCTTAAACAAGTACTTAAAATAATTATAGTATTAGCACGAATGACGAACATGTTCTTTTTAACTATTGTTCATTAAATTCAGTTATCCAAAATTTTTGCGATGCGCTCATGTTTTTAGGAACAGGTGTTACTAGGATTGTTTGCACCATTGGAGGATTAAATGGTCCATCCGCGGTTGCCCATTGGTACGTTATTTTAAATTTCCAAGTGTTCTTACTTTGAACTACTTTTTTAATTTCATAAGACGTAATCCAGGGACTGGAAACACCAGAAACCCAATAAGGCCAGCGATCTTTAAATTTGCTTTTTAATTGTTCCGAAAACAACATGAATTGGACTGCACCATTTCGTTCTTTGTTGGCTTTTGCAAACAAAGCGGCGACTTCCTCCAGTTTTTGCGGAGCCAACGCCTTCTCCAACATTGAAATTCGCGCGGCATCTGATTCAGCTTGGGAAACATTTTCAGTCATACTACTTGCTGAAACAGAAAACAAAATCATTAAACCGCTGATTAGGTATTTTTTCGCAGTGTTCATATTTTTCTCGTGTTTAGGAGACTTTGATTCATTCCTTTATATGTTATATGTCAATTTAACACTGATGTCATTATCTCATTTGGCCTCATTAAAAATAGAGCTCTAGGAGCACGTGTATTTTTTAAAAAGCTCAATTAAATGTTTTGCTGATGGCCCCATTTCTTGAGGTTGGTGGTGCACTAAATAAACGGGATAAGTTCTGATATTATTTTCTTCCATATTCAAAGGAAGGATGGGAAGATTTCGATTTTCAATCATTTGCTGCGGTAACCAGGCAAAACCTATCCCATGGACCACACATTGAATCTTCATTTCCAAAGTACTCACCTTCCAGTGGAATTCAGAGCCTAACCAGCCTTCATCACGTTTTTTGTTTAATCCAGAATCCTGGGCAATGAGGTAGCGCTCATCATAAAGATCTTCGAGAGTGAGCTGCTTTTGATGCAAAGTACTGTCTTTATGAGCATAGGGAAGAAAATGAACATCCATCAATTTATTGCCTGTATACCCTTCTGGAATTTTTGAAATAATAGCTAATTCAGCCTCACCATTAATTAATTGATCGCTAGGACCTGATAACAACCCATGAGTGATAATCAGTTTGGTGTGTTGATTCTGCTGCGCAAATTGTTGCAACACCATCATCAATACAGAGGATGGAAAAATCTCATCAATGGCTAGTCGGAGCGATTTTTCAAAAATTGATTTTAAATTAACTGCGGCATTCTCTACATTTTTTGCCGCTCTGGTAATTTGGCGTGATAATTTTAGAATTTCAATACCCTGCTCGGTCAACACCGCCCTTCGTCCGTCAAGCTGGAGTAATTGTAAACCGAGCATGTCCTGAAGTTTTGCTATTGTATAGCTAATATTTGATTGGCTTTTATGCAGTTTCATTGCTGCTTTAGCAAAACTTCCTTCGTCAATTACAGCATGTAATACCCGCCATTGCTCAAGAGTTACTTTCGTCATAGTGCCCCTCGAATCCATCAAAATATTAGATATATTTAGTCAAAATTATGCGCTTTTTTAATTTAAATAGCCATTTATAATCAATTTGTTTGATTAATAAGGAGCAATAATGAATAAAATACTGTTGTCACTCTTAACCAGTGGTTTATTAATACACTCAGTTTCTGGCATTGCAGGAGCACTTCAGGAAACGAATAAACAAATTGTAACCCAATTTTATCAAAAGGCCTTGAATGAAAAGGACTTTGATGCGGCACAAAACTACCTTGGTGCCTGGTACATCCAACATAATCCCATAGCTCAAGATGGAATTGACGGTTTTAAAAATTACATTAATTATCTGAAGAGTACCTATCCGCAATCACATAGTGAAATCAAACGAATTTTCGCTGAAGGAGATTATGTGATTGTGCATGTCCATTCTGTATTAGAGCCTGGGACGAAAGGACGTGCTATCGTTGATATTTTCCGCCTGGAACACAATAAAATTTATGAACATTGGGATGTTATTCAACCAATTCCTGCGGAGTCAGCGAATAGTAATGGGATGTTTTAGGGGGATTTCTACTCCCCTCATCCGCCCGATGGGCACCTTCTCCCCAACGGGGTGAAGGGATTCAATTGTCCTCATGAGATAACTTCAATACCATCCCCTCTCCCATTATAGGAGAGGGTTAGGGTGGGAATAAAAAACAGCGAGAGTCTATTTGACCACCCACAAAACCATTATGTACACTTATTATGTAGTACACATTCTGGATTCTATTTATGTCAAAACCATTTACATCACAAATTCATCCTCCCACTTCATTTGTTGAACCCGCATTCTGGTTTATCTTTCATGGTGAAGACATTCTTTTACAGAACCATTCGATACCCAAATTTTTTAGCCTGAGCGCACTTAATCTCCTTATTGAGCGCCAAATTTATTTAGGAACATATGGAAGTACTCCCTGTTTTGCTGTACAGATTCATGAACAACCCAAGATACTATCCAAAGATACTACGTTTCAACATATTCGGCAGGCTCATGAATTGCTGGGCGACGAGGATCTTTTTTTACTTGTTTCCAAAGCGAAGCAACTCTTACATTGGGATAAAAGTACTCAGTTTTGTGGGTATTGTGGTCATCAAACCCAATACAGTACAAAAGAACGAGCTAAAGTATGTTCCGAATGTAACTCATTAATTTTCCCCCAAATTGCACCTGCGATGTTGGCATTAATCTGGCGAGGTGATGAACTCTTGCTTGCGCGCTCGCCTCATTTTATGCCTGGAATTTACAGCCTACTGGCAGGTTTTGTAGAACCTGGAGAAACGCTTGAACATACGGTGATACGCGAAGTAAAAGAAGAGGTGGGATTAACTATAAAAAACTTGGATTATTTTTCCTCTCAACCCTGGCCATTTCAAAGTAATTTGATGTTAGGTTTCATTGCCGAATATGACAGCGGTGAAATTCAAATCGATGCAGCGGAAATTGAAGATGCTCAATGGTTCTCTATAAAAAAACTCCCGCAACTCCCCAAACCCATCAGTCTTTCGCGCCAAATGATTGATAAATATTTGGCCATGCGATTTCGCTAATGTCTACAAAATCCACCAAAAGATATATAATTGCCCAAACCATCACTTAGAAGTACGAGCTGTGCATTAAGTTCAGATTAGGAATTGCATGAAAACCCAAACGGAAATCCTCGATTATCTCGACTTATTATATGAAAAAAATCAATTACCAACGATTGAATCTTCTGTTGAGCCAAATGGCGGGGTCCTGAACCTGGATAAAGCTCTGGCAGATAATCCAGAATGCTGGGATACCATTGCTATAAACTCCGCTCAACTCGAAAAAAAAATCATCATTCTTAAATGCAAGTTGAGCGAAACCACCGAAAATCGTTACCTGAAACAACGGATTATAAAAAAATTACTAGATGATTGTTTTTCTGTGTATTTTCCTACTGAGGAAGGTTTAAAAAAAATAGACGATGTAGAGGAAGTAGATAACATCCCTCTCCAATATCATGAACTGGATCCCTCCCAAGAAGCAGCTGAGTTAAAAAAATTAAATCTCATCGGGGATCGGGTTACTTTTTTGAATACCTCTGAGTTTGATGCGTTCTGCACCAAAGTGTTGAGTTCTCCTGATATATTTTTCCATTTTATCAATTCCTTAACGCTGTATTTACCCAACCTATTTAACGATCTAAATGACTCTGAAGTGGTACAAAAAGATTTAGTCGGTGCACTCGAATGGTCATTTGACACTCAGATAAATACGGATAGAGATTGGCGGCAAAAGTACATCCATTTTGAAAAAGCACTCGAATGTGAACCACAAGAAAAACCGATTCCGCCATTCTTACAACCCACTTTGGCAACTCCTCAACTCACCGCCGAGGCGGACAAACTTTATTTCGCCTATTTATTAAAAAATCGTCCTGACATACTCAAAAAACTAGTTCATATTTCATTAACAAACAGCTCCGTCTCTCTATCTTCTTTTCTCAATAAACGAGAAGGCCTACTCTCACTGGCCATAGAAAATTGTGAATTGGAACCATTGAATGACAATGAGAATGAAGAAGATGAAGAGCTACTTCTCACTACTTCATTAAGATTTTTATTAGCCCAACAGATTAATTTTTCCGCTAAACAGCTCGCATCGCTATTAAACAATTCACCAAATTTAATGTCTCTTTGTCTCGTTAACGGAACAATTGCAAAGGGACCACCTCTCTCCCTACTCTCTAAAAAAATAGCCAATTTAAAAACTCTTTCATTAAATAGTGTAAAGACATCGACACATCAAATAAATGCATTAATTAATGCAACCTCTAATTTAAAAGAGTTGGCACTTGCCAATCTGCTCCTATCTTGGGAAGAGTCTTTGCAGGTGAGTGTCCCACTTATACACTTAAAAGATCTTTCCATCAGCTCCAGTTTCATTTTTGATGATATATACACTCTTGTAAACTCTGCTCCTAATCTCGAAACTTTATTTATTTATTCATTTGATTGGACAGAATATGGTGAGCCTCTCATCCAACCTGATAGCAAACTCAAATCTTTAAAAAGGGTTATCCTTGGCCGAGGAAAAATGGCTTCCGAGCAACTCTATAGCCTATTAATCGACGCCCCCAATTTAACTCATCTTGAATTATCATCCTGCTATCTTGATTTTGAATCGATTAATCTTGTCCCAAACTCATTGCCCAACTTAAAAAAACTCATTGCACCAGGAACTCACATTTCTTCAGAACAATTGTTCTATCTTTTCCTGGCTGCACCGAATTTAAATGAAATTGAAATTGATAATCCTGATGATCTTCTTGCTTTACTAAATGCTCTGGAACCTGGTTCGCTCTCGTCTTTATCCCACATCACTTTCTCTTTAAATGCTTTGAGCTTTTCGCAATTAAATCAATTAATTAAAATAGCACCTAACTTAAAATCTATATCGTTCCCCAGGTCACGAAACAGGAATGATTTAGTTGCGGCACAATGGTTTCAACACAGTTACCCACACATTGAAATCAACTTATTAGAAACCGGCTCAAAACAACCACAGGAATATGAATATACAGATGGCTCTTTATCTCTTGATGGAAATATAGGCAAGACTGACCAGATTCCATCCTTGCCTGCACGCATGATTTTCAAAACGAAAGAAGGTCCCAACCCTCACGTTTCGGCTTATCATCTTAATACATTTTTTTGGTTCCCTTTTACTAAAAATTTTAAACCCTACATCCCTTTAGAAGAAAATCTAGAATCAGTTCCTGAATCCTTAAAATGCACTACCCAACAGTTAGAAGAGCAATTTAATCACTCAGAAACCTCCAAAAAACTCGTTTATGGGCAAATTACTTTTGAGAAGCCTCTAATGGGTCAATGGCATCAATTGCCCGCCTTAAGCACTAACGATAAATTGTTCCACTATGCAGCACAACACCCAGATTTTGAATTAAAAAGATGTAACACTACCGGTTATCATTTCATCAAGTTTAAAAAAGAACTTGAATCATGTCTGATCAATTACGTCATTGAACCTGGAAATAACATTGATTTCACCCTTAAAAAAAAGGCACCCAAAGAACATTTAGAGTGGATGTCCAGGTTATCTTTTGATCACACAGGAGCCTTAATTAACTGTAATGAATATCAAAAGTTGTTAAAACTGCATCCGACTCAACGCATTCAAGCACTGGCCGAATATTGCCGCTTTGAAGAGGAGGCCGCTGCAGCAGACATAAAAGGAAACGCAATTTACGTCTTGAATTCCTTAATCAAACAACGTGCAGGAGTGTGCAGGCATCGATCCCAAGTCTTTTGTGCTTTGGCACACGCATTGCAAATCGAAGCCAGTCTTGTCGATAACGATACCCATCAATTCGTTCTCGTTAAACACAAAGATATGAATTTAACGTTGGATTTGGGTGGAGGTGCGGCTCACGTGATCGCTCTCCCTATGCCGCCACTGAATGAAAAAAGAAGTGAAAAGAAAACAGAAGAAAAGAAAACCAAAAAGATAGTTAGCCCGTTAAAAGCAGATAACCGCTTTCAAACTTGGAATAGCGTACCAATTCAAGCCCAAAATGCAGATGAGCTGGTAAAAAAACTTACCTCCAAGGATTGGTGTACAAAACAATGGCTTATTTTTAAAGACAATCAGGGAATAGAGGCGCTCCATCAAGCATCCTCAGGTTACAAAAACACTTTTTTCTCGCGTGACTTAGACGCCCTGGTTCTCCGTAATTTACGCGTGGAACATAACAATGACCAACAGGTAGATAGTCCCATAAGTCAGTTTTTAAAGAATGCTGCTTTAAATCCCAGTGAATCATATACCTGGTTTATTAACTGGTCTGATCCTAAAGCCCGCCATGTCAGTTTAAATAGCATCATTGACAAGGACGAACCTAATCTTGGCGGTCTTTCTATCCCACCTAATGTGCATGTCGTTGTGGGAATGGATGAGCTTTCTGCGTTTAAAATGGGGGATGATTTTTATTCACGTTTTGATGCCATCAGTCAAGCACCTGAAATACCTCCCATGGCTTTTCCAGAGATTAAGTTGAATCGACCTGTGGGTGATGATGATGTGCTGTTTCCTTCCACCTTAAATTGGGAATCCATTTTTCTAGGAAGACATACATTCGATGAAGGGACTTTAGATATTCTTCCCGGTGCACTTATGAAAGCCGCCAGGAATAAAACTCCCAAATTAATTGTGCATAATGCACCATTTGAAGATCCTAAATTTCGCTTCTTGATCACTGAATTAATGGCAAAAAACCGTTTTTTCTTTAATGGAGAATGGCATGAATTGCCTAAGGGCTTTCATCTGGAATTTGCTCAACCTGACTTGAGTACTTATCCTGACGTCATCAGACCTGTAGCCGCAGCGGGGAAAAAACGAATTGTTAACCAGACAACTCTTCCCCTATTTTCCAATCAATATAAAATTACCAAGAATCATACGCTTAAACCCCTTCCTGGTTTTTTTGCTTTAGACCAATCACTCGAACTGCTGGTGACTGATAATTTAACTGAAATTCAGTGGTACAGCCTCTTGAGGGAAGCCAAAAAAGCGCAATGCACTCTAACTATTAAGACAACACCCAAGGTATTTATTCCAGAGCCATTGAAAAAATCAATTATTCCCATCGAAGAGTTAGGACAGAGCAATCGCCTCATTATTTCTAATGATTTAGATGATGCTGAAGAACATTATAAACCAACAGATGCCATCACGATCAATATTGATCCCAAAACCAATTTTAACAGTTTGTTTTTCCACGTTTCTTTAAAAAACAAACTATTTAAGGGTGAAGAAACTCAATTACTTAAAGCCATCAAAACAGGTAAACCGTTAGTTTTCAAAGGACAATTTTCAACAACTTTGGCGCAACAATTACAAACGCTCTTTATTGATCCCCCTACTCTGTGGGTCAATGGGGAAGCCGTTTCAGCCCCAAACATCACTTTGATTAGTGACCATGCTGCCCCTTTTAAAGCCATTCATAAGACCATTCACACCTATAAACCTGAAGAAGACTTCTCTCGATTAAACTCTGAATTGGCAGAACAATTAAAAAAAACCTATCAACAGCTCAAACTAACACCCTGCCACAGCCATTTCATTGATTTGCCCACCAACACAACACTCCATTCGCAATGGATTGACGGTTTAATCAAAAAACTGAAATGGAGCGCAGGAATTCTTCCGGAGTGTGCAGATCCAACAACCCCTGAAATGGTGCTGGACTACCTGGCTCATCATCCGTTTGCATTTTTAACCAGTAAAACGGGCACTGGAAAAAGCTATTTCGTCCAAAAAATATTGCCTAAGTATGGAAAGGAACATCATAAACCCATCACCATCTATCATGGATTCGCGGGGATAAAAAATTGGCTTGAACACGAAGGTATGAGCCAACCTATATTATTTATTGATGAAGCCAATATAAGTCAGGAGCATTATGCTCTGTTTGACGCACTGGCTCGCGGCGACAAAGAGTTTTGGTATGAAGGCACATGTTATCCATTAAAAAATCATAAAATCATTTTTGCTGGAAATCCTACTCATTATGAGGGGCGTTTTGAGCCTAATTTATTTAAACGATTCCCAAACTACTTACCATTTGAAGGACAACCACTAAAAAAAATATTAACACCACTCCTTGAGTCAAATGATGATGCCAGCGACTTATTAAAACTCATCGAGGTCTACTATGCCAAAGCACAAGATGCCGGACTCAATATCACACCGCGAAATGCTCAAATGATGTGTCTGCGCTATTTTATTTTAAAAGAAAATTCGCAAACCAAGTTGATGACTCATGATTTCTTGATGCGTTATGCCATTTTAAGTGAAATCAAAACATTAAGTCTGGATAAAAAGTTAAGCCATCACATTCGTCATGATATAAAACAAGGAAAAAACTGGAACAAAGAGAAGAAACAACTCAAAGAAGTCTTGCAACGATGGCATCCCAAAACTACCGACACGCAATTTATCTGGACTGATTCGCGTAATAAAATTGCTTTGAGTATCGAAATGCTCCTGCTTATTCGAGAAAAGAAAATAAAAGGGGAATGGGATCAGGAGCTGGGTATTAACGGAATTATTCTTGAGGCAGAGCCTGGTTTGGGCAAAAGCCGGTTAGTTCATACACTACTCAAAGCCAAAGGAATTGAATATCTAACGATAGCACCCACTAATCCTAAAGAGCTACAAAAAAAACTCTTAGATGCATTTCATAAAGGCCAAGTTGTTTGTATCGAAGAATTTAATACCCAAATTCATGAACAATTACTAAATGCCCTTCTTTCAGGCTATGATCTTGAAGGCAATCCGCCAAAAAAACCAGGTTTTTGCCTCATTGGCACCCAAAATCCAACCACATTTCATGGAAGACTCCCTCTATCTAAAGCCCTTGATAATCGGCTCATGCTCACTGAGTTAAGTCATTATAACTTTGCTGAATTTATCAAAATTCTGACCGAAAAATTTAAATTACTGATAGATACAGCACAAAACATCACGATGGAATATTTTGCAGCTCGTACCTACGCACAAAGCCAAAGCTTATTCCCACCCCCAAACCCACGTAATGTAATGAATGTAGCTGAAGAAGAGCAACACCGACAAGAAATATTAGTGTATTAAAAACCTGGGATATGAAACTAATTAAACCTGGTCTATATGAGTTCATAGAACTTCTTTGAATCAAGAGCTACACTTAAGATATAGAGAAAAAAGGAATCCTTAAAAATGGACAAATCCAAATTTTTAAGTAAAGTTCTGGGAATTTATCTTATCATCGTTAGTTTAGCGATGTTTCTCAATCTGGAACAATTTACAATCTATGTTCAAGATTTGCTTAAAAATGCGCCATTAATGCTTGTCCTCGGCCTTTGGACTCTTATTCTTGGGTTACTTATGGTTGTAAGTCATAATATTTGGGAGTGGAGTTGGCGGCTTTTAATCACCTTGATTAGTTGGGTCGTATTGCTCAAAGGGGCAAGTATAATTTTTTATCCTCACTATATTGATCACGCCACTTTTCTCTTTACGCAAAATAAAAATATTGCCTACAGTGCCGCCGGATTTGAACTCCTCTTGGGAATCCTTCTTTGTTACCTCGGTTTTAAACGTTAGAACTATTTCAATCCCATTATCTGTTATGCTAATAAATTCATTAGCTTTCTAGTCAATTCATTGATTATTAGGTTAAAGTATTATGTCCGTTTATTTTTTCAATTAAGGGAATAGTAATGAAAATTTTAGCAAAATCACTTTTTTGTACTCTCTTTTTGGCCAATGCTGCTTTTGCTGATGATCAAATAGCACAATTTAATACGCAAATCCAAAATCAGTTAAAACAATTACAAGCCCAGCAACAACAGCAAATACAACAACTTAACACGCAACTCCAAGCACAAATTCAAAAAGTACAAAATGATTTACAACAACAAATACAAACATCAAATAGCCAGCTGCAAAATCAAATCAAGACCGTACAAAGTCAATTGCAAACCCAAATACAAACGGTGAACACCCAAGTACAGCAATTGGCAGGAAAGCAAGCTCAGCCCGTAACCGTACCTGCTCCCCCAAAATAAGTCAAAACCCATTCCCGCGAAAGCGGGAATCCTTCCAGAACCATGTCTATTTATCCCCTGCTTATTAACTTATAAATATCAATTGATTTCTTTTTAGGCAAAAATCCATTAAGCGTATATAATTTAAATTGAACTGGCTTCGAATAATAAGTTAATTCATTAGCTAGTACTGAGGGGAGTGAGTGAGGGAACATGGCGCGACGTGAACTAGATTATAAAGAGGTGGCAGCGGCTGCGGAACGAGTTAAAAAGCAAGGCCGGGAACCATCGCTTATCAATGTATGTGAAGAATTAGGAATAATTACACCTACCTCTAACCTATCTATCCTTCTTGAACGATGGTATCACACCCAACCCGAATTTCAGCGTTCGATTAAAGCTCCACTTTCAGAAAATATTAATATAAAGACGCATGATATTCTTGAAAAAAATATAGAACTGGAAAAATCCTTATCCCTTTTACGCGCCACACTTGAATCAACTGCTGATGGCATTATGATGGTAAACGGAAAAGGCCAAGTAGTTGATTGGAATCAAAAATTTGTAGAAATGTGGCGAATTCCCTCCCATATGTTGGAATCAGGTACTGAAAGTATTGGATTTGAATATATTTTACAACAATTAAGCAATCCTGAAGCAGTAATTGCAGATGTAAAATATCTTTATGAAAATCCGGAGTGGCAAGGAGAACTACCCGTTTTGCATTTTAAAGACGGACGAATTTTTGAACGATTTACCCAACCGCAACGAATAGGTTCTGAGATTGTTGGAAGAGTGTACAGCTTCAGGGATATAACCCAAAAACTACTGGAAGAAGATGAACTTCGTATCCGAGAACGAGCCATTGAAGCAAGTACCCATGGCGTGGCGATTCTTGATATTTCTAAACCTGATTTGCCAATTATTTATGTTAATAAAGCATTTGAGCGCATTACAGGATATAGCGAACGACAAATATTAGGACAAAGTCTTTCCTTTTTGCATGGTAGTCAAGTGGAGCATGTGAATCATAAACGGATTACTCTGGCGATTAAGGAATTACGTGAAGAAACTGTGGAATTAGAAAGTTATCGACGCAGTGGTGAAGTTTTTTGGGCTGAAGTAAGTGTGGCACCTGTCAGAGATTCATTTGATAACGTCAAGCATTACGTCTGCATTCTTAACGATGTCACCCAACGTCGAGAAATGGAACAACAATTAATTCAACAAGCAACTCATGATTCGCTCACTGAATTACCTAATCGAGTGTTACTAATCGACCGTGTAGATCAAGCTATTTTACTGGCCAAGAAAAAAGGCTCTATGCTGGGTTTCTTATTCCTTGATCTGGATCACTTTAAAATGACCAACGATACTTTAGGCCATAGTATTGGCGATAGAATGCTGCAAGCGGTATCGAACCGCTTGGTAATTGCTACTGACGATTTTGACACCGTTTGCCGCCTGGGTGGTGACGAGTTTGTGGTTTTGTTACAGGATGTGACTAGCGAGCAACAGGCTCAGCAAAAAGCAGAAGAAATACTTGCTTCTATAGCCAAACCGATTCAAATTGATCAACATAATTTAAAAATCACTGGGAGTATAGGCATCAGCTATTACCCTAAGGATGGTGATGATTATGAATCCTTAATGAAATGTGCTGATTTATCGATGTATCATGCGAAAGATAATGGCCGCAATACATATCGTACTTATGATAAAGAGATGAATATGCGCGTCATTAATCGAATGCAACTGGACAATGCATTGCGTGATTCACTCAAGCGAAATGAATTTCATCTGGTGTATCAACCGTTCATTGATTTAGCTACGAATAAAATTATTGGCTTTGAGGCATTATTACGTTGGCACAGCCATATCTTAGGAGATGTTCCTCCTAATGATTTTATAGGGATGGCAGAAGAAAATGGCTTAATTCTTGATATAGGCATGTGGGTTTTGCGCGAAGCATGTAGTCAACTTGTACGTTGGCATCACCAAGGTTATGACCAACTAACGGTAGCAGTCAATATTTCTGGCCGGCAATTTCGTCAGGCTCATTTATCTGAAGTCATTGAGAATATTCTGCTTGAAACCGGTTTACCTGCCAAATTCCTGGAATTAGAACTCACCGAAAGCCTGCTTGTTGATAATGTAAAACATGCGGTAGAAACCATGTATGAATTGAAAGACATGGGGACAAAATTAGCTATTGATGATTTCGGAACGGGTTATTCAAGTTTGGCTTATCTGAAGCAATTTCCTGTAGATAAATTAAAAATCGATCGCTCATTTATTAGTGAGTTAGTCAATCGAGAAAATGACGCCGCCATTACAAGGGCCATCATTAATTTAGGGCATAGCTTAAATTTACAGGTATTAGCCGAAGGAGTTGAAACAGACTTACAACGTGAATTTATTATGCAGCATGGTTGTGACTATGCTCAGGGCTATTATTTTGCAATGCCCCAAAAAGCAGAAGACTTGAAAGAGTTCATTCGCCAACACTATTAATTTTTATAACTCCATAAATTTTCCTACTATTTTCTCTAGAATTTCTCAAATCGGTACGATTCTTGCTGGTAAAAATTATGATGTGATTTTTAGGTATTTTTTATGATGTGAATTGATTATTAATAAATAAGCAGTCGTAGTAATTGTTCGTCTGAAGTGAATATCGGTACGAGTGGATAGTCCTGTGCCAACTGGATTAAAACCCGATTTTACTTCAGACCGCAATCGTTCTAAGGAGACTGGAATGAAAGAAGTAACCATTATTGGTTCAGGTTTGGCAGGAACCTTACTTGCACTCTATTTGGCAAAAAGAGGTTACAAACTGGAGTTATTTGATGCACGACCCGATCTAAGACGCTTGCATGCAGATGATGGACGCTCCATTAACCTGGCTTTATCATGTCGTGGCATTACTGGCATGGAAGGGGTAGGTATCATGCCACTGGTGAAAAAACTCATGGTTCCCATGCGAGCTCGTGCGATTCATGAAACTCAAGGACAAATTAAATATCAATCGTTTGGCCGAGATCAGGATGAGTATATTAATGCAATTCTACGAAACGAGCTCAATAAATTATTACTTACTGAAGTAGAGAAATTTGCTAAGGTAAAACTCAACTTCAATACGAAGCTCACTGACATGGATGTTCAGAATAAAATTGCCATTTTTGAATTACCTAATGGTTCCTTTCTAAAACATAAGTACGAACTTCTCATTGGCGCCGATGGAGCAGGTTCATGTGTTCGTGAGCATTTGCAGGCGAAGCATTTGGTACATGCATCACGAACGTTCTTACCTTATGGATATAAAGAGTTATCCATTGGAGAGCCTGGCCAAAATCACCTTATTCACGAACATTTACACCTCTGGCCAAGAGAGGCCTTTTTATTATTAGGAAATCCTAATCTCGATCAATCCATTACGGGGTCCCTATTTCTACCCCATGAAGGAAAAAACAGTTTTGCTGAGTTGGATAATGAATTCAAAATAAATAATTTTTTTAAAGAGTCATTTCCAGATGCATATGTCGAAATGCCTCATCTAATTGAAGAATTTACCCAACATCCTACCGGTAATATGAGTACTATAAAATGTGACCCATGGTATTACCAAGATCAATGCCTTCTAATAGGAGATGCAGCGCACGGTGTGGTGCCTTTTTTTGGGCAGGGAATGAATAGTGCTTTTGAAGACTGTCGGATTTTGAATAAACTGCTGGATCAATATCATGATAATTGGCAAAAAGTAATGCCCGAATTTTATCGTT
The DNA here is from genome assembly GCF_977063405.2 of Legionella stuttgartensis. Classification (NCBI taxonomy): domain Bacteria; kingdom Pseudomonadati; phylum Pseudomonadota; class Gammaproteobacteria; order Legionellales; family Legionellaceae; genus Legionella; species Legionella stuttgartensis. The sequence goes on from NZ_CDRUHA020000109.1 coordinate 100,473, forward strand.
CAAGAAAAATAAATACCGATGCTGTAGCCCAAATGTCTATGGATAATTTTCATGAAATTCAAATCGACATCACAGACAAACGATTTAACTTAAAAAAACAGTTGGGACATGAATTAATGCATCGATACCCTCAGCATTATGTTTCAAAACATGTTTTGGTGATGTTTACGAATACCCCGTATGCGGAAGCGCAAGCGCATGGGGAGTTACAAGCGGAATTTTTAAATAAAATATGCGATAACGTGGAGCGAATTGAAGAGATTGATTGGAGTAAAGTAGAGAAAGAATTAAAACAATATGACAAAAAATTGGCATAATTGATTTGAATTTTAAAATAGTTAAAAAAATTCAAGGGGTTGCTTTGCCAAAAATTTGACATATAGATTATTATTTGCTCATAAAGATTGACAGATTCAAGTTGCCTTTTATTAAAAAAGGGCACAAATAACCTTTTTTCATAGTTTTTTGAGCAAACTGGAGAAAAAAAGTTGGTATGCGAAATGCATTGTTAGAAGTGTCCAACAAATTTTTCTCATGGAGATGGCTATGAAAATCATACAAGATTATATTGATTCTAAACAACAAGAATTCATGAATCATCCTTTTTTTGAAATCCTAGAACAATTGAAAAGTTTAAAAGAATTAAGTTATTTTGTTCCTGAATTGACCTTTTGGGCTATGACATTCCAAGATATTTTAAGAATAAACGAAGAACGAGTAAATGACCCTTACTTACGAAAAGTCGCTCGTCACCACAGACTCGAAGATGCAGGCCATGAAAAATGGTTTCTACATGATAAGAAGTATATGGGTGCAGTAAACATTGATTCAGCAAATGATACTAATGATGTAAGTTGGCTCTACAGTAAAGAAACTCAATTAACTCGCGATGCTGCTTATGCTATTTTAGCCGAAGTATATAAAGCGAATGATGAAATTCTAAATATTGTTCTCCTTTTAACGATTGAATCATCAGGACATGTGTTCTTTGAAAAAGTTTCAAAACAAGTGAAGAAAACTGGGGAAGATAAAAATCTCAAATATTTCTCCACATCACACTTAGAAGTAGAAATGGCTCATGCCTTGTTTGAAGAAGAAATGGAGCGGTCTTTGTTTTCAAGACAAGTACCCATTCATATTCGACGCGAAGCATTAAAAATGGTTGACCGATGCTACGATGCATTTAACCAGATGTTCGATGGCTTGATTATTGCTTGTAATCGAAGACTCGAACTGGCAAAACAAAGGAATCATCAAGATGCTGCAAACAAAGAACCAGTGGAACTCATTTCACATAAAGCAGTGTAAAAAAAAGTTTGGACAAGCGATGCTCAGCGATGGGCATTCGCTTGTTTTTTTTCGTGAAGATTTCGGTAAATTGATTCATTCTGATCCAATTGCCGCTTTTGAACCCCAAACCACCGCAGCAACACAATCATTCATACAATATGCTCATGAGAATCAACTGCCTATCACCCTCCGAGGTAATGGAATGAGTCAGAGCGGACAATCGCTCGCAGTCTCCGGTGGCATGCTCCTCAATATGAAACATTTCAATCGTGCCTCAGAAGCTGATTCAAACTCTATTTGGGTTGAAGCAAATACGACATGGGCCTCATTGTTGGATAATACCTTAAAACACTCCATGACCCCTTATGTAGTCCCTCATAATTGTAATTTAACAGTTGGAGGCGTACTCTCTGCTGGCGGAATGGGGGCTTCATCATTTAAATACGGTAGCGTTACGGCCCATGTCAAAGCGCTAGAAATAGTGCAAGCGAATGGCGAATTGATCCAAACAGAGCAACAATCTTCGTTAACGCAAGCCTGTTTAGGAGGACAAGGACGTTTTGGTCTGATTACCAAAGCATGTATTGCATTAAGGCCTTGTTTAAAAAATGTGAGAACGTTCTTCTTAATTTACTTAGACAAGGATGAATGGCTTAATGATTTGCTTTTGTGTCAAACCAAAGCAGATTATGTAGAATCATTTTGCACCCCGGCAATACAAGGTGCAAAATTATCCGCAAAAGGTCGAGCACCTTTCGCCCAATGGTTTTATTCCCTTCATGTAGCGCTTGAATATGACAATTTCCCACCCGATTTTAGTGATTTAGGCTTAAAGCCCTGGCGCTTACTCCACACTCAAGAAGAATCCATTCACTCTTATTTGCACCGCCATGATTCACGTTTCAATGCAATGAAAATAACCGGGCAATGGGACTTGCAACATCCGTGGTATGAATGCTTCATACCCGGTTCACAATTAAATAATCTGGAAGAATTATTGGCAACTTTGCCTTTACATTATGCCACTGTGGTACATCTTGCTCGGATTGCACCACTTGCTCCAGCTGGATTTCTGCAATTGCCTAAGGATAAAGATATTTTTGCCTTCATGATCTTAAATCCAGGCTTACCTAACGCATTAATTCCGAGTTGTTTAGAAACCATCAAACACTTGGATGCACTCTTTTTATCCCAAGGAGGCAAACGCTATCTTTCCGGATATTTGGGTGAGTCCCCAGATAAAAAATTTTGGCAAAATCATTTTGCAGAGCGATATACTGATTGGATTAAATTAAAAGAACTTTATGATCCCCATAATATTTTTTGCTCGGTTTTGCATCACAATTAGTAACCTGGGTGCAGCGTAGCGAAGCCCAGGGAGTTCGTTACGCTGCACCAGACAACACTCATCCTGAGGTTTTAGGCTTAAATTCCATTAAAGTGAATAAACTATTTGTTGGATAACTGTTTTTAAAGATAAATCCCGCGGGTTCAATTGATTGCTGCCATTCGGACAAGGTCCGTTGTCTGCCACCTAATAATACCATCATCACAATATCCATCGTTTTATTAGGATGAGGCTTATCGTCATCAGGCATTACTTGCTCTATGATAAATAAGGTCGCATTGGGAGACATTTGTTGAGCACAGTTCTTTAATATTTTATGCATCATTTCATCATTAAAATCATGCAAAACTCCTTTGAAAGTATAAGCATCTGCTTGCGGGATGGTCGCAAAAAAATCACCTGCTTGAAGGGTTACTTGATTGGAAAATTTTTTAGGATCTAATTGGCAAATCACTGACTGTGTATCAAAAAGAATAGCCTTTAACTGGGGATATTGGTGGGTTATTGCTTTCACAAGCCCCCCTCGTCCACCGCCCATATCAACAAAGTTAGAAAAAGTAGCGAAATTGTATGCATTGCTAATTGCCACTTCATCATAAGAAGATAACTTAGCCATCCCTCTATCAAAATTTTGCTGTTTCTCTGTATTTTTACTAAGAAAACTAAAAAAATCATCGCCATGTTGTAGATCAAATGCGGGTATTCCAGTTTTAATGCTGGCGTCTAACTGTGAAAACGCTTGCCACCAAGTATCATCAACCATACACAATACATCCCGCATTGAATGAGGATCCTCATCACGCAGCGGTTTGGATAATTCAGTCAATGAATAAAAACCATTATCATAATTAAATAAATCGTAACTGCTTAGAAATTTTAATACCCTACCAAGCAATTCGGGCTTAGTTTCTGTAACTTGGGCCAATTCGTCGATTTTTTTCGGCCCAGAGGCCAGATGATTTGCGATACCTAATTTGGCTACTGCATGTAATGCTCGTGATACAACATACCAGCGAGACATAATTGCTAATTGCATATGTGGTTTATCCATATGAGCTTGCATTTGTAATTCCTTTTAAGACGGTTTATTTATTATTTGTTAATTAGATCAAAAAGTTAAGCCTTTATTGTTTATTTTTATCCAAAAAGAAATGTGCGCATTGAAATAGAACTATTCTCAATCCCTTCATAAATGAAATCTAGCTTATCTTCATTATGAGCAGCACCTAAAATATAAAACAATGGATAGTAGTGATCAGGAGTAGGAACGCTCAGCTTCCCTGAAAGAGTATCTCTATAATGGGAAATTAATGCAGGAAAATCTCTGGCTATTAATTTTTCTTTGAGCCAGTCGTCAAACTCAACCGCCCAATCATAAGGTTTTGATTTGCACTCCCAACTGATCTTGGAAAGATTATGTACTAAATTACCACTACCGACGATGAGAATGTTTTGCTCTCGAAGTGATTGTAACTGCTGGCCAATTTGATAGTGAAACGCTTCAGATTGTTCTAGGTCCAGGCTGAGCTGAACAATAGGAATATTTGCCCGTGGATATATATGTCGCATCACCGACCAAGTTCCATGATCCAATCCCCATTGTTTGTCATCCAGTTTGATCGAAGTTCGCGTGACTATGGTTTTAATGAGTTCTGCCGTTTCAAGAGAGCCTGGGGCCGGGTATGTCATATCAAAAAGCTTTTTTGGGAAGCAATAAAAATCATGGATCGTTTTTGGATTTAACATATGGGTGACCCAAGTACCTTCAGTTAACCAGTGTGCTGAAATACATACAATTGCCGTTGGTTGAGGAATTTTGCCAGCTAATTCCTGCAATTTTAATGTAAATTTATTGGTTTGAATTGCATTCATGGGACAGCCATGGCCAATAAAAACTAATGGCATGCGCTTGTTGTGGTCCAAATTATCCTTCATGTCCATAATGAAGCACCGTAAAATCAGTACTCACTTAGTATCATATTAGTTCAAAAAAAGCTCGATGTTTAATTAATGAACATTTATTGAAAAAAATATCACTTTTGCAAAATATAATGTTATGGTCTCATATATTTAAAGAAAAGCCTTCCATCGTAATTCTACTAAGATCGATTAATATTCACTTAATATGTTTTTTATACCTTTTATACAAATTAACTTTATGGTGATTGATTATGTGGTACTTAAAAATAATGCGTGAATTATTGAAAACGCTCCCGGAAATAAGTAAAAAAGATGGCGAAACTTTTTTAAATGAACTTTTTTTATCTGTTAAAGCAGTAGGGGGAACTCCTGAAATAGAATTCTTTCTCGGCCTTATTGAGAAATCTTTTTTAAAATTTGCAAATCAGGAGCCTGGTTCGGTCTCCTTAACCGACTTTTCCAGACATATTTTGGGGCTTACTCTACTTTATCTTAAATCCAGCGATGAGCTCGCTATCTGGAATGATGATTTTATTCCAAAAATAGGAAAAATTGAGAAATTTTTGGCTATTGAAAATGGGAAATCGATACTCCACTTGCTTAATCAGCTTGAAAGGAATGCATTTGCGAGTTTAGATCACAAAGTTAATATCAATTTCTCTCATTTAAGGTCCATTATAAATGAATGCACCGCCTTGGAGTTAAGCGAAAACGGTACCTCAGAAATCGCTCAATTTTTTAATGATACTTATGCTAAAGAATTGAATGGAGAAAATTGTTGCGATGCGTTTAAACTGATCATCCAAGATGCCAAGACACTCGTTGAAAGTCAAAAAAAGGAGACTTCTGTGGGTAAAACTCGATTAAGCATATTTAAATCAATTGCAACATCAAGTGATAGCCCCGGGAGTAAATACGAATCCATGAAAATGCGATAGTCATAAATTCCGGGACATCAAGTCCCGGACAATTCCCTCGTCTAAGGTGTGAAGCATGTAAATCCGCTCTCAGCTCACATCAGAAAAGCTCAAAAAAATTCAATACTGCCAACTCCTAATACTCTCTAGTAAAAAAATATCTCTGATGCGAAACATGCTATCATATGTTCCAATTTTAATTCATGGAAAAATATAAATGCACACTTCTTTGGGCACTCTTTCTATCTGGGAAGAGAATTCAGGAATGCCGGTATCTTTGTTGTTTCTTCATGGACATTGCACCAATAAAAACTTTTTCAAATACCAGATGAATTCTGATGCGTTCAAATCCTATCATCGAATTGCTATCGATTTACCGGGTTATGGAGAAAGTGAATCCCCTATTAATCCTTTAAAAACTTATAGTTTTCCTGGCTTTGCAGAAGTAGTGCTCGAGGCAGTTCAACAATTGGCGATTCAACAATTGATTGTTATTGGATGGTCTCTCGGAGGACACGTTGCTTTAGAAATGGCATCCAAAGTACCACAATTGGCTGGAATACTTATAACGGGCACCCCCCCTTTTGAGGTATCGCTTCAGGGAATCCAGAAAGGATTTAAGGTACTCGAGCCTGAAATAATGGCCTGTTTTGGTAAAAAAGAATTGACACGGGAAGAGGCGAAATTACTCGCAAAAGTTTCAGGATACGATGGCAGTGAAGAAAAAGAATTTTTAGTTGATGCAATACTTGCTACCGATGAGGGAGCACGTTTCTTATATCCTCAATCGATTTTAAATGGAGTAGGTCAAAATCAATGCAACATCATTGCTGAATGGGATAAACCGATCGCTGTTGTTGCAGGAGAACATGACATCGCGATTAACTATGATTATGTTCAAAATGAGCTGCGATTTAAAAATTTGTGGCGTAATAAAATTCATACATTGAGTAACGCAGGACATGCCGTCATGCTGGATCAACCGACCTTGTTTAATCAACTAATCAGAGAGTTTATAGAAGACTTGATTCATGATAACAACAACCCTGCCCATCCTATGCAAGCAAAAGGATAAATGATGAATAAAGAGCAATATAAAATAGTGACACTCACTGCTCTAGGCGGCGCACTAGAATTTTATGATTTTACGATTTATGCACTCTTTGCCTCATACATTAGCCAGAATTTTTTCACAAATACCAATACACTTATTGGCCTAATGAATACTTTTGCTGTCTTTGCATTGGGGTATTTAGCACGTCCTATAGGGGGCATGGTATTTGGGCACTTGGGTGATAAATTTGGTCGAAAATCTGCTTTTTCGCTTGCCGTTTTTATGATGGCAACCGCAACTCTGCTTATGGGATGCCTACCTAATTACCATTCCATAGGCATGGCCGCACCCATTTTACTCATTTTTCTACGCTTAATTCAGGGCTTCTCTGTGGGAGGCGAAATTCCTGGGGCCGCAGTTTTTACGATCGAACACGTCCCTCAAGAAACACGTGGATTTGCTATTGGTGTTGTATTCATGTGCATTACCCTGGGTAATAGTCTTGGCGCATTAGTAGGATTTATTCTTACATCCATATTAAACCAGGACCAAATGATGAGCTGGGGCTGGCGCATTCCTTTTATAATTGGCTTTGGATTAGGTATTATCAGCTATATTATTCGAAGACAATCGATTGAAACACCCGTTTTTTTAGCCATGGCAAAAGAAGAGCGATTGCATCATAGACCCTTTTGGGGATTGTGGACCTTATCAAGGGCAAAATTATTCCATGCGTTCTTATTCACTGCTACTTCTTCCAGTATCATCTCGCTTTTTTTATATTTGCCGGCCTATCTTACATCTATAGTCAAACTCAAAATAACCCATACGTATTTGATTAATTTAGTAAGCTTTTTAAGTTTCGCAATCTTAACAGCTGTCTTTGGACGCGTATCGGATCGCTATAATCGCAAAAAACTACTTGCGCTGGGCGCCTCACTGTTGATTTTATCATCTTATCCGCTCTTTTATGGTCTGAATCATTTTGGCGAATCGTTCATTTGGATTTTTACCTTATGTTTTGCTTTGTTTGGTGCAATGATCAATGGAAGCTATGTGGTTCTTATTAGTGAATCGTTCCCAGCTCATTTACGATACTCTGGGGTTGGGTTCAGTTATAGTCTCGGTATTGCACTATTTGGTGGCATTGCACCACTTGCTTTTACTCAACTCATCCAAACCTTAAACTTACCTGAAGCACCTGCTTTATACCTGTTGTTTTGTGCTTGCATGACGCTCATTGCTATTAAGCGATCAGCTCATCAAGAAAAAACTTCACCCATCCAACACAGTAATGAACATGCCAGTCTTTTATAGTAAAGCAACGTCGAACTCATTTCGAAGGGGCATTAACAGGGAGAACTACCTAGATGATTTTCGGTAGATACCAAAGACAAGCCCCTGAGAAAGCACCGAAATTTAAAAATAACTTAATGTTTATATGAAATCTACTCATATTCCTACGTACCGCGCATTAAGCGCGGTACGTAGGGGGTGTGAGCGAGATGTAGCTTTAAAAGCTTAAGATTCCTCAACCATAGAAGCCATATCTGTAACTACTCAGCCAATACTACCGGCAACATTGCGGCATGACTTAGGCTTGCAATCCTGATTCCAAAAGCAACCAATAAGCCTCCCATAATTTTAACAATATAATATTGCAATCGATTCAGATTCGTTTTGACATACTGATGGGTAAGCATATAAGACAGGCAAGAAAACCAAATCATGTGAATTAAAGCAATTTCAACTCCATAACCTAACTCAGTCATAATTGAATGACCTGGCTTTACCACTAAAGTAAAAAATGCCAGTAGAAACATAATTGCTTTCGGATTTAAAAGATTACACAACAATCCTTGATTAAACGCTTGCAAGCCTGTAATAGAATGGGATGAATGACTGGAGTCCAGTTTCATCATTTCGCGCTTCGCCAATAAGCTTTTGATGCCAATATATATCAGGTACGCAGCCCCCAAATATTTTATAATACTGAACGCAAGTAATGATTGCGAAATAACTAGGGCCAATCCTAAAATACAGTAGCTTGCATGAATTAAAAGACTCACTGAGACGCCAAGGGCGGTATAGAGGCCCTCCCTTCGAGAATAAAGTAAGGAATTTTTCGTAACTAAAGCAAAATCAGGGCCTGGAGAAATTGCGGCTAACATAATCAATATACTTATAGATAAAAACTCTTGCACAATATTTCTCCCTAAAATCGTAAAATGATAATTATAACACAATCTTGAGTTGCATCTGATGTTCCGATTCGTTGATGGTTACACCGAGATTAGCTAACGCAAAATAGAGGCAAAAGACGTACTTAGGTGTTTTATTACTTGCTTTAATAAATGATTCTTTTTAATTGTTTCTGCATGGTTCCTGCACTCTTTAAAATTTAATGATAAAAATGAATATTTAGTACATTCAAATTGAACCATACTGCTATTAAGAATATAGTTCACACATTCACGCAACTCTTCTTTACGAAGCGTCAAATCAACATAGCGATTACATAATATATTCATTCCATCATAAAAATTTTGCACCCCTGCTCTCAAAATTGCAGCAGATTCTTTATTCATTTCATCAATCGTAGAGAGATATTCTTCAGTTTTTACCATCAATAAATGCATTTGTGCGCGAACACCTCCTGATTTGGATAGTTCCGCTTCTCTCTCCCGTTGGGCAACATCGGCTAAAGATTTATACCAACCGCTATCTTTATTATCTCGATAATAAGTAATGAAATTCTTATCCGCACTTAGGGATTGCTGTATATAAGCTTCTTCAGTTAAAGAGCACTGATAATCAAAAACAGGACCTATGTTCTTCGCTGTGAACTGTGAGGCATCTTTTCCCCCATGACCATCATAAATCCCTATCAAAAAAGGTCGCGCAGGAGAAAGGGTTTGGATCGCAATTGAAATATTATCTCGAGATCCTCCTTCGAGGGCTTTATTCGCCAGCATTTTTGCTAATTGGTGTTCTTCTAGTTTGCTTGCCGACGATATTTCATTTAAGCAATTAATTAGCCATTGTTCATGTGCTTTTTGAGTCTGGGATGCTAATGGTTCTGTAAAACCATCGCAGGTTGTAATTATTTGAATCATTCCTACGTGCTCTGGAGTAATATCTATAGATGCTTCAATTTTATCAAGATGATGAATATCGATATGGGCATCAGCACAAACGACCTCAGCATTGAAATAAAAATCACCTAGCGCACGAGATACTGCCAACTGACCATTGATGCGATCGAAGAGAACCACGCTCCCAGCTCTTTGAATGCGCTCTAACTCTACCGCGGGGTGATGAATGATACTATTTAAGCGTACCACACCAGCTAACTCATCCAGGGTATTGTAAATAACTGCAAAAGAAATAGAATCCGCTAAGGTTGCGGTAATCAAGGTCCCATGGCCATCATATACTGTCGTCGACGCCGTGGTGCCTCCATGCATGATATTACGCCCTAAAATGTTGATTAAGTGATAACTGGTCCATAAACGACGCCCAATCTCTTGCGGGGTGAGTAAATTAAAATGATTTGAAGCATACCAACATGCAAAAGCCGCATCTTCTTGGCTCGGACGGGCACCCATGGTCTCATACAACCCAAATCCATGGTCTTCCACACGTTCACAAACATCAATCCCATCATCAGGAAGTGATGTGATGAATTGAATGCTTTGCATGTTTTTTCCTTATCAACATCCCCTGTAAAAATATAGCACATTGCTTTTTCGAGAATCAGTAACTTTACTTCAAGCCGTAGACCCGCGCCCCTGAAGTATCGTCATCTTTTTATCATTTTTCGATTCACTAATAGACAAAATGAATATATATTGTGTCATTGCTTACATCTGATGTCATTCCCGCCTGCACGGGAACGACATCAATTTAAGATAAAATGAATTATTGATATCGATTATTAAAAACTCTTGTGTTTAAAAAACAGAGGCGATACCTAGATCCCGCCCCCCTTCCCTGCGCCTATATTGCTTCTTCAGTTAATTGAGTTAAATAACCGCATTGAATTAAATAATTAAGGTATTTATTGAATACGGTTTCATCTATTTTTTCACAGTAAATGCCATGATGAGCCAACTGCGTCTCTGTATAAGTACAATCAATTTTCGCTTTATTGTTGTGAAGATATAAATCAAATAATGAGCTGTTTTTAGGTGAGACTTTTTCTGTAAAAAAGGGACGTAATGGAGAAAATGAGTGGTGTAGTTGACTTTGGTCTTTAATCATTCGTTCCCATTTAGGATAGGTGACATCCTTTACCTTAAAACCCTTTGCTTTTATATATCCAAATAATTGATCTACACTAACTTCCTGCGGATTTATTAAATGATACGTATCAGACAGATGGGGTTTTTCTATAGCGAAACGAGTAATTGCTTTGGCAACGTAATCGACAGGAACAAAATTGAATCCAACATCCAATAGAGGGCGAGCTCCCAGTTCAATACATCCTTTGAGGATACGACACACCACATCATCCTGATTCCAACAGCCGGTTTGACTTTCTCCCGTAATCAGGCTCGGCCTGTAAATCACGGTTGGAATATTATAGGTTCGAGCGTGAAGTACCAATTGTTCTGCCAACCACTTTGTTTGATTATAACCACCATAAATTCCCTCTTGAACTGTAAGCTCCGTGCGCTCGCCAACCACCCTATCATCCGTTAAATCAGCAGACATAAAGTAGCCTACGGTGGAGATATAATGCAGTGCTTTTAGCTGCCTGTATCCAGCTAGGTCGATAAGTTGTTTGGTACCAAAAACATTGCTTGTTGCCAACTTTTGATATGGATAAATAAAATTAAGTACGGCAGCTCCATGAAAAATAAGATCGACAGTATCCGCCAAGTAATACCAATCATGCTTGGAAAGTCCCAGGTTGTGTTTTTCCAAATTACCTAAAACGATTTTAATTCGATCATGATAAACAGGATTCCACACCCCATAGTGTTCCATATTTTTAATGACTCTGGTTATTCCTGCCTCACGTGAGCTGGCCTGAACAAGGCAGGTAATCTGCCAGTCCGTATGGGTTAAAAGCTCGTGAAGCAAATAAGCGCCTAAGAAACCTGTAGCTCCGGTCAATAATGCATGTTGAGGAATGGCCTTAGGCATAGAAGTAATATGAGTGTTGATGGTTTTATATTGATTAAATTCAGCAACCAAATCAATCGGGTTCTCATCAATGGGCTGTTGCTCTTTTGTTTTGCCTGTGAATAAATCCATAATTTCACCTAAGTTTGGATCCTTGAGCAGAAATTCAATGGATAGGTCTTCATCAACGCTTTTACAAAGAGCATCATGTAACTCGCCTAGTTTCAGTGAATTGATTCCCATTTCACTTAACTTTTTTTCTTTATCTAAAACCGTAATCTCTTTATTAAAAATGGGTTGGAGTATCTGAGCAATGCCTACAGTTTCAGCATGAAGTGTCTTTACAGATTCATCTACTGCATTCTTTGCGATGTTATCAATGGAGATAATCTCTAAATCACCTTGCAGATATTTTTTCTTACATAATAGGCGCTGTGTTTTGCCGCTGGTTGTTTTGGGAACTGATTTACGCCCGACAAGAACCACAATGTCTGCATCTATTCCATGGGTTTGCAGCAGATTGCTCCGTATGGTTTTAATTATTTCCTCTGAATTCAGCTTATTAACATCCTTTTTAATTTCTTGGACGATTACCAATAATTCATGTTCCTCTTCTTCTATGGAGAAAATGGCACAACCATACTCCTGCAATTGAGGATGGCATACATGAATAGTATCTTCCAAATCATGCGGGTAATAATTACGGCCACGAATAATAACGAGGTCATTCAAACGCCCTGTTACATAAAGTGAACCCCGATCCAGGTAACCCAAATCCCCAGTGCGTAAATAAGAATGATCTTTACCTGCAAGATGGGCATTAAAAGCGTGGTTTGTTTCCTCAGCTAATTGCCAATACCCCAGAGTAACACTTTTACCTGCCACCCATATTTCTCCAACCACTCGTTCGGGACATTCCTGCAAAGTCTCAGGATTCACAATTGCAAGATAACAACTGTCAATTGGCTGTCCACAGTTAATCAAACTGCGAGCATCAGGATGGGATTCATCACAAGAAAGCACGTTTCCCTGATCGAGACTACTCTTATCTATCCATTGATAACTTATTCCTTGTTGGCGATTCCCTCCTGTAATCATCAATGTCGACTCAGCAAGTCCATAGCAAGGATAAAAAACCTCTGGCGAAAAACCACACGATTTAAAACGCTCTATAAAACGTTCAATAGTGGCCCTGCGAATTGGTTCTGCTCCACTCATTGCACACTGCAAGCTACTTAAATCTAAATGTTCTTTTTCTTCTTCAGTCACTTTAGACGTACATAAATCGTAAGCAAAATTGGGAGCGACCGTAGCCGTAGCTTGATAATGGGTGATCGTTTCTAACCAAATTGCGGGGCGCTGCAAAAAGGTCAATGGCGACATCAGTTTTACAGGAATCATGCTAAAAACAGGTTGTAAGATCCCGCCAATGAGTCCCATATCATGATAATGAGGTAACCAAGAAACACTAATATCCTCTTCGGTAAGACGATTCGCTTTTTCGATTACAAATAAATTATGCAGCAAATTACCGTGACTCACCATCACTCCTTTGGGGGTTCCAGTAGAGCCTGATGTGTATTGTAAAAAAGCAATATGATGTTCAGTAAGAGAGGGAGCACACCAGCTATCGGGCCTATTAACCCAATCTTCTGTTGTTATGAATTGTACCGCTGAATAATCATCATATTTTGTACTCAATTTTTTGATATGCAGCATAAGTTCTATGGTGGTCAAAACAACATGTGCCCCTGAATTTTTAATAATCCGTTGGGATTTCTCAGTCCAATCTTTGGTGGAGGGAGGATAAGAAGGTACGGCAATAGTCCCTGCATACAAACAACCAAAAAAAGCAGAAATAAACTCAAGCCCAGGAGGATAAATAAGTAAGACACGATCGCCAGGGGATGTTATATCCTGCAACACACTTGCTATTTTTTTTGCCTGCTCAGCTAACTCACGATACGTTAGGTTCTTATGTTCCTTTATTTTTCTGTGGATGAACGTATAGAGTGGAAAATTCGGATTTTTTTCTACTTTTTTTTCCAGTAAATCGACCAAACTTATGTAACAGTTTTCCCCCATACCAAACCCCTAAATTATGGCTGAACTTTATTGCGAACTGCATGAATCCCCTTTCGGGTAATTTATTATGGAATATCTATTTGAAAAGTACAGCAATCTCAGACAAACTAAAAAATTAAAACAAGGTTTTGTAGGACGAATCGGAATGCCCAAATTCATAATGAAAGCCATTCGGAAATTAAAAGAAGCCAGTCGTTATTCGTTTCATGGATTAAAAGCTGCCTTTCAAGACGAATTTGCATTTCGTCTTGAGCTATTGGTTGGTATCATCGCTTTACCCGTTGCCATTTTTATAGGGAAAACGTACATTGAGCGGGCTTTATTAATCAGTACTTTGCTCATCGTTATCATAGCTGAATTATTGAATTCTGCTGTAGAAGCAACTTTGAATCGAATTGATAGCTCTTGGCACCCTTTAACGAAAAAAGGCAAAGACTTAGGCTCAGCGGCGGTCCTCGTCACAATTATTAATGCGCTTGTTGTGTGGATTATGATTATTATCTCACACTTCATATCGTAGCCCGGCTTAATGAAGCAGTAACCCAGGCTCACTTGCTATGCAATTAATGGGTAAAAGTTGCCGTTTCTTGAATAAATTGAGTGATTTCATCTAATTGAGCTTTGGCAAAATACTCATCTTGCTCTTTCTCCGGATCGATCTGTGCCAGTTTTTGGTACAGTTTCTCCATATTCTCATGCCGGCCTTTACCTAAAATTTTAGAATGACTGAAAAAGTAAAAGAAACCGGTTGTCGTCTTTGATTGACCTATTTGATGTAATTGTTCCAATTGTTCTAATGGGGATAAGGCCGAACTTAAAATCCCTGCAATTTTTCTCATTCCAGTGCTGTTCGTATTTATAAATTTTCTCGTTAGCTGTTTATTATTCACCATCACCTTGACGCATTGGTTAAAACTAGCCATTGCATTCTTAAATTTCAAATTTTCCTTTTGCAGCATACGAGTTACTTTTTCTACATTAGGGTAAGGATTATCTTCATCCTCAAAATCTGCTGTACGATTTTCCTTTATCAGTTTTTTGGACAATTCATAGTGAGAGCGGGGTAAAGCAAATCTTGAAATTTCTTTACAAATTGCCTGCCTTTTTTCGAGCATTCCTCGATTAAATGAATTACTAAGTAAATTCTCTTCATATAATAGGCTACTCTTAAATGGGCGTAGCGAATGCTTTGATTTCAATAGATTCATGTGTTGATGGTAGGCTTCAAACTCTTCAAAATTTTGCGACATAAGCGCCCAATTATTATTGAAATCTTCATATACATCCATCCTTGTAGGCAGGGTAATAAGAAATTTATTGACTTGTTCAATAGTCGGACGCTCTTTAGGTAGGCTACTTTGTAGCTGAATCAGTAACGTCTTAATATCATCTAAAAGATAAGGATCGATTTTGGATACATCATAACCTGTAAATAAACCATCAAAACAATAGGGAGCTCGAGCTAAATCCCCCAAATTTGTTGCTAATTCCTTATATTTTAAAATTTTCGTTGCGCCAAAAATCTCACCTAAAATTGCTGCTAAAGCATACATATCTGATTGATAAGTACTACCTTTGCCCAGAATAACCTCCGGAGCGATATAATATGGTGTGCCTGAGCACTTTAGATTATTCTTTGAATCAATGTCTTCTGCCAATCCAAAATCTATAAAAATAATATGAAAATGCCCGGTATCAAGCTTTTTATAACAGATGTTCGCTGGCTTAAGATCGCGATGCACCACGTTTTTTTGCTGTAACAAAAGCTTCTCGCTCGCAATGCGTGCAGCAACTTCCAACCGGAAGTTAAACGAATAATTGTTGCTAGGCGTAAAAGGCAATATCTTATCAAGGCTAGTACCACAATCCTCTAGGATTGTAATCACTTTATCTCCAGTCCCAACAACACCTACAACATTTACCCCATGCTTTCTTTGTTTTGCTGCTTCTTGTAAAGTCTGCTCCAAAAGTTTAGGATAGAGCGACTCTTCTCTAGGCAGTTGTATTTTGATTACATCGTTAACAGGGATTAATTGAGCTTGATAACCCTTAATTTTTGATTCATGAGTTACCATTATTTTATATTTTGATTCATTTACTGAACCAAAGCCCCCTTTTCCCTTATGGGTATTATCAATAATATGCCATTGATTGTTCCCCGTTCGGACTAAATCATGACTAAAGGTACATTCGGGAGTACTCGAAAAAAAACTTAATTTTGACGATTTTCCTGAGATTGGACTATTAAGCAGGGAGGGTAAAAATTTTACGCCCTCTTTTTGTTTGAATAAAAATTTGGCAACTTTTTTATGTAAGAAAATGGGACCGCACTTATTTTTCCATACTTCTGCAAAATCAGTAAACTTCATATTTTGTCCGTAACACTTGAAGCAAAAACAGGATGTTCATACTAGCAGTTTCTTCTTCTAAGAAGAAAAAAAATTTAAATCCACTTACGAGAATTTTCGATTCGGGTTAATATAGACCTTTTACAGCATTCGCGTACTATTAAACCCAAAAATGTCCATATCAGTACCTCATAAAAAACGTGTTTCCTGCGTTGTTCCCGTTTACAATGAAGAAGCAGGAATAGCAGAATTCATTGCGGCATTGACTGATACCTTACAAAAACTTGGTTATGCTTATGAAATACTTATTGTGGATGATGGCAGCCAGGACAACACGCCGTTGATTATTCAGCAGTTACGATCTCAATTTGTGCTTCGTTGCATTCGTTTTAGTCGAAATTTTGGGAAAGAAAATGCCATAAGCGCAGGCCTTGATCATGCCCAAGGTGACGCCGTTATCCTTATGGATGCGGATTTCCAACACCCGCTTGAACTATTAGGCCAATTTCTTGCCAAATGGGAAGAAGGCTATGATATGGTTTATGCTGTCCGGCAAAATCGTTCCGACGAATCCTGGTTAAAAAGAACATGCGCCAAAGCATTTTATCAATTTACCTCGCGAATTAATCGGATCAACATTCCAGCAAATGCTGGGGATTTTCGACTGCTGGATCGGAAAATCGTAAAAGCACTGCAGAAATTACCTGAACGCAATCGTTTTATGAAGGGCTTATACAGTTGGGTGGGTTTTAAACAAATTGCAATTCCTTTTGAAGTCCAACCTCGTAAAACCGGTACGTCACAATGGAACTTTTACTCGCTTTTGGATTTGGCAATCACCGGAATTACATCCTTTACAGCATTTCCGTTACGAATGATTGCTATTGGTGGAATTAGCGTTGCAACTCTGGCAATACTCTATGGCCTTTGGATTATTATCAGTACCATGATTTTTGGTATCGAAACGCCTGGTTGGGCAACTATAGTCACCACAATTACTTTTTTTGGTGGTTTGCAATTGTTTGCCTTGGGAGTAGTGGGTGAGTACATTGGTCGAGTTTTTGATGAGGTCAAACACCGCCCCCATTACGTTATTGATGAGGAATCCAGTTTTGATGACAACCCCATTAAAATTAAGGCATAGACTAATTTATTTTATAGGTATTGGTGGTTTTGCTGCTTTATTCCATCTCTTCACTGTATTCAATTTAGTGAAATTTATCCATGTGCAAGCACTAATAGCCAATGTTTTTGCCTTTTTACTTGCCTTTAATGTCAGCTTTTTAGGACATAAATATTTAACCTTTTCTCAGTTGCATGATGAAAAAATCTTGAGCTTGCCGCATTTTTTTCTAGTAGCGGCTTCTGCGGGACTCATTAATGAAATGCTTTATTTTTTATTATTACGTTACACTACTTTAAATTACCTGTTTGCTTTATTTCTCGTCTTGGGATGTGTCTCCGTTTATAGCTTCATCATTTCAAGATTTTGGGCCTGCCGTCAGATTGCAAAATAGCCCCCATAGTCATGTCATCCTAAGATTTTCTCAACCCAGGTCATCCTAAGGCGTTCCCGATCTCATTCCCGCGCAGGCGAGAATCTATCCATCAGGATCGAGGTAAGTTATTGTTCGAAGTAAGATATATAATTTTAAGAGATCAATTCTCGAGAATGCCTAAAAAGGAAACCATCCAATTAAATTTCCACTTCACTTTGTTTCAGTATAATTTCCTCTTCGCCGCGAATGCATTGAATTGTTCTCTTTTTTACATCAAAAACATATTGTAACCTGCAATACTCTCTAGGGTTTGAAAGTAAATTGGGATTAAACACAACGAGATTAATCCCCTGTAGATGTCGAGCAGACGGAACAATCAATAAGGGATGTCCTTCTTGAGCTACCCGTCTGCCTGTTTCTTGGCATTGAGTATAATTATCTGGATCAACAAGCCAGGGGAATTCTGCTTTCTTTCCAGTCAGATCAAGTCCCAATCCCTGGCAATAAACCTTGGCAACTCTTCTGTCAATGATGACCGTATCTTGGGTTTGAAAAACTTCCCAGGAGTCCTTTATTTCTTGAATAAAATGATGGTTTGTTTCATAAATTGTCGTTTTCAATGTTTCTGAACCATACCAACACGCAATTGCACCATCGCTGTAACGCGAGCTGGTTATTTTTTCAAATGGATAGTCAATAAAATCATTCTTACTATAGTCAAATGCGCGTTGAATTAGCGATTGGTGGGTTAATTCAGGATGGGTATAACTTTCTATAGTATTGGCTGCGTCCCAATTTACTGGATCATCACTGAGATCATCAAATAAATCTTGGGATACCTTTATGCCCCTTATATTTCTAAAAACATCTTGTGAGTATTCCCTGACTGTATCAAACAAAGACACGTTACTGACCTCGCATAAAATCCGTGAGCCGTCTTATTTGGGCAATTCCAATATAACCTTGCTCCAGCATAAGGTCTAAAGGGCGAAGATTATGAAGTTTTTGATTTCTCCCTTTTATCCATTGATAGACTACCTCTCGATTATATGGATACAGAATTCTCAAATTTTTGTGAATACCTAAGAGATTGCCTACCCGCTCGATTGTGTCTCTGCCTGATATATGAGCGGTTCCTTTTTTAAATTTGGCAAGTTGCGCAGGACTGATGCCCCCTAATAGTTCACACTCTTCTTCATTTTTCAATTGCCAATGTTTAAAAAGTGCAACCACATTCTGGGTATTGCGTTTTAGAACATCCGCACTTAAATCTTGAGATGTAAAAGGTGCCAAATGTAAATGATTCATGTCGTAAACCCTCTATTTATAGATAATTATAGTATATAAATAGATTTTTACAATAAATTATAATAGATAGAAATTTAGGGCAGAAAGAAAATTGAACCCTATCGTAAAATCGACAGTGAATTGTAGCGATCGTTTTTTATGGATTCCCAAGGGGCTCATGGGTTATCGGGAAGAGAATCGGAATAAATGCCATTCACAATTTCAACAGGCTCACGAACGATGAGACGATTTCCAACCATTTCTTTCACTTTAGGTAATATTGCGTCCACCTTTTCCACGGTGTCGACGAATTGCACAATTAAAGGAAGCTTGCTTCCTATATCCACCAATGATGCAGAGACAATAGGATTGTTATACGTGAATCCGGCAAGTGCACGTAATACCGTCCCCCCTACGATTTCATGCTTATCAAGCATACTTAATAGCTCAAGGTACAAAGGACGATGCTGCCATTTATCTGCTTCATTAATATAGACAGAGACGTTTACATGATTCATATTAGATTGCCCGAGCGAGCACCATGCCCGCAACAACAGCCAATAATGAAAAAAGATTATTGCAAATAAAATTTAGCGCAGCAAGTGCATAATCACTTTGTTCTACCAATACATAAGTTTCGTAACTGTAGCTTGAAAAGGTTGTATAAGCACCACAAAACCCAACAGCTACAAATGAGCGCCATCGTGGATCAACTTCCACTCGCTCTAGAGTCCAGGCAAGAAAAAAACCTAAAATGAAGCTTCCAGTAAGATTAACGATGAACGTTCCAAAAGGAATATCTGCTGATAAATACTTAACAGAAAAACGTCCCACGAAATAACGTAAATTCGCACCAATGATCGCACCACAAGAGATCCAAAAAACGTCATTCAAGGGTTTATTCCTTTTTATTAAAATAGATGATGATTGACAAAAAAGATAATACATTAAAAAGGATAAACGAGTAAAATTAACCTAAGGTTGCTTTAGGAATACTCTAGATGCTCATGTTGCTCTAACTGAATATGAAACTCTTCGCAATCCTTTAAGAACTCATCACTTGAAAAATAATTAAATTCTTTGATCCGCGCTTGAGTGATAGGATCTGAACCATCTGAGTTTTCACCCGGGTGACACATAATTAACGTATTGTCTCTCGCAAAATGCATCCATTTTCTAAATAATTCTCTATAGTTTGTATTGGGTGCAAAATCATAAATCCCAGAGAAGTATCGATTATGTGGGATGTTTAATTGGATGAATTGTTTCATTAAGGCCTTGCCCCCAGTAATACGCAGTACTTTCGCTTTAAACCGATATTGTGGCAAATTAATAGCAGGCCAGGTGGAACGAATAAAGGTTCCATGTTTTTTCAATTTTTGTGTATAAAGATCCAACATCACTTTTCGTATAACGGGGAATTGATGAACATGCTGATGGCCATCAATAAAATCAGGTGGTTGTTGCATGACCTGGGTAAATTGCTCCAGTTGCGCTAAAAATTCTTTTGCAATGAACGATAGTTTCAGTGAGCGCATATGCGTTTTTATCAACAATTCAGCTAAGGTGAAGCTCGATTTTTCAGGAATTGAGGTCAAATTGCCTTCTGTTAGATTGAAATGTAAACCAATTTTGATGCGCTTGCTTTTTTTTAAGGCAAGCAGTTCGGGAGCATAAGGAATAAAATCTGGCATATTCACCATGCAACTTACAGCGGACAACCGACCCATGCGTACTAACTTAAGAATCCCTTCTGAAACCCCGGAATCTAAGCCAAAATCATCTGCACACAAAGTTATGGTTTTCGAATCAAGCACAATGGAGACCAATAGTTAAATAAAGGCATATGATATATCATTTTGTTTATGAAGTCGTATTCTGGATGAACAAACTGTCACTTGCTCGATGTCTACGCTTTGCTGCATTACTAAGGGACCCAACAATTTTTATGCAGTTTCCGACTGTACTTTCACGGCAAAGAAGCGTGCGCCTAAGATATTGATACACAAACCACCGATCACCAATAATCCTGCGGCAAGTTTCCATAGCTGAAACGGCTCACCCAATACTAAAACTGAACTAAGGATAGCAACAATAGGGACCAATAAAGTAAATGGAGCAACAACGCCAACCGGATAGCGAGCGATGAGCCAGTTCCAAACCCCATAACCTACCCAAGTTGAAGCAAACACAATGTAACACAACGACAGAACACCGCGCCAACTTAAATGTTCATAGGTATAAACAAAACGAGCAGGTCCCTCAACTATTAAAGAAAGAAGAAACATAGGTACACATGCAACAAAACTTCCCCAGGCAATAATTGCCATCATATTGTCGGTACTTCCTTTAATTTTCTTAGTGATAAGGTTACCAAATCCCCATGTTGCAGCAGCAGCAAGAATAAAGACGAAACCTGGCAAAGAGATTTCACTATCAAAATGCATGGCAACCAATCCAATTCCAAATGAAGCCACCAAAGCCCCAATAATCTGCCCCATATTGGGTTGTTCACCTAAGAAAATCCCAGCAAAAAACATACTGAAAAATACCTGTGTTTGCATGAGTAAAGATGCCATTCCTGGGGGCATACCAATGTTCATACCCATAAAAAGAAAGGCGAATTGCAAGGCAAACATAACAAAGCCATAGAGGACTATCACTCTGAATGAACCTTGTGGAATTTTGATGAACAATATAGCCGGAACACTCGCCAATAAAAAACGTAGGGCACAGAGCAACAACGGTGAAATTTCTTCCAGTCCAAAAGAAACAAAAAGAAAATTTACCCCCCAAATTACCACAACTAAAAGAGCCAATAAAAGATGTGTAATAGGCATCATTGAGTGATCCGACAAAAACCTTATTTTAGCCTAAACACTGTAATAAAGCCATTTGTTTAGTTTATTTTTTAATCACTTAAGTGATCAAAAAAAGTAAAATTTGCTTACTAATAAGTAGATATATTTGTCATAAAAAATTTAATTCCTATTTTTAATCCATCACGTTAAACTGGCTTACTTTTCTAAAAGAGTTGAAGAAGCTCTGTTAACTGCCATAGAGCCGCCTATTCGAGGTTCCACTGTGCTTCACTTAAGCTGTTCTATGTAATTCCACATTTTATGGTTTAAATTATGAAAGAAATTATTCTTGCTACCAGTAACTCCGGTAAAATTAAAGAATTGCGCGATTTATTAGCTCCTATTAATTGTATTCCTCAAACCGATTTGGGAATTACAGATGCAATAGAAAATGGCTTAAGCTTTGTTGAAAATGCGCTCATCAAAGCGCGTCATGCCAGTTTACATGCAGGAAAACCTGCATTAGCTGATGATTCAGGGCTCGTAGTGCCTGCATTAAATGGCGAGCCAGGAATTTATTCGGCGCGTTATGCAGGTACCCATGCAACCGATGCGGAGAACATCCATTTGTTATTGGAAAAAATAGCCCACGTTCCTGCAAAACAGCGCGAAGCTTGGTTTTATTGTGCCATCGCATTGGTACAACATGCAAAAGACCCTACTCCTATTATCGCAACGGGTTTATGCAAAGGAATGATTCATGACCGCCCTCTTGGGGAAGGTGGATTTGGGTATGATCCCATATTTTATATTCCTGATTTTCAATGCACGGTAGCACAATTACCTGCTAAAATTAAAAATAATATCAGTCACCGCGCACAAGCTTTAAAGCAATTGCGTGATCTACTTAAGAATTGATGATGGATACGGATGCACTCTTTGCGCAAGCATATAAATTTCAGTATGAAGGTCAACTGCCCCAAGCCATTAGCCTTTATGAGCAAATATTGTCCCAGGAGCCCAAGCATCTAAATACCTTACATTTTTTAGGGCTCACTTATGCTCAACTAGGTGACATGGATAATGCAATTCTCTATCTGTTACAAGCACTCTCCTTAAGTCCAGATAATGCCAGCCTGCTTAATAACCTGGCGAATGCATACAAAAAATTACATCAACTTGATAAGGCAGTAGAATATTATCAACAAGCCATAAAACTGCAGCCAGATTATGCCCAAGCTCATAATAACCTTGGAACAGTCTACGCGTTGCAAAATAATTATGCACAAGCATTATTACATTATACTCGTGCAGTACATGCTCAACCTGACTTTAGTGCAGCACATTTTAATTTAGGCTTATTATTGCTGCAAAACAATCAATTAGATGCGGCTAAAATTCAATTTAATAATGTCGTATCCTTAAATCCTTTTCATACAGAAGCACTGTTCTATCTCGGTGTTCTACATCTGGAAAAAAATGCACTTGCTGAAGCAGAAAAAGCCTTTCAAAATGTATTGGAGCAAGACAGTAGACAAATAGAGGCGCTTTCTAACTTAGGTGTAATTGCTTTAAAAAGACAACAAAATCAATTGGCAATCGATTATTTCAGTAAAGCATTAGCCTTGGATAATGAGAATATCGAAGCCCGTAATAATTTAGCCGCTACCTTTATGCATCATGATCGTTTTGAGAATGCGCTTATGCATTATGATGTCTTACTGCAAAAAGACCCTGACAATATTGAATATTTATATAATTCAGGCGTAGCGCAAATGGCTTTAGGCCATTTAAATGAAGCGGTTATTCTTTTCGACCATATACTCGAGTTAGAACACTCTCATACCTCTTCACTCAATAATCTGGCCGCAATTTACATTAAGTTGGAACAAAGAGATAAAGCAAAAGAATACCTCGAGCGTGCGCTAGCGATTAATCCCCAGGATACAATCAGTGCTCATATGTTCCACGCCCTTACTGGAGATGAACAGGCAAAAACCACTCCGGAATATGCACATAATTTATTTAATAACTATGCGCTTTATTATGATCAACATATGAAAGGCACACTGAATTATTCCATACCGCAACACATGGCACGTGTAGTCCACCAACTCGAATTACCAACGAACACCCACACTTTAGATTTAGGTTGCGGAACTGGTTTAACCGGAATCGTTCTTCGGGAGCTCAGTAAACACTTAACCGGTGTTGATATCTCAGAAAAAATGCTGGCTCAGGCCAAAGAAAAAGAAGTTTATGATAATTTGGTTAAAGCTGAAATCAATCAATTTCTGCAGCAAAATAAAGCATTTTATGATCTCATTGTCGCAGCCGATGTGTTACCGTATTTTGGGGAACTTGACACACTTTTTCATACCATTTATCACCACTTAAAACCTAAAGGATATTTTATCTTTACAACGGAGATTGGTTCGACTATCCCCTGGTCGCTTGAAACAAGTGCGCGTTTCAGCCATCATCCTGACTATATTAAAAAATTAGCCGAACAAAATCAGTTTCGGCTGGTAATGCAGGAAAAAATTCCAGCACGCATTCAAAATAAATGTATTTTGGAGGTTATGCTCTATGTTTTAACAGTTTGAGCAACTTAAAGCAAGAAAATAAAATAGTAATATACTATATATAGGGGTTTAGGAAATGACTCTATCGATTTTATGATAGAGCAAGGAGCTTATATGTCAAAGCCCATTAAAGGACTTAAATTTGTCGAAGCGCCGCAACTAACTTCCAGCGAACAGCGCGAGATCGATCGTAAAATTGAGTTTGAAACAGCCAAGTCCTTTCACAGCATGGTCAAACTTGGTGCATTTGCCAATATTTTGGGTGCGTTTTTTTACGTTCTAGCAGTTTATAATACAACCCGGCCTGTATTAATTATTTCATGGTATAGCATTTTGGTGCTTGCAAACTTGCTCAATGTCTTATGGGCCTTTCGTTTCGAATACAAGCACATAACCCGTGAAGAAATTCTTAAATGTCGAAAAGGATTTCTCTATCTGGTTGTTTTAATCTGTCTGATATGGAGCAGTATTGGGATTTTGTTTATGGATGATGGAATGGATCAACGGATGACCACCATTATCTTTTTGTCTGCTGTATTGATTTGTTTTTCCTTCTCAACTGCAATTGATTTAACAATGGGGATCACTAGTATTGTTTGTTTACTTACCCCAACAATTTTATATCATCTGTATCTAATCATTGATTTATTTCATACTGAGGTCAGTCACATTAGCATGTCAGTTGTGGGCTCTTTTCTTGTACTTGGGATATTTATGCTCGTTGCTTGCTTTGTAGGAAATAGAATCATTTTAAAAGTATTTCGTTTAGGTTATGAGAATGCATTACTTAGCCATAAACTAGAAAATATGAATACTTTATTAGAACAACGAGTCAAAGAGCGTACTGAAGAATTAGAACAATCGCTTAAATTAGTCACCTACCAGGCAACCCATGATTTATTAACCGATTTGCCTAATGAACGTTTTCTTTACGAACACATTCAGAATTCCACGGAACGAGCAGTTAAAGAGCACCAAAAATTTGCCATTGCTTGTTTTTCATTAAACAATATGATGAAAATTAATGATAGTATCGGTCATCAAGCATCCGCAACAATAATTCATCGTGTCGCCCAACGTTTTGCTCAATTAGCAGAAAATAATAAAAAATATTTCATTTCTTTATTACGCAAAGATGTATTTGTTATTTTAATTGATCCCATCATTGATCCACTGGAAGCTGAAGACAGCGCTCAAGAATTGTTTGTTGTATTAGAAAATCCTGTGTATGTTGCCCAACAAGAATTAAACTTAACAGCAAGCGTTGGCATCAGCATATTCCCGAATGATGGCCGAGATGTAGATACACTGATTACTAACGCAGAGGCAGCACGAACCTTAGCCACCGAGCGTGGAGGAAATAGCGTGCGTATTTACAATACCGTCATCACTGCAGATGCCTCCAGACAATTGAATATTGAAAATCAACTATATCGTGCCATTGAAAATAATGAGCTCATCTTAAATTACCAACCCTTTATTGATCTAAGAACGGGAACAGTTTGTGGTGCAGAGGCTTTAATACGTTGGAAAAACCCCGTTCTAGGAATGCTCTCTCCATTGGAGTTTATTCCTTTAGCAGAAGCTAACGGTATGATTCTTCCTATTGGTGAATGGGTGTTACACACCGCATGCCAGCAATTGAAACAATGGCATGACAGTGGCTTTAAGTTAGTTATGTCGGTTAATTTGTCAGCAAAACAACTCGTCCAACAAGACCTAGTTGAACGTATCGAGAAAATTTTAGAGCAACTGAAGCTATCCCCCAAGCATCTTGAACTTGAGCTAACAGAGTCCAATGCATTTCAAAACGACGCCATCCCAATTATTAATAAATTTACCGAAATGGGTATCTCACTAACCATCGATGACTTTGGTACGGGTTATTCTGAATTTGGTAATCTGAAACTATTTAAAGTGAATAAAATAAAAATTGATAAAACCTTTATCCAAGATGTTGACGTCAGTATTGATAGTAGAAATATTGTAATTAACACCATAGCCTTGGCCCACCGGATGAACATTGATTGTCTGGCTGAAGGTGTAGAAACGCTTGAACAAATTAAATTTTTAAAAGAAAACGGATGTTACATCATGCAAGGCTATTACTTCAGCAAGCCCTTGGATGTTAAAGATTTTTCTGAATTCTTAAAAGCCCACTCCACAAATACCTATGAAGCGTTAACCAACTGGTAAAAAATAAACATCTATAGTCTACTCCAGGCTACAAATAATATCTCTTAAGATATGGATGACATTATTTACGAGTATTGATAGCATGGTGCAACCAAACGGTGATTTAGCAAATGGAAGTTGCTCATGCAGAACATTGTTAATGTATTACAAAACAGAGCGCAAAAAAATCCTCATCAAGAAGCACTTCTTTACCTAGAAGATGGTGAACATAAAACAGCAGGACTTACCTTAGCAGAGTTGGATTACCAAGCCAAAATTATTGCGGCCCATTTACAAACCCAGAAAATGACGGGCAAATGCCTCATTCTTCTTTATCCTACAGGTGTTGAGTTTGTCACAAGTTTAATCGGATGTTGGTATGCCGGCATCATTGCTGTACCAATCCCCTGCCCTAAAATAGATGAGTTTGCGAAACATGAGGCATTCCTAAACACCATTGCAGAAGATGCTGATATTGCCGCAGTCTTAAGCCTATCTCGATTTTATTCAAGTATTAAAACCACTCTAAAGAGAAAGGTACCGATACTGACTACTGATACGATTAAAACTACATCTGCAAAACATTATCAATCAACCTCTATTAGTGATGAAACCGTAGCCTATTTACAATATACCTCAGGGTCAACTTCTACTCCCAAAGCCGCAATCATCACCCATGGAAATTTACAGCATAGCTTGCAAGAAACGATTAAAGTTTGGCATTACACTAAAAAGAGCATTACCTTAACCTGGGCTCCTCATACTCATGTGTATGGACTAGTATGTGGGATATTAGTACCGCTATATCACGGAACAAAAGCTATTATTGTGCCCCCGGCCGCATTCATTAACAAACCTATTACCTGGTTATCTGCTATATCAACCTATCGAGTAACCCATAGTGGTTGCCCAAACTTTGGCTATGATATTTGCGTGCGAGATATCAAAGAAGCGGAACTTGCACAACTCAATTTAAAACACTGGAAAGTAGCAATTAATGGGGGCGATATTGTTCAATATCAAACGCTTATTGATTTTTCTACTAAGTTTCGCTCTTGTGGTTTTTCATTAAAGCAGTTTTGTTCCGCATATGGCATGTCTGAATTATCAGGCGCTATTGCAGTAACTTCTTTTGGTTCTGAGCCACATTCCTTGTCCCAGCAAAACGATGCGAATCCTCTTCAACGACGATTAGTCAGCAGCGGTAATTTATTAGGAGGATTACAGGCAGTTGCTGTGGATCCTGAAACGAAACTACCTGTTACTGCTGGAGAAACTGGTGAAATTTGGTTATCTGGAAAATCACTAGCTCATGGATACTGGCGACGTCCTGATGAAACACAGGCCGCGTTCCATGCAACCATTCCTGGCAGTGATCTCCACTATTTCAGAACGGGCGATCTTGGATTTATTCTAGATGATGAAATTTATTTAACCGGCAGATTAAAAGAGGTTCTCGTGATGTATGGCAAAAAATATTATCCTCTTGATTTGGAAATCACAGTTGCCCATGCACTCTCTCAGTTCAAGATTAAACTTCCACAAGTAGCCTTTTCAACAGAAATTGCAAACAAAGAAAAAATTATTATTGTACAGGAGCTGGGAGAGGAAACACCTAAATCACTATGGCCTGAGATCAAGAATGCAATTCGTCATGCAATCACCAAACATCATGGTGTGGATATCCATGAAGTGGTTTTAAGCCCTAAAGGAGCCATTCCTAAAACCGGCAGTGGCAAATTACAACGAAAAAAAGCGCAATCATTATTTAATGAGCAAAATCTGGCAGTTTTGGTGCAGGATCTATCTGAGAAGCCAACATCAAGTTACAATGAACATCATAGTAAGCAAAATCACTTCATCACTTTAGTAGCCAATGTACTGAAAATAGACGAGAACGACATCGACTTATATGCGCCCTTGAGTCGCTATTCCTTCGATTCGATTAATATCATTCATCTTACAGCAGTGCTCAATGAAACCTATCAACTTACCTTATCTCCAGCCGCTTTGTATGAATATGCCACTTTGGCAGATTTTTATACTTCTCTATTAGCAGAACGCGGCGTTGAAACAGTGCTTAACGAAGAAAAGCAATATCGTGATGAAACAAATGATGTTGCCATTATCGGAATCAGCGGTGTATTCCCTCAAGCTCCCGATGTAGATACCTTTTGGGATAATTTATCTCAGGGAAAAGATTGCATCAGCGAAGTCCCCTTATCACGCTGGAACTGGCGTGATTTGACGATACAATGGGGTGGTTTTATTGATCATATCGATCAATTTGATGCAACGTTTTTTAATATCTCTCCACGCGAAGCCGAGTTAATTGATCCACAACAACGATTATTTCTCCAAACCATTTGGAAAACAATTGAGGATGCCGGATACAGCACACCAACTCTCGCCACATTGAAAACAGGTTTGTTTGTAGGTGTATTTAATCATGATTACGCCGAACTGCTGCAAAAAAATGAGGTTATGGACGCCTATCTTACGACAGGTACGATGAATAGCATGATTGCCAATCGTATTTCCTACATTTTAAATTTGCGCGGACCAAGCGAGGCAATTGATACAGCGTGCTCCAGTTCTCTCGTTGCTGTTCATCAAGCAGTCCAGGCGCTGTTACACGGTGATT
This sequence comes from Legionella stuttgartensis, assembly GCF_977063405.2. Lineage (NCBI taxonomy): Bacteria > Pseudomonadati > Pseudomonadota > Gammaproteobacteria > Legionellales > Legionellaceae > Legionella > Legionella stuttgartensis. The sequence goes on from NZ_CDRUHA020000109.1 coordinate 129,556, forward strand.
GCGATCTTGCGCTTGCAGGCGGAGTGAATACTTTGATCACGCCCACTTCATTTATTGCCGCCAATCAAGCGGGGATGTTAAGTGTAGATGGACGTTGCAAAACTTTTGATAAAAATGCCAATGGCTATGTACGTGGTGAAGGCGCCGGCGCCATTTTATTGAAAAAACTTCCTCAGGCATTAGAGGATGGCGACAATATTTACGGGGTAATTAAGGGCACTGCCGTAAATCACGGTGGACATGTTAATACGCTTACCGCACCCAATCCTAATGCACAAGCTGAAGTGATCATTGCTGCATGTCAGCGTGCGCAAATACCTGTCGATAGCATTCAATACATCGAGACACATGGAACCGGAACGCCATTAGGTGATCCCATTGAAATTAATGGCTTAAAAAAAGCATTCCAACACCTGGCTTTGGAACAACACCTTGAGTCCTTACCCAAACAATTTTGTGGTTTAGGAGCAGTGAAAACACATATCGGTCATTTGGAATCTGCAGCAGGAATAGCGGGGATCATTAAAACCTTGTTAGCGATGCGTCATGAACTGATACCCGCTAATTTACATTTAAGTGAATTGAATCCTTATATTGAGATTGAGGACAGTCCATTTTATCTCGTGGATCAGCCCACCAAATGGCCAAAGACGGCTAACACTCCGAGAAGAGCGGGCGTGAGTTCCTTTGGCTTTGGCGGTGCCAATGCTCATATTATCCTTGAAGAAGGTCCAGAGCGTACCCAATCCTCATCTCTCAATCACTCTTCTTATCTGATTAACTTATCTGCGATGACAACATCCGCATTACATCAACGAGCAGCTGAGTTGCTCAAATGGTTGGAGCAACAACGAGAGCTACCCTCTTTAGCTTCCCTCAGCTACACTCTGAATGTAGGCAGGCAACATTTTCCCAAGCGTTTTAGCGTGATTGTGAAGACGATTGAAGAATTGAAGGGCTATCTACAGTCTATTTCATCCAGTGAGGATATCGAGCAACACCTGCTCGCAGCAGAACTATCCAATGCAAATAAGCATCCTGCTGATTTAAATCAAATACGCAGTACCTATCTGCAAGGCAAATCAATTGATTGGCACGCAATCTATGGTGATTATCAGGAGAAAATATCGCTCCCTACTTATCCCTTCGCCAAAGAATCACATTGGGTAGAACTCAAAAGTAAATCGCATCAGAGTGTGCATCCATTAATCGATGAGAATATATCTACGCTCTCTGCATCTGTCTTTAGTAAGCACTTTTCAGGAAATGAATTTTATTTGCTCGAGCATCGGTTACATGATGAAGCGGTCTTGCCTGGTGCGGTGTGTTTGGAGATGGTTCGCGTTGCTACCAGTCTAGCTTCAAATAATCAGCACGTACTCACGTTAAGTAATATAACATGGAAAAAGCCGATAAAAACCCTGGACTTGTCCTCTCCCCTGCATGTCCATTTAGCTCCTGAAGCTGATTGTGTCTCGTTTGCATTAACTGATAAAGATGGAACTATTTCCTATATGAGTGGTGAGGTCCATTGTGCAGACAGCGCTCCCAATGCCCATCACATCGCACTTAACATTCAGGAATTAAAATCTGCACTGCCCCAAAATCAAAACCCCGATGCTATTTATGCCTATTTTAAAAATGTAGGGATAACCTACGGCCCGGCTTTTCAGGTCATTGAAACCCTGAATTTTGATGAGAATAACCTGTTGGCAAAACTTACCCTGCCAACAACACTGCCCATTAAAAGCAATGAATTTGTGCTACATCCCTGCTTGTTCGATGGGATTTTGCAGACCACTCAGGTACTACTTAAAAATCGTGAACGGCAATACCTACCCCTTTCTATAAGCCAAATCGATATTTACCAGGCTTTAACCAATACCTGTTATGTACGTGCCAACTTGATTTCTGCTGTTGATAATCAGCATATGCCTGTATTTAATATTCAAGTGACCGATACAGAAGGAAGGCTCTTATTAGTCATTACGGGATTTACCTTATGCGCGGTACAGGCCGCTGTTACACCTGAAGCAACGGTAGCATGTTATTCTCCCCAATGGGACATGCAATCTCTACGTGCCTCAACAAAGGCCCCAGAATCCATCCTGATCTTAGGAAGTAACCTACAATCAATACACGCAATTAAGGAACATGTTTCAGCTCAGACTATCTCATGCCAACTTATACACGATTCTTATCGTGCAGATATCCTAATCGACTCATCTTACGAATGTATTGTTATTGCGCTAGAAGAGGCCAATGATGAGCCCTATTTAGTGAACTCGATTCAAAAACATTTGGAGCAAACCTATTATCTGCTCCAAACGCTAACACGCCAAATGTGTCAATTAAAGCCCAAACATCGAGTGCAATTCGTTTGTATCAGCAAAAACCCTTCAGTTTATTCACGTGCTTTAGTTGGCTTTGCAAAAAGTCTGCATCAAGAACAATCTAATATCTCATGCCGTTTTATTGAACTACATGATCTTAGCCTACTTGCGCAGGAACTAACTCAAAATGAAATTGAAGTTCGCTACGATACAAAGAACCAGCGATACGTTTGTCGTTATGAATCGCTTCCTACACCAAAGGCAATGCTGCCGACGCTTAAGAAGTCTGGGGTTTATTTAATTACCGGAGGAATGGGAGAACTCGGTTATTTGTTTGCCACCTATTTGGCAGAACATTATCAGGCCAAAATCGTATTAACCGGTCGTTCACCTTTGTCGGAGCAGCATCAAAAGCGGATGGCAGCACTCGAAAAAAAGAATGCCTCCGTCGCTTATCTAGCCGCGGATATATCATCCCACGAAGAGGTCCAAGCCCTCATTCAAAAAACTAAAAAGCGTTTTGGGGCAATTAATGGCATTATTCATGCCGCGGGGCTTACCCATGATGGATTTATTGTTAATAAAACCATTCCCGAAATAACCAATGTATTAGCACCTAAAGTGTATGGGACTTGCAATTTACATGCAGCAACTCTTAATGAACGTTTAGATTTCTTTGTGCTGTTTTCGTCTGTCGCTGCTGTGTTCGGCAATGCTGGACAAAGCGATTATGCTTATGCCAATTGTTTTCTCGATGAGTTTGCCTGCGAACGCGAACAACAAAGAACGCTTGGTCATTGTTCCGGGCATACTATTTCGATTAACTGGCCTCTTTGGGAAGAAGGGGGATTACGCATTGCTCCTGAATACCAACAGGTGCTTGAGCAAAACTTAGGTATTATCAGTTTATCTACACAACAGGGATTCACTGCATTCTTGCAGGCATTACAGCATAATACTCCAAATTGTATTGTACTCCCGGGTTACCAACAAAAACTCATGAGTGCCTTGCAAAATAACGCGATGCTCAACCAATCAACAGCGCCTCAACGCCCCGTGCTCAACGCAAATTTTCGAAAACAGACCGAGGATTTTTTAAGGAACATACTGGCTGATAGCTTGAAATGTTCGTCAGAACAGATTGATCCCAAATCGTCTTTCGAAAAATATGGCATTGATTCATTGATGATTATTCAACTCAACCAGCGCTTAGCCCGTGAGTTTAGTGCATTACCTAAAACATTATTTTTTGAATACCGAAATGTAGCCGATTTAGCTGAATATTTCATGGAACATCATGCCCATGAATTAAGGCCCTATTTATCTGATATTTCAACTCATATGATAAATTCAGTTCGTCCCTTGGTCATCTCGCCCAGTGTGCCAAAACATACACCCAAGTCTGAAGATATCGCCATTATCGGGATAAACGGACGTTATCCAGAGGCAAAAGATTTGAGCGCATTTTGGCAGAATCTCTACACGGGAAAAGACTGCATTCGCGAAATTCCCAAGGAGCGATGGATTATGACGGATTATTTTGATGGGGATCAAAATAATCCGGGAAAAACCTACAGTAAATGGGGTGGTTTTTTAACTGATGTGGATCAATTCGATCCTCTGTTTTTTAATATTTCGCCACGCGAAGCTGCATTGATGGATCCCCAGGAGCGATTATTTTTAGAAACAGCCTGGAAAACCATAGAAGATGCCGGATATGCCCATGATGCATTAGCCGGGAAAAAAGTGGGCGTTTACGTCGGCGTGATGTACGGGCAATATCAGTTATTTGGTAATGAATCGACTCACGCTCATCCATTTACAGCAACAAATTCAATATTTGCTTCCATCGCCAATCGAGTTTCCTATTTTTTTGATTTTCATGGTCCGAGTATTGCATTGGATACAATGTGCTCCTCTTCGCTTACTGCAATTCATTTAGCCTGCCAGAGCATTCACGAAGGCGAATGTGAGATGGCACTTGCAGGGGGCGTGAATCTTTCTTTGCATCCCAATAAATATCTGTTGCTAAGTCATGGGAAATTTTTGGCCAGTGATGGGCACTGCCGCAGCTTTGGTGAGGGCGGCGATGGCTATGTACCCGGTGAAGCCGTGGGAGCAGTACTATTAAAACCCTTAGATAAAGCATTAGCCGATGGCGATCTTATTTATGCAGTGATTAAAGGCAGTCAGCTTAATCATGGTGGAAAAACAAACGGTTACACAGTACCTAATCCTAACGCACAAGCTGAATTGCTTGCCGAAACCTACCAAAAGGCCCATATTAACCCAACGCACGTAAGTTATCTCGAAGCGCATGGTACCGGAACTTCACTGGGCGATCCTATTGAAATTGCCGGATTAAATAAAGTATTTCAGAAACAAATGCCGTACCATTGTGCTATTGGTTCAGTAAAATCCAATATTGGTCATTGTGAATCTGCGGCAGGAATTGCCGCAGTCACCAAAGTGGTATTGCAATTACAACATCGCACCTTAGTGCCTTCTCTGCTCTCAGAAACGTTGAACCCCAACATCGACTGGTCTACCACACCATTTCGCGTACAACAAACCGTAAGTGAATGGCAGCCACCATTACCCAATATCCCGCGAATTGCCGGGATCAGCTCTTTTGGTGCAGGAGGCTCTAATGCGCATCTGATTTTATCTGAAGCGCCTGAAGCACTTCCTTCATCTACAAGAAATAAATCGTATTATTTGCTCACCGTATCTGCCAAAACAGAATTGGCCTTAAATCAACGTCTCGATGATTTATTGAGTTGGTTAGAACAAAACCCTTCTGCCCAACTGGAACAAGTAAGTTACACCTTAAACGCGGGCCGAAGTCATTTTGATTGCCGTTGCGCTATGGTGGTAAGCACGCTTGGTGAAGCAATTCAATTAATCCAACGATTTAAAGCACACCAACAAACCGCTGCATTTTTTATTCAAATGAATGCAGAAAAGAATGCTGAAAGCACCCTGATTCATTCCACGGTCCTACCTATAATGATGCAGCAATTGTTGCAACCCAATCAATATAAAGAGACATTACTCGCGTTGGCAAAATTCTATGTCGAAGGTGAGAATCTTGATTGGCAACAAATCCACGCCGATGAATCCAGGAAAAAAATCTCCTTACCTACTTATCCTTTTGCTAAAGAACGCCATTGGTATTCCGATGAAGCACAACTGAACTCTACCGAGAATAGACCAACCAATTTGGCATTAACCCAAAATGCACTCATTGATAAGATTCATTCTTATCTTACGCGACAAGTAGTCCAAATATTAAAAATAACACAACACCGAATTGCACTGGAAAAAAATCTTGGTGAATACGGGATGGATTCCGTGCATTTTATTGAATTGGCTAAAAAGATCACCGAGTACTACCAAATCGAATTTACCCCTGCAGTGTTCTTTACACACAGTAGTGTGCACTCAATTAGCGAATACCTGATTAACCAATTTCCTAAAGCAGTAGCTCAGACTCACCAAGAAATAGCTCATCTGCAAGTGAATGCTCCTAAAATAAAACCAAGACGTATTGCCGCCAGCGACACGGAATCAGTCGCCATTATTGGTATGCAAGGACTTTTTCCACAATCCGATGACCTTGCCACCTTTTGGCAGCATTTAGTTGAAGGCCATGATTTAGTGACCGAGATCCCCAAAGAACGCTGGGACTGGCGTGATTATTATGGAAATGAAGCCCATCAAAGCAATTCCAAATGGGGTGCTTTTATCAACACGTTTGATCAATTCGATGCGGGATTCTTTAATCTTTCGGCCCGGGAAGCGAATCTTATGGATCCGCAACAACGACTCTTCTTGGAAACCGTATGGAAAACCATTGAAGATGCGGGCTATGATCCTTTTGCATTACCCTCACAAAATGTTGGAGTTTTTGCAGGTGTTGAGTTTAGTGAATACCAGACTTTAATTGCCAAACAACAAAAAGAACACCATGGATTTATTGCTACAGGGAACTCGCACAGCATGATTGCCAATCGTGTTTCCTACTTTTTCAATTTCCAAGGGCCGAGTGAAGCCGTCGATAGTGCCTGCTCAAGCTCATTAGTTGCAATTCATCGCGCAGTACAAGCAATTCGCCAAGGCGAATGCGATTTAGCTATTGCGGGTGGCGTAAGCCTTATCTTGAGCCCAGACACCATAGTAGTTACTGGACAATTAGGCGCCCTATCTGCAGATGGTCGTTGCAAAACCTTTGATAAAAACGCAAATGGCTACGTTAAAGGCGAAGGAGTTGCCAGTCTTTTACTCAAACCGTTAAAGCAGGCCCAAGAAGACGGAGATCATATTTACGGGGTCATTAAAGCTTCAACAGTAAATCATGGTGGTAAGGCCCAATCTTTGACTGCACCCAACGCAAAAGCACAAAGTGAGTTGTTGATACGTGCCTACACCCAGGCCGATTTCGAACCAGATACGGTCACCTACATTGAAACTCATGGAACAGGGACCGCTTTAGGTGACCCTGTGGAGATTGAAGGTTTAAAACTTGCATTTTCCTCTTTAATTGCAACGAGAACAAAGCAAAATTCGATTGGGTTAGGTTCTGTAAAGACAAATATCGGTCATTTAGAACCTGCATCGGGAATTGCAGGCATTATCAAACTACTTTTGGCCATGACCCATGAAACACTACCCGGTATTTTGCATTTGCATGAATTAAACCCTTATATCAATTTAGAAAATACTCCCTTCACCATTGTCAAAGAAACTCAGGCCTGGCAACGTATCAAAAATGAAAGCGGAACAGATATCCCGTTGCGCGCTGGAATCAGCTCATTTGGATTTGGTGGAACTAACGCTCATGTCGTGCTTGAGGAGGGTCGCCCCCATCAACGCATTATGGAGAACCAACAGGCTAAACCTTATTACCTAATCACTCTCTCTGCCAAACAGCAGGAAAGCTTGCAGCAAAAAATAATCGACCTGCAGCAATGGCTTAATCAGAATAAAAAAATCATTTCTTTGCCCTCGCTTAGTTTTACCCTCAATATGGGACGAGCTCATTTTGTTTACCGCTGTGCTTTGGTGGTAGATTCTGTGGACTCCTTGTGTCATGCATTGAGTTTATTAATCGACCATGAAATTCCTGAATATTGCATGATGAATGAAGGCCAAACCTGGACGCTCCAAGGGCCAGTATTTGATGAAGTATATCAAGCCGCAATCAAAACCCTGCACCAACCAGAAAATTCCGATCAATATCGGCATAAGTTATTTATTCTGGCTGATTTATACACGAAACATTATGTCATTGACTGGCGCCAAGTGTATGTCGGAGAAAAAATACAACGCGTGGGTTCGTTACCTGCCTATCCATTCATAAAACAACGCTATTGGTATGATCTGGAAACACATTCCATAGCAACACCCCAATCCTTAGATCCAGCTCCAATAGTGAATAAGGGAGCAATGGATTTCTCTAGCCAGACTTTAGCTTATTTACAACATATATTCGCAGAAAAATTGCGTACCTCTCCTGAACTTATCCAAGCGGATGAGACCTATGAAGTTTATGGCGTTGATTCTTTAATTGGTTTAGAAATTACTAATCGGTTGGAAAAAGACTTTGGTACCTTACCCAAAACCTTACTCTACGAACGCAATCGATTAAATGATTTAGCCAAATATTTTATTAAAAATTATAAAGAACCATTGTCAGCGCTCGTATCCAAGAACGATGCTCTGCCGATGGTAGCCCCCCTTGAGGTTGAAACAGTTAAACCAATAACATCTACCTTAAAGCACGCGCCCCATTCATCTCAGGACATTGCCATTATTGGTTTAAGCGGCACATTTCCTATGGCTAACTCCATGGATGAGTTTTGGCAAAACTTAAGTTCCGGACAAGATTGTGTGGGCGAGGTTCCTGCTGATCGCTGGAATTATAAAGATTATCCTGTACTGATCGGCGGTGAAGAACATTATTTCCCCCATGGAGGCTTTATTCCCGATGTCGATAAATTTGATCCATTGTTTTTTAATATCTCGCCCCGCGATGCAGGACTTATGGATCCACAAGAACGTTTGTTCATGCAATCAGTATGGACCACTCTAGAAGACGCAGGTTATACACGGGACAAATTAAAACGAAAAACCAAAAACTCAGTCGGCGTTTTTGCTGGAGTGACTTATAATTTTTATCCATTGTTTATCGCAGAAGAGTGGCAAAAAGGAAATCGGGTGCCATTGGATATCCAATCATTCTCTGTAGCAAACCGAATTTCTTACTTTCTTGATGTAAATGGTCCAAGCTTTGTGGTCGACACAGCGTGTTCTTCCTCTCTAGCAGCAATTCATCTGGCGTGTGAAAGCCTCTTGCGTGGTGATTGTGCCATGGCCATCGCCGGCGGTGTGAATTTGTCATTACATCCGAGTAAATATCACTTTCTGGGTAGTTTTAATTTTATGTCCGAACAAGGCCGATGTGCGAGTTTTGCTGAGGGAGGCACCGGTTATGTACCCTCTGAAGGCGTCGGCTCTGTCTTATTGAAACCTTTAGCGGATGCGATTGCTGATAATGATATGATTTATGGGATTATTAAAGGCAGCAGCATGAACCATGGGGGCAAGACCAGCGGTTATACTGTTCCCAATCCTAATGCTCAAGCAGCGGTGATTTTGCAAGCGTTAAAAAATGCCAATATTGATGCACGAACCATCTCTTATATTGAAGCGCATGGCACAGGAACCGCCTTAGGAGATCCTATAGAGATTCGTGGTTTGCAAGATGCTTTTGAACACTATACGGAAGACAAGCAATTTTGTGCTGTTGGTTCAGTCAAATCCAATATTGGGCATCTGGAATCTGCAGCAGGCATATCCCAATTGGCAAAAGTACTCTTACAAATGCGCCACAAAAAATTAGCGCCTACATTACATAGCACGCAATTGAATCCTTTTATTGATTTTCAAAACTCCCCTTTTTATGTACAACAAGAATGTACTGATTGGCTGCCTGATAATAATGTACCACGACGGGCAGGAGTAAGTTCATTTGGTGCAGGCGGCGCGAACGTCCATATGATTATTGAAGAGTACATACCCCCAATAAAGCAACAGAACACGATGCAGGTTCCATATATCTTTTTATTATCGGCATTAAATGAAGAGCGTTTGACAGCACAAATCCAGCAAATGCATCGTTATCTACAGGGGAACAGACAGCTAGAACATAAAGAATGGCTTAGAGATGTATGCTTTACATTACAAACTGGACGTGAGCACATGATGGCACGATTCGCGGTGATTGCAACAAACACCGGTGAATTACTTGCGGCTCTGGCAACCCATCCTCATCCCCAAGGTACAAACACCTGGATAAATCATCATGCTCAAATTAATCCCCAAAACGTTGATGAATTAATCCGTGATGCACGCTATGAAGAATTAGTCCAGCATTGGGTTAATGGTGCCAAAGTGGATTGGGAGCAATTATACCCAAAACAAGTGCCGAATATTGTTTCTTTACCCACATACCCGTTTACTAAACGACGCTGCTGGATACCTACAAAAGAAGTAGAACCATTACCTGTGGTTCAACCTGTTATGCAACCAGCAATTGAACCCGTGGTTGCTAGCCCTGAAATGATTGATCTTCAAGAGTGGCTTTACAGGACCCAGTGGGAGAAAAACCCTCAAGCAACCCAGCCTGGATTAATGAATAGCGAAGGAAAATGGCTTATTTTCTGTGAACCAGAATCAGTACCTTTCTTGAAACAAGAACTTGGTGCCCATGCAGGTATTTATTGTTTCATTGGCAATCAATATTCCATGATTGAGAAGAATGAATTCGCGCTCAATGCGTCACAAAAAACTGATTATGAAATGCTCCTGGCCACCATTCACGAACAGCACAGAGATAATTTAAAAGGCATCATCTATCTATGTCCAGCGATAACTAACCACGATCATACTACGTCCCGCGGCTCGTCCGCGGGATCCAACGAGACTATGATACTTCTAGATCCCGCGGACGAGCCGCGGGATCTAGGCAGGAGTGAGCCTATATCTTCTGTATATGGCTCAAGTAAAGAAAACCAATCGGATCCTGCCCATTCCTTACTTTATCTGTTGCAAGCCATCGTGCAGCATTCGTGGCCGCAACAATTAACATTTTGTCTCGCATCACAATCAGCACAACAGGTTAATCCTTCTGATACCATCAATATCTGGCAGCATCATCTCTGGTCCATGACCCGTATTTTTGCAGCCGAACAAGCAAAGTATCACGCATTATTGCTTGATTTGGATGTAAATGAAGGTATGGAACATAATACCAAGATCCTAGTCAAGGAATTGGGACGTTATCAAGCAAAAGAAAACCATATTGCGTATCGTGCCAACGAACGCTATACCATTCGCTTCGCTCCTCATGAGGCGCCACAAAGTCATGAGATACCCCCTTCCTGGAAAACTCCTGTTGCTGCATTAGTTACTGGAGGCTTGGGAGCCTTAGGTTATGAAGTAGCAGAATTTATTGTCACCCAAGGAACTCGTTTTGTTTTGCTTACTGGAACAACAGAATTATCAGCAAAAACATTAGAAAAAAATACCTGGCTCAAACAGTTAGAAGCGAAAGGAGCGCAGGTTAGGTATGCTGCGGTGGACGTAGCGAATCAAGAACAAATGCGTCAGGTCATTATAGAGGCCGAAAAAGCATGGCAACAATCCATTGATGGCGTTTTTCATTTAGCAGGGGTCACTACTGATAATGTCACCATTGCCGAGATGGATGAGGCATTATGGCATGATGTGTTACGCGTAAAAGTACAGGGTTCCTTGGTATTGCATGAACTCTTTTTGCAGGCGCCACTATCGTGTTTCGTGCTGTTTTCTTCCATTGCAGCGGTTCCCCATTTTGGTATGGCAGGACTCAGCGCTTATGCAGCCGCTAATGAATTTATGAATGGCCTTGCTTTATATCGTCGTAGTTTGCAACTACCCGCATCAAGTATTAACTGGGTCGCCTGGTCAGAAAAAGGAATGAGCCACAGACATAATCATGATGCCTTTTTAGATGCTGTAGGTATGGCTTCTTTAAGTATTAAAGAAGGCATTGCATTGTTGCATATTCTTCTCAGACTAAATCCTGCTGAAATTACAGTCTGTAAAATTCAATGGAAGAAATTTTTACAAGTAAATGCCTCTGCCAAGCAACTTGATTTCTTTACACATTTTGTTGCTGAATATGCTTCAAATACGCAAGCAACTGTTGTTTCTTCATTAAATCAGGAGGAAATCACAGCATTAGTCCTGAATCTCTTTGCTGCGGTATTAGGATTGGAAGTCACTGAAATTGACAGCGAATCCCCCTTCCAACAATATGGGATGGACTCCATTACTGGCATCGATTATACCGAGCAACTGGGTAAGCATTTCCCCGATGTAGTCGCCCCCATGGACTTATATCGCTACCCTACACTAAAACAACTTACCGATTACATCATGCAACGCGTGCAAATTAATATTGAGCCTGCTTCTGCACCTCTTTTCAAGGTAGAGGAAACGCTTGATCTGGATCAATTAAATGAGGCGCAACTGAATGAATTGCTGGAATTGGAATTAAAAGAATTAGAGCTGGCTTATGAATGATACAACTACTTTAAAAAAATCATTATTAATGATCCAAAAGCTCAAGAAGCTTTTGCAAGAACAGAACGACAAATTATTTGATCCAGTAGCAATTATTGGTATGAGTTGTCGTTTACCCGAAGCGAATAATCCTCAAGAGTTTTGGGAGTTATTATGCGAGGGCAAGAACATCATTTCGCCAATACCTGATGAACGTTGGGAGCTTTTGCAAGGCACTCGAGAGGTCATTCAGCGTGATCCCAATTTGCCTTATTGGGGAGGCTATCTGCGTCAAATTGAAGCGTTTGACGCTTATTTTTTCGGCATTAGCCCTCGTGAAGCAATGCGAATGGATCCACAACAACGTATCTTATTGGAAGTAGCCTATGAATCCCTTGAAGATGCCGGTTTAACCGTTGATGATTTGGCTGGATCCAATATGGGCGTTTTCTCCAGCTTATATGCAAGTCAGTTTAGTCACCTGCAAAAATTAGACTCAGATATGGATGCTTTGTTTATTCCTACCGGCAGCGCCATCAGCATGGCAGCCAATCGTTTATCCTATTTGTTCGATTTACGCGGCCCCAGCTTAGTATTAGATACGGCCTGTTCGTCTTCGCTTATTGCCATTCAATTAGCCTGCTTAAACTTACAAGCCAAACTATGTGATACTGCATTAGTCAGTGCAGTAAATATCAATTTATTACCCTCCATTCATTCTGTTTTGGCTAAAGCAACCATGCTTTCTCCTACCGGACAATGCCATACTTTTGATGCCAAGGCGGATGGTTATGTACAAGGAGAGGGGGCAGGTTCTATTATTTTAAAACCGCTTGCCAAAGCATTGCAGGATAAAGATAAGATCTATGCAGTAATCACTGGTAGTGCGATGAATCAAGACGGTAAAACCAATGGTTTAACTGCGCCTAATGGCTTGCAACAAGAACAATTATTGCGATCCGCTTATCGAATGGCTAAAACAGATCCGGCCCATGTTTCCTATATTGAATGCCATGGAACAGGGACATTTCTAGGGGATCCAATTGAAATTCAAGCATTAGGTGAAGTAATCGGCAAAAATCGTGATGCGAAACAACCCTGTTGGATTAGCTCAGTAAAAACCAATGTAGGGCATTTGGAGCCTGCCGCGGGTATTGTGAGTGTCATTAAAGTTGCTTTAGCTTTAAAAAATGGTTTAATTCCACCCCATCTTAACTTTGCTAATGCGAACCCACATATCCCGTTTGATCGCTATTCTTTGAGTATTCCTACTAAAGCAGAACAATTACCCAGATACAGTGATGTCGGCATTGCCGGAGTGAGTGGTTTTGGTTTCGGTGGTGCCAATGCGCATCTGGTGTTACGTGAATCTCCTTTAAATGAGCAACCCACTTTCACAAACACCGCTCTTAAGGATAATGAGTTATTTACACTTTCGGCAAAAGAGTCCGCTGCGCTAGCTGATTTAATCGGCCGCTGGTGTGATTATTTAAAAAATCATCCTGAGACCAATTTGGCACTGCTTTGTTATAACCTCCACACCAGGCGTTCTCATTATGCAAAACGTTTGGCAATAATTACTGATTCAGTTGCTGATCTTTATCAAAAATTAGTTGCATTACGGACAAATCTTGATGCCCCAATTGAGTCTGTTTTTATCAATGACGAGCAAAAAAAATCCAATCATTCAACTCCAATAACCGAGTTTGCCACCATGGATGTGGCAACCTTAGCAAAAAACTATGTAAATCTTGTACCAATTGATTGGAAAAAATATGAAGCAGAACGCTCTTTTGCACCGCTGGATATGCCGTTTTATCCATGGCAACGTAAACTATATTGGCCAGCCTTAGATCAGGGCTTTAATGAAAGAATCTCTATAAACTACCCTATGCGCGGTAAATCCCTTCCCTCACCTTTAGCAGCACGACAATTTGAATTTGTCTTTGATACAAAAGTGATGCCTGAGGTACAAGATACTTTTTATGTTTTGCATGCAGGTTACTACCTAGAAATGTTGGCCTATGCAGCAAAACAATTACAGCAAACCGTTTCGTTTAAGGTACAAAACCTTAAGTATTTATCGCCTATATTGGTTTTGGAAGGAACCACTATTTTGGTGCATCTCATCATCGAAACCGATAATGAAAGCAACACATCATCGTTTCGCTTTTACAGCAATGATGGCAAAGAAAATTGGATAGAACATGCGACCGGTACTTTAGTCTTGAATAGTTCTACCCCAGTCAACCCACTTGAAACCAAGACTGAACGCATACAACGACTTCCTGTTTCAGGAACTATGGAAACGTTTTATAACCGAATAACAGGCATGGGTATGCCTGCTGGTGATACCATTCGCTGGGCCCATCAATATTGGGCAAATGGTGATGAATTGTTTTGTGAGTTACGCGAACCTAAATCCTCCGAGCGCGGAAAGCAATTTACAACCCGAATGCATCCAGGAATTATTGATGCCTGCATCCAAACAGTCTTTTTATTATTACCTCAACAATTCAACAAACCCTATATTGCATCCCATATGGGTACTCTTGAATTTTATGGATCAATAGAAGACCAGAAATATATATACACCGTATTAAAAGAACTGCATCCCGATGGAAAACACATTATTGCTGATTGGTACTTACTGGATAAAAACTATAATGTCATCGCCATGTGTCATGACCTATGCATGAGTGTCCTCAATGATACGATCCAAATTAATCAAATCATGGATATTCAATCTCAATTTCAGCTCGATTTATCATTGCCCTATGAGGTATGTAAAGACAAATTGATTCATCATTTAATGGAGCGATTTGCCACTATTTTTTCGATGCCTCAAAATGATATCAATCCTTTTCAGTCCTTGCATGAACTAGGAATGGATTCGCTAATGGCTCTGGCAGTAATCCGAATCATAGAAACAACCATGGGGGTCACTTATTCTTTACCCTTGATAATGCAAGGTCCATCAATCAATGAAATTGCAGAGTATGTGTTAGCAAGCCAATGGACAGGCGAAAAACAAGAATCCCCTGAACCCAAAATCCAGATTGATACGCCTTGGATAGCCAATCGAAAAATACAAGCCAATGCCCAAGTACGGTTGTTTTGTTTTCCCTATGGCGGTGGCGGTGCTTCAATTTATCGCGAATGGCAACAGGAATTTCCTGATTCCATTGAAGTATGTCCGATACAGTTACCAGGCAGAGAAAACCGAATGGAGGAGCAACCCCTTGATAACCTCAATACCCTGGTTTCATTATTAGCCAATCAGCTAAAATCTCAATTCAATTTACCTTTTGCTTTTTTTGGCCATAGTTTTGGATCACTAATTGGATTTGAGTTAAGCCGCTATTTACGCATTCATCAGCTCCCCCAACCCATTCATCTTTTTGCATCAGCCTATCCAGACCCACGTGTACCCTCCAAAAGTTTGGATAATCTGCTAAAAAACCTACAACAAATGAATATCAATTTATTTGATTTAACCTCGGAGCGAATCAGTGCCTTGGATGATGAACAATTAACCGCTTTATCCATCGTGTTCAAAGATAATGGGATTGTTGATTACAGCGATGAACGGATGAACAAGAGTATCATCAAAGTGTTATTGCCCATTTTTATCGGCGATATGAACATCGTTAGAAACTATACTTATCGTGATGAGTCGCCCTTAACTTTTGGCACTACGGTATTTTTGGGTAAACAAGATACCTGGGTCTCCCCTGAAGATCATTTTGGATGGGCTGATCATTCATTAGAGCATTGTGAGTTCCAACAATTTGAAAGTGGGCATCTTTTTATAAGAGAAAAAGAAATAAGAACAAAAGTAATCAAAAAAATTACCGAAAAACTTTTGTGTTTTAATGCTGCAGAATGTGAGGTTTAATTCCCAACTTAATAAATCATCCATGTTTAAGTATGCTTGCATGAAAATTATGAACACAAGCATACTAAGATACTATAAAGAAGAAGAACAATTAGCCCAAAAATGATGGCTAAATGGTAAACTTCGAATGTTCTATATTCTTAATCTCTGGTGCATGCTCACGAATACTTCTACAAAGATCACTTATATCTCGGGTCGGTCCTTGAATTGACAACCAACTTAAGATTTGAGGATTGTGAACCATTGCATCGTGGATTCTGTGCCTTCCGGTTTCACCACCAAAAGAATTGTCAGTCAAATCCATATAAACTTCAGCTTGCAGTTTATTCGCACGAATAAAACTTGATAGCATTTCAGCGCCCTCTTGTGTAATTGCATTGTATGCCAAATGAAGCTTTATTTTTAAGCCCTCAGGCATGTGTTCTAAAGCCTTTAGAATAATGGCAAAGCCCTCATCTTTTAGTCCTTGCTCACTTAAATCAAGCTCCAGTTGACACGGAGTCTGTATTGTCTTTAAGGCTTCAAATAATATACTAACTTCTGTTGTAGTGAGATGCTTGACTCCAAATTGTAATGATAATTCCTCGGGGCATTTATTGGATTTTAATGTATTAGCTAAACTACAGATAATGCCTGTTCCATGTTTACTAAATTCATAAGTTAGATTTAAACCATCCTTTTGTGAACCACATTCCATGCCTTCAATTAAAGCTGCAGAACCAAGCTTTGTTGTAGGATTAAATAATAAATTTAACGATAACTTTTTAGTACTTCCGGGTAATTTAAGCATCTCTGCTAATTCAATAACCCCTTTATCTGAAATCTCATTATTGGCCAAGTTTAGCGACACTTTTTCTGGGCTATGTTCTGACTGCAAAGCATGAGCAAACAAAACGGCGCCTTCATTTCTTAATCTATTGCCGCCTAGTCCCAATTTAACTTCAGAAGCATGACAACCTTGAGTAATAGTAGCTGCCAAGATCTCTAATGATTTCATACTAAGAGAAGTTTTGGCGAGTATTAGGTTTATAGAATTTGGACATTTATCGGATTGTAAAAAGGTGGCCAGTTCAGAAATATCTTTATCACTGAGCGGATGATTAGTGAAGTCCAAGCAAAGACTATCCCTTGGATTTTCCATAAGCACTTGACAGATCTCCCCCATCCTATCGGTGACTGGACAGGCCAAAGAGAACTCAAATCGCACACCCTGCTTATTTTTAGATTGGTTAACTACAACATCAAAACCATCAATGTCTTGTACTTTAATAATTCCTGGCATGAGTACATTCCTTAAGATAAATCATAAAAAGATATTTAATCAATAATCAAAGTATATTACAACGCCACAGTGAGTCAAATTAAATCAATTCTGTCATCAGTTTTTCAAGAGCAACCACAAGGAAGTTTAAATTATGTGCTAAATTTAAATTAAGGGAGCAATTAGAATAATTAATGTGCAAGCTAACTAATGAGCATTTAGCTAAATTAATTTAATTGGGTATTTGAATGGCAACTAATAAATTTCATTATATCTGGATGGGTCGTGTGCCTAGTGGCAAATACGAAGATGCATTTAAAAATGGTCCTAATGCTTTAGCCCAACAATTAAAAGATTATGTGATGGACATAAAGAAAAATAGAGATCCAAATGCTCCGAATCCTCAAGATCAAGAAATAATAATGTGGGTACCAGAGGCCATAATTGAAGGAATTAAAGAAGCTGGATATCTCGATCCTGACATTACGCTAAAACCCATTGAAGATCTTTATAAAGATGCCAAACATTTAACTCAAGAAGAACGAGAAAATCTAAAAAAAACAGTGGATTTATTGGGAGAACATAACGCATATTCCGCTCAAAAAGATATTCTGGAAGCGGCAATACTCGAAGAATATGGCGGATACTATTTGGATACTACCTCAATCGTCACATCAATTGAATACTTGATCAATAATCAACCCCAAGACATATGGTTTCCAAGAATTACAGAAGAGGCTGAAAAGTATTATGACGGAGAGACCTATGTCCTGCCTGATGTTTGGGCTATGTATAATCCAACACCTGGTGAAGGTACTTGTAAGGCGATGCTCAATGGCTATATCCAAAGATGTCAGTTTTATTTTCCAGAACACTTTGAAGGTGTTCAACTTGATGTTGAGAAATTAAAAGATAGATCGGGATATAGTCTTATGGAGGATGAATCTTATGGAGCTGGAAGTGAAATTATGTCCTCGGATTATAGAGATGACTTGATCGGACAACTTGTTATTTTTGCGTTATATGATGGACTGCAACAAACAAAAGGGCCCTTAAATAACGCGATAATGCGCCGTTTAAGCTCGTATGCTGAAGATACATCAGAAGGTAAACACATTGAAAAATTCGGCATTGATAAATTCCATAAGGGAACATGGCGACAAGAAGCGATTGCAGATAATTTCGAGGATCGAAAAGAAGAGCATCAAACACAAGTAGCGCTAGACGATCAAATCCAAGAAGTAGCCCAAGACGAACAAATCGAGGAACTCGTCAAACTCGAAATTACATCTCCTTCTCAAGAAATTGCATCCACCCCTCAAGACCGTTTCCATATATTTACAGTACAAGGCGATGATTTTGAAAATTTCAAGGCAAAATATCAATCGTTAAAAGGAGATATTTTGAAAAGTCAGATTATAAGGGATTTTGAAAATAAACTATCCGAAATAGACGATAAAGACACATTAAATCATTTCGTAGCTGATTTCAAACAAAGTACTTCTTATGCCGTGTTGTCGAAAGGACAAGGTTTAACAACCAGGTTTTTTTCATTAGATACAGATTCTGTAACTAAAATTGATGAAATGATAGATGCCAAAATATTTGAGCTAGATGGAAAAAAACTCTCTATTTCCTAGAAAAGGGGCAAGCGTTCGTTAACGTCATGCTCAATACGTTCTTGTCCCCCATCAGCAAAAAAAGCACCCGTTGCCCCCTTCTCTAGACCGAGATAGTTGAAAACTAAGCAAAACTCCAGTTAATTTGTCCGCCAATGGCTGTTGTTTGTGTGTGAGTATGTCCTTTAAGCGCAGTCAAAGGAGTAACTAGATTCACCGACATAGGATTAAAGAACGAATGTCCAACACCCACATCATAGCTTAAGTGCTCATCTTGTTGATAATGAGCACCTGCAGCCAAAATAGTAGCACTCCCCACAGGATCAGCGATGCCGCGATCGCGATCATTGGAGGGAGTACTCATAAATTTAATCCCACCACGTAATAATATTTTTTCAGTGGCCTTATAGGTTGCGCCAACTGCGTAATCAAAACAATTGTGATAATTAAAAGGAATCGTTACTGGTAGTGTTACTCCCATTGGCGTTTCCGTATTTTCCATCGTTATTTGTTTAAAGGTACTCCAATGGGTGTAAAATACTGTGGCCATTCCTGTCCAACGTTTTGTGAAATCATGTTGCAAACTCAAATCGCCTCGGGCTGGTAAAGCCGCCTTTGTTCGTTGTTGGTTGGTTCTAAAAATTGCTACTTCAGGTCCAATTGCAGGAGCATGAACGGTACTATGTCCCGTTGTGGTAAGTGAGATTCGCGAGTAATAACTAAACCCAATCCGTGTTTCTGGGGTAAAATCAAATAAAGCACCACCATGCCAACCATATCCCCAGCCACTTAAATGATTCTCAAGTCTTGAATCAAAAGGAAAAGAAACAGGGGGACCATACATATTATTTAGAGTGAATGCCAAATGCAGCGCATCAAATCCCGCTCCAACAGAAAACCGGTCGGTTATTTTAACCCCTAAGCTTGGGCCTGCATCAATTCCCACAACTTGAGCACGGGTTGTAGCATAACGTGCTATAGAGGATCGCGTAGAACCATAATTCGTGCCCAATCCGAATGGAGTCGTCAGATTAAAACCAAAAGAAATGCGCTGGTTTAGAGGTGCCGAATAATAAAATGAAGGGAGAAAAGCCTTAATTTGGCTCTTCGCTTCTCCCGACTGGACCACAGGGAATGGAAATGGAAATGTCGGGGTCGTTGCGGTTCCTGTGAATCGAGCAGTACCTATGATCCCTAATGCATTACCGACTATTTGTTGATGAGTCAGTTTAACCAGCCCCGCCGGATTTGTATAAGCCGTACTCGCATCACTGGCTGCACTAGCCCAATCGGCATAAGCCACTCCCAGTCCTGATGTATTAACAAAAGGCAGATTAAAATCAGACGTCGCTAAGACTGGTGCAGCCATGAAAAATGAAGAAAGCGTTAGGTATAAATGAGACCGACGCACGTTTTACTCCTTTATATTTTACTATCCCTCAGTAAATTGATAATTAGTTCAATTTCTTCTGTCATCGGCCTACAGTGTTCTATTTTTGGAGAATACTGACGAACCGTGTGATAAATAGATTGTGCTTTTTTACTTGCTTTTTCAATACCCCGTAACTCAAGAGCCTGTGTTGCAGCAAGAAACAAAATTGCGGTGAGTCGCTCCAAATTAGCGACTGACTCTTGAAAATCCAGAGCGGCATGAGTTCCTAAACTATTTACATCCTGATTATCACCCTCTGTAGGTAAAGTAAATGACTGATGTGACTGAGCAAATTTACGATTTTGTACTGCCAGTGCCGCTGACAACAGTTGCATCGAACGAAAACCATTATGCGTTCCTGGATTAGGGACTAAGTTTACCGGTAAATTATGATTCTTACGAGGATGTACTAAGTTTGCAAGTAATGCATGCATCCACGTAGATGCCTGGGCAATATTCATTTTCAAAATATCACATGCATCCGTAATATAATAGCCCATAAAATTTGCACTATGATGAATATTATTCGCTGCGACATCAATGACAGGATTATCATTAACGGAGTTCATTTCATTTTCTATCCATCTAATCGCACGTTCTAAGTTTTCTTGAAAGGGGCCAAATCCTTGAGGAACAGAACGAATAGAATAATAATCTTGCACGGGTTTATAGGTATAATCTGTGGTTCGTAATTCATCTAAATCGGTCAATAATTGGCTGCCTTCCCAGAAATCAATAAAAAATTGATTGATTGTCGTTTCGCCCTTTTGTTTTTTCAGTTGATGCACCATGGGATGATAAGCACTGCTTATTACCAGCAAAGACTCTAAGGTCATCGCAATGGCAGCCAACATTTGATTGAATAGACGGTGCAAATCATAAACGGCCAAACTGGCTATTGCAGTCATAAATGATGTGCCGTTAATGAGGGCAAGACCATCACGCATGACAGGTTTATAAGCCTTAAGCCCTGCTAATTGAATCGCTTCAGGCGCCCGCATTACTTTATTTTGGTAAGTAACCGCAACCGGCTCTCCAATAAGCGCTGCGGCAATCATGGAAAGGGGAATAAGATCACCACTGGCACCAATGGAACCATAGCAACGAACTACGGGAGTAATACCAGCATTTAGAAAATCTAACAGTGAGTTAATTAGTTCGGGATGAACACCAGAATAACCTTGTGCCAAACAATGGGCACGCAGCATCATAGTCACTCGAACGATATGCGGCGCGACAATTGTGCCCAAACCGCAAGAAAGAGAGCGAATGATGTTTTCTTGTCGCTCATTTATCGACTCATAATAGTCCAGTGCCTCAGTATCTTTTAAAGCCGCATCGATATAACGAACTTGATCACCAAAATTTGTGTTAACCCCATAAATGGGTACTCTCGAATCAACATGAACTTTTAAATACTGATATGAAGCTTCGATTACATCCATAGCCTGAGGTGGTAAAGCAACCGCAGATGAATAATGTGCCAATACTTGCGAAGAAGCTATAGTCAAGTGACAACCATGGCCAATTGTGACAAGGGGCATATTTGCTTTACTCATGCTTACCGTATTAGATAATTTGGAAGGATCAAATGACTTTAAATGTTCCAAGCGTAACTCCATTTATCATAAAGATTCATCATAAATTGAACTTAGTGTGTTCTTTTTTAGAATACATTTCAATAAAACTTGATACTTTATTTTTAGGGATGACTTAAAACCCAGGTTAGGGCGATACCCTCGCCCAGGTTCAACGTTCCTAGAATGGCAACTCCAGTGTGTCATCTAATAAATGCATCTGTTTTTTAAATAACTCCTGAATTTGCTCTAAGTTATGTTCATCTTCTGCTTCAAAACGAGCAACAAGACAAGGAGTTGTATTGGATGCACGCAATAAACCCCATCCCTTATCCAATTCCACACGTAAACCATCAATTGCTATAACACGTGCCTGTGGAGGAAATTCTGCCATTTCGTTAAACCGCTTCATAAACTGAAATTTCTCATCATCTGCTATGGCAATTTTTAATTCCGGAGTATTGACGCTATTCGGAATTACTTCAAATTGTTCACTTACTGTCATATCAGAAGCACTAATGATTTCGAGTAACCGGCAAGCACTATAAAGTGCATCGTCAAATCCATACCAACGATCTTTGAAAAATAAATGGCCGCTCATTTCACCAGCCAAAGCAGCTCCTTCTTCTTTCATTATGTGCTTCACAATGGAATGCCCAGTAGGGCACATTTTGGCTACTCCACCCGCTTCTTTGATCACCGATTCTAAATGACTGGAACATTTCACATCAAAAACTATAGTTGCTCCGGGACGACGCGTTAATAATTCACGCGCATAAAGCATCATCAAACGATCTGGCCAAATCATTTCTCCTTTATTTGTGACCAAACCTACGCGATCGGCATCACCATCAAAAGCTAATCCCAAATCTGCCTTATGTGTTGCTACCGCGGCTTTCAGATCAACTAAATTAGCTTCGATGGTTGGATCAGGATGATGATTAGGAAAATGACCATCGACATCGCAATAAAGTTCAATCACATCACAACCTAATTCACGAAGCACTTGCGGCACAATTGGACCAGCAATACCGTTCCCACAATCAACGACAACCTTTAATGGGCGCTTGATTTTTATATCACTTATAATCCGTTGCTTATAGCTAGGCAAAATATCGAATGGCACATCCTTACCTTGACCAACAACGCGTTTCCCTTCCAGAACCATCCGATACAAGATATCAATATCTTCTTGCATTAGAGTCTTACCCAATAACACCATTTTGATGCCATTGTAATTCGCCGGGTTGTGACTTCCTGTTACCATCAAACCACAATCGATACCTTGAGTATGAACTGCAAAATACATCACCGGGGTGGGAGCCTCGCCCAGGTCAAGTACATCAATGCCACTATCTAGTAATCCTTGTTTTAAAGCTGAAGCCATGCCAAAACTGGTGAGGCGACCATCGCGTGCTAAGAAAATTTGCTGGCGTTGCAAATCACGTAAATAACAGGCTAGAGCCAGTCCAATGCTGTAGAACGCATTTTCATCCAATTCTTGACCAATTATGCCTCTAATATCATAAGCACGAAACACAGAGCGAGAAACTTGCTTTTGCTGATAGTTCATTTAATGTCTCCCCGAACTGCCAAATCCACCGTCTCCTCTAGAGGTTTCAGTAAATTCATTAACTATTTCAAAAGCTGCTTGTACAACTGGAATAAAAACTAATTGCGCAATACGCTCTCCAGGATTCACAGTGAAATGTTCAATTCCTCTATTCCAGCAAGAAATCTTAAGTTCACCTTGGTAATCAGAATCAATTAACCCAACTAAATTACCCAAAACGATACCATTTTTATGTCCCAACCCCGAACGAGGTAAAATCACGGCAGCTAATTTGGGATCAGCAATATAAATTGACAGACCTGTTGGCAATAGCACAGTCTCTTGCGGTGCAATTTGAATCGGCTCATTGATACAAACACGCAAATCTAGCCCGGCTGAACCATCGGTCGCATAAGTAGGCAACGGAATTGTGTCACCTATTCGAGCATCAAGAATTTTTAATTGAATCGCTTGCGTCATAATTTTTCCTATTAACATTAATGCGCATCATTTTGCAGAGTTGCAGCAATGATTGCAATAATTTGTCCAGCCAACCGTGTTTTATGGGTTAAGGGCAGCTCGATTTGCTTGTTTTTTGCAATCAAAGTAACTTGATTGACCTCACTGTCAAATCCAAGTCCTTTACCAACTGCATTAGCCACGATCATATCCAGTTTTTTATGCTGTAATTTTTCAGTGGCATAATGTAAAACATCCGTAGTTTCAGCAGCAAATCCAACCACATAAGAAGCCTTAGCTGAATCAACAACACGACTTAAAATATCGGGATTCTTGATCAACTTAAGTGTCATTTCATCATGATTTTTTTTCTTGATTTTCTCAGACGCCGGTGACTCAGCCCGATAATCTGCAACAGCAGCTGTTCCTATAAATATACCATCTGATGGCAACTCCTGCATGACAGCATTCAGCATTTCTTGTGCAGACTCAACCTGAATCCGTTTAATAGTCGCCGAAGCCTGTAAAGAGCTCGGTCCACTAATCAAAGTAACCTGTGCTCCAGCCATGGCAGCAGCCTCTGCTAAGGCATAGCCCATTTTTCCGGAACTATAATTGCTGATATATCGCACGGGATCTATAGATTCACGAGTAGGTCCCGCAGTAACCAGCACTTTTTTACCCACTAATAACCGATGTACCTCATGTAAGCGTAAAGCGCTAATGATTTGCTCCACTTCACTTACGCGCCCAAAACCCTGTTCTCCACAAGCTTGGGAACCTTCTTCAGGGCCCACAAAAATAACTCCACGTTCCTGTAAAAGCGTACAATTGGCTTGCGTCGCGGGATGAGACCACATGCTGCGATTCATCGCTGGACAAACAATCACGGGAACTTCTGCAACAAGATATAACGTTGAGAGCAAATCATCAGCGATACCTTGTGCTATTTTGGCAAGACAATTGGCAGAAGCAGGTGCAATCACCAAATAATCAGCCCAACGTGCCAATTCAATATGCCCCATAGCACGTTCTGCCTGGGCATCAAATAAATTCGTACGTACATCATTTCCTGATAAAGCTTGCATCAATAAAGGACTAACAAATTCCTGGGCTGATTGGGTCATCACCACTTTAACCTCAGCACCTGCTCGAGTTAACTCTCTAATCAGATAAGCTGATTTATATGCAGCCACCCCACCACAAACTCCAAGAAGTACTTTTTTCCCAATAAAATCTTGCATGGTTCAACGTTTTTGATAAGAATAGCTTCGATCAAAGCATAAACTTCGCAATAAAGGAATAGAAAAATGACGGTTGTCCAATCAACACGGCAGTTAGACCTGCGTGAGAAATTACTTACCCACGGTGCACAAAGTCTTTCAGATCCAGAGTTACTCGCAATTTTTATTAGTTCCGGCAGTAATAAAAAATCCTGTGTCCAATTAGCATTTGACCTCCTCAAACATTTGGGAGATTTACGTGCCATTCTTAACGCAGATAAAGAAAGTTTCAAGCAAATCCATGGTTTGGGAGATGTACGCTATGCCCAATTGCAAGCAGTTAAAGAAATGTGCCGTCGCAGTGATTACATTCAGTTGCAAAAAGAAACTCAAATC
Source organism: Legionella stuttgartensis (assembly GCF_977063405.2). Classification (NCBI taxonomy): domain Bacteria; kingdom Pseudomonadati; phylum Pseudomonadota; class Gammaproteobacteria; order Legionellales; family Legionellaceae; genus Legionella; species Legionella stuttgartensis. Next base: position 154,915 of record NZ_CDRUHA020000109.1, read on the forward strand.
ACCAACAGCAAACAAACCTATGCTTATTTAAAAAAGCGGATGCGCGATTATAAAAATGAAACGTTTGCTGCTCTGTTTCTTGATAATCAACATCGCATCATTGCTTATGAAGAACTTTTTTCTGGCACAATCAATACGGCCACGATTCATCCCAGACCCATCATCGAACGTGTCTTACAACTTAATGCTGCGGCCCTCATCCTTGCCCACAACCACCCATCAGGTCTAGCCGATGCAAGCCATCAAGATATTGTTGTCACTGAACGCATCCGCGAGGCTCTTGAATTAGTTGATGCCCGCTTATTGGATCATCTAATTATTGGTGACAACGAGGTTTATTCCATCTTTGCCGAAAGCAAATCGATATGTTGTAACTAATACTCAATAAGCCCGCACCCGACGCGCTGCGCTGCGTCGGGTGCTTGACATCATCAACAGTTGTACGTTGATTGAGCTTCTACTTGCTTTTGTCGCTCTGAAAACTCACGCAATTGATCTTTAGAAATTGTAATTACAAATTGATTCGAATTTGAATAATTCGTCTCAAGAATAAAAGTGAATTTTTTATTTTCTTTTATTGGCTTATCCTGTTCAAATGGGGTTATTTTTTCAACAAAGTGATACCCGTCATCCAACACTTTGCCAAAATTATGGGTATGACCAAAACCCACCTCCTCCCCAAGTTCGTGTATGCTTAATTTAGCTAAATATTTTACGGCTCTCTCAAGATCTTGTTCGGTAAGTTCCGTCTGACACATATCAGAAAATTTATCTTTAAACGAACTGCTTTTACCTTGTGTACTGGTCTCCATCGAGGACTGAAAGTGTTGTTGTAAAGATTGGAGTTTAGTGAATAACTCTGTATTGCGTGAGGGGTTGTGAGTAATATTTCTTTTTATAAAACTACTGCTTCGTTCACTTTTTATTGAATCAAGATCTTTCTCTTTAATTACAATGTTGCGAAGGCTGTGAATGTGGGCAATGGGTTTACCCACATGGGCACTCATTGTATCAAGTATTTTACTCAGGGTCAGCGGTTCGCTCGGTTGGAACTTAGCATAATGACGGGCTATTTCTGTGGCGATAAAAAAAGCTTTATCTTTATCTTTTTTTAGACTTCTTTGATTGGCCACCAGTGACTCAATAAATGCTTTATTATATTTATCGATTTCTTCTTGTTTCGGTTTATCCAATTCTATATTAAGCCGATGATCGAGTGCATTGTAAAGATTTGCCTGGTCCTGGAATTTAGTAAGAACTGTGTCCACGACGGGCCGATAAGCTTGTAATAACCCCCCAGCATAGACCCAATCGTCCACTGAATCTTTTTTATTCCAGGTATGTTCATGAATACGCGACATTACCCCATTTTGGGCGTAATAGGTTTTAGCAATTTGATTTATTATATCAATTTGACAGTGCCACTCTTCGGGGACAGGGTAAGAACCAAGCGAAAATGCTTCCGTAAGGGATTGATCACCGGCAACTCCGCACACATCAGATAAACGCATTAAATCAAGTGTTGTATCATGAGTAAAACGATTTCTTTGAAATACTCTAAACTCTCGACCAGGATTTGATTCATTCAAAACAATCTCTTTATGCGGCTTTTCTGAGTCTCCAGTATAAAAAACAAGCTTTCCATAGCCTAGTTCTTTTAATTTCGCTTGAAAGTCTTTTTCTTCAAGCATGGATAATACGACCTGATCCTTCTCATTCTTATCTGAAGCACTTACAAAATAATTTGCATGTTTTCCTTCCTCATTACTTGCTGCAAAGACTGTAGCCGCTCTCTTGTAAGAATAAGGGTGGTTATAATAAGAAAAAGCAAAACTGTTTTTTTTAAGAAATGAAGTGGCATCATCCACCTCATTACCAAACACTTGCTTTTTTAAAAGAGGATCGAGTCCGTTCAGTATTTGGCCGCGAGCTTTCAATTTTGCATCGGGGTTCAGACGCGAGAATTCTTTTAAATGCTGTTCAATTAAAATTCCCGGATAATTCTCTCCCACCCCCACATTTCCACTTAAATTAATTATAGGTGGCTCATAAATTGGCTTTTCATAAAGCCCATATTCACCAATAAATATTTTGGGGCAGGTACTTTTCTTATGATAATGATTCAATGTGTTATTAAAAATTGCAGTTTCAACTGCAAGTTGAGCACTGTCACATAGCTCACGGAGCTTATGAGGGTGGAGCTTATTCGTATTAACCATTTTGATTTGAGGATGCGTCACTTGCTCTAAAAAGTCAGGCTCAATCTCGGTTATTTTTTTTATTGAATCAGTTGTCGCTAAAACATAAATCGGAGCATCTGGATATTTTTTCGTCAGAAATTTAGCTATTTTCATTCCAAGAGAAACATCACCATAACCATTCTGATCAATCATATGTAAGACAATGGGACCTTTAAATTCTGATTTGCTTTTAAAATCAGGTTTAAAAACATCTTCAGCCCGTATCATAATTAATAGCCCACAAAATAAGCACTACTATATGATTAATATTAGACCATCCATGGGTGCAGTGTAGGATTTGATTGTCAAATTGAACGGGAGAATATGAAGAATTAAGCCCTGGTAAAATCAAAAGAAATAATTTTCGAAATTTCAGGTTGTTTTAAGGCCAAAGCCAATAAGCGGTCGACGCCTAAGGCCACTCCGCTACAAGCTGGCAAACCATGCTCTAAAGCCTGCAAAAGATATTGATCCGCGTCCACAGAAGGAAAACCTTTTTTGTTTCTTACTTTTTGGTCTTGAACAAAACGATTAGCTTGGGCAGTAGCGTCGGTTAACTCATGGAAACCATTTGCTAACTCTACTCCTTGATAATACACCTCAAAACGTTCTGCCACACCATGATTAATTTTTGCTAAAGCCGCTTGCGATATTGGAAAATTATATACAGCTACCGGGGCGCATTCTTTACCCAAAAAAGGTTCTACAACATGACTCATTAAGAGAAATAGATACTGATCTCTATCCTCTTCTTGAGGAGATAAGACATTATCCAAATCATAACGCGTTAATATTTCCCTAAATTGTGTAATGGGCGCAGATAACGGATCCACATCACAGGCATCAAGAAAAGCCTGTTGATAGGTTTTTTTGATCATAGGCTTAGATTGCATCACCATTTGCAGGAACGCATCCATCTCGTCCATCAAGGCATGATGATCAATACCCAATCGGTACCACTCTAACAAAGTAAACTCAGGATTATGCCAACGACCTAGCTCATCATCGCGAAACACACGGGCTATTTGAAAAATAGAGCCACTCCCTGCAGCAAGCATTCGCTTCATATGGTATTCAGGAGAGGTTTGTAAACAATAAGATTCACCACGAAAAGTAGCTTTGATGTTACTGAGATAAACATCGGTTGTACCATAGCGCGCCATAATTGGAGTTTCTACTTCCAAGTAATCACGCTCAGTAAAAAAAGAACGTATTCTTGCTAATAATTTCGCCCGTTGACGCAAAAGCTCGATCGGTGCTGAAGGCTGCCACATTAATAAAAAATTCCCAATTCCAGTCGTGCTGCTTCAGTCATTCTCTCTTGAGACCAAGGTGGCTCCCAGACTAATTCTACAGAACAATCGCGAACACCTTCAACTTTATTGACCGCTTGTTCTACTGTTCCTGGAAACGTTTGAGCAACAGGACAACCTGGAGTAGTTAAAGTCATGTGGATTACAACATGGGCCTCTTCATCGATCAAGATATCGTAAATCAAGCCCAGGTCATAAATATTGACTGGAATCTCAGGGTCATAAATCTCCCTAAGCGCATTAATAATGGCTTCTTTCAACAACTCCAAGTCCTGTTTTTTCTTAAAACCAAACATAAAGTACCTACTTATATTTTGGTGACTATAATCTAGGCAGTGCAACACTGTCATAACCTAATGATAATAATCTATCCCACGTCCCGCAGCTTGTCCGCGGGATCCAGACATCTTTCGCTCTCACCAGATCCCGTGGACAAGCCGCGGGACGTAGGATTCAACTCAATTACCAGCATAATGTATGTGAAGCACAATAAAACCCAGTAATAATGTCTTCCTATTCTGTTTTCACCACATTACTGTCTTTATTCAATGCCGCTTCCAAAGTATGCCAAGCCAAGGTGGCACATTTTACCCGCGCCGGATAAGCCTTAACTCCGGCAAGGACGGTCAACTTATCCATATAACGTAACTGACTTTCCTCATTTTGCGTCAACATATGATGAAAGCGATGAAACATTTCATGAGCTTCTTCTATGGTTTTTCCTTTTATTGAGTCCGTCATCAAGGAAGCCGAAGCTTGAGATATAGCACAACCACATCCTAAAAAACTCAATTCAGTAATCAAATCCTTGTCGATTTTAACATAAACGGTTAACTTATCCCCACACAAAGGGTTAAAACCATTCGCTTGCACTGTCGCATCCTTCATTTCATAGTGATGACGTGGATTGCGATTATGATCGATAATGATTTCTTGATAAAGCTCTCGCAACTCAGCACTCATGCGAATACCTCTTTAACTCGATGCAATGCTTGTATGCATGCATCAATTTCTTCTTTAGTATTATAAAATGCCAAAGAAATACGTGAAGTGGCAGCCACATTATAAAAATCCATCAATGGCATAGCACAATGATGGCCACTGCGTATTGCAATTCCTTCACTGTCTAAAATAGTGCCAATATCATGCGCGTGAATTGTTCCATGGACAAAAGCGACCACAGGTACTTTTTGTTTGGCGGTTCCAATGATGTTAAATCCGCTTACAGAGCGAACTCCAGCAGTTGCATATTCCAATAATTCCTGTTCATACGCAATGATTGCGTCCTTATCCAACGACTCTAAATAATCGATTGCAGCACCTAAGCCAATTGCTCCGGCAATATTAGGAGTACCCGCTTCAAACTTATAAGGTAAAGCAGCATATTCTGTGGCGTCAAAGGTAACATAATTAATCATTTCGCCCCCACCTTGATAAGGTGACATGGCTTCCAAAAGTTCTTCTTTGCCCCATAGAATGCCAATACCTGTAGGACCAAATAACTTATGTCCAGAGAACGCGTAAAAATCACACCCTAAATCTTGTACGTCTACTGCAAAATGAGGAGCTGCTTGTGCTCCATCTAATAATACTTCGGCACCAACATCATGGGCCATCTTAATCATTTCTTTAACCGGATTAATTGTACCTAAGGCATTGGAGGCATGAGAAATTGCAACAAACTTGGTATTTTTATTTAATTTTTTAGCAAATTCTTCCAAGAGAATTTCACCATCCAAAGAAATAGGTGCAACTTGCAGCCTGGCACCTGTTTTTTTGCATACCATCTGCCATGGAACAATATTGGAATGATGTTCCATATGTGTAATTAATATTTCTTCATCAGGTAAAATACGAGGTGCAACCAAACTTTGGGCTACCAAATTAATTGCTTCAGTTGTTCCGCGTACATAAATACATTCGCGGGGGGAGTTTGCATTAATAAAGCGCTTCACTTTGGAACGCGCAGCTTCATAGCCCTCAGTTGCTCTGACACTCAAAGTATGTACACCGCGATGCACATTCGAATTATCATGCTCATAATAATGAGAAATAGCCTCAATCACCGCTTTAGGCTTCTGTGCCGTTGCCGCGTTATCAAAATAAATTAAATCAGAATCATTTACTTTTTGATGGAGTATAGGAAAATCTCTACGAATTGCATGAATATCCAAGGCGTCCATTAGCTTACCCCAACTGTTGTGTTAATAAATGCCCCATATAATCCGCCAATTGACGATGGGGAATAAGCCGCAGATTATCGCTAGCAAAAGCATGAATTAAGTAGTGCGATGCTTCAAGTCGATCAATTCCACGAGTCGCCAAATAAAATAATGCTTCCTCATCTAATTGTCCAACTGTTGCACCATGAGAGCACAAAACATCATCAGCAAAAATTTCTAACTGTGGTTTTGTATCAACTTCTGCATTTGCTGAAAGTAATAAATTTTTATTTTGTTGTTTGGCATCCGTGTGTTGTGCATTTTTGGCAACAACGACCTTACCATTAAATACTGCACGCGAACGTCCAGTGAGAATCCCTTTATAATCCTGTTCACTACTACAGTTAGGAACCAAATGGTGCACTGTTGTATGATGATCCACATGCTGCCCTTCAGCAGGAGCATAAATCCCATTCATTAAAGAATGAGTTTTTTCTTCTTGCAGATACAAACTGATGTCCGAACGGACCAATTGTCCACCAAGACTTAAGGAATGATTGGCAAACTCGCTACCTGCCAATTGCTTCACCGACAGATGACCTAAATGAAAAGCCGATTTACTCTCCCTTTGAATCGTACAATGTGTTAATTTGGCATCAGCACCGACTACAATTTCAGTTACTTTATTAGTCAGATAACAACAATCAGCCAAACCCTGATAGTCTTCAATTATTGTAGCCTGAGTGTTTGCTTCAGCAATAATTAGATGTCGTAAATAAACTGCCTGATTCGTTTGAGTTTGTATATGTGTTAAAGCGATAGGCTCTTCAATCACAACCCCGGCAGGGATGTAAATCAATAGACCACAATGAATCATAGCCGTATTTAAATAATGAAAACCATGCTCTTGCTTTAAAATGGTTCCCAAATAAGGTTGCAGCAATTCCGAATGGTTCACTAATGCCTCAGCCAAAGGAAGGACTAACACTCCTTTAGGTAAAATTTTGGTAAGTTGTTCTATGCCCAAAATGAGTCCATTTTGGATTGATACATGTTGATTTACTGGTAGATCAGAATTTATTTTTCCATCCTGGGCTACAACCACAGACTCTTGAGGACTATTTCCAGTGCCAGAACGCATAAACGGTTGGTTCAATAAGGCATCAACACTGGTATATTTCCAGTCTTCATCATGACGCGTTGGAAAGCCGTGTCGGTTCAAATCCCTTAATGCTTTAGTCTGCAATTGGGCAAGCCAAGGTAAGGTAGATAAACTGGCTTTTGCTCGTTGTTGGTAAAAATCCAAAATCTCGCTCATATCGTTACACCGTTTCCTCAAGCCAGCTATACCCTTTTTTCTCTAATTCAAGTGCCAATGATTTATCACCAGACATAATGATACGACCATTAACCAGTACATGGATAAAATCGGGCTCAATGTAATCCAGCAAACGCTGATAATGCGTGACTAAAATAATCGAACGCTCAGGCGACCGCATGGCGTTAACCCCTTGAGAAATAATACGCAATGCATCGATATCCAAGCCTGAATCTGTTTCATCAAGAATAGACAGCTTGGGCTCTAAAGCAGCCATTTGTAAAATTTCATTCCGTTTTTTCTCGCCCCCAGAAAATCCTTCGTTGATGCTGCGATACAAAAAGCTTTCATCCATTTCCAGTAACTGGCATTTCTCGCGAATGAATGAGAGAAACTCAATAGCATCAAGGGTATTTTTTCCCTGACCTTTACGTACTGCATTAACCGAGGCTTTGAGAAAATTAACATTAGTTACCCCAGGGATCTCCACTGGATATTGAAAGGACATAAAAACACCAGCTCGTGCTCTTTCTTCGGGAGATAAAGGCGTCAAATCCTGCCCTAAATAATTTATTTCTCCACCAGTCACTTGATACGATGGATGACCAGCTAATACTTTAGACAGGGTACTTTTACCAGAACCATTAGGCCCCATGATGGCGTGAATTTCACCAGGATTCACCTGAAGATCTATGCCCTTTAAAATGGATTGGCCATTTACCTCAACATTTAAGTCTTTGATTTTTAACATATTAACCCACTGCCCCTTCTAAACTTAGACCTAGCAATTTAGTCGCTTCCACCGCAAATTCCATAGGCAACTCTTTTAATACCTGCTTACAAAAACCATTTACAATCATCGAAACAGCGTCTTCGGTATCGATTCCTCGTTGTTGACAATAAAACAGTTGCTCTTCACTAATCTTTGAAGTAGTTGCTTCATGTTCTACCTGTGCCGTAGGGTTTTTAACTTCAATATAAGGAAAAGTATGCGCAGAGCATTCAGACCCCATCAGCATAGAGTCACACTGAGTATAATTACGCGCATTAGTCGCTGTCGGTGCAATACGAACCAAACCACGATATGCATTATGTGCACGCCCCGCACTGATTCCTTTGGAAATAATGGTTGAACGCGTGTTTTTGCCAATATGGATCATTTTAGTGCCCGTATCGGCTTGTTGGTAATTATTGGTTAACGCAACTGAATAAAATTCCCCAACAGAATCATCCCCTTGTAAAATAACGCTGGGATATTTCCAGGTAATTGCTGAACCGGTTTCAATTTGTGTCCAGGAAATTTTAGAGCGCTTGCCGCGGCATGCCCCTCGTTTGGTCACAAAATTATAAATTCCACCTTTTCCTTCCTTATCACCTGGATACCAGTTTTGGACTGTGGAATATTTAATTTGTGCTCCATCCAAAGCAACTAACTCCACCACCGCTGCGTGTAATTGATTCTCATCACGCATAGGTGCTGTACACCCTTCTAGGTATGAAACATAACTGTCTACATCGGCAACGATTAAGGTACGCTCAAATTGTCCTGTAGATGCTGCATTAATCCTGAAATAAGTGGATAATTCCATGGGACAACGCACCCCTTTGGGGACATAAACAAAAGAGCCATCACTAAAAACAGCCGAATTCAAAGCAGCATAAAAATTATCACGGTAAGGTACTACTGAACCTAAATATTGCATAAGCAATTCGGGGTATTTGTGTACGGCTTCAGAGATAGGACAAAAAATAACACCTTTTTCGGCTAATTTTTCTTTGAACGTAGTCGCCACAGAAACACTATCAAATACTGCATCGACAGCTACACCCGCCAACATCTCTTGTTCTCTTAAAGGAATACCTAATTTCTCATAGGTTCTTAGTAATTCGGGATCAACCTCATCCAGACTTTTAGGAGCATCTTTTTTCTGTTTAGGTGCTGAATAATAAGAAATAGCTTGGTAATCCACCGGCGGGTAGTGCACACTGGACCATTGAGGGGTCGACATGGTTAACCAATGCTTGTAAGCCTTTAAACGCCATTCCAGCAAAAATTCAGGCTCGCCTTTAATTGCTGATAAACGTCGAATAACTTCTTCATCCAAGCCAGGCTCAAAAGTATCTACTTCAATGTCGGTGGTAAACCCATGTTGGTATTCTCTATCGAGCAGAGAATTAATTTGCTCACTGCTTTTAGCCACGATTAACTCCACTTGCCAATTGTCGAACTCGTTCCACATCGTATGCTTGCAAGGTGGGTTTCGCCAAAGTGGCCAAACTCACACTATCCAAGGCTGTTTCAATTGCTTGGCTTATTAAGCGCCAATTGCCCTGAATGGTACAAACACCTTGTAATGAACAATCATTAGGTTGCAAACTGCATTCTGTGAAACCGCGATGTTCTTCCAATGCAAAAATTATTTGCGACACAGAAATCTCAGTTGCAGGTCGTCGCAATCGATAACCTCCAGCCACTCCACGTACTGAAGTTAACAAACCTGCACTGGTTAAACGTTTTAAAATTTTACTTACCGTAGGTACAGTTAGATGAGTATGTAATGCGATATCACGAGCATTACACAATCCTTGCGCGTGCTTTGCGAGATAAACCATCACTACTGTTCCATAATCGGCCAACTTGCTGATGCGCAGCATAACACCTCAAACTCGAATAATCTAGTACTAAATAAGTCTTAATTAGAAACAAAAACTCACTTATTTTATTTTCTATCCATATTATAAATATAGTACCAAAATAGTTCTATATCTGGCAAACAAGAATAGTACCTTATTGTTAAGGAATGATGCAAATAAAATATGCAAAAGATAACTTATTAGAGTTGCTTTAGTTTTCCGCTGTTCATTAGCTACATCTTTGTAAATATCATTAACGAAAAAAATTTGTTCCCAACTATACTCATACTATATAGATCCACAAACCAGAGTAATTTCCCATGCATACTTATCAATTATATATGGCGGATGATCTCAATAGCGCAATAACAGAACTACGTGCACAGCTCACAACCCTAAGTACTCAAGTTAAAGAATCTGATGTACATCTATCTAAATATTTTGACGTACCTAAAATAAGCACTGCGCTACACTCAATTTTAGATAAAAACTTTGGCCAAGACACGTTAGAAGAACTAGAACGTCTTACTGCGGCTTTAATTCAAGTGAAAGAGATTGCCGATTTAGGAAAGGAACAATCAGAACCTGTAGCCCAGATGATTAAAACACGTCCCTCTCTAATTCATGCGTTAAATTTAATAAATCAGTTATCTGATGTAATGAAAGAAACAGACCGTCTACTTAATTTGGAGCTTATTGCTAATTCAGATAAAAAGAGCCCTCCAGGAACCATTTTCGCATTTAGCGATCAAAGCATACGATATTCATTAGATACTCATTCTTTTGATTTATACCGAGAATTTAATGCTTAAAGATTTAGCCCCTGGCAGCACAATTCATCCTGACCACTACCAAAAACATCCAGATATCAATCAAACCGTAGTAGAATTAATTGAGCGATTACAAAGAGAATATGGAACGGGCGATCCCAAGGTTGCCGAAACTTTTTTTCAGAAATGTGATTTATTAATCCCTTGCTCCCTCAAAGATGTGGAACATCTCATTAGCAAAAAGGAAGTAATGACCTCAGGCCAAAAAAATGATCCTAAATGGGATATAGAAAAAGTTGTTTTTGATATTGAACTGGAAAAAGAGTACGGCACCGTAGATACGGTAAAAAAAATTAGACATATTTCTGGTCTTCTGCATGTTCCTAATAAACCCGTTGAAATATCTAGACACAGTCAATACTCCCAAGCGTTCCAGGAATGCGGCATCGTTCTAAAGCTGAATCAGGACATGCAAGACCGGTCAACATGGCTGCCGTTTGATACCAACGAGATTTTCAGAGAAACAGATACTCATCGTCTCGGTTATTTTCATGCTTTTGATACGTGTCCAACCCCAACATTCTTGAACCAAAAAAATAACATTAACATTCAGATTTTTGGTGGTGTAAGTAGCCAAGATATTTCAGAAATATGGGTGCCAAAAACGATTGATAAAACCTTATTAGCCCAACTTAAAACCTTACAAATTCCAATTTATCAATATTCTTTATCAATCAAATCACACGATGACTCCTTTTTTAGTAAGGGATCATTTGCTCCCGAGTTCAAAAAAAGGCAATTGATTTATCATCCCACCACCAAGCCTAATGAGGGACTGTGTCCGATCTCCTAGGAAACATAACCAATAAAGGTATAAATGGATACGTACTTCTAAAGATAATCCAGCAAACAGTATTCTAAAGAAGAATACTACGATCTGTAGATTGATTTTAATCAAACAGAATATAGAATGAACTCATTTTAAATAAACAAGGAGTAATTTCATGGGTATGTGTGGCAATCCACTCAATATAGGGTCAGCCTTCGGTTTATTTGCAAGTGGCTATAATTTTTTAACAGATAAAAGAACGTCACGAGTTGTAAACACGCTCTCTTTGATAGGTGCAGCCTATAGTTTTTATACTAACTATAACAAATATAATGAATTCGTCGGAACCTATGCGTTAGATACTCTAGTCCATGGACTAAATCTCCTCTTGATGGACGCAAAAAATCCTCATGTCATTAAAGTATTAGAATATTTAAACGATAGTCAAATTGTCACTAACTTCGGGGCTATTAGTGGTTTTGTGAGTAAAGGCAATCTCTCTAGCGAGCTCGTACTTAAAGCGCAATTAGCCGGAGATGCGTTTACTCATCTAGTAAACCATTTAACCTTGGCTAAAAATGAGGCAGAAGCTAACACTACCGCAGCAGAACCATATAAACTCAAATAACTAAACGTACCCGTTTGCTTGCGAACGGGTATTTAAAGAACATCCATCATTTAGCTTTTACTTAATTTAAAAAGCAAGTAACACAGGTTCCAGGGGCATGATATCCAAATCCTCTAAATCATAAAGCTTGACTCACTTGAACTATGCGAGTTATATAACGTATCATCTCTCTTTTACTTTAGAGTGTTTGCAAAACGATTTCATGCTTGAATCAAGACCTATTAGGAGCAAGACCATGACAGTTGCGCATTATCCAGCCTCACTGGTCAGCAGCCACCTCGTTAATTCGGGAACGATGCTTGTCCCGCAAGGTTACTATCGCTCTAAATTATTCATTGCTCCCTTTTCTACCAATTCTTTAGTTGCAGCAGCAGGCCCTCTTTTATCCTTACTGGAGCGACTCTGTCTTAGTCCCTCTTTGCCTGCTATTGAGAATATCAGAGACAATATCGAGCATGAATTACTCGCTTTTCAAAGTAAAATGGATGCTTCTAAATATCCAGCAGACTTTGCAGCGATCGCTTATTATTTAATGGCTGCAACAATAGATGAAATCATTGGTAAAAATTACATGCGTGTATACCAAATTACCGCTGAATTTAAGGCATTCACTCCACTCACTAATGATAATGCCCAACCACAACAGCGTTTTTTTGAAATCCTTAATTACATTAAAGAACGACCCACTCAATATCTTGATCTGATAGAGCTCGTTTATTTTTTTCTGATTATTGGTTTTGAGGGCCATTACCATCTCAAGGCGGATGGACGGCAGGTATTGGATAATTATATTGAAGATCTCTATCAAATAATTCAGCAAAATCGGTTTAATCAACCGCGCCGCTTATTTAATGAAAACCCTATTCCCAAAATTGTTAAAAAGAATTACAAAGCAGTCATCATTACCTTGGTTACTGCGGTTACTGTGGTAACACTTGCTTTTTTGACCAGCCAATATTTATTGGAAAATAAGGCGAAAACCGTTTTATTTGGACACACCCAACTTGCTCTTCTGGATAGCTAATGGACAATTCTTTACGCGCATTATGTGATGCTATAAAAAAAATACTTTCACAGCTAAAGCCACAAAGCAATCAGCTATCCTTTATAGTGATTACAGGTAGAAATGCTCAAGGAAAATCGGCAGTCTTAAAACAAAGCAATATGGAAGAAATACCCGTTTTTAGCGAGCAACATGCAAAGATTTATTTTAATCAGAAAGGTATTATTATTGAGCTTGGTGAAAATTGGCTCACTAACAGCAAAACATTATTGCTGACGACGTTAAAACAATTAAATCGATGCAACGCTTATCTAAAAATTACCGGACTGGTTTTATGTATTGATGTAAACGACTTACTCATTGCCGATCCAGGACAGTTTGCCGAACAGAAAAAAGCCCATCTACAATTATTGGAACGATTTGGAACAAATCTGGGCTATCCTGTCAATCTGGCACTGATGTTTACCAAAATGGATACTCTCGCTGGTTTTACCGAATTTTATCAATCAGAACATGCGAGTGATTTATCAAAACCTTTAGGGTTTTCGCTCGATTGCAGAAATGAATTAAAGAAAAAAATAGAAGCCTATTCATTACAATTCAACCAGCTCACAGAACAGATCGGCCAACAAGTAATTCATAAAATGCATCCTGCCCGCTCGACTATGCGACGCAGTTTAATTCGGGAATTTCCACTACAGGTCGCAAGTCTTCGTTCCTCTATTCAAGCATTAATTCAAGGAATTTCTCCCCGGCTCTTTAATTTACATTCCATTTATTTTAGTAGTGCGGAGCAAGGTGGAGTGAGCATTGATCGCTTGAATAAGAAAATTCAACATGAATATGCCTTGATGGTACAAGATACGTTTCCGCAAGCGACCAATTTCAGAGCTTATTTTGTTGAAGGTGCATTAAGCACGATTCAGGAACATTGCAGCCAAATTCCACAAGTTAGAAAATTTTCACAAAAACCCATTATTGCGATAACAGCAAGTATTGCTGGAATTAGTTTACTGATTTTAAGCTACAACCATTATAAAACTGCTCATTTACTCGATGAAACAAGCAAAGAATTACTGGCTTACGATGTTCTCAACAGTCAAAAAAATAAAGAAAAGCAGGCCCTTTATCATTTATCAAATGCGGCCAAAACAATGAGCCATATTCCCAGTAATTCCTTATCACTACCAACAGTACATCAATTAAAATATAATTTGCACCATAATGCTGAAAATCGTCTCCAAGGTGAGTTTTTACCCTCATTGACCAGTGAGTTGGAAGATGTAATCAATAATCCAGGAAATACTCCTATTGTTCGCTATAACGCATTGAAAATTTATCTAATGTTAAGCCAACCAGAACATTTCTCGTCGATGCAAGTACAAGATTGGTTCACGAGTCAATGGAAAAACCAACCTGAAAGTGCTTTAAAAAAACAACTGGCACTATTAAAACTTTTATTAAGTAAGCCACCCAAAAATATAATTGTAAAACAGCAGGTAATTACTGATGCAAGAAATTATTTAAATGCATTACCCACCAGTTACCTTTATTATTCCATTGCCAAAGAATTTTTCCCTAATTCAAAACAAAAAATTGCCATTGATGGTTTTGTACTGGCAACTAATGAATTGCCAAGTTACTTTACCAGAGCAGGTTTTAACGAAATCATGCAAAAGATTCCTGACATTAGCTATAGCCTACAAAAGGAAAACTGGGTACTTGGACGCAATGACTTAAATCAATTACAAGAAATGATCACTCAGGCTTATTGTTTTGATTACGTGACCTGGTGGCAAACCTTTATGCGTAAATCACAGCCCTTGCATTACCAAGATTATCAAACTGGACGGCAAGTAGTTAAAAATCTAGAGCAATCTCATTCATTGAGTAAGATAACTGCTCTAATTCAACAAGAAACCAAAGCGGACTTGACCAATAGTTCATCACCTTTTAATCATGCGATAGCCAATCAATTTACTGATTTAAATTTAATGAGTCATTCCAGTACTAAAGAACTCAGCCAAAAAATCGTTGATTTGGAGCGCTTTATTTCAACCTTGTCCATGATAAATGATGGCGGCAGAACCGCATTTAATATCACAAAAACCCGCTTTTCCAGTGAAAGTGCTTCTGATCCAGTAAGCCTGCTTTATAATCAAGCGCGACAATTACCTGAACCTTTAAGTACATGGACCAAACAATTAGCAAGTGACGCATGGGGTATTCTGATCAAAGACAGTCGTGAGTATATTAACCAACAGTGGCAAGAAACTGTTTACAGAGAATTCCAAAGTACTATTGCCAGACGCTATCCTTTTGACTCGTCACAACATGAAGAAATTACGATTAATGACTTTAATCATTTCTTTTCAACTCGTGGGGCTTTAAACACCTTTACTGAAAACTATGTTAAACCATTCCTGGATATTTCCAGCGCAGAATGGAAGCCTAAAGCAGTAAATGACTCCGTATTACCTATTGCATCAGAGACATTAGATGCGCTCATACGTGCGAATATTATTACCAATATGTTTTTCCCAGATCATGGTGATGAGAGCAAAATTGATTTTAGTCTACAAAAAATTAGCCTGGATCCTGTAGTTGCTAATCTAGAACTTGAGATTGGCAGCACCAAATTAACCGATAATCAAAGTACTGAGTCAGTTATTCGTTTTACCTGGCCACAATCTCATGCCAAACTCGCCCTTGATTCAATTGAAGGCAATCATTATGAATTGGCAGAGCAAGGAACTTGGGCTTTATTTAAACTACTTGAGAAAGTGAATGTACTGATTGATGAACAAGACAGTTCTAGCTTACAAATTCTCTTTGAAATAAACAGCAATTCAGGTCGTTACCTCTTAAAAACAAACAATCAAGTAAATCCTTTCACACCAGGAATTTTGAACGGATTTACATTAAAGGAATCTATAGTTTAGCCCTAAAAGAAAGAGTTTTCTCA
The DNA here is from genome assembly GCF_977063405.2 of Legionella stuttgartensis. NCBI lineage: Bacteria > Pseudomonadati > Pseudomonadota > Gammaproteobacteria > Legionellales > Legionellaceae > Legionella > Legionella stuttgartensis. The sequence goes on from NZ_CDRUHA020000109.1 coordinate 170,777, forward strand.
GCAACTAATGCCGGGGCTGACTAACTTTATTGAGAATTGTCTTTAAAAACTCGTGCCTCATGAATCAACGCGGTCATATCAGCAACATCGGAGTCTTTATCCCATTTAGGATACATTCTCAGATATTCGTCTAAAAGATCAAGTCCTATATTGCCACAAACATAGTTTTTAATCGCATTTAACACCGATATTTTGTCTGAATATTGCTGCATTCTCGGATACATTTCCTTTTGTTGCTTACAATATGCAATTCCCTCTTCAATACGACTCAATAGATCCTGTAATTGAATCAATATTCTTTCCGACTGCTCCGTATGGTGTAGGGCTTTTGGAAAAAAATGGTTAACATTAGCCCCCGAAGCTCCTTTTTGATATTCAGACATAACCTACTCCTTGTGTATTTAACACATAAAGTAATGGTCATATTAAATTTTATTGATTCAATCCATTATGTGTTACGTTATTTTAAAATCCTTCCAGTTTTTTAATTATAGTGCAAAATTAAACCACAAACAGGCAGTTTCATTCGAATTCATATATACTATTGTCTCTATTTAAAAAGAAAGGTCTGATACTATGCGTACGCTTGTTTCCTATTTACTTATTGCATTACTAAGCTTTGGACTATTGGTCAACGAAGCCTCAGCAAAACGTTTTGGTGCTGGCAGAAGTTTTGGCATACAACGTTCACAAAGTGCTCTGTTTTCACCCAACAAGGTACAGAAATCTAGTGTTTTTGGTCAAAGCACAAAAAATACCAGCCGATGGGGAGGATTACTCAGTGGTCTGCTAATTGGTGGCTTGCTTACCAGTTTATTTATGGGACATGGCTTTGCTAATGGGATCTTGACATGGTTGATTTTGGGTGCAGTTCTCTTCTTTATTGTTGGCTTTTTCCGCAAAAGAATGCAACCTGAATTTCAAGCAAATCAAGGACAAACCCGTTCTTTTAACCAAAGTCCTTTTAATAATTTTACTCAATCATTCAATAACAGTTCAGGGAATAATGCTGCGAGCAATGCTACTGAATATCCTATAGGTTTTGTACCTGAAACCTTTTTACGTGAAGCCAAAGTGACATTTAACCGCTTACAAGCTGCTTATGACCAAAAAAATCTTCAAGATTTAAGTGAGTTCACGGCACCAGAGGTATTTGCAGAAATCAAGATGCAATTAGATGAACGGGGAAATGCGGCAAATAAAACAGATGTAATCACCTTAGATGCTGAGTTACTTGATGTTTCAAGACAATCAAATTCGCTCATCGCAAGCGTTCGCTTTACCGGTTCAGTTAAAGAAGATAATGATCCTATAAGTCAACTTGACGAAATTTGGCATTTCCGTCAATTCGCTAATAGTACGCAATGGGTTGTCGGCGGTATTCAGCAAGAAGTATTTCAACCTTAATGTAGTTAACCTCAATGGCACTAAGTTAATTTTATTCCCCTAGAGCCTACGTTCCGCGACTTGTTCGCGGACACCAAGGAATAAAAGCTTCGTAGTTGGCTCCTGCGAACAAGTCGCGGGACGTAGGCAAAGAGGAAATATAGAAAAGTATTCTTAACTTACTGCCATTATAGTTAATCTAGGTATTTCGGTCTCGATACCCCAGGTTATATTTCATTCTTACTTAAACTGCATGTTTGGAACCACTAATTCAAAACAAGGGTTTCATCAAAAATAACAACTTGATTTCGTCCATTTTCTTTAGCTTTGTATAATGCTCTATCTGCTTGATTTACTAAGTTGTTGATATCATAATTCCCATCAAAATAAGAGATTCCCACGCTAATGGTTACATGAACTTTTTGTTCATTCACCGTGAAATAATTTTGAGAAAATTGCAATCGCAAGTCATTGCAAATTTTTTGACTGTTTTCAATAGTTGCACCAGGCAAAATGATTGCAAACTCTTCGCCTCCATACCGTCCAATGATGTCTCGGTTTCGTAAGCTGACCATAAATAAAGAAGACAACTTTTTAATTACAAGATCACCAAATGGATGGCCATAAGAGTCATTTATCGATTTAAAATTATCAATATCAATCATCACAAACGAAAGAGAACTGTTTTGTTGTTTAGATCGTGCAATTTCGATATTTAATCGATTCAAAATACTTGAGTGGTTTAATAACCCCGTCAGGCTGTCCGTAGTCATATAATAATTTAAAATACTGGCACGGTTTGATCGTGAGCGTACTGCGGAAACTAAATCCTGTGGTGAAACAGGTTTAGTAAGATAATCATCCCCGCCTAAGCTAATAGCTGCTAGTTTTTTATTCTTATCATCCTCTGTAGACAGAAAAATAATCGGGATTTTTGTATATCTTCGGTCCTTACGTAGTAAAGCGGCCAGCTCTAAACCAGAACACTCAGGCATGTAAATATCCATTAAAAGTAAATCAGGATGAAATGTTTCAAGCTCTTTTAATAAGTTCAATGGATTAGTAATGGCACGAGTAATCATATCGGCTTGTTTTAAAATCAGGGAGTAATATTCCGTTAATGATTTCGAATCATCCAGAATTAAAATTCGATAGGCTTCATTAACAGATGAACTGCAATTTATATTTAATTCCTGCACCAGATAAGACACATCAAGAGGCTTTTGAAAATATGCCACACAACCCGCGCGTATTGCAGTAAGTCGAGGAAATAAATCAGCATTAGGAATAATACAAAACAATTGAATAGGTGTTTTTTGTTGCTTTTGCACATCAATCAACTGCTCAAGAGCCGATTTTTTTAGGTAATTCGTATCAATAATAATTGCAACAGGTTGATTTTCTTCAATTGAGCTCAATAATGAAGCCATATTTTTTATCGATTGCGCGTGGTAACCTGCTTGTTTTAAGCTTTCGGTAAGTTCGTTAACTAATTCTTTTTCCTGTTCCAATACATACACTAGCTTATTATCTGTAGGTTTTGTTTCATCTGAAAAAATCGGTTTCTTAGGGATTTCTTGAGCCAATACACTTTTCAACTGATTAAAAAAAGAAGTAATTTTTTCCTGATCTCCCTCGGTTAATTTACCCTTAGTGAGAATATCCTTTAACAATATTTCCATCTTACGCGCCGTCTTACTTAATTCAGGATAACCATAAGTTCCCGCAGAGCCGCACAAACTGTGGACGTCACGATGAAAATTCTGAAAGCCTATTAAATCCCATTGTTTGAGTTGGGCATGCCACTGCATCTCTATATTATGAATTTTCTCAGGGAGACTCTTACTATAGAGAACGAAAAGATTATGTAACTTTTTCTGTGTATTTTCATCCATTATATTTCAACCATGCGTTTTTTATTGACGTTGCAAGAGTCAAAGGATCAAAGGGTTTTTTAATAACATCAATTGCTCCCATTGATTTATAATCTGCTATCTCATTACTTTGTATTTTAGCAGTCATAAATATAGCAGGTATTTTTATAAAATCTGGATTCTTACGTAACTCGCGTAAGGTGGTAGGTCCATCCATTTCAGGCATCATTACATCTAATAAAAGCAAATCAGGAGTGTATTCCTTCGCTGCTTCAAGAATTTTTTTCCCGCTAGAACAATATATTACCGAGAACCCGCCAATATCTTCCAAAGCAATTTGGGCAATAGCTCTTATATCCTCTTCGTCCTCAGCATATAAAATCTTTTTAAGTTCTTTATTCGCCATATTTTTCACCTTTAATCAATGACTTAAAGAAGGTTTTTAATAGTATTTAATAAAATTTCATTTGAAGAATTCGACTTCAGTAACGCCTGGGTTACAAACTTTGAGAAATCTTCATTTAATTTGGTATCAGAAAATACAACAACCGGTGCATGATATTTTGAGATCAAAGGTAAAATTTCTGCTCCATTTCCATCGGGTAACAATAAATCTAAGATAACCAAATTATATTTATCTTTTTCAAGCATTTCTTTTGCTTCGTGTAAGTTATTTGCCGTTGAAATATTTGCATGTTTCTCAAGAAGTGTTTCTACAATTTCTTGAGTATCCTTATTGTCCTCAATATGCAATATATGAGGCTTATTTTGAAAGTCCTTTTTTTGAACTTTACTGATTGAGAAAAGCAGCTTATTAAAATCAATAGGCTTATCCAGCCAATCGACGATTGAAACAGCATCACCATTGGATAACTCTTTTCCTGTTTGAGCAATTAGAGAAAGCACGATAATGGGCAAATTTATCGTGCTTTTATGCGAACGTAATTCTCTAATGAATGAAATCCCATCCTGATCAGGCAATATTAAATCCAATAGGAGTGCATGATACTGCTGATGTTCTAATAATCTCCGAGCTTCTGCTGCAGAGGAAGCAATCTCCGCAATAAAACCGGCTGACTCTAAAAGTAACTTCATGTAATTCGATTGATCTTCATCATCGTCACAAATAAGTAAACGCTTTTTGATTTCCGGGATGATTATTGGAGTTTCTTCTTGTATCGTGAGGAGTGATTGTTGTGCTAAAGGCAAGTCAAAATAAAATGTTGTGAGCTCATCGGGCTTACTTTCAAAATGTAATGTCCCACCCAATTTTTCAATAATCATTTTACTAATATTTAACCCTAAACCAGTCCCACCTTTTCCACGAGTAGTAGATGAGTCTCCTTGAGAAAATTTTTGAAAGATACGAGACTGAAATTCAGGAGAAATTCCCTTTCCTTTATTTGCAACGGATACACGGACTAATGAATCCAATTGTTTAATTTTTATAGTAACCATCTCATTTTCATAAGAAAATTTGCATGCATTAGAAACCAGATTTGCTAAAACTTGCATTAACCGGTCTGGATCAACGGTCACTAAAAAATCATTATCCGGAGGTACTAATTCAATTTTAACTTTAAATTTATCCGCATACATTTTGTTAACATCTATAGACTCGTTTACTAGTTTATTTAAGTTTGTTACTTTTAATTCAAAATCCATTTTCCCAGCTTCAATTTTTTCAATATCCAAAATGTCATTGATTAATAAAAGCAAGCGTTCGCAGTTATTGTTGGCTATCTCAAGCAATTTCATTACCTTTTCAGGAAACTTCCCTAATACACCGCTAACCAATAGCCCCAAAGAACCTCTTATCGACGTAAGTGGAGTACGTAACTCATGACTTACTATAGAAACAAATTCATTCTTTAATTTTTCAGTTTGTTTTAAATCCGTTACATCATGGATTACGATAACCGCTCCTAAGTTCTTTCCTTCTGAGTTAATGATCTTTTGTCCATCAATCACTACATTACGAACCCCATTATTTTTAATATGCATCAAGAGTTCAACATCGCGCAAACGTTCACCATTTAATGCTCGCTTAAGTGGAAAATCCTCTGGGGCAATAGGCGTATTTTGCATAGTGAAAAGGGTAAAGTAATCCAATATATTATTAATATTTTTGTTCGTCTTATCTGAATTAATGTACTTCTGAATTGTATGGTTTAGTACGGTAATTCGTCCTTCTGCATTGCAGGCTATAATGCCATCCTCTAAATTATCCAGCATCGCATTAAGGAATTCTTTTTCATTCTCTATAGCGGTGATCATTTTCTTGTAATAATTCGATGCAGTGAGGGCAATAGCAAAAATTAATCCAGTAATTCCGGCAACAAAATAGGCTAAATAATTTTGTTGGATTGCCACATTCTCGCCGGTCATAACGTGAGTTACACCTGGCGTAAATACAGCTGCTGACATTCCTGTGTAATGCATACCGCAAATAGCCAATCCCATTAATAAAGAACTAATAATTTTCAGATTAAATTGTCTTTTACTCGAACCATAGTTACTCTCCAATGCCAGCCACAGTGCAGTTTCTGCCGCCGCAATCCCAATACCAATAGAAAGAAAAAACAAACCTGGTAAATAATGAATATTTACATGAACTTTCATCCCTTCCATGCCCATATAGTGCATGCTGGATATAGCAAGACCAACGATTAAACCGCCTATGGCAAGATGAAAAATCGAATAATCTTTTTTCTGTAAAATAAATAAAGCTAAAGCGGAAGCAAGTATGGCAACAATTAACGAAGCGGAAGTCCAAGTAAAATCATACTCCATGGGCATAGGCATGATAAAGGCGAGCATTCCTACAAAATGCATAGACCAAATACCTGCTCCCATGGCAAAGGCCCCACCTGCGAGCCAATAGATGCGACCATACTTATTTCTTGTAGCAAGAAGCCTTCCCACAAGAGTTAAAGCTACATAAGATGCAAGAACTGCAATTACATAAGATAAAGCTACGAGTTTCAAATCATAATAGCCAGTTATGACATTAGCTGGAGTCGGAGTTGTTTGAAACCATTCAGGTAATAGGTTCATTATTACTTCCTGTAATAGTAAACATCGAGATTATATTTGTTTTTAAACGAATCAATTAAAGCATCTGCTCAAAATGCTCTCTTTAATTATAGACCTTTAGTTGCTTTATAGACTAGGAAATCTTATTTTTGAGCAGGGGAAAGTACTCAAAAACCTGGGCTTGTTGCGCTGTACCCAGGCTCCATGAGTGAAACTTTTAATTTTTTAAGAGCTTAGATGTATTGCACATCAACAATTTCGTAATCCACCATTCCGCCGGGTGTATTTACTGTTACTGAGTCGTCCAATTCTTTACCAATCAAAGCGCGACCAATCGGGGAACTGTACGATATTTTATTTTGTTTAATATCCGCCTCATCTTCACCCACAATTTTGTAGGTGACTGTGGCATCTGATGAGACATGGCATATAGTAACTGTAGCGCCAAAAACCACCTTGCCATTATTGGGCAATTTGCTGATATCAATAACTTGTGCATGAGATAATTTTGCTTCCAACTCCTGGATGCGTCCCTCATTAAAGCTCTGCTGTTCTCGAGCAGCATGATATTCAGCATTTTCTTTTAAATCACCGTGAGCTCGTGCTGTAGCGATCGCTTCAACAATACGAGGTCTATCAACAAATTTTAAACGCTGTAATTCTTCTTTCAGTGCTTCTGCACCTTGTAGTGTCATGGGATGTTTACTCATATCTACCTCAAAAAAAAATTCCCTGGTAATTCCTACCTTTTCTTCAATACAACAAGAAAAAGAGCATTTCACATTAAGTTAAAGAAAACCGTAGTAACGATCGTAGCTTGGATGAAGGTACAAGCCATAACCCGGTAAAAACCTTGGTTCCGCTGCGCTGCACACAGGCTACGATTTAGATTAATGTAAATCCTGCAATCGGGTTACAGTTTCTCTATCCTCATATTTCATAGCCAAGCAAGCAGCCTCAGCTCCTGACAAAGTTGTAGTATAGCTAACCTTATGTTGCAATGCATTGCGCCTGATTGCAAAAGAATCGGCAATTGCTTGCTTACCCTCAGTTGTATTTACAATAAAATCGATTTCATTATTTTTTATAAAATCTAAAACGTGGGGTCGACCTTCGTTCACTTTAAATACCCTACGACAGTCCACTCCCGCTGCTTGTAAAGCCAATGCGGTACCTCGCGTTGCAATTATTTCAAAACCTAATTCAATCAACCGCTTAGCAATTTCACCCACTCGTGTTTTATCTGCATCTCGAACAGAGACAAAAGCGCGACGCCGCTTTGGTATGTTGCAACTGGCTCCCAACTGTGCTTTAGCATAAGCTTGTCCAAAACGTCTGGCAATACCCATCACCTCACCAGTAGATTTCATTTCAGGCCCCAGAATAGAGTCTACTCCAGAGAATTTGATGAAAGGGAAAACTGGCAACTTAATTGAATAAAACGACGGCATATGATGATTTTGGCTCAAACCCTGTTCTTTTAAACTAACACCCAACTTACAAAGTGCAGCAATTTTAGCCAATGGCAATCCTGTCGCTTTGGAAACAAAAGGCACTGTCCTGGATGCTCTTGGATTGACTTCTAAAACATAAATGTCATCCGCTTGAATAGCAAATTGTGCATTAATCAAACCAACAACACCTAAATTCAATGCCATTTGCCGCATTTGCTCCATTAGGTCCTGTTGCACCACCACACTTAAGCTAAATGGGGGTAAGGTGCAAGCAGAATCTCCTGAATGAATACCAGCCTGCTCTATATGCTCCATTACGGCACCAATCAATACCTCTTTACCATCGCATACTGCATCAATATCTACTTCAATTGCATCATTTAAAAATTTATCCAACAAAACGGGTGAATCATTGGATACAGCAACTGCGTGCGATAGATAATGGCGTAAATCATCTTCTTGGTAGACAACTTCCATTGCGCGCCCGCCGAGAACATAGGAAGGTCTAACCACCAACGGATAACCAATATTATTTGCTAAAGCAATGGCCTCTTCCTCGCTACGCACCGTACCATTATCCGGTTGATGTAATTTTAATTCAGTAACTAACTTTTGAAACCGATCCCTATCTTCCGCTCTATCAATAGCGTCAGGAGAGGTGCCAATGATTTTAACCCCATTAGCTTCTAAAGCACGCGCTAATTTTAAAGGAGTTTGGCCACCGTAATGTACAATAACTCCGTCGGGTTTTTCTACATCGACAATACCTAAAACATCTTCTAGTGTTACCGGTTCGAAATACAACCGATCGGACGTATCAAAATCTGTAGAAACTGTTTCGGGATTACAATTGACCATAATGGTCTGGCATCCGGCTTCTCTCAGCGCCATCGCTGCATGCACACAACAATAATCAAATTCTATTCCTTGACCAATACGATTTGGTCCTCCACCGAGGATCATAATCTTTTTCTTGTCTGGATCGGGCCGAGATTCACAACGGGTTTCATAACAGGAATACATATATGCCGTATCACTAGGGAATTCGCCAGCACACGAATCAATGCGCTTATAAACAGGAACAATTCCTAGTTCTTTACGTCGTGCGCGAACCTGCTCTTCAGAACATGCCCATATTTTGGCTAGGTACGCATCAGCAAACCCACGTCGCTTTAACAATCGTAACGTTACTGTATCGATATCTGAGAATGTTTTTCCTGTTACAGAACGCTCCAGAGCTACCAGCTCCTCGACTTGAGCCAAAAACCAGGGATCAACACGGCTTTCTTGATGAACCTCTTCAAGAGACATATCGTTTCGAAATGCATCGGCAATATACCAAAGTCTATCTGGAGTTGGTTCTCGCAAATGTCCTCTTAAACGGGCTAAATCACCTTTAGGAAATAAAGAATGCAAACCACATCGTCCTATTTCTAAACCACGAATTGCCTTTTGTAATGATTCCTGAAAATTAGACCCAATGGCCATAACCTCGCCCACTGACTTCATTTGCGTCGTCAATGTAGCTGAAGTTTGTGGAAATTTATCGAAATTAAAACGTGGTACCTTAGTAACTACATAATCAATACTGGGCTCAAATGATGCTGGGGTTTTCCCACCGGTAATTTCATTTTTTAACTCATCAAGAGTATAACCTACGGCCAGTTTCGCGGCGACCTTCGCAATAGGGAATCCAGTTGCCTTAGATGCTAAAGCAGAACTTCGAGAAACCCTTGGGTTCATTTCAACCACAAGCATTCTGCCATCCTCAGGATTAACTGCAAATTGTACGTTCGAACCGCCGGTATCAACTCCTACAGCTCTTAATACTTTAATAGCTGCATCCCGCATGCGCTGATATTCTTTGTCAGTGAGCGTTTGCGCAGGAGCTACAGTAATCGAATCTCCTGTATGGACTCCCATAGGATCAAAATTTTCAATGGTACAGACAATAATGCAATTATCGTTTTTGTCACGTACTACTTCCATTTCAAACTCTTTCCACCCAAGCACCGACTCATCAATCAGTAACTCATGGGTGGGTGACAACTCCAACCCTCGCGTACAAATTTCTTCAAATTCTTCACGGTTATAGGCGATACCTCCCCCGCTACCGCCCATGGTAAATGATGGGCGAATAATTGCAGGGTAGCCTAGCTGTGCCTGTACCTGAATTGCTTCTTCCATACTATGGGCAATCGCTGAGCGAGGCATATCCAAACCAATTTTAATCATCAATTGACGGAATTTTTCTCTATCTTCTGCACGATCTATCGCTTCTCGGGTTGCACCAATCATTTCAACATTATATTTTGCTAAGATTCCTTCGCGTACCAAGTCCAAAGCGCAGTTCAATGCTGTTTGGCCACCCATTGTGGGTAAAAGTGCATCTGGACGTTCAATTTCAATGATGCGAGCGACCTCTTTCCAGGATACCGGTTCAATATAAGTGGCATCTGCAAGTTCGGGATCGGTCATAATGGTTGCAGGATTGGAATTTACAAGGATCACCCGATACCCTTCCTCCCGTAGGGCACGCACCGCTTGGGTACCTGAGTAGTCAAATTCACAAGCTTGTCCTATCACGATAGGACCTGCTCCAAGGATGAGAATGGATTTAATATCGGTTCGTTTTGGCATATTGACAACAAAAAAGAATAAAATTGACGTATTTTACCTACTTTTGCATAAAGTTTATACCCTTGATGTACAATTAAGTGTATCGATTAGCTAAAATAATTTGTAATCCTGCTTCAGTTAACGATAAATATTTATAATTAGGATCCGCAGTCGTTCGTTCTAACCATTCATTAGCAATACATATATCAGTTAATTTTTGTACGGTTTCCACGGATACCGATTGCTTTATTTTTTGAGAAAGCATTGCAGCTGCATCCTCCTCCATACTTAAAAATACTTGATCGCGAGTTACCCCGCGATTTTTCATTTCATCATAAAATAATTTTAAAATATCAAGTTCATTCATGATGAGTACCTTAAAATAAATTATTTTGAATAATTACAGTATAAGCTTAAATTAATAGTCCGATTATGATTTAGAAGAAAAACAATAATTTCTTTCAAATAGGCTCGCCTACTTTTGCGATGCGTTACATACTTCACGGAGAAAAATTTGATGGTTGAATAGCCTAATACCATTATTATTGCATGACAGGCGACTTACCATCATTCATATTAGAATACTGAGTAGCTAATTCGCCTTCGGATTTTGTTTGATGACTTATCCCTGAACCAAAAAACGATTGCACAGAAGAACCCAATCCCAATTCTATTTGTTGCGAACTCGATAGCAAAGGAAACAATTCCGTCGCTAAAACAGTCATTTGAGCAGCCGCTTCATCTAACTCTTGAGAAGAACAATCTTCTTTGGTAAGAACGTACCAAGTATACCGTGTTTTCATTCCATTATAGGAGTCTGGAGTTTTCAGTAAATCTTTGTTTAGAGGATGTCGCGGTTTTTGTTTTAACCAATGCAATAAACTCTCTTTATCCGTGATGTAACTGTTCGCAGGGACATTATGCCACTTCTTGTCTTTTGAGCATTGATATTGTTTCACCAACAAAATGGGGATGTCCACATCATTATAAGCGATTATTTCATCCTTTATCTTAGTCTTATCATTTTCAACTAAAGCAACACGTACCTCCTCCAGTTTGTTCGACAAATCGTTATATTGCATATAGAGTTTTTTTAAAGAGGCCAATTGCTCTTTAACTTGATGCGATAAAGGGGTGTTAGGATGGGTTAATGCTTTGATGAGTTTGTCGATTTTTTCTAATTGAGTTTTATCTAACAATGTAGAAGTTTTCTTAGTGTCTTTATGTTCCAAGTCCGGAACCTCTAAATCTTCGTGCACTACGACAACATCTTGTAACTCACCTCTAACACGTTGAAATCCATCAAAATCAACATCATCAATTGGTTCTTCTTCATTAATCCCGTTAATAAAAGCATCAATCCGTAAAAACAACTCTTCATTGAACACTCTTTGCGAATGGTATGCACTCCAAAAACCTTCCATTTCATAAAGCAAACCACCCCTAAAACCGTCCCAGAACGATTCGAGCATATTAATTACAGTATCGTAAATTAAATAAGTCGCAGTAATTGCAAGAACGATTGAAATGAGTGCCACTATGATTGGCACTATAACCAACATAGTCAGCAGAAAATTCTTTGTGGGCGACATACCCTCATTTTTAAACATGGAGGCCAAGCTTAGGGGTAAAACGATTATAGCTGCCAACCCAGCAAACCCTGCGAGCATTGTATACCACATATTGTATGCAAGTTTGCGTAACGGCAATATGGTTATACCTAATAAAATCGCTAAAAGATGTTTTAGAATATGCATAAATATATTAAAAATTAATCAGTTAAATGATTGTATGAAAAAATTGCATGGCGAGCAATAAGAACTCTTTGAATCACGCGTAACGCATGTTAACCTTGCATGTTTAGATTTAATACAAGTCGATTTGAGATGGAAGCTGTTGATGTCATTATTATTGGGGCAGGTGCCGCAGGTTTAATGTGTGCTATTGAAGCGGGCAAACGCCATCGTAAAGTTCTGGTGCTGGAGCATGCGAATAAAGTAGGAAAAAAGATTTTAATGTCAGGTGGCGGTCGTTGTAATTTTACTAACTATTATATTGAACCTGAAAAATATACCTCACATAATCCCCATTTTTTAAAATCTGCTTTAACTCGCTATACTCAATGGGACTTTATCGAACTCGTCAAAAAACATAAAATTCCGTTCCATGAGAAAACCTTAGGCCAATTATTTTGCGATAATAAATCAAAAGATATTGTTGATATGCTGCTTAAAGAATGTGCTGCTGCAGGAACTACTATCCACCTCAACACCAGCATAGAACACATTCAAAAATCACAACACTTTAAAATACAAACCACCAAGGGGATATTTAGCTGTCAATCTTTGGTCATTGCCAGCGGTGGTTTATCCATACCTACGATGGGTGCCAGTCCATTTGCCTATAAAGTGGCAGAACAATTTGGAATTAAAGTATGGCCCACTCGTGCCGGACTAGTGCCTCTCACTTTGGATGTATTAGAAAAAGAACGGGTCGCTCTGCTTTCTGGTATTGGTGTTGATAGTTTAGTTAAAAATGACCGCATAGAATTCCGTGAAAATACCTTATTCACTCATCGTGGTTTGAGTGGTCCTGCTATTTTACAATTATCTTCCTACTGGCATGCAGGAGAAAGTATTTGTATTAATTTATTGCCTGAAATCAAACTATTAGAATACTTAAAAAAAGTTCGTCTCGAAAAACCACAAAAACAATTAAACTCAATCTTGTCGGCACACTTACCCAAACGAGTCATTGAACTATTTATTTCACCAGAACTTGCTGAAAAGAAACTTGCGGAACTATCGAATCGTGATTTGGAATCTATAGCAACAGTACTCAACTCCTGGATTGTAAAACCTAATGGGACTGAAGGATACCGTACGGCCGAAGTAACCATTGGTGGTGTGGATTGTCATGCCATTTCTTCTAAAACAATGGAGGCTCAAGATATCCCTGGTCTTTATTTCATAGGAGAAGCCTTAGACGTCACCGGTTGGTTAGGCGGATATAATTTTCAATGGGCTTGGTCATCGGGATGGGCAGCTGGGCAAGTAGTATAATCCTTCCTCCTCATCCCGAAAAAAGTTATCTTACTCTTCTCATTAAATACAAACCCAAAAGGGCAAAAATAAAAGTGGGGCCTAAAGCAGCTAATTCAGATGGCAATTGAAAAACTGAGCTGAGTGGACCAAAAAAGCGGCTTAAAATATGAAAACTAAATCCAACTGCAGCCCCAACTAATAATTTTGATCCCATCGTGCTCGAACGCAATGGGCCAAAAATAAATGGGATGGATAGAATCATCATCACTACCGTCGTAAACGGTTGAATGATGCGTTGTAAAAAAGCAAATTGATAATTATGGGCATTTTGGTGATTTCGCTTTTGTTCACGTATATACCGATTCAGTTCCCTCAAAGTCATTTCATCCGGATCGCTACTACTAATCATCAAGATTTTGGGCTTTACAGATACCTCCCAAGGAAGGGAAGCAATAGTTCGAGCGGTGATTTTATCTGCACTAAAATCTGTTTGTTGGACATAATAGGCCATCCAACCTGTGGGAGTATATTTCGCTTCGCGAATAAAACGAGACATTTTTAAATGATGATGGGCATCAAAATGAAACTGATAAATGTTGTTTAGGGTATTATTTGAGCGTATCAAACCCACTGAAATAAAATCATTGCTATGACGCAACCAGAATCCCTTTGAAGTTCTTAATGTTTGTCCCCCGCTGACTGCAGCAGATTTATAATCGTTCCCATAATGGGATAAGTAGGGCACTATGGTTTCGCCCAGTGCAGTAACGATCACAATGAGTACTACAGATGCTTTTAAAACAGCCCAGGTTATTTGCCCTATAGACATTCCTGAGGCACGCATGACTACTAATTCGCTATTGTTGGCCAAAATTCCCAGGCCAATCAAAGATCCTAGAAGACTTGACATAGGAAAAAATAAATAGACTTGATATGGCATTTGCAACAAGATAAAAAACGTTGCCTGTGCGATACCATAATCAACTCGACCTAAGTCACTTATTTCATTTACAAATAAAATAAAAATTTCTAGACCTACTAACATCAGCGTGACCAACGCAATAGAGCCGAGAACAGTTTTCGCAATATAACGATCTAATATATTCATGCTCATGCCAACTTCACCCGATCACGCCAGATTAGGAATAGCCCAAATATAACAATGATAAGATGCACCCACCATAAACCCAGCCATTGGGGTGATTTTCCCGAAATCATTGCATCACGTCCGATAAACAAAAAATTAGCATACAGGATATAAACAATGATTGCGGGTAATAACTTGGCATATTTACCAGAGCGAGGATTAATACGGCTCAAGGGAACTGCAATCAAAGTTAAAGTGAAAACCATGACGGGCACAGATAAACGCCATTGTAACTCAGCTGCTTTCGCAGCACTTTCATTATTGTAAGGTAATAAGCTTGCAGTACTCATGGTACGGAGATCTTCAGATGCCTTCATTACAGGATGTGGTAATCGCGCTTTATATTCGCCAAACTCCACGACTTGATAATCAGCATGGCCTGGAATTCCCTGATATTCTTTACCATTTTGCAGAATGATATAGTCTTCTCCTGTTTTTGCATCTGTTTCGGCAAAAGCTTGGTCCGCCCATAATACATCCCAACGTAATTGTTTATTGATAACACTCCGTTTGGCCAGAAACACTTGCTCGGCCTTAGCATGGTCACGACTCATAGACTGGACATAAAATACTTCCCGCCCCCCATTGATGGCATGAAAGCGTCCAGGCATGATTGTTTGTACCAAGGTTTGAATCCCTGTAGTACGCAACAGCTTAGAACGTTCAATATAAATTAATGGGCTGACCCAAATCATTACTACCGCCACAACAATCGCCACTACCGTAGCCATGATAAAACTATGTTTTAATAATTGATTTGGTCCATACCCGCAGGCTCGTAATACAGTCATCTCACTTTCAGCATATAAACGCCCATAAGCGAGTAACATGGCGATATAAAAACCTAATGGAATCAATAAACTTAGCAAAGTGGGCAATTCAAGCATCATTAATTTCATAATAATGACGCCCGGAATATTTCCGGAAGCTGCCCGATTGAGATATTGAATGAATTGATTGCTCAGAAAAATTAATACCAGTATGGAGGTTAGCGAAATCAAAGTGAGAAACACTTCTTTAGCTAAATAACGAAAAATGATCACTCAATCAATGCCCCCATTTTAGTAATCTTATTCATAGAATCATTCTCATCTTGAGCATTGTATCCTCTTGTGGAGAACTAAAAAAGCCTTTTCTACCCCCTTGCAGAAACAATCAATTATTTAGCTTATTTTGTTGAAATTGAATCAATTGGTTAATAAGTTTATATAGATAACTACTAAAACAAATAAGTCATTAAGACATAAGGTTTAATTTGCGTCCATCATGAAAATCATCTTAGAGTGAGTCACAATAAGATTACAGGTTTGAACTTTCTCTCCCAGATACATTGCTTTATCCCGATAATAAAATTCGAAACAAGTTAGAAGGACTTTAGGATGGAGTAGTAGGTAAGCTAAAAAAGCAGCCCAAATTTAATTGTGCTGCTTTTTAAAAGAGACATTAATTAATGTTTTACTTCAGTTGCTTTTTTAGCTTCATGAACGAAACCTAACATTGCTTTCTCAACAATTTGAAAAGATTTTTGCATGTAATCTAAAGCCTTGTGACCATTTTCAACAGCTAGATTAATTTGCTTTTCCAATAGTTCTTCAGGTTTTTTAATGCTCGCAATCTCTTCAGGTTTGAGATAATGCATGCCTTGTAACGTTTTTACATTCAATTCAGCTATGGCTTGAAAAGGCTCTTGAAGTTTTTTAGCCATTTCAGTCCATTTTTCAAAATTTTGTTGCGCCATGATATTCTCCTCTATGTTGCATTGCACAATTTAATAATAGTCCATACACACCAAAAATGTCAATGAGTTACGAAAATATTTTTTGCAATGCAGCATAAAAGAGAGTCGGCGATGCTCTGTTTAGGAATAAACAATTTCTCTACATAATCGGGGTTAACTTTTAAATAAATTTTGCCATTGTTGCATCATTGTTTGCATTTGTTGATTCCATGTTTCTGTTGCCTGGCGGTAGGGATTATTTTGTAAAGGTTTCTCCATCGCTTGAAACATTTGTTCCATCATCTGTTTTAAAGAAGCATGCATTGGATGATTTGCGAGAGCAATGATTTGTCGTAAAATATCTGAAGATAAAAATTGGGTTGAACCAGCCTCCATCTCAACGATAATTTGCAGCAAAATGGAATTTGTTATGTCATTTCCGGATAAGGAATCCTCTACTTTAAATTCCATTCCCTCGACAACATAACGCTGTAACTCTTCAAGCGTTATGTACTGACTTGTTTCAGTATCATAAAGCCGACGATTTTTGTATTTTTTTATTAATCGAGTCATAGTTTTTCTCTTGATATTTAGGTGATTTTGAATGGCCCCAAATCTCACCCACGCTACCCCTTCATTACCATTTAAGTTCAAGGAACGGTCTTCCTGCGGATAGACCGCAAGACCCAGACAAAGAAGAATTCCTTAACTAAATGGCGATGAACCTATGACCTTCTCCTGAAACAGGAGAAGGTCTTTAATAAGAAAGATACCATTTTAATACATATGGAGGCCACCGTTGACGCTTAGATTAGCTCCAGTAATATATCGACTCTTCTCACTAATTAAAAACTCTACAGCCCAGGCAATTTCTTGAGTTTCTGCCAAACGTTTAGCAGGAATTTGGGCAATGATCCCTTCTAAGATATCGGGTCGAATGCCTTTCATTAATCGAGTATCTACATATCCTGGAGAAAGACTGTTTACGGTAATGTTTTTACTCATTAATTCCTGCGCCAAACTTTTAGTAAAACCATAAACTCCTGCTTTTGATGCAGCATAGTTTGCCTGCGAAAATTGTCCTTTTTGAGCATTTACCGAAGAAACATTGACGATTCGTCCTGACTCATGTTCTTTCATGTTTTCAACCACATGACGCGTAACATTGAACATACCATCAAGATTAACAGTTAATACCTCATCCCATTGCTGCTTGGTCATTTTTGTAAATACAGCATCACGCGTAATCCCCGCATTATTAATTAGTGCATCAATATTACCGTACTCTTCAATAATGGAAGAAATAACCTTACCGCATTGATCATAATCAGTTACATCCATATGACGAAAATAGATATTCTTATGTCCTTCATCTGCTCGTTCTTTTTTCCATGCTTTTCCTTCTTCATCAGAAACTAAATCAAGAGCAAAAATATGTTTATAAGAAGAGTTCAATTCTTTCGCGATTGCAGTGCCAATATCTCCAGTACCACCAGTAATCAATACAATATTATTATGTTGCATAAGGTTCTCTATGAGTTAGGATGTTGTGAGAATTAATGAAAACTGACTTTAATGCCCAAGGAGTCACCCTGGGCTTAACTTTTACATATACTGTCCGCCATTAATATCTAAATTCGCACCGGTAATAAATCCACTATCAGGAGACGCTAAAAAAGCCACCGCATCAGCAATCTCTTTTGGATACCCCAGGCGACCAACAGGAATACTTGAGATGATTGATTTGAGTACTTCTTCTTTCAAAGAAGCAAGCATAGGAGTTTCGATATAACCAGGAGAAACCGTATTCACAGTGATGCCTTTATTTGCTACTTCTAAGGCAAGACTTTTAGTAAAACCATAGAGCGCGGACTTGGTAGAAGCATAATTACATTGGCCAAATTGACCTTTTCGTCCGTTAATTGAAGAAATACTAATAACCCGACCATAACCTTTATCGAGCATTAAGGGGATTGCATTACGAGTCATATTAAATACACTGGTTAAGTTGGCATCAATCACAGATTGCCATTGCTCTGGAGTCATTTTTCGTAAACTACAATCTTGAGTAACTCCGGCATTATTAACTAGAACATCAACACGACCATAACGCTCCATGACTAAGGCCAATATTTTTTCACAATCAGCAAATTGTGCGATATCGCCGTAAACGATATCAATATCGTAACCCAACTTTTTTTGTTCCTCTTGCCATTGCTTCGCTTCTTCGTGTTTTCCATGTTTGAAATAACACGCTACAACCTGAAAATCGGCAGCTAAACGTTGACAAATGGCTGTGCCTATACCACCAGTACCACCAGTAACTATTGCTACACCTTTCATCATAACCAACTCCCTGTTATTACGACATTAAAATACTACTATAGACAATCAAAACAAAAAAACAAATAAAATTACCATTTCTCACTCGTCCTTTCATCTTCATGAAAAGACATAGTGAGAGATAGAGAAAATTTATCGATATACAGGAACATATCCTTTGATTTGCTGGGCAAATTGTCTCAGTACATCAAGACCTGATTCTTCTGCTTGCCGACACCATTGCTGGAGCGCTTCAATTAGCTCTTTCTGAGTAGATGCCGTCTTCAACCAAATACCTTGTAATGATTGCTTGTAAGCATACACAATACGCAATTGTTCGCGAGCTTCTAACAAATTGGATAAACGAATTTTTGCTTTATTGTTCAAGAGGCAATTCTCACGTCGCAATAAACTTCCAGCACGGGCAAAAAGTTTCTTTTCTTCTTTGTTTTCAACGTGATTATGCTTTTCTTGTTTCAGAATGGGTCTAATCACACTCTTGTAATAATTAGACATTACTTGAAAGCGATTCGAGATCACTGCTTTAACTGTATCTAAATCTACTTGCAACTTGCCTTTTTCCATAGCCAGTTTTGGTGGTAATTTTTTAACTTTAGCAAGACCTAAAAAGGAAAGAATACGAATATACATCCAACCGATATCAAACTCCCACCATTTAACTGAGAATTTGGCTGAAGAAGCGAAAGTATGATGATTGTTATGTAACTCTTCTCCACCTATCCAAAAACCCCAGGGAAAAATATTCCTTGCAGCATCTGGACATTCAAAATTTCTATATCCCCAATGGTGACCGATTCCATTAATGACTCCAGCCGCATGAAATGGTATCCACATCATTTGAATTGCCCAAATCGTAATGCCAGGAACACCAAATAAGAATAAATCGATGAGCAACATGAGCAAAATTCCCTTGGCAGAATGAGGAGAGTAAACTTTTCGCTCAAGCCAATCGGTTGGGGTACCATGAGAGTATTTAGCAACCATTTCTTTATCTTTACGAGCTACTTTATAAAGTTCAGCTCCTTCCCAAAATACTTTTTTGATACCAAAAACTACGGGACTATGGGGATCTCCCTCAACATCTGAGGATGCATGATGTTTACGATGAATAGCAACCCAATCTGCGGTGACCATTCCAGTCGTTAACCACAGCCACAAGCGGAAAAAATGACTGACGATAGGATGCAATGTCATCGCTCGATGTGTTTGATTGCGATGAAGATATAGTGTTACTGCTGCGATAGTAATTTGCGTCATAATCAATGTTGCAATCACATATCCCCAAAAAGACAGGTTTAAATAACCAAAAACCATAATAGCTCCACTTCAAATGCAAAAATGCAATTTAAGAAAAAACTCATCCTTTAGTTTGGGTACCCCCATTTAAGAATTCCAGAAAATCCTTATATCATGTTAAGGATAACACAATTTTACTCTTTACGTTGCAACATTTCATTATGTAGCCGATAATTAATAGATAATAATATAGGAATTATGTTATGAACGATAAATTTTCCCTAGGAAAAATTTTTGAGAATTTAGTGCCTTTCTTAATAGCCGGAGTTGCTATTGCACTATTCTTTGGACTGCTGTTTATGTTTTCCTATGTTTTGATTTGGGGCCTTCTCATTGGTGGTATTCTTTGGATAATCGCCACAATAAAACAATACCTATTTCCAAACAGCTCGGCTAAAACAGAAATAACTACGAAAAGTAAGGGCCGAATCATTGACCATGACGATCAAAAATAATGCCCGAGTTACCTGAGGTTGAGACAACAAAAGAAGGAATTAAACCTCATCTAGAAGGACAAACAATCGAAGGGGTTACGGTGCGTAATTCTAAACTTCGCATCCCTGTTCCTAACAATTTAGATCAATTGTGTGCTGGCAAAAAAATAGTCGGAGTTTCTCGTAGAGCAAAATACATTCTGATTCATCTCTCAAAAGGATATCTGTTAATTCATCTCGGAATGTCAGGGCATCTACGCATAGTAGAAGCTCACAGTGAACCCGAGAAACATGATCACATCCTATTGACGTTGACCAATGGCCTTATGCTTCGTCTGTGCGATCCCAGGCGTTTTGGTTTGTTTCTTTATATCGATGAAAATCCCTATCAACACCAACTACTTGCTCATTTAGGCCCTGAACCCCTTTCTGATGAATTTAATGGACATTACTTAGTTCAAAGAGCCAATAATAAAAATAAACCCATCAAATCATTGATTATGGATAATGAAATTGTAGTAGGTGTTGGAAATATTTATGCAACTGAAAGCCTTTTTTTAGCCAATATTCACCCGGCGACCCCTGCGAAAATGCTTTCTGAATCAAAGTGTCATGCACTTACAACACAAATTAAAGAAGTACTCAAACAGGCCATATTAAGCGGGGGAACTACGCTCCGTGATTTTTATGCTTTTGATGGCAAACCAGGTTATTTCAGTATGTCACTCAAAGTATATGGTCGAAAAAATCAACCCTGCTTGCTTTGCCAACACCCTATAGAGTCACTCATAATTGCTGGGCGTAATTCTTTTTTTTGCCCCAATTGTCAAAATTAATTTTCAGCGGGCATACAGCACTAAACGGCAACTATGCATCTTGAAAAGCATGCCTTGGAGTCTGCTCATTCTATAACTCAATTGCCCAATACTTGATTTTAAATTAACATACAATTGCTTAATTTTATTGAGGTTTTGTATGTTGCGTTTAAAATTAGCAAGACATATCGTCCGACAATATCAAGAAAAAGGAAAAATTCATCTTCCTGATTTCATTATTTACGATTTCGATGAAGAGGAATACAAAACATTTTGGCGAGACATTAAATCGTATCCACGGCAAAGATTATACACAGATGGTATCGACATTTTCCGCGTTAGTTGGTTTCGAACTATTTTTGAATCATTTAAAGGTTGGTTAGGCTTTGAAAATCATTGCCACCCTAATCGAATTGAAATGACTTTAGCTAAGGTCGCCTATACAGGCTATATCAAAGGCTTCAAATCAGTGGAGTTGAATAAAAGTAAGGATGGATTCCCAATCTCTAAACGTTTTATAACATTAACCCACTCACCAAGAACAAATCAAACATCTAGTGATCTGCAGAGATTACTAATGGGTTATTTCATCACTCATTCACACGCCTTTCCAGAGCTCAATGCATCCATTCGGGAAAGTTACCCTTTTGGGCAAATCCTGGTACAAGAATATTTAGCTTATTTAATTCCCTCAATTGACCCTCAAAATAACCAAATAATTAAGGATGCAATTAGCCAAATTCTTTATTATGGACACCGCGTCAGTAAAACACATTGTTTTCAATCCAGTCCCTTTGCTGAAGCCTATGCACAAGCGTTGGCTGCTAAACGTCAATATCAGGAAGCATTAGAATGGTCTCCAGAAGTCAAAAATAAGTTTAAAAAACCGTTTATTGATTATTATTTAGCTCAGGAACAATTTGATCCACAAGCATTAAAAATTGCAGTTGAACTGATTGCTGCATTATCTTTATCACCCAATATGAGCGATCAAGAACAAGCTGTTGAATACATCAAAGCTAATTTTGACGATGAAGAACAAGCAGTCTATTTAATACCCTATCCCAAATTACGTACCCAAGTTGCTAAATCTTTTATAAGTGATGCTAAAAGGGAAAAAAGCAAATGGGGGATTACCAAGTTTCTCACTGGAAATCAAACCATTGAGTGTTTAGCCCAAGCCGTCAGACTTGAACCCCAAATTCTGGATCAAGACGATTCAGTGGAGGACCTCATAATAAAAGAAGAATGGACTTTATATCAATTTGACTGCGCCCTGGAAAATAACCGTTTTGACGACGCAGATACTCTATATACAAATAATCCTGACTTTAAATTTAATAAAAATGGGCTTGAACGCTTACGAGAACATTATTTCGCTCAATTTAAGGCAAATGAATTACAAATAGAAGAAACATTACGAAGTCAAAAGCCTGAAGCAGCGGCACAAATAGCCGCAGAGCAAATAATCCTGGCTTCAAAAATAGCGCGTATCAAACCCCATGATTTTCTGGTCATGGAAGCAACCATAGCTTATGCATCGACTCTTTTAGCAATTGATGAACTCATACACTGTGTAAAAGAATCCGATCGAGCCCAATTGAATAAAGCACAACGTCAACTTAATGAATACCTATTCCTTAATGGCAACAGTGCACTAATACAAGTTTATAATAAATTAGTACTACGAAAAATTGATTGTTTAATTGCACGACTTGGTGTCCCTATTGATTATAACGATCATTTAAGTACGCGAATCGACTTCCTTAAAGAACACACAAACGAAGTAGACGAATTGAAAAAGGAACTCAAAGCTTTTATTGCTCTTAATGAGTCAAAATCAAAAGAAATGCGCCAAATGCTGGCAAAAATGTATTATTTATTGGCTGATGCCCTTGTTTATTTTGAGGAGAAAAAACAAGAATCCATTCCTTACTTCAAAAAAGCGAGTGAATGTATGCCTGAAAATCTTTATTATAAACTACGCTACCTTGAGATCATTGAAGATGAACGAAGACATGAGGCAAGAAGAAAAGTAGGGGATATTGGTCATTTACATGAAACTCATTACCGCAATTACATGCTCGAACGTTGGAGTGAGGACAAAATCATGTCCTCTGGTTTTGACATTCATATGGTTTCTCCCAACGATTCATTTTTCAACTCTATAGGTAGGGCAATAGGATTTTACTAAAATTACATTATAACGAGGATACTTATAGCGAGATTATATTCTTACCTAAAAAACTATCTGGGCAAGCGAATCAACTTGCGCTATATTACCGCTAATTTACTTAACCCTAACGCTAATGAAAATAAATCAATTCCGAACGGCATGGATTCTTTGTAAGATCATATTTTATACGGCATTAACCAGTACGCGCTGTCTTTTTAAATATTTTTTTAGCACCATAAACCGTCAGTGGACGGATAAAGCATTACACCATTGGATTGATCAATTGCTGAATGCAGTACAAGTAGAGCATAAAGTGATAAACCCTTTTAACACTCAACCGCAACCTGGAAAAGCGACGATTATTATGTGCAATCATTCCAGTGCTTATGATATTCCTCTTGCATTTAAAGCATTCCCTAGTCACTCCATTCGCATGCTATCAAAAAAAGAACTCGCAAAAATCCCCTTAATGGGACAAGCAATGAAAGCAGCAGAATTTCCTTTTATTGACCGAAAAAATAGATATCAAGCCGTTAAAGACCTGGCATTTGCGAAGCAATTAATGGAAAGTGGTATTGTCATGTGGATTGCTCCCGAAGGCACTCGCTCCAAAGATGGAACACTCGGCTCGTTTAAAAAGGGCGGATTTATCACTGCAATTCAGTCCAAGGCAACAATTATCCCTATAGGCATACGTGGTGCTAATAATATTTTACCCGCACGCACATTTAATTTTCATTTAAAACAAAAAGCTGAAATACATATAGGTAAACCAATTGATGCATCACAATATACTCTTGAAAACAAAGAAGAACTAATTCAGCAGACTTTTGATGTAATTAAAGAGCTGGTTGGAGAAAATCCATCTAACTAATATAGTTGTAGCCTGGGAGAAACACAGCGAAACCCGGGACCTGGATTTCTCGAGTCCTACTACGCTTCACCCCGAAAATATTACTGAGTGACTAGAACCTTACTCCATATCCACTTGGTGTATTCACTATGGAAGCTGCCAATCCTATAGCCCTCGGATCCGATGCCGCAGTTAAAATATTGGATTTTTTATCCCAGGTAATTGCTTGCATATCACCATAATTTCGTCCTAACTGCATTAAATTGTACCCCATGGCTTTTAATCCTTCCTGTATTGATGGGGGTAAAGCATCAGGTTCAATCTGTATGACATCGGGTAAATACTGATGATGAAAACGCATCGCTGAGACCATACTAATTGCACCGTACGCATCATGAAACACCAATGATGCAATTAACACCATAGTAGGAATACGACTACCACCAGGAGTTCCCAAAATTGCTACACGTCCCGGTAATTCAAGAAAAGTGGGCGTCATACTGGATAATGGCCTTTTACCAGGCGCAATTGCATTTTGATCTGCGCCAACAAGACCAAAAACATTTTCTTCGCCAACTTTACTCGAAAAATCATCCATTTCATCATTCAGCAACACACCTGTTCCGTCAGCTACCACACTGGAGCCAAAAATAAAATTTATGGATAGAGTCGCAGCAACACGATTCCCCTCGGCATCAATAATTGAAAAATGAGTTGTGTGCGTACGCGCCTTTTGTTTCTCTTGATGATTATTCGTTTGCCCTTGCAACACAGAACTGGCAATTGCTTTATTTGGAGGAATTAACGTACTTAACTGCTTTCCATTTTCTGCAGAAAGTAACTTTTCAACAGGAATCGTGACAAAATCAGGATCCCCTAGAAACCGCTCACGCTGCCAATAGGCCAGACGCATAGACTCAACTAAGTAATGTACCCATTGAACTTTTGAGAATGATGACAGAGAATAATGAGACAAGATATTCAGCATGGTCAATAAGGCGACCCCCCCTGCTGAAGGTAGAGGAGCAGTAATAATGAGCATATTATGATACGCCCCAATCAAAGGCTCTCTGACTTTGATGCGATATTTAGCCAAATCCTCAGGCGTCCAAATACCTCCTGCAGCATTCACCCCTTTTACTAAACGTTCTGCAACTTCTCCGGCATAAAATCCTTGCTCTCCTTTTTCTGCAATGAGTTTTAAGGTGTTCGCTAAATCCTTTTGAATTAACCGTTCCCCAATGAGATAAGGACGACCATTATTCAAGAAAATCTTAGCCGTAGATGGATATTTTTTGATTTGCTCTAATCGATCTTCATTCTTTAAAAATGAACTTAGTTGTTTATCAACCAAAAATCCTTCTTGTGCAATCTTAATGGCAGGAGCCAATGTTTTTGTTAAGGGTAATCGCCCATAGTTTTTAGCAATATATACTAATGCCGCAGGCTCCCCCGGAATTGCTGCAGCCAAACCGCCATTTAGGGATAATCCTGGTATTACGCTACCATCTGGTGCTAGATACATGTCTTTTTTCGCAGCCAGGGGTGCAATCTCTCTTCCATCGATAAAAATGTTCTTATGCTGATTTTCTTGATGCAAAAGCCAAAATCCACCGCCACCTAGACCTGAGTGATATGGTTCAACTACGGCTAATACTGCTGATACAGCCACTGCAGCATCAAAAGCGTTTCCACCACTTGCTAAAATTTCAAGTCCTGCATTAGTTGCTAATGGATTTGCACTGGCTATAGCATAGCCCGGCGGAAGAATGTTATTTTGTTTGGCAAAAGTATTTGTGAGATAAAACAATAAATTAATGCTGATTGTAATTAGGAAAAGTACTTTAACTATCCAACGTTCCATGATCATCCTGTCTCTTTTGGAGTTCCCTTACGACACAAGAAGGAACGAACTGAGAAATATCTCCATTTAAAATCGCAATTTCACGCACCAGAGTAGAAGAAATATACATAAAATTTTCTGATGGTGTTAAAAATATTGTTTCTATTTGCTTGGATAATTTTCGGTTCATTCCAGCCAATTGAAATTCATATTCAAAATCAGAAACTGCACGTAAACCGCGTAAGATAATTCCCGCATTCTGCTCTATTACAAAATCGATTAAAAGATTATCAAATCCAACTACACGAACTCCTGGTAAATCTGCTACAGCCTCTTCTACGAGTTGAATCCTTGTTTCCAATGGTAAAAAAGGGCGTTTTGCTTTATTGCTTGCCACAGCAACAATGGTGTCGGGAAAAATCTTGGTTGCCCGACGAATAATATCGACATGCCCATTGGTAACTGGATCAAACGTACCAGGATAAATTGCTTTTAATTTCATGTTAATTAAGACTGATTGCATATGCGAACAGTCTAGCGTATTGTTAATTGAAAAACTACAAAAATGGACTTGAGGTGATAAATGAAAAGTATGAAACAATTAATAATAATTCCCATCTTCTTACTAACTGCCTGTGCGCCCCCCCGCCCTGCAACAGAATTGCCTGAAAACAAAGTGATGCCTGTAGAACAACGTAAAGCAAAAACAGCAACTGTTTCGTCCTGGGAAATTCGCGGTGCTATGGCTGCAAAAAATAAAAGCAAAGGTTGGTCGGCTACTATGAATTGGAAACAAAGCGGCCCTAGTGCTTATCAAATTCGTCTCATGGGTCCTTTAGGCGGTGGCACGGTCCTCATTGACAAAAAAGGAGATACCGTTACATTCCAAGATGGACCTAAAAAGATAACATCACACAATGCCGATGAGCTATTACTTGAACAAACTGGAATCAGACTTCCGGTAAATAACCTTTATTATTGGGTGAGAGGCCTACCTGCTCCAGGCCCTGTTCAAGCAGAGCATCGCGATGATTACAATCATCTGGTCGAATTAAAACAAAATGGCTATACAATTAATTTCACCAAATATACTTCGGTTAAAGGGATTGATCTGCCAAGTATGATTCGTCTCGAAGGAAACGGAGTAATGATCAAAGTAGTGATTCAAAACTGGACAGTGTAAATCCAGGTGCGCGTTTGAATTGAGGCAAAGCGAAGTTTAGGATGTTCTTCCTAAATTTCGCTTTACTTGTTCGATTGCATATGACATTCTTTCCACAATGTCAACTCATACTCTCACTTAAAAATACAAAAAATTATTGCTTTCAAAGTTGACATGTTCCCAAAACCACTGCAAAATACGCAACACATTTGCAGGGAAGAGCGCATTTTATAACGGATGATTGTAAGAATCTGCAAATTTTAGGGGTGTCGCCAAGCGGTAAGGCACAGGGTTTTGATCCCTGCATACCTAGGTTCGAATCCTAGCACCCCTGCCACATTCTTGTTGATTCAAGTAAACAGACAGCAGAAGATAACCTGGAAGGATGCGTCTTGTAATGCTCAAATAATAATAATATCTTTTTGGCTGTCTTCTGCTATGTGTTTAAGTTAAGTGATTAACCTAAATCTAAAGGCTTTTTACACATGTCCACAATGATGATTTTTGCCGGAAACGCAAATCCGGAGTTAGCTCAACAAATCTCTTCTCATTTGAAAATACCTATTGGCCAAGCAACTGTTGGTACGTTTAGCGATGGGGAAACAATGATCGAGATTTTAGAAAATGTCCGCGGAAGAGACGTTTTTATTATCCAATCCACCTGTGCTCCAGCAAATAATAATCTGATGGAACTCCTTACAATGGCTGATGCGCTAAGAAGATCTTCTGCGTCGCGTATCACGGCCGTAGTTCCTTATTTTGGTTATGCACGTCAGGATCGTAGAGTTCGCTCCGCGCGTGTGCCAATTACAGCTAAAGTTGTTGCTGATATGATGGCATCGGTAGGTATTTGTAGAGTGCTTACTGTAGATCTACACGCAGATCAAATCCAGGGCTTTTTCTATATGCCCGTCGACAACGTGTATGCGACTCCGATACTTCTCGAAGATATTCAAAAACAGAATCTGAAAAATATGATGGTCGTTTCTCCTGATGTAGGAGGCGTTGTCAGAGCCCGAGCGGTCGCAAAACGTCTTGATCATGCAGATTTATGTATTATCGATAAACGTCGTAGTGGCCCTAATAAATCTGAAGTAATGCACATTATCGGTGAACCAAAAAATAAAAACTGCATTATCGTTGATGACATTGTTGATACCGCAGGAACTCTGTGCTCTGCAGCGCATGAACTTAAGAAAAATGGCGCCCACAGTGTTAGAGCCTACATTACTCACCCGGTTTTATCTGGCCCTGCAGTCAATAATATTAAAAACTCCGGACTTGATGAAATTGTAGTAACAGATACTATTCCTTTGTCTGATGAAGCACGTCAATGTGAAAAAATTCGCGTTGTAAGTTTATCTGATATGCTGGCTCAGGCAATTAAACGGGTTAACATCGAAGAGTCGGTAAGCTCCATGTTTGCTGAATAAATTTGTAGTTTGGGTGAAAGTCGCTGTCGTATAAAGGTTCCTAATAGAACACCTCGATTACGCTGCGATTCATCCAGGCTGCGCTAAAATCAGGCATCCTATTCCCACTATTCATACCCAATGCAACGATGCATGTTGAACCAGATTTTCATCAGAAAACAGTAAAAAAAAGGAGCTACCAAGCTCCTCTTTTCACTATAAATTTCAGTTAGTCGCGAGTACCAACATATTTATCATCGAAATATCGACGTAGTTTAGTTCTCAAAGTTCCACGACTAATCCCCAGCATAATTGCTGCTCGAGATTGATTGTATTTACAATGTTCCATTACTGCACGGAACAATGGTGTTTCAATCTCTTCAAGTACAAATTGGTATAAGTCAACAGGATCAGTTCCCTTAAGCTCTGAAAAATATTTTTGCACTGAAAGAGTTACGCTTTCGGCTAGAGAAGCGGTGTTATCCACTACTTCATTACTGATTGTTGTCATTATTATTAGCTCCTCCTTTTAAAAACAGTATATTACCGAAACAAGCCCATTGAGACAAGGGCAGATCAGAAAAATCTGTATTAAAAATCAATGTAGAATGTTCAATTTAAGCTCAACAAGTTCTTATAAGAAGTAGGTTGTTTTATACACCCTACTCCTTACAAAATTACTTCAGTTGCATCCTAGAATTTCATCATTGAAGGATCGTAAGGTTTGCCATTAATAGTGAATTTACCTTGGTCTAAACTCACTTCAATTACATAATCCGTACCTTGAACTGTAATTAGCCCACTTTGCTGTAATGCAGTTAGTTGTTTATTAGTTTGCATTTCAGCTAATTGCTCAGGGGTAAGAACAGGTTGAGTTGCTTGGCCTCCAGCTTGGTTTGCTTGGTTTGCTTGGAGTTGTTGGGTTAAGGTTTGTTGCAAATCAGGTTTTTTAGAAATTTGTTGCATCACTGATTGCTTCATAACCGCCTTTACAGCTTCTGCAGGAATTTGCAACTTCGCTTTCCCTTGAATCTTTTGCATCATTTCAAATGGGTTAGCATTTTCACCTTTAGGCAAAGTTACAAAAAGATTACCTTCGATTTGTCCTTGAGGAATCTTTAGGCTAAGTTTAGAAATTTCAAACTCTGCACCCTTGTTAAATAATTTAGGTAGCTCAGGAAGAAGAGCAAGCATTGCTTGTTGGCGTTGGATGTCATTGCCATTTTGCATGGCTGTTGTTTGTTGATTAATTTTAGCCAACACATCCGCGTCAAGATTTCTTAAAGCAACATCCAATTCACCTGGACCATAATTTTGCCCGTTTGCTAATACTGATTTTAAAGCCAGGTTAAAATGAGTATTAAACAGGTGTTGTTCAATATCGCTATCTGACTTGATGATAAGATCATTCAGAGCAAACATTTTTTGTTCTTTTACAAAAACATCAAAAGAAGGAAGAGAGAAATTTGCATCACCCAAATACAAGCCGGCAGGTGTTTCATGTAAATCATAATCACTAGATACCTGGCTTAACGTAATTCGAGTATCTTCTTTAGTAGCATTTAAACCATCCAAAACAATTTTACCCGCAACTTTACTCATTCCAGAAGACATCGTGGTTTTTGAATCCATTCCTAGCCATTCAAGAACACCGGAACCATCTTTTGCAATTAATTTAAAATCAGGAACGTTGAATTCCACTGTACTTTCATTAAGGTAATTAACAAAAATACTTAAATCTAACTGTGGCTTTACAGAGTTTGGAGTAAATTGAGCTTCGAATTGTTGCGTGTATTCTGCTGGAAATGGAAAAACGGCCTCACCATAACCTAATCCAAAACGTAATCGTTTATTGGCATAAATAAACGGACCATGATGGATTGTTAATGGCATCTCCATGCTATAGTCTTGGGCAGGAAGAGTTTTAGATTGTCCATTTTCATCTTGTACTACACGCTCGGGAATATGCAGGCGCCATTTAATTTGAGCTTCGGAGTTAAATAATCCTTTGTTGTATTGCTGAATTTCAGCATATAGTCCATTAGACTGGTCAATTACTTGTACATTCTTTCTGATTGTTCGTTCGGTAAGAACGCCCATACCATAATACCCGCCTAGAATTAGAACGGCCAGGATAATGACTAATCCTGTAAATTTTTTCATTCTCATCTCCATGTTATTAATTCGCATGCAAAACTGCAGCTGAAAGTATAACAGTAAATAACATCAGAGTGCGATAAGCTTATAAAAAAACAGTTGCAACTATTTTCTTATGAATAAGTAAAATTTCAGGCACTTAGGCATGGTTTATTGGCTTGCAGTATGTTTCCTTCACAGTAAATGCCAACACGAGTGCGATTATGGAACAAACCGGTAGCAACTTCAAACCTGCTTGGAAATCAGACAGTAATAACGTTTCGACGTTATAAGCACGGGCCCCAGATACCATGTCTACCAATCGACCAACTAAAGGCTGTAATGACGCCCCTACAAAAATTGATATCATGTTGGTAAATGCAATAGAAGTCCCTATCACCTTTCTGTCATGGATCTCGGTGGAAACGGCGTAGGCAATAGCAACACCTGTATTGGTCAAACCAAAAAGGAAGAATAGTAAATAAGCTGAGTTTTGACTTAAAGTCGGACTAAATACATATAAGGATGTAAAAATGACACCAAATAATGCAGATAGAATCATTAAAGGTTTACGTCGTCCCATCTTGTCTGAAAGCCAACCGGATAAAGGACCACTAATACCCCAGCCGATAAAAATTAATCCCGTAGCAAATGCAGCTGCATGAGCACCTAATCCCCTACCAAATTGTAGATATGCAGGACCAATTGCCTCGCCAATAACAGCTGTTGGGCCAAATAAAAATCCAGCATATAACGCATTCAGCCAAGTTTGTCTGCATGATAATATAATTTTTAAACTCTGGAGAATACTGAGCTGATTTACAGAGCGAATCTCGCTTCGATGCTCACCAGGTTTATCTTGTATAAATTGATATAATAAAGCTGCAAGTGCAATGAACAGAAAAGCAATAATCAACATACTGTGACGCCAGCCCACATTAGTGACTAAAAATGAAACAGGAGCTTCTCCAGCCGCAGCACCCAGCATTCCTAAAGCCTGTGTTAAACCTGCAAGTAAACCCAGCATTGTGGGAGGAAACCAAGATGTTGCCAATCTGAGAGAACAAACAAAAGCAAAGGCAGCGCTAAAACCTATAAGCATCCTACCTATTGAACCCATAAACAGGCTATCTGCAAGACCAAAAACACAACAACCAAAAGCCGTAACCAATGACATCACGGTGAGCAACCAACGTATGCTTAAGCGGTCTACAGTAAGTCCTACCGGAATCTGCATAAGGATGTAAGGAATATAAAATGATGCAGTCAATATACCAAAACCTGCTTCGTTAATTCCGAAATCAATTTGTAAGTAACGATGCATTACTCCAGGGGCAACACGAGCCATATAATCAGAAAAATAGAATGCAGCAGCCAATCCCCATACTAACCAAGCAAATCCTAAATTATTTTTACCGGTATAAATTTCTACTCTTGACTCATGTATTTTGTTCATAAACTCTCTACGCTAATAAGATCCTAATTGGCTTTGAAGGGTTACAACGCACACATCAAAAAACAATCCCAGGATAAAGATTGTCAGCATTTCATTGATCGACTCAATTTTATATCGTGAGGTATATAAAATGAAAAAAACTAAAAATATTTATCCAAAAAATGAGCAATAAATCTGTAAAACAAAACCTACATTATACTGCTGTTGTCATTTATTTCAACACATAGTTTGATTTCATTTTCATAGGTACAGAAAATGGTTATAATTATCGTGCTCTATCTATATGGTATATAATATCCCTAGTATCGCTATATATACACTAATTTCGGTTATTTTCAAACCAAAGTGCGACAATATCGTTCAAAAATATAAAACTAAGGCTTAAAATGAATGCTCTTAACCTTGCAATTAAAGAAGCTCTTGAAGCAGCTGGAAATACTAAAGAAGCAAATAAAGCTTATCTTGAATTTATTAAAGCCAACTTCATTATCCCTGTAGAACAAAGTTTAAATGACGACCAACCCAGGGTTTTATTTTTGCAAGAGGAAGAACATATCTTCCTTCCTGTGTTTACTGAAATGAGCTATCTTGATGCATGGGCTGGTGATATTGCGCAGGAAATTAATTTGCTCAAATTATCTGGTGTGGACTTACTTAAGGGACTTGGTGAGAATGTGACCATATGTCTCAATATAGGGAGTGCTATTTATAAGGAATTTAATCCCTCTGAAACTGCGCGAATGCGGTCTATGGTTCTAAAATTTTTCAAAAATTAACATAAAGTTCGTCTACCCTCCCCCAAATAGAAGAAGAATGTAGTTGGGTGCGCCATACGACATGAGCGTTTGATTATCTTAAGGAGTTAGCGATGAGCAAGCTCCTGATCTATCAGTTTAATTTGCTTACAATGATTGTACCTACTACTGGAGATTTTCTCACTGTGTTCGGAATGACGTATCCGCGTGAGTTCGGAATAATCCACCCCAGCCAACCACGCCATCCTTAGGGTTGCAGCGAAGGATCTCCTGATTTTTTGCTCAGACACCTTCTGGAGATCCCTCTCGCGTGCGGGATGACGTATCGAGGGTGAAGGTAACATATAGAATTATGCTACCAACTCAAACAATTGATATCCGACGATTGCAGAAGCTGCGATTGCACCGCTAATTTCAATCACTAGTGATAAAAAGCCATGCTTATGACCATACTCTTTATCATTTGCAGCCACTTCTTCGTTTGCAGTCAATTCTTCATTTTCTAAAGCATTCAATTCAAATAAAGGATCTTCACCCTCAATTGCATCCCACCATCCTTCTAACCAGTGTTCTGCTTGTTGGGTCCCTTCTCGAAATGGATTATCCTCTTCCGCTACTTCAGCCAGTGCACATTCGTATCCAAATGCGTAACTGTCTTCATAGCTTGGATGTTCAACATTAAAACGTAATTTAATATGTGGTAGTAAGGCTGTTATGTCGTTCATGATTATACCCTCTATTTATTCGCACAGTATTTACCTTTAACACTGCTAATAATTTCTACACTTAAGACAATTTTACGACTTTATATTAACGCTTATTTACCAAATAAAAACATTTACTAATTCTTGACAAATTTTGTTATAGCTTGGAAAAAATAACTTCAGAATCAATTTGGGTTTTATAATTCTATATTATATAAAGCAATAATCGGGCCAAGTTTATTTGTATCTTTAAAAAACAGAAAAAATAGAGTAAGTACAGAAAGAGGGATAAAATATAAATTTGTGGCAGAACTTAACTTTTTGCCGGCAAATTTTGCCGCTAGTACATGTTCTTACTATGGTGCTAAACGATGAAACGCCCAGCGCCCATTTTTTAGATAATAATGAATTCTATCGTGCAAACGGTTATCACGTCCTTGCCAAAACTCGATTTCATCAGGAATAACCATGTAGCCTCCCCAGAAGGTGGGGCGTAATACAGGTTCTTGTCCATGTTTTTGAATTAACTCATTTAGGGCTTTCTCTAATGCCTCCCTTCCCTCAATCGCATGACTTTGTGGAGAAACAATCGCACTGAATTGGCTTTTGATTGGTCTTGTAGAAAAATAAAGATCTGATTGTTCTTTATCAATCGATTTGATTTGACCACGAATACGCACTTGTCTAGCCATTTGTGGCCAGTAAAAATTAAGTGCTACATATGGGTTGTCTTGGATCTGCTTTGCTTTTTTACTTTGATAATTTGTATAAAAAACAAAGTTCCCCCCCTCTAATCCTTTTAACAAAACGACTCGAGAATCTGGAAAACCTTGATTATCTACGGTAGAAAGCACCATAGCCGTAGGATCATTTTTTTCATTTTTTAAAACATCTTCAAACCAAAGCTTAAATTGAACAATTGGATCTTCAGGAAGTGATTGTTCATCTAAATTGAGCTCTCCATACTCTCGTCTTATATCAGCAATGCTTCGAAAATTTGTCATGAAGTACCATATAAAAAATTAGGTTAGTGAAAGTCACCAGCGATATTGATAGTAATTCAGTATGCCTGGGTTATGGATATACCTTAACCCAGGCTATGTCCAAATAAATTACCAGCCAGTAACTTCGGCAATTGCATCACCTAAATCAGCAGGTGAGCGTACTGTTCTTACGCCTGCTGCTTCTAAAGCGGCGTATTTTTCAGCTGCAGTCCCTTTGCCACCAGAAATAATTGCACCAGCATGCCCCATACGTTTTCCAGCAGGAGCTGTTACGCCGGCAATATAGGAAACTACAGGTTTGCTCACATGCGATTTAATATATTCTGCAGCTTCTTCTTCTGCAGAGCCGCCGATTTCACCCACCATGATAATCGCTTCGGTTTTAGGATCTTGTTCAAATAAAGCTAAAGCATCGATGAAACTGGTTCCAGGAATCGGATCACCGCCTATACCAATACAGGTACTTTGGCCAAAGCCTTTATCGGTGGTTTGTTTTACTGCTTCATAAGTTAAAGTTCCAGAACGTGAAACAATACCTACTTTACCAGGTAAATGAATTGAGCCAGGCATAATTCCAATTTTGCATTCGCCTGGGGTAATAATTCCTGGGCAATTGGGTCCGATCAAACGGGCCTGAGTATTATTTTCTAAATAGACCTTGACTTGTAACATATCCAATACGGGAACACCCTCTGTGATACAAACAATTAATTGAATGCCTGCATCTGCGGCTTCTAAAATAGAATCCTTACAGAATGGTGCTGGAACGTAAATCACGCTCGCTTCCGCTTGGGTTTCTTCAACAGCTTCACGCATGGTATTAAATACCGGTAACCCTAAATGCTTTTGTCCACCTTTACCTGGTGTCACACCACCAACCATACGTGTGCCATAAGCAATCGCTTGTTCTGAATGATAAGTTCCTTGCTTTCCAGTAAACCCCTGACACAATACCTTAGTATTTTTATTAACCAATACACTCATTGTTAACCTCGAAATTTAGTAATTAAGCAACAGCTGCCACAATCTTTTTCGCAGCATCAGTTAAACTGGTTGCAGCAATCACATTTAAATCACTTTTATTTAAAATATCAGCACCTAGTTGTGCGTTATTACCTTCAAGACGTACCACCACAGGAATTTTTACATCGACTTCTTTCACTGCAGCCAAAATACCATCGGCAATGAGATCACAACGAACGATACCACCAAAAATATTGACCAAAATACCTTTGACTTTGTCATCAGAGACAATAATTTTCAGTGCCTCACTTACTCGTTCCTTAGTCGCGCCACCTCCAACATCTAGGAAGTTAGCTGGCTCACCACCGTGAAGCTTAATCACGTCCATGGTCGCCATCGCCAGGCCAGCACCATTCACCATGCAGCCAATAGTACCATCTAAAGGAATATAATTTAGCTCCCAGTCGCTAGCACGATTTTCGCGCTCATCTTCTTGAGTTGTATCGCGCATGCCTTTTAATTTGGGCTGACGGTATAATGCGTTGCCATCAATATTAATTTTCCCATCCAAACAAATTAATTGTTCTTGTTTTGTTACTACCAAAGGATTGATCTCTAATAAGCTCAGATCACAATCAACAAACATTTTACCCAAGCCCATCATTAAATGAGTAAATTGCTTAATTTGCTCGTCTTTGAGGCCTAATTTAAATCCAACCTCACGGCATTGAAATGGCATGACACCAACTAATGGATCCACAATTACTTTAAATATTTTTTCGGGCGTTTCTTCAGCTACTTTTTCTATTTCTACACCACCTTCCGTAGAGGCCATGAATACGACACGGCGTGTAGCACGATCAACAACCGCTCCAAGATATAATTCTCTGTCAATATCACATGTTTCCTCAATTAGAACTGCATTAACTGGCTGTCCATGAGCATCCGTTTGATACGTAACTAAGCGAGTACCTAATAATGCTTTGACTGCTGCAGCTAATTCATCTTTATTCGATACCAATTTCACACCACCAGCTTTTCCTCTCCCTCCAGCGTGGACTTGGGCTTTAACAACCCAACGAGCGGTAGACAACTGTGAAGCAACTTGCATTGCATCTTCAACGCTGTAAGCGACTTCACCGTTTGGTACGGGTAAGTTGTAGCTAGCAAATAATTGTTTGGCCTGGTATTCATGTAAATTCATTGCGATTACCTTTCTAAAAAAGCAAAATCCGTCGCTAGACATAAATGTTAATTTATGCATCATATCCCGGGTAAGAATAGGGTCAACCGTGGGATGTACTTAGATAAATTTAAAACCCCTGGGTTCCAGCTGCGCCTTCACCCAGGTACATTCATGCGCTAATGCGAATTTCGCTGTTACATT
Organism: Legionella stuttgartensis; assembly: GCF_977063405.2. Lineage (NCBI taxonomy): Bacteria > Pseudomonadati > Pseudomonadota > Gammaproteobacteria > Legionellales > Legionellaceae > Legionella > Legionella stuttgartensis. Next base: position 207,793 of record NZ_CDRUHA020000109.1, read on the forward strand.
TCATTAAACATTAAGCAAAAGACGAGCAGGATCTTCCAATAACTCTTTCACACTTACCAAAAACTGTACGGAATCTTTACCGTCAATCAATCGATGATCATACGATAGAGCCACATACATCATAGGACGAATCACGATTTGTCCTTTTTCCACTACAGGTCTATCCTCAATTTTGTGCATTCCCAAAATTCCTGTTTGGGGTGGATTAATGATCGGAGTTGCCAATAAAGAACCAAATACACCACCATTCGTAATGGTAAAGGTTCCTCCTTGCATATCTTCCATAGCTAATTTACCCTCTCTAGCCTTTTTTGCAGCGTCATTAATTGCCAATTCAATATCAGCCATACTCATCTGATCCGCATCACGAATTACAGGTACGACCAATCCCCTCTCTGTAGAGACAGCAATCCCAATATCATAAAAGCCATGATAGACCACGTCCTGACCATCAATAGAGGCATTCACTGCAGGGAAACGCTTTAATGACTCAACAACTGCTTTGGTGAAAAAAGACATAAATCCAAGTTTTACGCCATGTTTTTTCTCAAAACTGTCTTTATATTGAGCGCGCATATCCATAACTGCTTTCAAATTGACTTCATTAAAAGTTGTCAACATCGCTGCATTATGCTGAGCTTCCAATAAACGCTCCGCGATTTTAGCTCTTAAACGGGTCATTGGAACGCGACGTTCTTCACGTAAGCCCATAGGTGCTTTTGGTGCTTGCTCTTTCCCGCTTTCTTTAGATTTAGATGTTTTTTCTCTACTCGATTCTATATAAGCCAGAACATCTTCTTTAGTAATACGACCATCCTTCCCACTACCTTGGATTTGCCCAGGTTGAAGGTCATGTTCTGCCATCATCCGTCGAACTACAGGACTGGTTGACTTATCTTCTTTCGCACTTACTTCATCACGTTCAGACTGTTCACTCGCCTTCGATGCATCAGCTTTTTCTTCTTTTTTGTCTTCTTTAATATCAGATCCAGCACCCGCTTTTATTTTGGCAAGCAATTGGCCAGAACGAACTGTGTCACCCTCTTGAAACATTATTTCAGCCAGTATTCCGTCAGCAGGAGCTGGAACTTCCAGTACGACTTTGTCTGTTTCTAGATCGAGTAAATTCTCATCACGGGTAACTTTATCACCTACTTTTTTATGCCACGCAGCTACAGTTGCATCAGCAACCGACTCAGGCAAAACAGGTACTTTGACTTCAATAGACATGGTTATACCTTCTTATTTTATATTAAATTCGTTAACACATTGTAGTCTGGGTAAAAAGCAAAGCCGTACCCCAGACTACGATAAACTTACAATCAGTCCAATAAAGCTTGCTCTACTAAAGCTTGTTGTTCTTTTGCATGCAGAGCAGGGCTTCCTGCAGCAGGTGCCGCAGCAAACTCTCTTCCGGCATAATGCAAGGTTTGTCCAGGAAGCAAACAATCTATAATATTATGTTGAGAAGAGAACCAGACTCCTTGATTCTGCGGTTCTTCCTGACACCAAATAATCTTCTGGGCCTGAGGATATTTATTTAGCTCCGTCATAAGTGCTTTTTTAGGGAACGGATATAATTGCTCAATTCGCACCAACGCAATATGGTTTAATTCTTTATCACGACGCATTTGCAGCAAATCATAATAAACCTTTCCACAGCACAGTACCACTTTTGTAACTTTTTGTGCATTAATTGCATCAATTTCCGGAATAATAGTGTGAAACTTACCTTTGAATAAATCGTCCAAGGGAGAGACTGCTAATTTATGACGCAGAAGACTCTTGGGTGTCATAACAATCAATGGCTTACGGAAATTACGGATAACCTGTCTTCTTAATAAATGGAAGATCTGGGCTGGAGTAGTTGGCGTACAAACTTGCATATTATGTTGCGCGCAAAGCTGCATGTAACGCTCCAAACGAGCAGATGAATGTTCTGGGCCCTGTCCTTCATATCCATGCGGTAATAACATGACTAAACCACATAAACGGCCCCATTTTTGCTCACCCGAACTGATGAACTGATCGATAACCACTTGCGCACCATTGGCGAAATCACCGAACTGAGCTTCCCAAAGCACCAAGAAATTTGGTGCAGAGGCAGCAAACCCATATTCGAACGCCAATACCGCTTCTTCAGAAAGTACTGAATCGATGACAGAAAAAGGTCGGTCCAATTCATTAGTTATTTGTTCCAAAGGAGTAAACGTTTCTCCAGTTTCAGCATCATGCAGGACAGCATGACGATGAGCAAAAGTTCCTCTTCCAGAATCCTGACCAGACAAGCGTACTCCATAACCTTCTTGGACTAAACTGGCATATGCCATAATTTCAGCATAACCCCAGTTCATCGGTAAGTCACCGGCTGTCATTTTATCACGATCATTTAATAAACGTTGAACCACCGGATGTAATGAAAAGCCTTTTGGTAATTCGTTTAAGATTTTAGCTAATTTTTGTAAGTTTTCTTTTTTGATGGTGGTATCTACTTTATCTGTCCATTTTGCATTCTGATAAGGGGTCCAATCCACTGCATATTTACCTTCATAATCACCATGAACCAAATCCACAACCGCTTTACCCTGATCCAGAGTATCACGATATGCATCTACTAATTTTTCAGCATCTTTACTGGTCAGCAAACCTTCTTGCATCAGTTGCTCGGCATACATTTCACGCAGGGGACGCATGGATTTAATTTTGCGATACATGGCAGGTTGAGTGACTGCAGGTTCATCTGCCTCATTATGCCCATGTCGCCGATAACAAACGAGATCCACTACGACATCTCGTTTAAATTTCATTCTGAAATCAAATGCAAGCTTAGTCGCGAATACTACTGCTTCAGGGTCATCACCATTCACATGTAAAACAGGTGCCTGAACCATTTTGGCTACGTCAGTACAATATAACGTAGAACGTGCATCTAAAGGATTGCTGGTAGTAAAGCCTATTTGGTTATTAATAACAATGTGAACGGTACCACCAGTACAATAACCACGTGCCTGGGAAAAGTTAAACGTTTCCATCACGACGCCCTGACCGGCAAATGCAGCATCCCCATGTATAACGATAGGAACCACTTTTTCTTTTTTATTCAGATCACTACGTCGACCTAAACGAGAACGTACAGAACCCTCTACTACTGGGCCAATAATTTCTAAGTGTGAGGGGTTAAAAGCCAAAGCAAGATGTACTACTGAACCCGAATTTGTTCTTATATCTGAAGAAAATCCTAAATGATATTTCACATCTCCAGTACGTTCATATTTTATTTTTCCTTCAAACTCTTGGAACAGTTGATTAGGTTCTTTACCTAATACATTCACCAAGACATTTAAACGACCTCGATGTGCCATACCGATAACTATTTCTTTAACATTATCTTTACCAGCACACTCAATAATTTCTTTCATCATGGGAATTAATGAATCGCCCCCTTCAAGAGAGAATCGCTTTTGCCCCACATAACGTGTACCTAAATAACGCTCTAAACCGTCTGCAGCAATTAAGTCTTTTAAAATTTGCATTTTTTTTGCTGCATCTAATTTTAGTCGACCGCGTACAGACTCCATTCGTTCTTGTAGCCATTCTATTTCTTCAGTATTAGAAATATGCATATATTCAATACCAATACTGCTGCAATACGTTTCGCGCAACGCTTGATATATTTCATCCAGAGTCATTTCTGGACCATTAAACGTAGTACCTGCAAAAAACTTACGGTTTCTATCGACATCAGATAAGTGGTGATGCTCCAATTCCAATGCAGGCAACGGAGTACGCTCTGTCATTTCCAGGGGGTCAAGTTTGGCTGCATGATGGCCCAATGCCCGATAAGCATTAATCAAATCTGCAATCCGAAATTGTTGGCTGTCTGAAGCTTGGACTACAGGGATGGCTTTTTTATCTGCATTCTGCAAAAAATAATCGCGAATCTCTCTATGTGAGAATTCTTTTTCGGTACTGTTAACCTTAGGCAAAGCACTAAAAACCGCTCGCCAATCGGATGAAACCGAACTCGGGTCAGCAAGATAATCTTCATAAAGACTATCAACATAAGCCATACTTCCGCCAGATAAATAGGAAGAAGCCCATTCTTTTTGCAGATCGGAACTGCTCATTTTCTTTTTCTCCAAAGGGGTATTAATCACTACCACCAGTAAGTTGGGTATTCCACTCATCCCCGTGGATAAAACAGCTATCCCCGCAAGTGCGGGGATCATCCTTATACTGGTTTCGAGCTCATTTAAGAGGATTCCCGTTTTCCGAGAATTATATTTACATGGCTCTTACCAGTACCAATAACAAGAAAAGTACTCTTAGGTCTCTTGTGACAACATTTGTAGGCGAATCTCAGAAATCGCTTTCGTCGGATTGAGTCCTTTCGGGCAGACATTAGTACAATTCATAATACTTCGGCAACGAAACACACTGAACGGATCTTGCAATTTGTCCAAACGATGCGCTGTGGCTGTATCGCGACTGTCTGCTAAAAATCGTCTTGCTTGTAATAAACCGGCAGGACCCACAAATTTTTCAGGATTCCACCAGAACGAAGGACATGAACTGGTACAACATGCGCACAAAATACATTCATATAATCCATCAAGTTGAGCGCGTTCCTCTGGTGATTGCAACCGTTCTTGGGCAGGAGGAACCTCATTATTTTGCAAATAAGGTTCTATACGCTCATATTGTTGATAAAACTGCGTCATATCAACTGCTAAATCTCGAATTACTGGAAATCCAGGTAAAGGACGCACAACAATTTTATCGGTATTCAACTGAGACACATGGGTGATACATGCCAGACCATTTGTTCCATTAATATTCATGCCGTCTGAACCACATACGCCTTCGCGACAAGAACGTCTGTACGTGATTGAGGGATCCTGCTCTGCTTTCAAACGTTCGAGTAACGTGAGTAACATAGGATCACTTTTAGCTTGGATCTCCAATTCATAATCTTTCATATAAGGCTTAGCATCCACCTCAGGATTATAGCGATATATTGATAGGGTCAATTTTCTACTATCTGCTGCCATGTAATGTATCCTCTTTAGTAAACGCGTTCTTTTGGCGCAAAAGGCTCGACGTGCTTAGGTGATGTATTAACGGGACGAAAATCAATTTTCTCACCTTCCTCAAAATATAGCGTATGTTTAATCCAGTTCGCATCATCACGCTTTGGATAATCTTCACGACTATGAGCACCACGACTTTCTGTACGAACAATTGCAGACTGCGCTGTAGCATATGCAGTTGCCATTAAATTGTCCAACTCTAATGCACTAACTCGCTCTGTATTAAATATCTTACTTTTATCTTCTAATTTGGCATGCGCTAAACGTTCCCGCAGAGCCTGAAGACGTTTTAGGCCAGAAGCCATTACTTCGCCAGTTCGGAAGACGCCAAAGTCCTCCTGCATTACACGTTGCATTTCATCATGAATCACTGCTGGGCTTTCGCCTGATGTTGAATCATTCCATCGATTATATCGTTGCAGCGATGGAGCAAGATCATCATCGCTAATATAAGTCATCTCCGGTAATTGATTTGACTGCCATAATTCTTCAACATGCAATCCAGCTGCACGACCAAAAACAACTAAGTCCAGTAATGAATTACCGCCCAAACGGTTTGCACCATGCACAGAAACGCACGCACACTCACCTACGGCATATAAACCCTCTACGATATGTTCCTTACCATTAGTTTTGGTAAGTACTTGGCCATGCATATTTGTAGGTATACCGCCCATACTGTAGTGGCAAGTAGGAACTACTGGAATCGGCTCAACAATTGGGTCAACCCCTGCGAATTTCATAGATAACTCACGAATTCCTGGCAAGCGTGATTTAATAAGATCGGCACCTAGGTGATCCAATTTTAATTTAACGTGATCAATCCCTTTAGGATCAAAACCTTTACCGGCACGGATCTCAAGAGCCATAGAGCGAGCAACAACATCCCGGGAAGCTAAATCTTTAACTCGCGGTGCATAACGCTCCATGAAACGTTCACCGTCTTTATTTATCAGATAACCGCCTTCACCTCGACAACCTTCCGTTACCAAAACACCGGCTCCAGCAATTCCGGTAGGATGGAATTGCCACATTTCCATATCCTGTAACGGGATACCTGCTCTTAATGCCATACCAAAACCATCACCGGTATTAATAAAGGCATTGGTTGTAGATTGGTAAATACGGCCTGCGCCACCGGTAGCCAAAATACATACTCTAGATTGAAAAAATACTACTTCACCTGTTTCGATACACATCGCAGTAACACCGGATATATGTCCATGCGCATCTTTAACAAGGTCAAGAGCGTACCATTCACTAAATACGTGTGTTTTGGCTTTTAAATTTTGTTGGTAGAGGGTATGTAATAAAGCATGTCCAGTTCTATCCGCTGCAGCACAAGTACGTGCTGCTTGATCACCACCAAAATTTTTGGATTGACCACCAAACTGACGCTGATAGATTCTACCATTATCCATACGTGAAAACGGCAAACCCATGTGCTCGAGTTCATATACCGCTTCGGGGCCAGTTTTACAGAGGTATTCAATTGAATCTTGGTCGCCAATATAGTCCGCACCCTTTACGGTATCATACATATGCCAACGCCAATCATCGTCGTGCGCATTACCCAATGCACAAGTAATACCTCCTTGAGCAGATACTGTATGTGAACGAGTTGGAAATACCTTAGATAAAAGTGCGACCTTTAAACCAGAGTTTGCCATCTGCAATGCAGCACGCATCCCAGCCCCACCAGCTCCAATAATTACTGCATCAAATGTGTTACGTGCAATTGCCATGCTACTGCCCCCAAAGGATCATTAAGCCCCAGATGAATTGACTCAGAAGCCATAAAACTACTAACATTTGTACTGATAAACGCAGAGCAGTACACTTCATATAATCGGTAGTTACAGTCCAAATACCTACCCATGCATGCAATGAAAGCGCAAACAATGCGATAAGTGATGCAATTCGAACTAATATATTGGAAAAAAGAGCGTGCCATTGTGCAAAACCCAGTTCAGGGTGCAATAACAAAAAACCAATTATAAAAAAAGAATATGCAGCAAAATAAACTGCTGTAACTCGTTGAATCAACCAATCCTTTAACCCATTACCTGTTAAGCTGGTGACATTATTTACCATATCCAGATTCCTAGAAAAATTGACAAAATAATAGCAAGAAAAATGACTAAAACAGCGGAACGCCTACCAGCATCAAGATGCTCACCAAACCCAATATCCATCAAAAGATGCCTAATCCCTGCAAGCAAATGGTAAATCATCGAGGCTCCAAACGCCCACATGACCATTTTATAAGCAGGATGAGATAGCAAATTTTTCACCTGCGCAAATGCTTCTTCTGATTGTATTGACTGACTAAAAATACACAACATAATGGGTAACAGTAAAAATAAAACTACCCCTGAAATCCTATGTAAGATGGACGCTATAGCCATAGGGGGATATTTTAAACTGCCCAAATCCAGATTTACGGGTCTTTTTTTGTTCACTGTGAGTTTCTTCCTTAATTAGAAAAGTTAATTAAATAGCACAAATGCGAAGTATAGCACTCTGTTTTTATCGTGCAAGATAAGCCCTTGCGTAATCCGAGCAAAATTTAATTTGTCTCCATCTCATTCAAATAATTTTCTTTAGTTACCTTGTTCATTAAAACTGTAATTCAAAATAAATTTTGCAAATACGTTAGATTGTACTTCGATAGCTGACTTAATCAAAAAGAATATTTTTTTACAAATTGTCATTCTATGATGCAAATAAATAAATCTTGTTGCATTTAGAGCTTTTATTGTGCTTATATCTGATGTGCCAAATGAAAAGACCAATCTATTGTATTACTAAGGAAATTTTTGTAAAGATGTCACATACCACTGCAACATAACAAGAATATAAAGTGAATTAATAAAATTCAACTAAAAATAATAGAATAGGCAATAAAAAGTACATTAAAGTCTACTTATCTGAGCATACTTATCTTTTTGGACCTGATCCGGATGTTTTATGTGGCTGTCTAAATGTTTCACGTGGCGATTCGGAAGGATAGCCGTACTTCTCTGCATTTTGTTTGACAATTTGTAAGTAACGTTCACCCCATGCTCCCGGATCAAAGTTAGTTACTACAACGTTATAGGGTAAATTGATAATCGACTCAAAGGCTTTTCTTTGAGGAAGCAAATGCCCACCAAAAGCGACTTGCACTTCTGTCTCTTTATCAATGCCTCCTTCTTTCAATCGCTCAACCAAAATATAAATCATTTTTTCTATGGTCATATAAAGCTTATACATTGACATCCCTGCAGAGACCAGCTCTTCACTTTTAGAAGTAGATAATTTGGATCCTGAATCAAGAATGGAATATACAAATTCCAGATCATTTGTACCAGGAATTAGTTCAGGTTTGAGCATTACTGGAGGTATAAGAAGATCTATAGATGGAGATACAATATAAAGTTGAAAATCAGCCCAATGCCACCAGATTTGATAAACCCGCTCAACCAAAGTCACAGGATCATTTAAATCTTCTTCCATGTGCAACTTGCGCAAGTCAATGCTGTTATCGATGCTATCGATAAATTCTGAGTTTTCGTCAGCAGTAGGAATATCTGGTTCATCAGCCATTTGCTTACCACATGTAAATCAAACCTATATGAGTATATTAGCCCAAATTTATTGAATGAGCACGAAAGTTAAAACAGCTTAAGTAAAAAACCCGTAAAAAAAATTCAATTTGCGACAAACAGCAAACTATAAAAGATATTGATAATATTCAGGGGCACTAGAGCGACACTTAAAGCATGTGCTTTGACAATTTGCCTTTTCCTGACATTTGCGTATTACGCCCTTGCCTATCCATAAATCGAGCATAGGTTGTAATGCAGGAAGATCCAAACTAAATTCCCTAGTCAATTGTTGGGTGCTTACGACACCTTCACGACAAATGTAATCACGTATTTGCAACAGCATCATCCCTCCTTCTGCTGCGTTTGGTGTATTGACGCATTCCTATAACAAAAATGAGGATTAATGCAAGAAGCCCAAACATACTTTGTTCTGAATTTTGAAGCCATTTAGCCGTTTGATAAAATAAAACAGCGGTACCATACGCAACAACAAAAGACCAAATTACAGAAATCCACATATATTTCTTATTTGCTTCTTGGCGAATTACCGCCATGGTAGATACACAAGGGATATAAAGAAGAACAAACAGCAGATAAGCATAAGCCCCTATTTTACCATCAAAGCGCTCTGCCATAACTCCATATACTGACTGAGATACAGGATTATCTGCTGCACTAGCCAATATAGGGTTTACCAAAGCAGAACCCAATTGAGCTAAATTTTGTGGAATTGACCAAAAAGCCGCCTTAATACCCGCCCAAAAATCAAAATGTGCGGCAGCAATTTCAGTCACATGTCCCACTTGTGCATAAAGTGAATTTAACGTACCAACCACCACTTCTTTAGCCAACATTCCCGTTAGTAACCCTACGGTTGCTGGCCAATTATCCTGATTGATCCCCATGGGGGCAAATAGAGGAGTAATCGATTGCCCCATTAAAGAGAGCAAAGATCGAGTGCTGGCTTCACCTGCATTAATTCCACCATCTAAGGTAATGGCATTTAACCCACCTAAAATAACACAAATGGGTACAATTAATTTACCTGCACGCACTACAAAAAAGCGCAAGCGCATAAAAGTCTCTTTAAATAAGCGTTTGAGTGCAGGCTTATGATAAGCAGGCAGTTCCAAAATTAAGGGGGATGCATGTCCCTTTAAAGTAGTTTTACGCAAAAGGAATCCTGTTAATACCGCCATCAAGATCCCTACAAGATACAAAGAAAACACTACGTTTTGTCCACCAGATGGGAAAAATGCAGCAACGAATACTGCATAAATGGCCAGGCGCGCACTGCACGACATGAAAGGGCTCATCATTACAGTTAATAATCGATCGCGTTCTGAATCTAAAGTCCGAGCGGCCATAATTGCAGGAACGTTGCATCCAAAACCAACAATCATCGGTACAAATGACTTACCAGGCAAACCCATCTTCCGCATCGCTTTATCCACAACGAAAGCTGCTCTTGCCATATATCCTGATGTTTCCAACAAAGATAAGAAGAAGAACATAGCCGCAATAACTGGGATAAATGTTAATGTGGTATTAATCCCTTTACCAACACCATTTGCCAACAAAGCAATAACCCAATTAGGTGTATTAATTTGGTGCAATAACCAGGATGTCCCTTGTACGAATATGGTATCGGTACTTATATCAAAAAAATCCTGAAAAGCGCCACCTACATTAATCGCAAATAAAAACATCAAATACATCATCGCAAAAAAAATGGGGAGGGCAAAAAAACGATGCAACATAATCTTATCGAGTTTTGCAGTAAAATGTTCACTGGCATCACTACGTTTTTTCTGCACGAACGTCACTATTTCATGTATTTTCTGATATCGCGCATCTGCCAATAATACATCAAGATTAGGATCTACTTCGTTCAATAAAGTTAAATCCTGAGTAATTGCCTTATCGAATAGTAACTTATCTCCCTCTGCGAGTCTTCGAGCATAATAATAAGCACGCGATTGACTATAACCTTCATGAATTAAGCTGTTTTCCAAGGTCATTAATGTTTGTTGGATCGGGGTGGATAGAGGAAGTGTCAGAGGTGTAACTGCTTGAGGCAATCGAGTCAACTCCTCCGTCAGTTGCGCAATGCCTATTTTTTTATGTGCTTGGATCGGAATAACAGGACAACCTAATTGTTGGGATAATGCTTTGGGATCGATGGATATGCCTCTTTGCTGCGCAATATCCATCATATTCAACGCGAGCAGTACGGGTTTTCCCAATTCCAAAATTTGGGTGGTCAAATATAAATGCCGCTCAAGATGACATGCATCGATCACATTAATGATGCAATCGGCTTCAATAGTTACTACAGATTGGGCAGCAATTTCTTCATCCTGGCTGATACCATCTGCATGGGCTACAAGAGAATAAATTCCCGGCAAATCAGTTACTTCAATTCGTTGCTTCGCGACCCAAAAAGACCCTGTTTTCTTTTCAACGGTCACCCCAGGCCAGTTTCCTATACGCTGATTATCACCCGTTAAGGCGTTAAATAAGGTGGTCTTGCCACAATTAGGATTACCGACCAATAATACATGAGTCATATACGCTCCAAAATCAATTGGCTCGCCTCTTCCTTGCGCAATGTTAAGGCAGTTCCTCTGACTTCAATTTGTATAGGACATCCTAAAGGGGCCATTCGGACAACTAAAAACTCAGTACCGCAAGTTACTCCCAAAGATAAAAGTCTGCGTCGGTATTGCATCTCTGTTGTACCAAAACTGGTTAACCGTACTCTATCGCCTTGTACTAACTCTGTAATATTTATCATGTCCTAACAGCAACTCGTGAAATAACTTATTCATATTAACATAAATGAAATCGAGAATCATTCTCAATTTAGAAAATAATTATACATTTGTTCTAATCTGCAGAACCCCGAACTGTTGGGGCTCCTTTACTCTCAACACCATCAAGAATTATCTGAAATCAATGCCTTAAGTTCTCTTTTGGGATGGCGTGATAAATAATCTACCGACTGCATTTCCAGCAGACGGCTTAATGTACGCTTGAAGGTTTCTTGCATTTCTCCCTCAACATACAACTCCTCAACTGCAACCTCTGCAGAAATAATAATATTAATTCCGCGATCATACATCACATCGATAAAGTGAATGAACATAATTGTTTGCAAAGTATGATTGACTGTTAACGCAGGGATGTTGCTTAGGAAAATAGTGTCAAATTTATCTGCAATCTCTAAGTAATCCAATTGACTTCGGGGCAAATTACACAGAATATCAAAAGCAAACCAAATCGATTGTTCTGCACGCTTAAGGTAAGGGATCTCACGATTTTGTATTGTAATAGTACCATTTTCGTTAAATTCACTCGCTAAAAGCGTGAATTGCTGCTCCATCACCAAATTAGTATGCGCATCTAAAGGAAATAAATAAGCATCAATCAAAGGTGCTCTCCCAATCCGATAATCTCTTTGCTCATTTAAATGCAGCACTTCGCAATTTTCTTTAATTGCTGCAATAGCAGGTAAAAAACGTTTCCGATGAACTCCATTGAGATACAAATCATCTGGGGGTATATTCGAAGAAATAACCAAAACAACGCCATAAGCAATTAAAGATTGCAACAATTCCGCTAAAATCATGGCATAAGCAACATCATGAACCATAAACTCGTCAAAGCAAAGTACCCGTGTTGTTTTGGCCAAATCTTTAGCGATTTGCCGAAGAGGATTTTTCTGTCCTTGCAATCGTCTTAACTGAGCATCAACTTGCTGCATAAAATGATGGAAATGGAAGCGAGCCTTCTTTTTCTCTTCGAGACAATCATAAAACAAATCAATTAAGTATGTTTTTCCTACCCCTACAGGACCATAAAGATATACCCCTTTAATTCGAGGTTTGATTAATGGATAAAGCCAGGATGAATTCGATTTCTTTACGTGATTCGCTAGATCTTCCAAATGCGCCAAGATGTCGCGTTGCAAAGGATCATCATTGATGTCACCACGTTGAATCGCGGCTTCATATTGAGTAATCAAATTCATTATACAATAACCTGAGATCGAATATATTCCAGGAGCTTTGCTTTCAGCTCAATTAATTTACCATGAAAAAAGTGGCCTGTGTTTGCAAACTGAATCACCGGTAGTTCAGCTTCGGCAGCAAAATCAAAAACTAAAGCCGGGGGAACGACTTCATCTTCATCACCCTGAACAATAAGCCAAGGAGATGGGGCAGAATTAAATTCATGATAATTATAATGATGCACTGCCGGAGCTACCGAAATTAATAATTTGGAGTCCGATTGGGCCGCAGCGCGGTACGTCACATAAGAACCAAAGGAAAAGCCTGCAAAAATAAGTTTCTTCTCGGGAGACTCCTTTTGCCATTCACGAACCAACACCAGCATATCCTCACTTTCACCGACCCCAGCATCATAGGATCCTTCCGACTGGCCCACTCCACGAAAATTAAAACGTAATGAAGGAATGCCTAATTCTCTAAAGACACGTGCTAGTGTAGTCACTACCTTATTATTCATTGTGCCCCCCTGCAGGGAATGAGGATGTCCTAAAAAGGCGATGAAATCCGTATGATTCTGCTCTGGAACAGTTAGAACCGCCTCTAGTTTGCCAATCGCTCCTTGTAAAAATAAAGGATGCTCGCCCGGAAGCGTTAATTTTTCAGTGATTTGCATAAAAACCCTGTATTTTAAAGACATCTTCTCACACAACTTATTGAGCGTTCCACAATGAACTAGTTGCTGCGCGAAACATTAATGATAACTCAGAATGATAGATGAACAAAATGCATCAAATGCAAAATGAAGGGCTACTTGTAAAAAATAAGCATCGTAACCTGGATGCAGCGTAACGAAACCCGAGATTAAAAACGGTTTATTTATGCTGGAAACTTAGGTTCCACTCTCTAAACCTAGAGAACAATGTGTTTCCTCCCACTTCTCAACCATTCGAATTTCAAATATGATAACCATTGTGAGTCAGCAGTACAGATTCATAATGCGCTGACCTTTTGGCAGCGACTTCATATTTAATTTTTTTTGGAGGACTTGATCCATGCGACAGGTACCTATAACGTGTTTCGCTTTTCACCATAATGCTTACTCTTTTTTATTAAGGAGTAACCCAACATGAAAATTCATGATTTCAAACGTAAAAAAGAAGAACAGCAAAAAATTTCGGTAATCACTTGTTACGATTATCCATCTGCCTGCGTTGTAGCTGAATCAAATATTGATTGCGTTCTGGTTGGCGATTCTGTAGCTATGGCAGTCCATGGACATGAAACAACCGTTACAGCGACCATGGAGATGATGATACTTCATACCCAGGCTGTAGCACGTGGACTAAAACACCAATTTTTAATCAGTGATCTGCCCTTTTTATGCCATAAAAGTTCACTCAGTCAAACTGTTGAACATGTAAAAAGCTTATTACAAGCAGGTGCACAAGCCGTGAAAATTGAAGGCGGGGATGCAGATACGTGCCAAACCATTTCTTATCTCGTCAATGCAGGTGTTCCCGTTATCGGACATATCGGTTTAACCCCTCAATCCATTCATCAATTAGGTGGTTATAAGGTGCAGGGAAAAAACCAAGAGCAAGCAGAGCAGCTAATTCAGCAAGCTCGCCAGTTAGAGGCGGCTGGATGTTCTGCCATAGTCATCGAATGCGTTCCCCAACAACTTGCGCTGACAATAACCAAGTCATTAAGTATACCTACCATTGGTATTGGAGCTGGTTCTCATACTGACGGACAAGTACTTGTTTGGCATGACATGCTGGGTTTACAAACAGAGTTTAATCCTAAGTTTGTTAAACGATACCTTCAGGGTAAAGAAATTATATTGGCTGCATTAAATGCTTATGCTCAACAAGTTCAACAGGTTAGTTTTCCAACCGCGGAACATTCATTTTAATTGGAAATTGAGCAGAATAATTATTACTAAATTTTTTTATCAATGAGAATTATTCTGTCTCATCCATAGTAACTATAGAAACATGGTAGCCTGGGTAAATGTAACGTCACACCAGATTATGCGTCACTTCACTCAGGCCACAATTCAGATGGTTACCATATTTCAGGAGTAACTCATGCAAGTTTTTCACGATCTCAACGAATGGGTTAGTTTTCGTAAAACTTTATCCCCTCAATCAACTCTAGGCTTTGCACCTACCATGGGTAATTTGCATGCAGGGCATGCATCTTTGTTTTTAGCCAGTCAAAAAGAGAATCACTACACTGTTTCCAGTTTATTTGTAAATCCCACCCAATTTAATCAAACTGAGGACTTTAAACATTATCCTCGAACATTAGACGCAGATCTTAAAATTATGGAAGATGCTGGTGTCGATTTTTGCATTCTTCCCGATGAACAATCAATGTATGCCGATGAATACAACTATCGGGTGCATGAACACCAACTGTGCCAACTCATGGAAGGAACCCATAGGCCAGGACATTTTAATGGGGTATTAACTGTCGTTATGAAATTATTGAACTTGGCTAAACCTCATAGAGCATATTTCGGTGAAAAAGATTATCAACAATACTTGTTGATTCAAGGAATGGTTAATGCTTTTTTTATGGACATTGAAATTAAAGCATGTCCAACGATCCGTGAGCCGAGTGGATTGGCTTACAGTTCACGGAATAACCGTCTCAATCAAGAACAAAAGGTGTTAGCTGAAGAGTTTGCCCAATTATTTCAGCATAAAGATTTAACATGTGAGCAAATTATCGAAAAACTAACTCAAAAAGGAATTACTGTAGAGTATGTGGAAGACCATAAAGATCGTCGTTTTGCTGCGGTACGTATTGATAACATCCGCTTGATCGACAACTATTTATTGAGGTAAGTCCTATTATTGTAGCCAGAGTGAAGCGAAGCGGATACCGGGTTGCGCTTCGCATCACTCTGGCTAAATTACTACAATAACTCGGGAAGCCCTTCTGGACTTTCTTCGGGGGCAAGTTGTCGAGCCACTTGTGGGTATGGCATCCCAAGTGCTGTTGATTGGGCGGGTATACCAGCCCAATGGGTATTTTCAGGTAAACGCTCCCCCTTCATGAGTAAAGAGAGACTACCCAAAGAAGAGTTTTCCTCCATCAAGGTGTTGTAGAGAACAATTGAACCAACACCCACATTACATCCAGAGCCAATAGTGACATTCGAGACTTTAAATATTCTATCCTCATAAAGATGGGTTTGAATTATTGTCTCGGCATTAATACATACGTCATCACCAATTGTAATTAAATCAAATTCCGAAAACTCGGCACTATCTGTGAAAA
This sequence comes from Legionella stuttgartensis, assembly GCF_977063405.2. NCBI lineage: Bacteria > Pseudomonadati > Pseudomonadota > Gammaproteobacteria > Legionellales > Legionellaceae > Legionella > Legionella stuttgartensis. The sequence continues at coordinate 223,777 of NZ_CDRUHA020000109.1, forward strand.
CTCTCTTCCCCGCTTTAGTTCCTAAACAACGATGCACCCAAAGTGCAAAAGGAGTCCCTAAAACTTTATTAGTCCAATGTGGGTTCGTATAATAGTTATACGAATATTCAATCACATCATTTTTCCAAATAAAGGGATCCCAAATAGGTTTGGTTAAAGGTTTTAATTTACCTAACATTATCCATTTTAAGCCCACCAATACGCCAACAAGACAGACGGTAATGAACATTTCTACAGGTGGAAGAACCAGGGCTGTAACAAACCAGGAGTATTCGCTTAACATGTAATCCAAGACATAAAGCATGTTGAATAATGCAATCAATGAAAATGTCGATGGCAAAATAATACGTATCAACTCAATGAATAAGCGCATGAAATAGAGTTTTTTGGAGGGATAAAACGTATCCTTATCAGAAAAACCAACAAATAACTCTCGCTTGGGTAAGAATACAGCAGGCGAACCTAGCCAAGCAGAATGAGGCTCTGCTGCCCTGCCGTCAGATGGCGTCACCGATAAACACCCTAATAGAGCGCCCTCACCAATGGATTTCCCCGCAGGTAATAAACTGACATTCCCCACAAAGCCTCTGCGTCCAATGGTCACCGGAGCAAAAGAAATTAAGCCATTATAAACACTAGGCCAAGCTAGAGCGACAGAACTTGCGGTAAAACCCCCTTCTTCGATAGTGACTAGGTCAGGAATAATATGCGGTGTTTCCCCCATTTCTACGCCTTTACCTAATTTTGCGCCTAGTAATCGTAAAAAAGCGGGCATAAACAAAGTGTCTGCCATTATTGAAATTTCGTCACCATCCAGTAATTTTACGATGATCCAATGACGGAAATAATAAAAGCTCTTTAAGGGATAATTACCAGGTTTTATCTTATCCAAAATAATCTTTTTACAGAGCACAATGCATAAATAATATAACCCTAAAAACAGGGTCGCCCCTAAAGGAATAGCAAAAAACATTGTGGTCAAATAACGACTCTGATCATAGTAATAGCTAATCAAAGAGATTGATGGAATTAAGCATAAATAATAGACCACCATGACAAAAACGACGCCTAAGTAATGCAAAATACCAAAAAGGGTATTTTCCAACATGGTAGATTCTTCAACCGCAACTTTTTTCCGAGTAATATGGTCGGCAGGAATAATACCAGGCATCGCTGGGGAGCCGGAAAAATAGGATCCTTGAGGAATTAAGCCTTGATCAGGCAACATGGACATTTCATCTAAGATGGCATGATCTTCAAGTTGAGTATTCAACCCAACTACCGCACGTGAACCGATATAACAATTATTACCTATATTGATGGAACCTATTTTTAACCAACCATCCTCAATGATATAACCGTTAAGTCTACTGTCCGCACCAATAGAAGTATTGTCTCCTATGGTTAACAAATCATGGGCAGAAATCTGCATCGACCCCAAATAACAGTTCTTACCTATTTTCGCTCCTAGTAAGCGATAATAGATACCGGCCAATGGCGAACCAACTAAGAATTTAGCTAAAAACAAATTTTTTTGCAGCCTTTGTACTAACCACCAACGATAATAGAACCATCCCCAAAGAGGATACTCGCCAGGCTTTATTCGTCCCAATAATATCCATTTCAATCCAATCGTGATAAATAATGAAATGATTGGCATTGATAAAAATAAAGCTAAAAAGGCAAGCTGTAATTCTCTAGAAATAATTGAATACTCAGAGCTAACCCAGCTGTAACACAAAATAACGGCTAATAGTTGTAGGGTGCCCACTGCATATTGCAATAAGCAACCAAAAAATTGGCCTACACCACATAAATAATATTTCCACTGTGGCACTTTGTACTTTTTCTTGGGTGCTTGCTCATCAATTTGTGGATTAATGAGAGGATCATTAAACTTCTGCTCTAATTGCTGAATGGTGGGATTTTTATATAAATCCAAAATTGAGATATTTTTTAAGGCAGGTATTTTGCGTAAATTAGAGATTACCTTTGCTGCATGCAAGGAATGACCACCCAATTCATAGAAAAAGTCTGCACTTACTGAAATATTTTTACAATCAAATACTTTTTCCCAAACTGAAGCAATTTCCTTTGCTAGATCAGACTCAGGCGCTATATAAACCGTCTCTGACTTTTGCGCGGGCTTAGGAAGCTCTTTGCGATTCACTTTACCGCTGGCTAAAACTGGGAACGTTTCTAAAATTTCGATTAGCGATGGAAGCATGTAATCGGGTAAGCGCGACCGTAAAAAAGATTTAAATTCATTGACGTCAAATGCATTTTGTACATCAAGAATCAAATAAGCAACGAGGGTAGGTTGCTCGAGGGTCTGCAAAGAAACCACAGCTTGTTTTATTCCAGCATATTGCATGATTACCGTTTCAATTTCGTTTAATTCAATACGAAATCCACGCAATTTGATTTGATCATCTATTCGTCCTGCAAAGAGAAGATCTCCGTTGGGCGCTCTTGAAACTAAATCCCCTGTTCGATATAGGCGTTGATTTTTATTTACCGGATTTGAAACAAATTTCTTTGCGGTATCTTCAGGTCGATTGACATAACCACGAGCCAAAGCAACACCAGCAATACACAACTCGCCTTCCTCTCCTTCAGCTACTTCTTGTAATTGGTCATCAACAATGAGGACTTCGTAACCCGGCAAGGGTTTACCAATGGTCACATCTTGCTCAGGATGACATTCTGCATAAGTTGCTATAATCGTTGCTTCCGTAGGGCCATAAGTATTGATAATCCGCAGCCCCTCTCTACTCCAACGCTTCACCAAGCTGGATGTGCAAGATTCTCCTCCTAAGATGAGTATGCGAAGATCAGGTAATTGACCTTCTAGAGTAGACAATAAAGTAGGTACTGTTGAAAAAACGCTAACTCGATGTTGTTGTAAAAAGGAAACTAGACCTAAGCCTGATCGCACTTCTTTTGCAGTACAGGCAACCAGGGTAGCTCCATTGGCAAAAGCCATCCAAAACTCTTCCAAAGAAGCATCAAATGCCAAAGAAAAGCCTTGATATACCTTATCATTACTCTTTATATCATAAAGTTTGCTTGCAACTTCAACATAATGACAAATACTACGCTGGGTAATTTCTACCCCTTTAGGTTTTCCAGTGGAGCCTGAAGTATAAATGATGTAACACAAGTCATTAGCACTTAAGTCTTCTTGAAGAATTAATCGATGTGTAGGACGTCTAGAAATTTCTTCAGCCAGTTGATCTACTGCATAATAGGTTGGCCATGCCAAATTTTTCTGGGCCAATTGCAAAGACGAAGTTAAAACTGCATCAAAAGGTAGATCAGAGAAAATATAATTAATTCGATCGTCGGGATAATCTACTTCAATAGGGACATAAGCTGCACCCGTTTTCAATGTCGCCAATATAGCAACATAGCATTCTATAGATCGCTCTAATAGAATGCCTACAATGCTACCCTTGGAGACTTTATTCTCATGGAGATAATGAGCCAATTGATTAGCGCGATTTTCTAACTCTTGATAGGAAATAAATGCATTATCGCAAATCAAAGCAATATTGTCTGAACAATTATCAACGGATTGCTCGAAGAAGTGATGCAATTTCATAGTGTTATGACCGGGTGAAAAACTCAAATTGGGATTAGCTCCTAATAATCGGGTAAATTTTCCACAACTTGGTTTGTTTTGTCGCCTATTCTTAATAAAGAAGCGAGTAAGAACTTACATTCACTCAATATATTATATTTAATGTCAAGTGTAAAAGACTTATGGAAAAAAACACAGAAACAGAAGCAAGATTATTTTTTCGGCATTATAATTCTTTATTGTCCAATAATCGAGCCCCATGGTACCGAGTTTTTAAGATTTATTTCGCAACGATCTAAAAAAAGTCCTTAAATATGCATAACAACGAAGAGAATTCCGGGTGTCACATCGCCTCACCCGGCTCCCTATTCTCTTCGCTCAGTGATAAAACTATTTTCTCAAAACTTCCTGCAAGAAATTGATCATCGCTTGCCAAGAACGTTGAGCGGCAACTGCATTATAAATCGTTCCCAATTGAGTATCATGTGCCAATGGGTTAGTAAACGCATGCTGTACATGTCCATACATATGCATTTGCCAATCTACATTCGCATCAGTCATTTCTTTGCAGAAGGCCTGCGCTGTATCGGGTTGAACCATAGGATCATCATAACCATGCAATGCTAGAACTTTAGCTTTAATCGGTTCAGATTTCATAGTTCCAGGCTTGTGCAGCAAACCATGAAAACTTACTACCCCCTTGAGAGCTGCTCCAGAACGTGCCAACTCAAGAGCACACATACCCCCAAAACAAAAACCAATAATCGCGACGTGCTTACTATCCACCTCAGGCATAGAACTTACAGCAGTCAATCCAGCTTGAACACGACGTCGTAATAGGGCCTGATCAGAAACCAAAGGAGTCATTAAAGCCTGTTTTTCTTCTGTTGTAGAACCAAGCTTGCCGTGGCCATACATATCTACAGCAAAACCAACATAACCCATCTCCGCAAGTGATTTCGCCTTGTCACATGCAAATTCATTACGACCAGACCAATCATGAACAACCAGCACAGCAGGACGCGGAGCAGCAAAGGATTTGTCATAAGCCACAAATCCTTGAAGTTCCTGTCCCTCGTCATGATAAATATAATTTGAAGTATGCATCTTAAGCCCCCTGAAATAAACCCGAATTAACGTTTAGGAGCTCTAGTTTATAAAATTGAGCTAAAGAGATAAAGTTATGAAATACATTAAGTTCTATTGCTGCTCCCTAACAATATTTCATTTTGCCTCCTTTCTTTTTTTAACGTAAAAACGCTCGCAGACATAAACCCATCAAACTAAAAAACAATAAAATATTATGTTGATAAAATGTTTCATTTTAGATGCTACACTTAAAGTAAACTCTGAAGGGGATATAATTATGATAACTTCATCATTAATCCGTGTACGAGATATGTTACATGCACAATTGTGTTACCAAGCGTTTATTACTCCTATCTTTTTTCCTTTGGAAAAGCAGTACAGAGATTTTGCCAAATTGGCTTGCGAGTTTATTGAGGGAAAACGTACCGAAGTAATTCACCAAGAATTTCCTCGGCACCATGTGTTGCATCGTTTTGTACCACAAAAGAACTCAAAAGGGAAAAAAATACTGATTACTCATGGATGGATATCACGTGCGGCCTATATGGCTCGCATAATCCAGGCGCTATATCAGCAAGGTTATGAAGTATATGCTCTTGATTTTCCCGCACACGGAGAAGCAAAAGGATTACAACTACCTTGGACTGATGCAGTTGCTATTCTGAAAGATACCATCAATCAACATGGACCTTTTTATGCGGTTATTGGACATTCTTTTGGTGGCTCGATGCTCCTTAACACGCTCAATGTAGCGGGTCAACTTCCTGAATGGCAATTAAATCAAAAACCTGAACGTGCAATTTTAATTGCCTCACCCACCCAGATGCGCAGTCCTGTTAACCGGATTGCCAAAAAATTTAAACTAAGTGGTCATGGTTACCTACAGTTACGTCAGGTAATGAAGCAACAAGCCCAGTTTGATATTAATTTAATACGGTTACACCATTTCATTGCTCAATCTCCTGACATTTCCTTTTTATGCATTCACGGGGAATTAGATGATACAATTAGCACTAAAGAATCGATTGAGTTCTGTGAAAAATATTCAAATTCTAGACTATGCTTACTTCCTGATGCAAATCATGTAAGTGTCTTATTGGATGAACGAGTGGGACCACTGGTTTGTAATTTTTTGGAATGAACTTAGCCAGAATAAAGCAAGTCGGGTCCAGTTTCTTATCATAGATTTCCTGGGATCCGCTTTGCTTCACCCAGGCTACATATAATTGAAGGAATTACTCACTTTCTATATATTGTCGCAGCTTTTTCATAGCGTTTTTTTCAAGCTGTCGAACTCGTTCAGCAGATACACCATATTTCTTAGCTAAATCGTGTAATGTTAGTTTATCTTCAGCTAACCAACGTTGCTGTAAAATATCCTGACTGCGCTCATCTAACTGGTCCAGAGCAAACATTAGTCGTTCACGTCCGTGATCGCCTGCATTTTCTTTTTCTAACAATACAGAAGGATCATCATTCGCATTAAATAAATAACGCTCTGGTGCTGTATAAAACTCATCATGTTCATCGGCGTCAGGAGCGTCATAAGGTGTATCCATAGCGTTCAGACGTTGTTCCATGACGAGTACGTCTTCGCAGCTTACGCCCAAATCATTTGCGACAGCATTCACCTCTTCATTACTCATCCAGCCTAAACGATTTTTCATTTGGCGAAGATTAAAAAATAATTTACGCTGCGCTTTGGTTGTTGCAATTTTAACTATACGCCAGTTGCGTAAAACAAACTCATGAATTTCTGCTTTTATCCAATGCACCGCAAAGGAAACAAGACGTACGCCCATCTTTGGATCGAAGCGTTTTACCGCCTTCATCAAACCAATATTGCCTTCCTGAATTAAATCGTTCAGAGGTAAACCATATCCTAAATAACCACGAGCGACTCGAACAACGTAACGTAAATGAGCAAGAACCAAACGTCGTGCAGCTTCAATATCCCCTTCGGCATGAAAACGCTCGGCATAAGCGATTTCTTCCTCTAAGGATAACATAGGAATTTGATTGACCCTGTGTATGTACGAATCAAGACTGCCCACAGGTAAATTCATTTCGGCAAGTTGCAAATATTGACTCATGCTTCTTCCTTTAAAAATTTCTCTGTAAAAACAAGATAAACTATAAGAGAACAACTCATAATTGTGGTTCAATGGAAGCCAATTGTCGTTTTACAGATAAACGTGCCCCCATCCATCCTAGTATAATTGCAAATAAAAAAAGTAGCAAGATCTGCCGCATTGACAGGCCTGTTAACGGATAGTGCATTTGATAGGCAACGGCCAACTGATTCACGGCAGCACCCAGGCTGAAAATAAAAATATTAACCATAAAGATAGCAAAAATGGCACCTAAAGCACCATACCAAACCCCTGAATATAAAAAAGGCCTGAGAATAAAAGGATCTTTTGCTCCAATTAACTTCAAAACCTGAATTTCCTCTTGTCGACTATGAAGGGCCAAGCGCAGTGTAGTGCCTACAATCATAATGACTGCCATCGCTAATAAAGCCAATAATGCATCGGCAAACTTGGCCGCAAAACCTAAAAGAGCATGCAAGCGACTTATCCACTCCATATCAACCTTTGCATTTTCTACTTGGGTTATGGTCTTTAATTGCCGTGCCAATAAATCTAATTTTGCTGGAGAATCAATGATTAAAGCAGGAACCACATCCACCATTGCTGGCAAAGGATTTTCTGGGAGATAACGCATAATATCCTGCATCCCTTCTTGCTGAGTTAATTCAGACAAACCGTCAGCGGAGGTTTTCAAGGAAACGTGGGCTACACCGTCTGTTTCACGTACTTTTTGCAAGACAACTTGTTGTTCTGCATTGGATAATCCGGGTTGTAAATAAAGCGAAATGTGCCCGCCACGCTGCCAACTTGCAGTTAATTTAGACGCATTGTCAGAAAACACCCAAAAAAGAGCAGGCAAGGCTAAAGCAATAGCAATCACTATGGAGGTCATCATGGTTGCCAATGGTTTGCGACACAATGAATTTAAACTGTGTATCGCAGCTTGTAGATGGTAAGCAAGGATTGATTGTGCTCGTTTTAACACATTCGTCCTCCTTTAAGCATAACAATACGGTGTTTCATTCCTGCAATTAATGGCAAATCATGGGTGGCAATAAGGATGCTGACACCCACTTGATTAAATTGCTCAAAAATAGTCATGATTTCTGTTGATAGTTTGGGATCAAGATTCCCTGTAGGTTCATCAGCCAATAATAAAGCAGGCTTATGTACTACCGCTCGTGCAATTCCTACACGCTGCTGTTCACCACCTGATAAATGGATAGGCAACATTTTTTCCTTGCTTAATAGACCCACCATATCCAAAGCTGCATGAACTCTTTTGGCAATCATGGGATAGGCCATGCCTTGAATTTGCAAAGGCAAAGCTACATTGTCAAATACAGTACGATCATTTAGTAAATAGGGTGATTGAAAAGTGATACCCAATTGGCTGCGATGAGCAGCGACATCGCGTTTTTTTAATTGGTTCAAACGCAAACCATTTACCATCAATTGACCGGAAGTGGGCCACTCTAAAAGCGCAATCAATTTAAGCAAAGTACTTTTTCCCGCTCCTGAATGCCCCGTAAGAAAAGCCATCTCTCCTTTCTGCAAAGAAAAATTCACCTGGCTTAACGCTTCAAAACCACCTGGATAACGCTTAGTCACTTGGTCAAATGTGATCATTAAATAGTGCACCAACAAATTGCGCTGCATCAAAGGGTCGTAAATCTTCTATCCCTTCACCAATCCCTATGTAACGAAAGGGTAATTTAAGTTCATTAGCAATAGCAAACAAAATGCCGCCTTTAGCCGTACCATCCAGTTTAGTCATGGTAATTCCGGTCAATCCAATGGCTTCGTGAAATTGTCGTGCTTGAACTAAAGCATTTTGCCCTATACTTGCATCCAATATCAACATTGTTTCATGAGGAGCCTCAGGACATAATTTCTGCAATACCCGTTTTACCTTCTTTAATTCCTCCATTAGATTGCTTTGAGTATGCAGCCGACCTGCGGTATCAGCAATTAAGACATCTATTTTGCGTGCTTTAGCTGCTTGCAGAGCATCAAAAATCACCGAAGCACTATCCGCTCCAGTATGTTGCGCAATTACCGGGATATCATTTCGCTCCCCCCAAACATGCAATTGCTCCACTGCCGCGGCTCTAAAAGTATCACCCGCAGCCAGCATAACTTTTTTACCTTGCTGTTGGAATTGCTTTGCCAGTTTCCCTATAGTAGTTGTTTTACCTGCACCATTTACACCGACCATTAAGAGAACAAAAGGAGAGTGATCTGCAGTTTCTATAGTTAAGGGCAGATTGTTTTGACTTAAAATCGATTGTAAATGAGACTTGAGTGCCTCATAAACGGCATCACCATCAGATAACTGTTTACGAGCTAAACTATCGGTCAACTGCTTTAATACAGCTTGCGTTGTCTCCACCCCCAAATCAGCACTGACTAAAAGAGTTTCAAGTTCATCCAATAAGTCTTGGCTAATTTCCTTTTTACCTAACAACAGGCGGCCAATCCCATCACCAAGCTGGTGACGTGTTTTACTTAAGCCTTTTCTGAAACGTGCAAAAATCCCTTCCTTAATAGGCTCTTGTTCCTGCTCCGTTACTTCTACAGGAGCTTGAGGCAACGAGTCAGCAGGTTTTTGATGATCGACCTCTGTGGAGGTAGAATCATGACTTCGCTTAAACCATTTAATCATATAGTGTACAAATCCTGAAAAATATGAAATTCTATCATCTTTTTTACTTTGAGGTTAAGTTGTGCGCAAAATACTCTTTACTTTACTCATGGTACTATCTTGCCAGACCTTTAGCCAAGTTCAAGAGTTTACATTGAATAATGGATTAAAAATATTGGTAAAAGAAGATCATCGAGCGCCGATCGCGGTATCAATGATTTGGTATAATGTAGGATCTGCCGATGAACCCGGTGGAATTACAGGTGTATCGCATGCGATGGAACATATGATGTTCAAAGGCACCCAAAAATTTCCTTTAGGGGTATTTTCCAAAGTTATAGCGACCATTGGTGGCCAAGCAAATGCTTTTACCAATAATGACTATACGGCTTTTTTTGAAAAAATAGATGCTTCAAAACTTGCTACCAGTTTTGAGCTCGAAGCAGATCGCATGAATCATTTGCTTCTTGATGCCAATGAGTTCGCCAAAGAAATTAAAGTAATTCAGGAAGAACGACGTCTTCGAACAGATGATAATCCACAAGCACTTGCTTTTGAGCGTTTTCTGGCAACGGCACATCTTAGCGCCCCCTACCATCATCCAGTTATTGGCTGGATGAGTGATCTGCGACATATGTCCGTTGAAGATTTGCAAGAATGGTATAAAAAATATTATGCGCCTAATAATGCAACCTTAGTGGTAGTAGGAGATGTTAATCCAGAACATGTTCGTACTTTGGCAGAAAAGTATTTTGGTGCCATACCAAAACATCCTATTCCTGAGCGAAAAGTACAAAATGAACCACCAGCATTAGGTCAAAAGATTGTTCATATCCAAACCGCAGCAAAATTACCTTTACTCATGATGGGTTATTCCGTTCCTAGTGTGAATACTGCTAAAAAAGAATACGAACCCTATGCTTTGGAGGTCATCGCTGGAATTTTAGATGCTGGTGAGAGTGCTCGTTTTTCGAAAAATTTGATTCGTGGTACGCATATTGCCACAGGTGCTGATACCTATTACAACCCATACACAAGATATCAAACCCAATTCATTGTTTATGGTTCTCCCAGTCAAAATCATACTTTAACTGATTTACAAAATGGAATTCTTAAAGAACTGGATGATTTGAAAAAAAATCCGGTTAACGAGATAGAATTGCAGCGCATTAAACATCAAATCATTGCGCAGAAAACGTTCGAAAAGGATTCAATTTTTGGCCAAGCCTCAGAATTAGGTCTTTTAGAAACCATTGGGATTGGTTGGCAAAAGGCAAATGATTATACCAAAGCAATCAATGCAATTACGCCACAGCAAGTTCAGGAAACCGCCCAACATTATTTTCAAGAAAAAAACATGACGACGGCAATATTAGAACCTCAACCACAAAGGGCAGCACCATGAGAATTTTTAGCGCATGTATTTTGGCATTGATGATCGGACTGTCAACCACAACGACAGCAAGTACGTTCAAAACAGAAAAATGGCTTACTAAAAATGGAGTCCAGGTCGTTTTTTATCCTGCGATGGAAGTGCCCATGCTTGATATCAGCATCGCTTTCGCGGCAGGGTCAGCATATGATGAAAACCAATTTGGATTAAGTGCTTTAACAAGTCGTGTCATGAACCAAGGCAATGCAGGGCAAGATGCAAACAAAATCGCTGAGTCCCTGGCAGATGTGGGGGCTCAATACAAAGCAGAGATTAACAGAGATATGGTGATATTTAGCCTTAGAACACTAGTTGATCCAAAAGCATTGCCCAAAGCAGCGACTACCTTTGCACAAATCATTAATCATCCAGATTTTCCAGATCAAGCGTTTACAAGAGAAAAAAAGCAACTGTTGATGGCTATTGAGCAACGCCAAGATTCGCCTGAGGAAGTAGCAAACCTTCATTTTTTCCAAACCTTATATCAGCAACATCCCTATGCACATCCTGTTAACGGTACCGCCGAGACAGTTAATGCCATCAATATGAGTCAAGTAATTGAATTTAATAAACGTTATTATGTCGCAAAAAACGCTATTTTAGTGATGGTAGGCGCAATTACTTGTGAAACAGCCCATCAGCTTGCTGATCAACTGACTCAAGAACTTCCCGAAGGACATGCTGCGCCTCCTATTCCCAAAGCTATGCAATTAACTCAAGCAGATACAGTAAATATTCCATTTTCTTCTACTCAAACTGTGATCCGCCTCGGCCAGATAGGTATTGACCATCATGCCCCCAATTATTTTCCTCTTATCGTAGGAAATTATATTTTAGGTGGTGGTGCTTTAGTCTCTCAACTCGCTATCGAAGTTAGAGAAAAAAGAGGTCTGACTTACGGTATTGATAGTCAATTTGTCCCTATGTCCGGTAAAGGTCCTTTCCTCATCAGTTTATCGACAAAGAATAATCAAACCAAAAATGCATTGGACATCATACAAAATGTGTTGCGAACCTATATTAATAAAGGTCCAACGGATGAAGAACTAAATGCTGCGAAACAATATCTTACTGGAAGTTTCCCCCTTTCTTTATCAGGTAATCGCAGTATTGCAAATATTTTATTGCGGATGACTTTTTATCATTTACCAGAGGATTTTCTCGACACCTATACTGCCCGCATTAATGCAGTGACCAACGAGCAAATAAAACAAGCCTTTCAACAACAAGTTAATCCCGATAAATTACTATTGCTTACCGTAGGTAAATCGTGAAACAAATCATTCGTATTATAGGCGGGTTATATCGAGGAAAAAAATTACATTTCCCAGATGTAGAGGGGCTACGCCCCACCCCAGATCGGGTGCGTGAGACTTTATTTAACTGGCTTATGCATGACATCCGAGAGGCACGCTGCCTGGATGCTTTTGCAGGTAGTGGTGCCTTAGGTTTGGAGGCATTTTCTAGAGGAGCGGCACGAGTAGTTTTTCTTGAGCAATCGCCCAAAGCGTATACCAATTTACAGAAAATCATCACTGGGTTTAACAGTCCAAAACTCAAATTACTGCAAACAGATGCACTACAATATCTTCACCACAATCAAGAAGAGTTTGATATCATTTTTCTGGATCCCCCTTTTGCTCAGAATTTTCTCCCTCAATGTATTTCATCTATTGCACGAAGTAATATTCTTAAACCTGGAGGTCTAGTTTACCTGGAATCTCCTACCGTTATCGACTTGGATGAAACACAGTGGCGTCAAATAAAACTAAAACAAGCAGGACAAGTCGTTTATGCTTTGTTTGAAAAATTAAATTAATTTGTACCTTTTCAGTCTCCACACAACGAAATGTAAATATAGAAAAATTCTCTACTCCAATGACGAATTTAGCTTCACTGCATCTAGGCTACGTTAGGATTTCCCACGAATATTTTGCTAAGTTATTTCCGTTTAAATTCATACAATTCCTCATTTATAGGCTTGACAAGGAGCCTAGCTCCTGTTTCAATCAAACGAATATTTCCAGACATTAAAGAAGATTGAATGAACAATAAGCTTCTCATGCTATTTATTGCCTCAGTCCTGCTTGTGGGTTGTAAACATGGTGGAGTACTCTTTAAAAAACCACCGGTAAACAATCCTAGCGATGATGCTACAATTAAATTAGCAGAAGCAGCTGTATCTGTAAGCGATTCCATGCATGAAATGGCTCGCGTCGAAAAAGAAATTTTACCGCCAAATAAAGACAACACGCTCACGATACCTAATGCATACAACTTACAAGCCAGAGCAAGTGTGGATTGGTCAGGTCCAATTGAAGAGTTAACCGCTCGTATTGCTAAATCAGCTCATTTTCGACTGCGTGTCTTAGGAAAAGCACCTTCAATTCCAGTTTTAATTAGTCTTAATATTAAAGATCAGAGTCTAGCTGAAATCCTGCGTGATATAGATTATCAAGCGGGTAGAAAAGCTTATATTCATGTTTATCCTAACAGTCAGGTTGTCGAATTACGCTATGCCAAAATTTATTCCTAGCTTAATAGTTATTGTATTATCTGCTTCGTTGCTTGCATGCCACTCCTCAAAAAATATGGGGGATACTACCTCATTAGCAGGATTACAAGCTATGGCCAATGTGAATGTGAAGCAACGGAATAAAAAACAAAACGGTAAAATTCGCCAAATGGCTTTAAAAGAAACTGCTTTAAGCCTCGGCGCACAAGCAGGGTTAGCCGCGCGAGCAAAAGTTATTGACGAGCACCTGATCAGGCAATCACGTAGACTCGATGCCATTTATGATTTTAATTCCCTGATACTGGAACACAATATCTTACCTCCAGTGCTCTTGGAAGGCAGAAATACTCTAAATCTTGCTGATGCGCAAACCATTCGCATCTCTGACCGTACTTATAGAGTTGCAAAACAAGCCCATTTTGTTACGACTCCACCCACTTGGCGGCAATATTTATGGCTCGATTATGTGAAACCAGAATATCCTCACTATACACTGTTGCCTAAAACCAAAGTTGAGAAAAAAATATGGTGTATCTATACCGCCAAAGGCTGGAAAAATGGTATCGATCAAGCAAATACCATTCTTGAAGAAAATATAGCGCGGATTAAAGAAGATTTTGGTGGAATGATTCTTTATAGAAAATTATTAGCAATGAATATGGTAACTCCTCCTTATGTCTCTCACACCGACTTAGGAATCACAGGGGATGCCTCAGAAATCCATATTGATGATCGCGTATTAAGAATTACTGCTTTACCCGCTCTAAATATAAACAGTGACCAATGGCGAGCAGCGGTTTCCAAAGATGAAAATGCTTTAGAGCAATTCAAAAACATGGAAAAATTAGCAAATCGTTCTAAAATTATAATAACGGATAAATCTTGGCAGCCTACAATTGCTCCAATTAACGATAACAATAGAATTCACTGATACGAAGTATGAATAACAATTCTTATTTAATGCCCGATGAACCAACGCGTTTTACTCCGCTTTTTATGGATAAAATGTTAGAGCACACAGAACGTCTCAATGCTTCCGACATCACAATCCAAACAGGCGAACCAATTTACGCCGAGGTTTACGGAAAACTATTACGAATTACTAATCGTCGTTTATCTAATACCGAACTTGGTGATTTAATTAATGCGATATATGGCCCCAACGCCACGACCCAGCTTCTTTCCGGTAAGGACATTGATACCCACTATGAATTTCGCCCTAATCGGGGTGTTCGCTACCGTTATCGGGTCAATGGAACAGCATGTCTTGTAGAAGGTCATGATGCGATCCAAATCACGTTAAGAACCATTCCGACTACCCCTCCTAGACTTGAAACGATGAATCTGCCAGATAATATACTTCAAGCCATCGCGCCTCAGGAAGGTATTGTATTTATCACAGGCGCAACCGGTTCCGGTAAATCAACATTACTGGCCTCCATTATTCGTGATTTGATCGAAACCGAAGATTCAAACCGTAAAGTACTCACTTATGAATCTCCAATTGAATTTGTGTATGATGAAATTGAGACTATATCTGCTGTAGTTAGCCAATCAGAAATCCCTCGGCATTTACCGAGCTTTGCAGATGGAGTAAGAAATGCTTTGCGACGCAAACCTCGTTTAATCATGGTTGGTGAGTGTCGTGATGCAGAAACGATTAGTGCCGCATTAGAAGCAGCACTTACCGGACACCCCGTTTATACAACGCTGCATACTTCGGGTGTTGCCGAAACCATGCGTCGTCTGGTTACTTCATTCTCTGGTGAAGAGCGATTAGGTAGAACTATTGATATTCTTGAAACCATTAGACTCTGTATTTGGCAAAAACTTGTTCCTACCGTAGACGAAAAAAGGGTCGCTTTAAGGGAGTATTTAGTATTTGACGAAGAAGTTCGCGATATTTTACTTGAAAGTGATCCCAACGAGGTAACCTCTGCTACCCGTAAACTGGTACGACAAAAGGGTCAACTTATGACCTGGGATGCGAAAACAAAATTCGAGCAAGGTATTATTAGTGAGCGCGTTTACAAATTAATTATTGCTGGTGCCAAAGAATATCAACAATAAGATCACTGAAGAGTCTTTTAAGTATAATGTATACGACATCCTGAACAATGTACGTCATGACTTTATCCATCACGTTTTATTTTAGCTATAATTTAAGAGAAGGTATTTTTTGGGTTACCAACACTTAGGAATTATATGCTTGATCCTGTTGTACTGTTAGATGCCTCATTGAGGGATGGAGGACATAGAACTAATTTTATTTTTGAAGACATTCAGCTAGAAAATATCCTTCGTCCTCTTGATAACTCAGGCATTGAATATATTGAAGTCGGTTATCGCAATGGTACTTTTGCACCTCTCCAAGTAGGTAGAGCGGGCTTGTGCGCCAAAGATTACCTGCTTCTTTGTCGCTCTTTGATTCAAAAAGCAAAAATGGCGGTCATGGTTTTTCCAAACAAATTCACTCAAACAGATCTTGAAGAACTCAAAGAATGTGGTGTCGAATTATTAAGATTCTGCTTTCCTAAAAACGAACTTGCATCCGTTTTGCCTAAAATTAAAATGGCCAAAGAGGCAAACATGGAAGTCGCAGTTAATTTAATGTGTATTTCTTTTTACGAAGAAAATGAACTTGATGATTCAATCAAACAAATAAGCGAATATGCACCTGATATCATTTATTTTGCAGACTCAAACGGAAGCTTACTCCCAACACGGATCCCCCAACTTTATGAGCGGTATATTAATAAATATCCCCTCCAATTTGGTTTTCATGCTCATGACAATCTTGGTCTCGCTCAAGCGAATGCTCTGGCCGCAATGAGCTGCGGAGTTCGCTATATCGATGCAACACTTGCAGGTATGGGTAAAGGCATTGGTAATTTGAAAACAGAATTTTTTGTTGCTTATTTACATTCGATTCAATTAAAAAAATACAATCTAGATAGCATCTTAGAAGCAGCAAATTTTGTTCGCAGCTCATTAAAGATAGGTCAAGAACCGATTGAAATGTCGGAGTTTATTCGCGGAATTACTGATCTTTCAATTGTAAATTATCCTAAATAATAGTGTTACAAATATAGTGACCACATCATCCTGAGAAGTTCACCACGAAGGAGCTCCTCTTTGAGCATTGTATTTTATTTATAGGTCGAAAGCTTGCTGGATCCCCCTCACTTCCTTTGGGATGACGCCCGTTATACTTAAAAGACTCTTCAGTGCTTGTAACCTTGTGGCACGAAAGCAAAATCCAGGGTTTTCTTGATATACATTTCCCGGGTTCCGCTTTTGCGGTACCCAGGCTACACTCGTTGTTTATTTAAAGGTGGCTCATATTGATTGATTCTTGAGATTCTTCAACAACAGCAGCGCTCAATGCCTCAGAAAATTTACTATTGGGTTTGTCTAAATACCCTTTGGCCAGAGCTTTTAGATCTTGATTTTCAGGATCTTTCTCTATGGCTTTTTCTAATTGTTGAATTTTTTTATCTCTCATATCACTAGTGAAATCTTTATATCTTTGTTTGACTTCATCACGTGCTTCTTGATTCACATGTTCAAAACCGCCTTTGCGATTTGCTTCCTGACAGAGAAGGACTCCATGAATATTAGCGCGCGTATTTGCAATGGTACAATTATCATATTTTTGAGGTTTTTGATTGATAGTAGAGACAGGGTCTTTACCTTGAGTAACCTGATTAATGTGTTCCATAATTTGTGCATGGGATTTTCCATTATCATGGCCACTCATGACATTGTTAATGAAGTCTGAAGTAATATCCTTCGTATCTACCTCATAAATTTGTGTCCCATGCTTTCCTGCAGCACCTTCGCCTCGGTTGGTAAATACTAAATAGGTTTTGTCTGGATTTCCTTCCACTGGTACAAAAGATAATCCCATCGCGTGTCCTTTGCAATTAATAGGAACACTGGTTATATCTCCTGATTGTATTCGTTTAGAAAGCGCATTCCCTGCTTCGGGACTTCCTTCGGGAGTACTATGTTGAAAATTTGCGGTTTTATTTGCAAAAGCAAACGCATCTGAAATTTGCTTGAAGTCTTGTTTTGCGGGTTCTTTACTACAGCTCTGACTATAGTCCTTTACCGTATCCGTCATCAATTGGTATGTAGGTCCGACAGGAGCGCGCTGTGAGGAAACCCCATCTTGGCTGATCATTACTATTCCCAGTACGAGACCAAATTCTTTCACTGGATGTAACTTAGTAGGAGCTGAAGGGGCATAATCCTCAGGAGGAGAAATTACCTTTTGTTGGAGTGCCTCTTGTCCACGTTTACTATTTATGGCGATATCGTATTCCTCTAGTGCCTGAGCATCATATTCGGCACCAGAATCGAGTAAGGTTCTTACTAGAGAGAAATCCTGATCTTGCAGCGCTTGCACTAAAGGAGTCTGTCCCCGTGCATTTTTTGCAGTATTTAAAGCGGTAGGTAGATCTTGATAGCCGCTGTTCTTGGCAATCTCTGTTAATGGAACTTTCAAGTCAAATTGTTCTTCAAAGTTTGCTGTACGTCTGTTTTGCAGAAAAACAAACAGTTCTTGCAGAAATCGCTCTTCATCCATTTTTGCTTTTTGCAATGCATTAAGCTTATCCTGATTCAAATCTGGATGACTCGTTATAGTACTGTTAGGAGCAGATAATTCGACCATAATAGAATTTAACTCAAGTGTTTATTTAATATACAATTATAACATACTGGATAATGTATTTCCTGCCAAATGAGCATCAAGTGTCTCCCTGATGCTCACTTTTATTCAACCTTACTTTGTTATTGGCATATCGGAACCGCCCAAGTCTTGATTGGAACTACTCTTTTTTTTTGAGGATTTACCCTTAGATTTTCCATCTCCACCGCTATCGCTCTCAGGGCTACTTGGAGTAGAGTTACCTTGAGCAGAAACATCACCACCGCCACCACCTTTGCCCAGAAGTCCCTTGGCCATACTAACACCTTTCACACCATATCCACCCAAAGTCTTATCGATTTGACCCTGTGCGGTCTGGGTTTCTTTTCCTGCTTCCTGGGTCTTACCTTTCACTTCTTCACCCCATTGTGAGGCCTCTTGGCCTATGCTTTCAGGGGTGCCTCCTATCCATCGTAAGACTTTATCCGGTAAATAGGTGATTAGGGTAAATGACTTTTGTATGATCGTCAGATACAAAGTGGTATACGTCAATATTGAGAAGAAGAATGCATAAATTCCAGCCCAATCCGTATAACTTACGCCCCCGATTCCTGAGCCTGAAGAAGATGGAGAGGAACCCAGAAGTCCTTCAACAAGGACCGAGTTATCCGTATGTTCCTGTTGCATGAAGGACACGGCCTGATCGTATCCTGCATTTAAAATCCACACGCCCACATAAGAGAGCGCAATGGCAGTAATATAACCAATAATCATCATGGAAGGTCTGAGGAAGACATTCACCAGAATCATGATTGCTGCCTCACCTTTACCAAAGGCATCATGTCCTTCTGGGTGCGTCACACCCAATGCGACAATCGGTGCGGCAACCATCGCTTCGATAACTGAAATCAACCAACCTAAAGCACCAAAAGTAAAAATCACATAGGGCAACAACGGAATGTAATACGCTGTAGTAAAACCGACACTAACCATTACGCCTACCCAAGCAATTACAAGCGGCATCGCTAATGACATCATGGCAAAAATAAAGACACCAAATACTGGGATCAGTGCACTGGAGATTGCCATATTTAACAACATCATCCATAAGTTACCGGCAAAATTAATGTAATAATTCCCCATATTTGCCAATGCAACAACTGGATTTACTCCAGGTTCAGCAAGAATCTTGACTCCCTGTTGGAAGATATTTGCCATCCCCTGCAATGGAATCATTAAAAATGCCATTACAACCTGATTAATAATCTGACCAAATATATCCAGGAACAGGTTATATATAGTTACTAAGATGATGTTATAAAATATATTTCCTAGAATTTGTCCTAAGCAAATTGAAAAGAAGGGTTTGACTTCGCCACAAGAAAAATTTTGTCGCTGCAAGCGATATAAATCTGTATTTATCGCGAAATTGATTGTATTGGCAAAGGTCAGTGGCTGAACACCAGGTTGACCAGGAGTTTGCATCATTAATGCATTGTTAATATACCCATAAGTCGTAGATGAGGGGGCACTTCCCACTGCAGTCATGTTAGAAGACAACGAAGGTTTTTTAGGTGGAGACGTACTAGTAATTAAAGCCTGTACATTTTGTATTTTTTGTAGTCCGTCACTATTTTCACCCAGCCAGGAACATAAGTTTGAAAAATCTTTGTCTTTCATATTTCCTGGACCACAGGTTACGGTCTTTCCATCCGTGCTAATAACAAACGGACTCGCCATGGTTGTAGGGTCAAAAGAGCTTGAATCCAGTCCTGTCTTTGAATCAACTTGTCCCGCATTTTCTATAGATGAGGTACCTTGAATTTGTACTAGATTAAAGAAGTACGCACCAGCCATTATCCATCCCTGCGTCGTTGCTTTATTGATAAACTCAGTGGATTTATTCTGATTTGATGATTGGGAAATAAGACGGGCTAGATTAACTGTTGGCATCATAATACCATTGTAATCATTAATCGCATTGATAATTTCGGCGCCATTAAATAAGACTCCGCCTACTGAAGAACCTTGCACTGGTCCCCAAATCACACATTTATCTTTAGGAGACGTACTGCTGTTATAAGTAGTACAAACTGTTCCATTCTCTTTATAAGGGACACCAAATTGTTGCATTGCAACTGGAGAATATGGAGTAGTATTACTATTGGTATTCGTCGTTGACGACATCTGAGGATCATTGCTCACCATAGTTCGAGCGACAGAGGTCAAATCCATATACATTTGCTGAACAGCAATTCCTCGCGACAATTGCGTCGCTGCTATTTCTGCTGGAGTCAACGTGTTATTTCCAACTTTCACATTATTCCCTGCAGTAGGTTTCGCTGAAAACTCTTTACTACCAAACTTAGAGTTCAGGGTGCTAATATTATTCCAAACGATGGTGCCACAAATCCCATTTAAAAAACTATAAGGTGAACTAGAGTCGAAATTGGGCATGCTTACATTCCAAGAAGAATTCGTTGGGGAAGCATTTTGAACAGACACAGCATTAACTGAACTTAAAAAATCAGGGACCACAGTAGAGCAAAATTTCTGCATTTGCGACCCCTGTTCAGCAGAGTAACATGCTCCTGATTGTTTGGATTGAGCATCAAGAAGATCTTGTCGTGTATTTTCTAGTTGTCTTTGTATGCCGAGCATACATACTTGCCCAGCAAGCATATTGACCGCACCAGTAGCAATACCCGCCATTCCTGAAGTGCTCGAATTCTCCGTCAAGGAGGCAGTTGGATTTATCTGCTGGGCTTGAATAATAACGCCACCCCGATTCAAATAGCTTAACGCCGCATCCCACACTTTATCTGCTGCACCAACTCCTTGCACAACGATCCACATGACAAAAATTTGCATTAAGCAATAGCCAGATGTTTTGGGAATTAATAAAGCCAAACCTAGAGTGGAACGGATTGGAATCCATATTGAAGACCATTTTTGGCCCAGCATCTGCCCTTCATGAGCGGTATTCATGGTAGACACGATTAGGGTATACATAATAATGATCCCCCCCAATGCCAAAACTGCAGCATTAAATACTGCAAACATGCTTCCCATGATTTGGCTACCGGTACCGCTTAAAACGCCATCAACAACACCAAATAAATTACCAAGAAATACAACAGAATAATCACTCGCAGGAGGGGCAAAACTTAAAGAACCATCCGCTAAAACAAGACCAGGACACACAAGGAGAAGTAGCGCTACAAACAACTTATTCATTTCTTTCTCCCAACAACCCCTTCCTATACCATTCATTAAAGGTACATCCTAACTTACGATTTTTTATTTGATAGTACCAAAAGTGGTAACGAAAGGCTAAAACCAATGCAATCAAAGTAACAACGAGGCTTACAAGAAACGCTTTTATCGAACCATAAAAAAGCTGAAATACAGCATATCCCATAATCAAAAGAGCGGCTAATAGCATAATAATACTCAATCGAAATAAAGATTTTTGTTTGATAAGTATACTCTCATCGGTCAGATTCAAGAGTTTAACTGCTTCGTTAAATGACTCACCCTCAACTTTTTTCTGCGGGACAAATAAACGCTTAAAACCATTTACCAAATACAAAGTAAAGGCCTTCATTCGATCCCAATCAAACCACCTACGAACATTAATGATTCTTCTGAGCAGATTACCAATTCTCGACTGCTTTTTCATATTTTTTACTTCTTTCTTTTATCTTTCATAATATACTATAGTAGTAAGTAATGATTTCGTCCATCCGCTGAAAATACAGTAAAGAAAGAGTAAAAATATGCCTGATCTTAGTCATGAAGCGTCTGCTCAATATTGGTTTGAATATGTTGATCCTATGATATATAGGGTGATTACCTTTATGGAAAGTGTAGAGGATTGGACTCTGGATGGAAATCCAGAGTTTGAACGAGCCATGGAGCAATTAGGCAAAGAACTTGATGACATAGAAAAAATAGATATGAGTCTCTTATCAGAAGAAGATAAATTTATTCGTATTGTAGGAAATATCAAATCAGGTCGAGGACTACGTCTGCTGCAAGCAATTGATACAGTGCATCCAGGTAGTGCTTCACGTGTTTTGATTCATGCCGAAGAGACAAGCACTGGAAGCCATGATCCTGCTGGGGTTTTTCTCAAAAGAAATATCGTATTTGAGCGTCTCAGATTGTTGTCGCGCGTTTTTTGCCAGTACCGTCTAAAACTTGTTTTACGTGCACTTGAAGGGGAAGAATAAATGAAATTAGCGTCCAAATTTGTATTGCTCAATGCGCTTTGTTTTGCTGTATTTCCAGCCGCAGCTCAGGATACAAACGATTCATATAATCAACAACAAACCTCTACTAATACTCAAAAATTGGTAGAATATTTCCAAAATTTTGGTAATTATTTAGGTTACAATGTAACGCAATCGCCTACCCAAGATAATCAAAACTACTCAATAAGCTATTCGCTCCTCAATTTAACAACCTCCCAACTCGCGCAGGCCTATCAGTTTTATACTTTATTAGGCTCGATTCCAGTGAACACATTCACTGCGGGTAGTAGTAATGGAGGAAGCAGTGGGGGTGGAACAAATACAGGAAATGCAGGTAATCCCTACGCCCAGTTTCTGCCTAATGAAAGCACTGGCACATCAAGCCTTAACCCGAGTGCCTCAATCCTTAACCCCCTGGCTAATAATGCGTTCCCCAGTTACAATACAACGTCACCTTCTGGACAAGTGACCGTAAACAGTTTAATAGACCAAAAAACTTATCAACAAGATCCAGTAAGCCAAGCAGTATTAAATATTTTGGGAACTCCTAGTTATACGTACTGTATGGATTATAAGACTGCACAAACCTTTGATGGGAACTGCTCTTTCCTTTATGAAACCTTAGTACCTACAAATGTGGTAGGAGAAATTCCTAATGCGACTACTTTTTTCAGCCCTAATTACCTCCAACAATTCTTAAATCATCTTAATAGTAACGCTTTAACAGGGCCATTGATGTATTCAAATCAAGACCTTGGCAGTACTCAGGGCACGGGTGACATGCCCAAAAATGGTTTACTAGCACAAAATCAAGAACAACTTGCAGCGAATTTTATTCGCTACGTTACAGGTAGCGTAATTCCCATTTCATTACCTAAATGGAAAGATTATGATACTTTATACGGTAGAAGCCTGATGAAATCGATTACTTCCACCCCATCAACCTCTCAAATGCAGGCGACGCAAACGCTTGCTAAATATCTTGCAAGTTTACGTACCTATGCGGCACAAAACTCGGTTGGAATAAGTAACCTTTATTACATCATGTCAAAAAGAATGCCTCAAACTTCCCCTAACCAGCAGAGTGGGAGTCAAACGAGCCAAGCGCTGAACGAGTTTAATATGGCAACCTGGAGATTATATAATACTACTAGTGCTGGTAGTACGGACAGTACTGGTGCAGGTGGTACGGGTACAGGTGGTGGAACTGGTACAGGTGGGACTGGACCGAATAATACTCCATGGATTAATAGTTTGAATAACGCGCCACCTGCTGTAGTACAAAAAGAGATTGCGATATTGCTTGCTGAAATCAATTATCAGCTTTATTTAGATCGTCAAATTCATGAACGTCTACTAATGACTAACAGCATCTTGTTATTACAAAGTGTTCGTACAGGTGCCCCCTCAACTGATTTTACAGCAGTACAATAACCGTAGCTAAATTCGGGGTGAAAGAAACTCCTTTCACCCCAACCACTAAAACTTAGCTTGCCTAAATCACTGCATCGCTAGAGTTCACCGTGAGTTACAGACATCGTTTTTTAAAAAAGTCTTTAACAAATCATTTTAAAAAACATGGTGCAAAAAATGATGCATATGATATGATTTCACCCACATTGAAACCTCTAGTTTTTAAGACAACTTAAGGCTTGATATTTTCTAAAATCAACAAAAAATGTCTTGTTTTTCAATTACTAAGACCAGCATAGTATACGCAACAATAGGCGCGCCATTAGGTTCGGAAAATCACGATGTATCTCGCCTATATGAAAATATCAAATCTTAATAAATTAACCTTAATGAACGAGCCAATATGTCCAAAATTAATACCTATACTTTTTATGTCGACGGAATGACCTGTGTCAGTTGTAGTGGATCTCTTGAGTACCACTTAAGACAAATACTCGAGGACAGAATAAAAAAGTTCCATGCAGATGTCACCACAGCCGATCCTAAAAAAGTAATAATTGAGCTAGTGCACGATGAAAAACTTGGGGACAAATATAAAGAATGGACCGAAGTAAAAGGCTATATTGATGAGCTATTTAGTTGTAGAGAATATGAATATTCATCAACAAAAGAAGCACCCAAAAAAGAGGCACAAGTTACCCATCAGCAAACCAATAACTTAGAGAAAGCTAAAAGCTTCTTTACATCGCATTGGTTCCTTGGTGCAATAGGGTGCATCTCAGGACTTGCAGTACTCATCATTTGTCTCGCTACAAGTGGACTCTCATTACCTGTAATGGGCTCGCTTGCCTTTTTTAGTACTTTATTAACTCTAATGTTAGGTGCAAATTCCTATCACGACGCTTGGAACAAACTGACCAAGGCGGGAACGTTAACTATGGATAGCTTATTTGCACTCAGTACGGCCTCCATCTTAATCGTTTCCATTGCTTCGCTATTTCTACCCTGGCTTCCCATGATGTTTGAAGCCGGTTTGCTTATTTATGGATTTAGACATATAGGAATTGCCATAGAAGAGACCATTAAAGAAAAAATTGGTACAGCAAAATTTCAAGACAGAGCTCCTAGAACTGTGCGAAAAAGAACTATTCAAGGTTTAGAGGAAATTGATTTAGATAAGATCAAAGTAGATGACATAATTATTGTGCATTCGGGAGAAACAATTCCTCTTGATGGCATTTGTGAGGATGAAAGTCTTATCTACAAGACTATTGATACGGGCGCCATTTTTCCACAATATTTTTACCCGCAAACCGAAGTGCTCGCCGGCATGCGCTTAGCCGACAATGAAAAGCCGTTAGCAATACGTGTTACAAAAACTCAAAGCCACTCCTACTTAGCACGACTCGATAAAGCAATAGAACTATCAGCATTGGAAAAAGCACCTATTGAAATAAAAACAGGTCAATTACTCACTTATTTTATCCCACTCGTAATTGCACTGGCAGCAACTTCTGGAGTAATTATTGGAATCTTTTTTCCTGCAGCTGTAGCAATTCAATGTGCTGTATCGGTTCTAGTAAGTGCGTGTCCTTGTACTTTAGGCTTGATTACTCCTTTAGCAGTAAAAACAGGGATGCATAAAGCAGCAGAGCATGGAGTACAATTTAAAAGTGCTAAAACACTACAGCAAGCAGAACAAGTAGACACTGTCATTTTTGATTTAAATGGTACCCTTACTACTGGAGTCCCTAGCGTAAAAGAACTGTATTTGTTCGAAGAAAGTAAACTTACGGAACTGGATTTTCTGTCCTATTGTGCTGCTCTTGAAAAACAATCAAGCCACCCTATAGGGAAAGCTATTTATTCTTTTGCGAGTCAATACAAGATAACAGATGTTGAAGCAGATTTGTTGGATCACTCTCATCATTCTGGGATTTCTGGGAAAATAAAAGATAAGAATTATGTCATCGGCAGTATGACTGTAATGAATGAAAAAGGAATCAAAATACCGGTCAATTTCAAGCAACCCAAGTTACAAGCTGGTGATCAAATAGTTTATGTATCACGGAATAAGACGGCAATTGGATTTATGGTCATAACAGATCCTCTGCGTGATGATGCGTTCTGTACTATTAAAGCATTGAAAGCAATGGGCAAAGAAATCTGTTTATGTACCGGTGCAGATGAGGAAACCGCTCATCGTTATGCTAAAGCGCTTGGCATTAAAACAGTTTACGCTAACTGCATTGCAAGTTCTGCTGAAAGAAAAGAGCAGCAATCAAAAACATCCCATATTCAAGCCTTAAGAAAAAAAGGACATAAGGTAGCCATGATAGGAGATGCAGGCAATGATACGCCTGCAATTACAGCCAGCGACTTAGGTATCGCAGTAGTTTCCGATGGCAGTGATATATTAACCCAGCAGGCAGCAGGTATTGTAATTCATAATGGAGCGTTATTATCTATCGCCTCTGCCTTTGCTGTCTCCAAACAAACCGTTTCCAATATAAATCAAAATTTGGTGATGAGCCTGGTTTACAATCTCGGTTCAATTTTGGTTTCGGGTGGATTACTCGTTGCGGTAGGCCTAACTATTAATCCTGTCGTCGGAGTTGCGTTAATGATCCTCCAAGCCTGTATGATTTTAATGAATGTCTATCGCTTTAAACAACAACCACTGGAACATTTACAAGAAGAGAAAAAGCAATATCAAGAAGCAAGCTCTCCACGAGAATCCTCTCATGTAAAAATGAACCAATGTACACCTGAATATTCAAAAGACTCTCTGTATGCTCGAGAGCCTACCCATGTTAAATCGGCAAAACCTTCAGCAACCTCTTTTTTTTGGAATTATTGCATGTCTAATGAGCCTTCAACTGAAGAAGAAGTTGAGCTTCATTTATTTACAGATAATGAGGATGAGTCTATTTGTAATATTGACGGAAGCTGTACCTTTAAGTGCTGATCTGAGCCTGGGCAGCAGAGTCCAGCCTTACTTTATTACTGGCTCTCACGAGAATACATTCTCCCAAGCGTCACCCCGAACTAAGTGAAGGATCTCCTGATATGATCAGCGAGAGCTCCTTCGTCGTAAACTCCTCAGGATGGCGCGCTTTAAAACGCCTCAGAATGATGGACGTGAAGTTTCACTACGTTCCACCTGGCAACAAGAAGTACAACTCGATTAAGCAGGTGATTTATATTTATCTAAAATAGTGGACAGCTTCTCCATCACCTCATCGACAGAAATTAACTGCATGGGTTCATCACCATGTACATGCTGCCCCCAAACATCTTCTATGCGTTTACTACCTAAAATTTTTTCTGCTGCCTCAGGATAATGATTCACAACTAAATGCTGGAAAAGATAAGGACCCGAAATAAGTGGGTTAGTCACCGCATGTAATGCGATCACTGGAGTATTTACCGCAGTAGACATATGTGATGGCCCTGTATCAGGACAAAGGACAACCGTTGCTTTACTGATGAGCGCCAATAATTGTTTGGGTTTTGTTTTACCAACAAGATTAATGGCAGGAATAACTTGGGTAATTTGGTCCGCCAAGTGTTTATCGAAATCAATTGGTCCACCTGTTATTACCACTTGTACATTCCATTTTTCCCTCGCCTTTTGCAAGACCTCAATATAACGAGCAACAGGCCAACTCCGCTCCGGTTTGCTTGCAGCAGGATTAACCACTAAAATTGGACCTTGCTTGGGTAAATGTTGTGTTGCCCATTCATAATCTGCAGCAGTAATAGGTAAATCCCAACGAATAACACGTTCCTTTATTCCTAAAGCCTGGGCAAACTTCAAGAATCCATCTAAAGTGTGCTCTAAACCAGGAGTTATTCGCTCATTAACAAATAAACCATGAGCGTCATTCGCTCGATGCTCATCGTAACCAATTTTTCGTTTTGCTTTGATAAACGGATAGAGTAAATTCGTTCTTAGACTCGCTTGCGGTGCTAATAATACATCAAAGGTACGTCCTTTCATTTGTTTTTTAAAGCGCCAATAATCTGCAATATTGTTCGGTTTATCAATTAAAATAAACTCTACTCCATCCATCCCTTCCACCAAATCAAAAGCAGGTTTGGAAATAATCCATGTCAACTTTGCTTGTGGCAAACTGGCTTGTAAGGTTCTAATCAGGGGCACCGCCATTAGAACATCACCTAATGCAGATAATCGTACAATACAAATGGATTTAATCATTCTGTAATACGAACCTCGAACCACAATAAGGACAAACTTCTACGCCAGTTTTTTCAATTGGCAAATAAACCTTAGGATGAGCATTCCATAAGATCATATCTTTTGTGGGACAGCTCAGAGGTAATTCATTACGATGTACCACGTAATTTTTTTTCGTACTTGCAGGTTCTTTTTTAGCTTTTAACATAATGTTCCTCTAACTCTTATTTACTAAGATTATCTAATATTTCCTCGATTTTCGCTATAATCTCATCGCGAAAAGCCTCATTTTGTGGATCATAATAAAAAGCGTCCCCCCAATGCCTAAGCCACGTTAATTGACGTTTCGCCAATTGCCGAGTAGCTGCAATGCCTTTGTCACGCATTATAGAATAATCATAATCACCTTGAAGAAATTCCAGTGCCTGTCGATACCCTACGCAACGCATTGCAGGTAAATTCATAGTTAAATGCCATTTTTGCTGTAACTGCTTTACTTCTTCAATAAAACCTTCAGCTAACATATGATCAAAGCGTAGTGCAATACGTTCATGCAGCCACGCTCTTTGCTCTGGAAAAAGAATAAAATTGACAAAATGATGGTCGGGCGTTTCCTTATCTTGTTCAAGAAAAGCAGATAAGGTTTTACCTGTCAAATAATACACTTCTAGCGCACGTTGAATTCGTTGTGTATCATGCGCGTGAATTCGTGCAGCTGATTCAGGATCAATAGCTAATAATTTCTGATGGAGAGCAGACCAACCATATAAAGCGGCATCGTCCTCCAGTTGTCGGCGTACAACCGGATTGGCTTCTGGTAAAGTTGAGAGCCCCTTTTGTAATGCATTAAAATACATCATCGTCCCTCCTACAAGTAAAGGAATTTTTCCTTTCTTGTCAATCTCTTCACACAAAGACAACGCATCCGTACAAAATTGAGCTGCAGAATAAGACTCAATAGGATCTTTAATATCAATTAAATGATGTGGAGCAATTTGTAACTCTTCGTGTGTTGGCTTGGCTGTTCCGATATTCATATCCCGATAGATCATTGCGGAATCGACACTAATAAGTTCAAAAGGATATCGTTTAACTAACTCACAAGCTAAAGCCGTTTTTCCTGCGGCAGTGGGTCCCATCAAACAAAAAACTAATTTAACCATTCATTATCTCATTTAAAAAACAAGCGGTAGCTTATCATTAAAGTCCCCTCTCCTACTCGTGGGAGAGGGTTAGGGTGGGGGTCCCTATCGGGCACCTCCTCTCTTATAGGGAGAAGGGTATTTCTTTAATTCAATTACGCCTCAATTATGCATCTACAAATTTTTTACACTCTTCATTGGTTAATGCTCTGAATAAGCCCTGTCTTTTATTATCCTCTTTATATATTTTAAGTAATAATTCATTCAATTCCATTTTTTCCTCAAGACTCAAAAGTCTGGGATCAAATATTTGTGATTGATTCATCAATTCAAGCAATTGATCTTGCTGAACTACATCGCACTCAGCAATAGAATCGAGGAATAACCGTAAATCTAAATGCGGCATACAAAGCGGTATGCTACGAATGAGTACTTCATTATCTTCCCTCCACTCAAGATTTATTCCTAATGATTTGAGATTCTGTACTAACTTTATAGCACTACTATGACGCTCTTGTGGAAAAGAATAACGAATGGGTACCAATAAAGGTCTACTTGCCAAAGGGAAAAGCAAATGAGGTATTTGCTCTTGTATGCGATATTGGTACAAGGTCATGATATCAACAACATAGGGTTGTTGATTTATGAATACTAAGATGTATCTGCTATTTAAAATGATCCAAGATAATTCCGGTTCACAATGATAAATGCTTTTACTTGGGGCAACTAATTTAGGATAAGGCTCATAAATCGTTTGAACTCGATTTTGATGCATTGGTTCGCTTAATCCATATGCAGCTTCTTCGTTAATCTCTTTTTTTGACTTCAATGCCGCAGTCAATTGTGATGTAAAAAAATCGAATACTAAACGGGGCTGTTGAAAGCGGACTTCGTGTTTGGTGGGATGCACATTTACATCGACTTCTGCATGATTAACCATAAGATATAATACGCACGCAGGAAAGCGACCAGGGTGCAGTAAACCATCATAAGCTTGCTTTAGCGCCTGGTGAATTAGCTTGTCTTTTACCATACGCTGATTAATATAAACCCATAAACGATCATTTTGACTGCGCTGGAAATTTGAGTTACTTATCCAACCGCAGAGTTTCATTGCACCATGTTCCACATCAAGATAAATTGATTCTTTAACAAAAGCACTACCAAATATACGGGTTATACGAGTTAAACGAGTTTGTTCATTGATTGCAGCAGGAAGAGCTAAAACCTGTTTTCCATTATGCTTTAGTGTGAGTGCAATGCCCGGAGCGCTTAAAGCAAAACGCTTCACTGTGGTTTCTATAGCCTGAAACTCCAGTTTTTCGCTTTTTAAAAATCGTTTTCGAACGGGTGCATTAAAAAATAAATCAACGACATCGACCGTCGTTCCTACGGCACGAGCACAAGGGGAAATCGACCGTTCGAGGCCATGTACTCGCAGCATTGTCGCGGTCTCTTGATATTCAGGTTTAGAACTAATAGTGACTTTTGCTATTGAAGCAATACTGGCTAATGCTTCACCACGGAAACCCATACTATTAATTGCATATAAATCATCAAGTTTGCTGATTTTGCTGGTCGCATGCGCAGCAATTGCCAAAGGCAAGTCTTCTGCAACAATACCCATTCCATTATCGCTGATCTTTATTTGATTGAGACCGCCATAACCTATTTCAATAGTGATAGCATCAGCGCCTGCATCAAAAGAATTTTCCAGCAACTCTTTCACTACTGACGCAGGTCGCTCTATTACTTCTCCCGCAGCAATTTGATTTGCTATGAGCGGGGGTAATTGATGAATTCTTATGCCCATGCTGGAGGAATCACCAGTTTTTGGCCAGGCTTAAGTCGAGTGATTCCGCGCAAATGATTCGTGGATTGTAGGGCTGCCACTGAAACATGATAACGCGCCGCAATTGCAGGCAATGTTTCTCCAGCGCGAACCAAATGAATATTATTGGTCGTCATTGCTTCAATACGGGATCCATGAGGAGGATTTTCCCAGAAATATCCTTTAATGCCTTGAAAAATCGCCTGGCTCAAACGAGTTTGATACGAAGGATTCGTTAAATTACGTTCCTCAATTGGATTTGAAATAAATCCTGTTTCTACCAAAATCGAAGGAATATCTGCAGACT
The DNA here is from genome assembly GCF_977063405.2 of Legionella stuttgartensis. Lineage (NCBI taxonomy): Bacteria > Pseudomonadati > Pseudomonadota > Gammaproteobacteria > Legionellales > Legionellaceae > Legionella > Legionella stuttgartensis. The sequence continues at coordinate 254,937 of NZ_CDRUHA020000109.1, forward strand.
TCAAAACAACAAACCCAGCCTGCTCCACCTTAGTATTATGCAAGTTAGTGAAATTACCCAATTGGTTTAAAACACGACTTCCCATTTGCAAGCCAGAATTAATTGTTGCTGTTTGTGATAAATCAATCAGAACGGAGCGCACAACACCATTTTGGTCATCCAAATCGCCTAGATTAACTCCCCCTAATTCTGAATAGTTCTCTTTTTCTGCAAGCCAACGTGCTGCCTCACTGGTAGCACCTCTTTGCGATAAAGCAAATACTGAGGCACCATTTGAATGCGGGTTATTAAATGCATCCGCATGAATCGCAACGAATACATCGCCATTATATTTTCTGGCAATATCCAGACGCTGGCGCAGACCTACATAATAATCTCCAGAACGGGTTAGCACAGCACGCATCCCGGGTTGTCTATCAATCAATTGTTTGAGTTTCAAAGTAATTGCTAATACGACATCTTTTTCTCGACTACGGTGTGGACCTCTAGCCCCAGGATCCTTACCTCCATGGCCGGCATCTAAAACAATAATGACATCACGTAGTTTAGAAGGTCCACCACTTACCTTAATTGGCCGTTGATTTGCTAGAATAGGAAGCGTTGGCTGCTTTGTCTCAATTTTTACAGGCAATTTTGGCTGTTGTATTTTCTGTGTGGTGTATGTTTTTGGGGCTACGTAACCAGCTTTCGGAGGAGTACGTGCGGCAATGGGCGCCACGAGATGACCGCTATGTAATAAATCAACACGTACACCTCCAAAAGCACCATTGGGTTTCCAAGGAGATGTTCTTAGTTGTACCTTTTGATTGACTTCAAACACGAGCCTCAGTGTTCTAGGATCCGAATGACCACTACGAACTTGTCGGACTAATCCATTGATTAACCCCAATTGGTTTAAATCGACAGCCAATTGAGTCTCTTTTAAGTCCAATACAACTCGTTCAGGATTACTTAAAATAAATACTTTATGGGTGAATGGACCATTAAGTGTTAGAAAAAGTGATGTTTGATTTCCTTGCTGTTTTAAAACAATTGTTTTCAATTGGGCACTAAATGTTGTGATAGAGCAAAGACACATCACCACAAAACACCAGAAGCGAAATATCATATTTCACCTGCAAGACGCACTAAAATATTTTTACCGGCTGCGCTCAATGCCTTAATTTGCATTTCACGTCCAGCCCCCTTAATAGCTAACTTAAAACGAATATCGACTTGTGGCAATGCTCCTCCCGCATTCTCAGCCCATTCAATACAACAGATGCTCTCGTGGGTAAAATAATCTCTAAATCCAAGATATTCCAACTCTTCCTCATGATGAATGCGATAGAGATCAAAATGATGTATGGTTAGATGATTACATTGATAACTTTCTACTAAAGAAAAAGTAGGGCTTTTAATTGTAGATTGAACGCCCATATGTCTCAACATGGAGCGAATAATAGTTGTTTTTCCTGCCCCAAGATCCCCACTAAAGGTCATAATTAAAGAAGGGCAAAGACAAGAAGCCAGATGCGAGGCAAACTGTTCACTGGCTTTCTCATCAGGTAAATCGACTGTTATAACAGCATTTAATTCACTATTTGTCATCATTCAGGATAATTCAATACATGAGGTAAAACATCAAATAAATCACTGGCCAATAAACCAGCTCCTCCCAATTTTTTTGCGACTCGATCCCCTGCTACTGCGTGAGCCCACACACCGCATTTTGCTGCGTCAGATAAAGAGTATCCTTGAGCGCAAAGACCCGCAATAATACCGCTTAATACGTCACCCATACCAGCGCTAGCCATGGCTGGATTACCTCGAGGACAAACAGAAGTATCTTTCTCTGTTTGAATCACGGTACCCGCCCCTTTCAACACAACGACTCCGCCATATTGTTTCTGGATGTTTGTCGCAGCCTGATATCTATCTTTCTGAATCAAATCAGTAGAAGAAGAAAGCAAACAAGCTGCTTCGCCTGGATGTGGTGTCAATATCCAATTATCATCCAGTTGAGGATTCTCAGCTAACAATCTTAACGCTGATGCATCAATAACCATAGGTAATTGTGAAGTAATCGCAGTCAAAAACAGATTTATCGCCCATTCACTTTCCCCTAGGCCTGGACCAATAACACAGACCGTAGCTTGAGCCAAAAGCGGTTTTAGATCTTGGGCCGTTTCAACGCCGCTTACCATCGCTTCGGGAATTAATGATAAGGCGCTTTTGGCATGTTCCGGCCAGGTAGCCACAGTCACTGCACCGGCTCCTGTCCGCATTACGGCTTTAGCAGCCAAACTAATAGCGCCAGGCATTCCTGGGCCTCCGCCAATTACTAAAACATGGCCATAATTCCCCTTATGCGAATTTTTTTTTCGTTTAGTAAGTGGTAGAGATAAAGTATCTGAGCTTAAAAGACGAGCAGTTGGCGCCAATTGAGACACGCATGAATCAAGTTGCAAAGAACAACAATGAATCTCACCACAATAATCTGGGCCATCGGCAGTATACATGCCTGATTTTTGCGCAATAAATGTTAACGTAGTATTGGCTTTAACACAAAAATTCTCTACCTTTCCTGTGTCGGCATTAAGACCCGAAGGTATATCCAAAGCTACAACAGGTAGACCACTGGCATTGATCTGATTAATTGCCGATGCAATAACTCCATGCACAGGTCCTTTTAGACCAATCCCTAAAAGAGCGTCAATGATTAATTCTACTTCACTCTCTAATGGTTCATCTGCAGCTTGACACTCAACCCCTGAGTTTATGGCCATTAATGCTGCGTGTTGTGCAGCAAAAGGGAGATCAGCCACTGCTTTACATTGGTAAATCGTAACTAATAAACCATGCTCATGTGCTAATCTGGCAACCACATATCCATCACCAGCATTATTTCCAGCCCCGCAATATACCGCAATATGTCGTACGTGTGGATAAAGTTTTATTATAAGAAAAAAAGCTTCTGCTCCTGCGCGAGACATCAGTGCATTTTCATCCAATTGATACAAAGAAGTAGCTTGTTGCTCACACGTTCTAATTTGCTCACAACGATAAAGGGCATTTGCTGGCATGATCATCTTGTGCTCCAAATCTACTATTTCGAACACTTTCTTATATGTAGTCTAGTTTATAACATTGTAACCTGAGTGAAGCACAACGGAGTCCGGACAGTCGCTGGATAAATAAAATCGCTCCCCCGTTTCGCTGCGCTTCACCCAAGCTATAAGCACCTAGGCTACGTCCATTTTACTTGACTAATTTTAATGAAGGTTTACTTTTAGAAACAGTTGAGCCATCCGATTCAGCGCCAGAAGCTCCCGTAGATGCTGGAGGCGGTTCTTCCTCATCTTCAATTGCAAAGGCAATCCCTCTACCATTTTCTTTAGCATAGATTTCTAATACTGCTCCTGGTGGAACAAAAATTTGTTCTGTTTTTCCTGAAAAACGAGCAGTAAAAATGATTCGATCGTTTTCCAATAAAAGGCCGCGAGTTGCTGCAGGAGAAATATTTAACACAATACGATCATGATTCACGTGTTCTCTTGGAACCTGTACGCCTGAATATTCAGCATTAACCATAATATAAGGTGTTAATTCGTTATCTACTATCCAATCGTAGGCAGCGCGAATTAAATAAGGTTTATTTGATGTCATTGTCATATAATTATGCCGCTCTTAGTTGTCGCTCCGCATCAGTCAAACTTGTTTGAAACGATTCACGTTTGAACAAGCGCTGCATGTAAGCAATTATTCCTTTAAACTCCGGTGCAATTTCAATACCCAATCGAGGCAAACGCCATAATAAAGGTGCTAATGCACAATCCAACAAAGAAAACTCATCACTCAAAAAATAAGACTTATCCGCAAATACAGGATCCAGCGCAATTAAACTTTCAAACAAATTTGCTCTGGCCTGTTCCGCATTATCATCTCTTAAAATTCGGTTCATTAAATAATACCAATCATGCTCTATCCTGTGCATCATTTTTCGTGTTTCCGCACGAGCAACAGGATAAACAGGTAATAATGGTGGATGAGGAAATCGCTCATCTAAATATTCCATAATAATACGTGGCTCATAAAGCACAAGCTCTCTATCAATTAAAGTAGGAACGGTTCCATATGGATTAACTGATAACAGATCAGCGCTGGGTTCAGCCTGCTTGGCAGCAAGAATTTCTACATTCACCCCTTTTTCAGCCAACACAATCCGAACCTGATGGCTGTAAACATCGTCTGTATCGGAAAATAACGACATTATAGTGCGCTTCGCAACAATTGCCATGAGCAACTCCTATTTAATTCAACCTATAACAAAGGTAAGTACACACACAAAAACTCGCACTTTACCACATTTTTACCTTTTTGGGTTACTTTACGCCGATTTTTCGCCAATAAATTGTTTTTAAACCCCATGCGAGGAGCAATAAAATCGATAAAAAACTAATTACAAAATATCCCAAATGGTGACGTACTGACTGTACTGGTTCACCTACATATACAAGAAAGGTCACCAAATCTTGTAAATTTGTATCGAATTGTCCTGCGGATAAATCATGATTTAATGTTTCTAAAATATTTGGCATAGCAACATCCGGAACAAGATGGTTATTTGTACCAAAGGGACGAGAATCATCCTTATAAAAACCATTTAGATAACTATAGAGCCATTTAGTCCCTTTTTCTCTAGCAACTAAAGATAAATCTGGAGGTACTATCCCAAACCATTGTTTGGCATCTTCAGGTGGTAAGGCAATACGAATTGGATCATTGATTGTCGCTTGTGTAAAAATCAGATTATTTTTTAATAAATCTTGATTTATTTGACCATCAAACCCTACTAGACCTAACCCCTTGGCCATATGATTATAGCGCAAATATTTTAAAGAGTGACAACCAGAACAATAATTCATAAATAGTCTAGCCCCTCTTTGCAAACGAGTCTTGTCTTGCACATCAACTTTGACCGTATGCGCCCATCCAACTGGATTTAGGACTACGCATCCAAGCCATACACCCAAGTAAAAAGCTACTCCATGCATCCGCATCATTGCCCCCCTAAGCGAGAAGGCACTGGGCGTGGTAGTTCAAAACGAGTATAAAAAGGCATTAGTACAAAATAGGCAAAATAAAATACCGTACTCGCGCGCGCCAAAAACAAACGTATCGGAGTTACAGGAATTGTCCCTAAATATCCTAATAATATAAAAGCAGTCACCCCGAGAAATAACATAATCCTTGAGTAATTCCCTTTGTAACGCATTGAGCGAACCGGACTACGATCAAGCCACGGTAAAAAGAAAAGGAGCAATAAAGCAGAGCCCATACAGATAATTCCTAATAATTTATCCGGCACCGCCCGCAACATGGCATAAAATGGCGACATATACCACATTGGAGCTATATGATCGGGTGTAATTAAAGGATTTGCAGGTACAAAATTATTGTGCTCTAAAAAATATCCTCCCATTTCAGGAGCGAAAAAAACAACTGCAAAAAATAAGCTAAGAAAAGCAAGGACCATGACTAAGTCTTTAACAATGTAGTACGGGTGAAAAGGAATGCCATCTAAAGGATTGCCTTTCGCATCTAAGTGATTTTTAATTTCAATTCCTTCTGGATTATTAGAGCCAACTCGATGTAAAGCAACAACATGCAAGAACACCAAGAAAACGAGTAAAAATGGAATGGCGATTACATGTAACGCAAAGAAACGTTGTAGCGTAGCATTCCCCACAGAGTAATCCCCTCTGAGCCAGACAACAAGATGCTCACCGATATAGGGAATTGCACTTAACAAGGAGGTAATTACCTCTGCTCCCCAATAGGACATTTGGCCCCAAGGTAATAAATAACCAAAAAATGCGCCAGCCAAAAGTAAAATATATAAACACATCCCCAAAAGCCAAACCAATTCACGTGGTTTTTGATATGAGCCATAAAGTAACCCACGAAACATATGTAAATAAATAACAATAAAAAAAGCAGAAGCCCCTGTAGAGTGCATATAGCGCAGTAACCAACCAAAATTAATATCGCGCATTATATATTCTATAGAAGCAAAAGCCTGATCAGCGCTAGGAGTATAAAACATGGTAAGCCACAATCCAGTAATCAATTGATTGATTAAAACGACTAGGGCTAGTGAACCAAAAAAGTAAAAAAAATTTAAATTCTTCGGAAGATAATAGGCACTGAAATAATTTTTCCATGTGCTCATCAAAGGAAAACGCTCATCGAGCCAATTGAGGAGTCTATTCATTTAAGCAAGCCTTTTCTGTTACCAATCGTAAATTGCAGCCTGGGTGCAGCGAGCAAAACCCGGGGAACCATATTGTTTTATCATCCCGGGTTCCGCTTCGCTGCCCCCAGGTTACCGATTATGTGGACCTAGAATTTATGCTTTGTCCTCACCAATAACAAGAGTATGCTGATCGATAAAATAGTATGGTGGCACTTCCATATTAATGGGCGCAGGGACATCTTTAAAAACCCTACCGGAAAGATCGAAAGTAGAACCATGGCAAGGGCAGAAAAAACCACCTGGCCAGTCAGGCCCTAAATCGCCCAGATTGGGTTTGTATTTTGGAGAACACCCCAGGTGCGTACAAATCCCTATAAGAACCAAGTATTCCGGATTAATTGAACGAAACTCGTTTTTTGCATATGAAGGCTGCTGTCTCGTTACAGAATTTGGATCACGTAGTCTTGAAGAATCCGTTGTCAAACGCTGCAACATTTCTTTGGTTCGTCTAATTATCCATACAGGTTTACCGCGCCATTCAACAACCGCCTGCTCACCTGGTTCCAATTTACTTAAATCAACATGTACAGGCGCACCTTCAGCTTGAGCTTTGGCGCTTGGTAACCAAGAAGCAACAAAGGGGGTTAAAGCACATAAAGCGCCTATACCTCCTAATACACAGGTCGTAGTTAACAAAAATTGGCGACGATCTTCATCTACACGATCGTTTTTATCCTGTTCACGATCAGGATCCGTATTTACATTCACCATATCATTTTGCTTATGTAATGTTGTAACCAGAATGAAATGCGCACCTGGAATTACAATCATGAAAAGGCTAAGATTTCCCGGTTCCGCTTCGCTGCATCCAGGCTACGTGAAATAAAAAACCCCGCAGAAGCGGGGTTTTTTAACCAATAAACGATTAACGTTTTGAGTATTGAGTTGCACGACGTGCTTTGTGCAAGCCCACTTTCTTTCTTTCAACACGACGTGAATCACGAGTTAATAAACCACGTGCACGTAATCTTCTACGAACAGAATTTGGACTAGGCTCAGCATCTTCTGCTAATCCTGCTTCATCATAAGCAACTAATGCTCTTGCGATACCCAAACGCACAGCACCTGCTTGGCCAGAAACACCACCGCCAGATACTGTAATATAAGCATCAAATTTATTAACAAGGTCAACGGTTTCAAGTGGCTGCATTACAACCATGCAAGAAGTTTCACGGCAAAAATATTCCTGTAAAGTACGGCCATTTACTTTGATCTCGCCTTTACCTGGACGTAAAAAAACACGAGCTGTTGAACTTTTTCTACGACCTGTGCCGTAGTATTGCTTCACTTCAGCCATAATACTTATTCCTCAATATCAAGTTGCTTGGGTTGCTGTGCAGTATGTGGATGTTCGTTGCCAGCATATACTTTTAGCTTACGATACATCTCTCTACCTAAAGGATTTTTTGGTAACATGCCTTTAACAGCAAGTTCAATAATTCGAACAGGATTTCTAGCCTGTAATTTTTCAAAACTATCTGATTTTATTCCACCAGGATATCCGGTATGACGATAGTACATCTTGTTGGTAAATTTACGGCCGGTCACAATAACCTTTTCCGCATTAGTAACTACGATGTAATCGCCAGTATCAACATGGGGGGTATACTCAGCTTTATGCTTGCCACGTAAACGACGAGCAATCTCACTTGCTAAGCGACCCAAAACTTTGTCGCTGGCATCAACCACTAACCAGTCACGTTTGACTTCATGGCCTTTGGCACTAAATGTCTTCATTAAATGAACTCCGAACCGCCTAAATTGGTAATCTTCTATCATGGACGGGCGATTTTAACCAAAACAGAAACATCCTACAAGTAAAAAAGGATAAAAATTTATAAACAATTAATTAAATCCGCGTAAATATAACAAATTTCAAACAAGAATCATAATAATTTTTGTTCTATTGTTTAATCTGGATGAAGCAAAACGACATCATCATTAAGTTAATGGTTATTACCTTATCCTGCCTACTGCTGTTTGCGCAGAACGAAGAGAAAACACTATAGTTACTTAACTTAATGGCAATGCGCTGAAGAAGAGCCCCAGAAATCTAAACGTTTCATAATTTCAATTTTGGGTTCTGCCTCAAGACATCCAGACTACACATGGCTCTATCCATTATTCCTGGTCAATTAATAACTGCTCTGCAATGTTGCCAGAAATTAAATGCTGCTCAATAATTTCATCAATATCAGCAAAAGACGAATAGCTGTACCACACGCCTTCAGGGTAAATCACAATACATGGGCCAGAACTGCATCGCCCAAGACAACCAGATTTACTTACACGAACTTTACCCGGACCATGCATCTCCAGTTCCAAAAGTCGTGATTTCATATAATCAAAAAAAGGTTCACCACCGGTATTTGCGCAGCATTGCTTGCCTGCAGCCTTTTGATTGGTGCATATGAGAACATGTTTATTATAATAGGCCAATGGACTACTTTCCTATAGATTCAATTTTTGTTTTTAACTTCAAACCAGGTTTAAAAGTGACAACCCTCCTGGCTACTACTGGAATTTCTTCTCCAGTTTTTGGGTTCCTACCCGGCCTTTGTGGCTTATCCCTTAATGTAAAATTACCAAATCCTGATAATTTTACGTGATGCCCATGCTCAAGAGCATGTCGCAATTCTTCAAAAAAATTCTCGACCATTTCCTTTGATGCAGGCTTGGACAGTTTTAATTCATCACACAGGGTTTCTGCCATTATTGCTTTGCTTAGTGCATTCACGATTATTCCCTCAATATGATTGAAAATTTGTTTTCTAACATGTTGATTATAGCACTAATTAAAGAATTTATCTCGGCATCAACTAAAGTCCGACTTTCATCTTGCAAAGTCATAGCAACGGCAATGCTTTTCTTTCCTTGTGGAACTCCTTCACCGGTGTAGACATCAAATACATCAAAAGATTTTAACCAATTTTCTTTTATGGTCTCTCTGACAGCTGATTCAATCTGCATAATGCTGATTTCTGCATCAACCAAGAATGACAAATCGCGGCGAATTTGTGGGTATTTAGAAATCGTTTTATAACGAGGTGATTCATGCCCAATTAATGCCGCTAAATTGATTTCAAATAGTAAAACATCCTCTTGCAAATCTAATGCATCTGCAAAGCGTGGATTTAACATCCCTATCCATCCAGCGGGAACACCATTAATATGTATCTGGGCTGATTGCCCGGGATGTAACGCATCATGGGCTGCCGCTATGAACTCGACTTGTTTTAATTTAAGTGAAGCAAATAAAGATTGAAGATCGCCTTTTAAATCAAAAAAATCAAAGACTCGAGTAGGCTCACTCCAATTGACACTCCCTTGCTCTCCCATCAATAAACCGGCAATACAAGGGCGCTCAATAAGTTGCTCTTTGTTCACATCAAAAACCACACCGATTTCGAAAAACTTAACTGCATTTTGCTGACGATGAACATTATAAATCATTGATGCAATCAATCCTGGCCACATCCCCGCACGCATTTGCGATAGTTCAGAGGAAATTGGATTAAGCAACTGCATAAATTCTTTGTTTGGATAGAGTTCACGTTGTAATTCAGGATCAACAAAACTGTAACTTATCGTTTCATGATACCCTCTATTACTGAACCAATGAGATAGCTTCGCTGCTATTTCTTCATTACCGCATGCTTTCCCAGCCTGTACTAATGTAGTGGTAGGCTGTGCATGTAAATTATCATAACCATAAAGGCGGATGATTTCTTCGACTAAATCGACATCATATTTGATATCAAAACGGTGAGAAGGAATAGTGACCTCAAGAAAATTATTATGGTCTTTACCCACTACCACACCGAGTCCTTCTAATAAACTTTTCATTTCTTGTAATGAAATACTAAGTCCAGTTAATTTTTTCACTTTATCTGTATCAAAAGAAAAACAGACCGTTTCTGGTAGATATTTTTTATCGTGAGCTTCAATAACTGGTCCTACCTCTCCACCTGCGACTTCTAAAATTAATGCAGTAGCTCGTTCAAGAGCTTTCATTTGCAAGCATGGATCGACTCCTCGTTCATAACGTTGAGATGAATCACTGAATAAACCAAATTTTCTTGCTACGCCTGCAATAACAATCGGATTAAAATAGGCACTTTCTAAAAATACGTCTTGGGTATGCGCTTGTACTGAACTTACTTCTCCACCCATGATCCCAGCCATCGCCAAAGGTTTATCTTGATCAGCTATAACCAATACTTTTTCATTTAATGTTAATTCTTGACCATCAAGCAACACTAACTGTTCTTGATTATTACTAAAACGCACATTAATTTCACCGTTGATTGTTGCTAAATCAAAAGCATGCATGGGCTGACCTAATTCAATCATTACATAATTCATAACATCTACAATTGGGTGCAATGTACGAATACCACTGCGACGTAAACGCTCACTCATCCATAATGGTGTAGTGGCCTTAGGATTTATGTTACGAATTACACGGCCACAGTATCGCGGACAAGCATCTGGACTTTTTAACTGTATTGGAAGAGCGTCATCGATACTGGGTGTCACCTCAGAAATTGTTTTTTCTAATAAGGGTAATTTGTTTAAAACCGCTACTTCACGAGCGATACCTAAAACGCTAAAACAATCAGCTCGGTTGGGGGTTAAATCAATATCAAAAATATGATCATCAAGAGTCAAATATTCGCGTAAATCCATCCCTACTGGTGCATCGCTTTCTAACTCCATGATGCCTTCAGATTGTTCAGCCATTCCTAACTCGCTGACAGAACAGAGCATTCCTTGAGATAATTCACCTCGTAATTTGGATTCTTTAATATTAAAGCCTCCTGGCAAACGTGCGCCAATCATAGCCAACGCTACTTTTAACCCGGCTCGTACGTTGGAAGCGCCGCAGACAATTTGTAACGGTTTATCCATATTTGCATTGACTTCACATACAGTTAATTTATCTGCATTGGGATGAGGTTTGGTACTAAGAACTTCAGCAACGATTACCTGAGTAAACTCACCTGCTACCGGACTCACTGCATCTATTTCCAGGCCCGCCATAGTCAGTTGACTTGCTAATTCTTGCTCAGTTAATGAGTAATTTACCCATTCACGCAACCATAATTTACTTAATTTCATTTATAGTCCTTACCACCGGATTAAACTTTTTATTAGGTCCGCAGAGCTTACTCCGCTCCCGGACCACAATACTGAAAACAACAGATCAACAGTGCAAAACTTCTTAAAATTGACTTAAAAAAGTAAGATCATTTTCAAACATCATCCGTAAGTCATCTATTCCATAATATAACATTGCCAATCTATCCATTCCCATGCCAAATGCCCAACCTTGATATTCGTCAGGAGAAATATTCACAGCCTTAAGCACATTGGGATGCACCATGCCACAGCCTAAAACTTCAAGCCATCCAGTAAACTTGCAAGAGCGACATCCTTTACCACTGCATTGGGTACATTCAATATCAACTTCTGCCGATGGCTCTGTGAATGGGAAATAGGAAGGTCTAAACCGCAAAGCTAATTTTCGACCGAAGAAATCAGCAAACAAATCTTGGAGTAAGCCTTTTAAACTTGCTAAAGTAGCCTGCTTGTCAATCAACAAACCCTCAACCTGATGGAACATGGGGGTATGAGTCAAATCAGAATCACATCGATAGACACGGCCAGGCGCAATTAAACGAAAAGGAGGTTTGCGTTGTTCCATAGCACGAATTTGAACTGGGGAAGTATGCGTTCTCAATAAACGGCCATCACCAAAATAAAAAGTATCGTGCATTGCACGTGCTGGATGATGTCCAGGAATATTTAGTGCTTCGAAATTATAAAATTCAGTTTCTATTTCCGGACCATCAACAATATCAAAACCCATACGGCTAAAAAACTCATTAATTCGATGTTTCACTTGAGTTACAGGGTGTAAGGAACCACTCTCTTTCTTACGTCCAGGAAGAGTCACATCAATACGCTCAGCTGAAAGTTTTTCTAATAGTTGCTTTTCTTTGAGTTCAAGCATTTTGGTTTCAATCAAAGTACTGATTTCACGTTTTGCCTGATTTACTAATTGACCTACTTTAGGTTTCTCTTCGGCGGATAAATGAGCCAGTCCTTTTAAAATTTCAGTCAGCTTGCCTTTCTTACCTAGAAAATCAACACGAATTGACTCTAATCCAGATACATCTTGTGCATTCTTAATTGCTTCAGAAGCTTGCTCTTGTATGGTGATGATATCCTGCATAATTATACCCACAAGTAAAAAGGAGGCCGCAGCCTCCTTAAAATAAATTTCATCTTTTTAGCACTTAATTGAATGTATTCTGGGTTCCGCTACGCTTCACCCAGAGCAATGCGCGTCATTAAGTACTTTAAATAGATTATTTTGCTAATGCAGCCTTAGCTTGTTCAGCAATTGCAGCAAAAGCTATTTTGTCATGAACAGCTAGATCAGCCAATACTTTTCTATCCAGATCAATTGATGCTTTTTTCAATCCATCAATTAAACGGCTGTATGATAATCCGCACTCACGAGCTTGTGCATTAATACGAGTAATCCACAATGCACGGAATTGACGTTTTTTCTGACGTCGATCGCGATAAGCATATTGACCCGCTTTAATTACTGCTTGTTTAGCCATGCGGTAGGTCCGGCTACGGGCTCCGTAATAACCTTTGGCTTGGTCTAAAACTTTCTTGTGACGTGCTTTCGCTGTCACACCACGTTTAACTCTTGGCATTCTTCATTCCCCCCTTAACTACCGTGCAACATGCGTTCTGCTAAACGAGCATCGCATGGCTTCAAAGTACCAGACTCTACGCGCAAATGACGCTTCGCCTTAGTAGACTTCTTGGTGAGGATATGGTTTCTATAAGCACCACGACGTTTAATCGCGCCACTTGCTGTCTTACGGAAGCGTTTAGACGCTCCGCGATGTGACTTTAACTTCGGCATAACAATATACTCCGCATTTGTTCAGCTACTTAGTTTTTTTGGGTGATAACACCATCAGTAATTGTCTTCCTTCGCGTTTTGCTTGCTGTTCGACAACAGCAAATTCAGCTGTATCTTGCTGTAAACGCTCAAGAATCTTCATACCGAGTTCTTGATGAGCCATTTCACGACCACGAAAACGCAGCGTAATTTTGACTTTATCACCATGATTTAGGAAACGGATCAGGTTGCGTAGCTTGACCTGATAATCCCCATCTTCCGTCGTAGGACGGAATTTCAATTCTTTGACCTGAATTTGCTTTTGCTTTTTCTTCGCTTCAGCTTGTTTTTTGCTCAGTTCAAAGAGAAACTTACCGTAATCCATGATACGGCATACAGGAGGCTTGGCTGTGGGAGATATTTCCACCAGGTCCAATCCACCTTCTTCCGCTGCTCGCAGGGCTTCACGTGTTGAGACAATTCCTGCCTGATTACCATCGACATCAATTAAGCGTACCTCAGGTACATTGATCTGTTCATTAATTCGTGCGCGATCATTTTCACGCTTAGTTGGTGCACTAATGGTTTAATCCCCCCTGCTTGTTAATAGCAATTGATCCTTTTCGAGCAATTTCTTGCGCCAAGGTATCACAAATTGTATCTATTGTCATCACACCTAAGTCTGTTCCCTCACGAGAGCGCACTGCGACTTGGTTTGATTCAACTTCTTTATCCCCTATCACTAAAAGATAAGGTACTTTTTGCAAAGTATGTTCGCGAATTTTAAAGCCAATCTTCTCATTTCTCAAGTCATAGTTGGCACGAATACCTCTTTTTTGTAAAATTTGGGTAACCTTTTGGGCATACTCATTCTGTTTTTCGCTAATTGTTAGTACTATCGCTTGCACCGGGGACAACCACAAAGGAAATTTTCCTGCGTAATGTTCTATCAAAATTCCCATGAAACGCTCAAACGAACCTAAAATTGCACGATGTAACATAACAGGAATTTGTTTGCTACCATCTTCAGCCACATATGAGGCATCCAAACGACCAGGCATCGAAAAATCAACTTGTATGGTTCCACACTGCCAAATTCTACCTAAACAATCAGCTAAAGAACACTCAATTTTAGGCCCATAAAACGCCCCTTCACCTGGAGCATCAACCCATTCTATATTGCGATCTTTCATTGCTTGCTTTAAAGCCGCTTCTGCTTTATCCCAAACATCATCACTACCAACTCGCTTTTCAGGACGTAATGCCAATCGATATTTAATCTGATCAAAGCCAAAATCAGCATACACAGACTGAACCAGCTCGAGCATCATCGCTACTTCGGATTGAATTTGATCTTCTGTACAGAAGATATGAGCATCATCTTGAACCATATTACGAACACGCATCAAACCATGTAATGCACCTGAAGGTTCACAACGATGACAATTACCAAACTCCGATAATCTTAAGGGTAAATCTCTATAACTTTTTAACCCTTGATTGAATACTTGCACATGGCATGGACAATTCATTGGCTTAACTGCATAGTGACGATTTTCAGTTTCAGTGACAAACATCTCGTCTCTAAAATTAGCCCAGTGACCTGATTTTTCCCAAAGAACCTTATCAACTAATTGGGGTGTTTTAATTTCTTGGTAACCAAAATCAACCAATCGATGACGCATATAGCGTTCGAGCTCTTGATAAATTGTCCAACCTTTGGGATGCCAAAATACCATCCCAGGTGCGATATCCTGGAAGTGGAATAACTCTAAGCTTTTCCCTAATTTCCGATGATCGCGTTTTTCAGCTTCTTCCAGACGAAATAAATAATCGGTCAACGATTTCTTATCAGCCCAAGCTGTACCATAAATACGTTGCAACATTTCGTTATTGGAGTCACCGCGCCAGTAAGCTCCCGCTAATTTAGTCAGCTTAAATGCCTTCAAAAATCCTGTGGAGGGCACATGAGGACCACGACAAAGGTCTTCAAAATCACCTTGCTTATACAAAGACAACACTTCATCTTTAGGAATATCTGCAATAATTTTAGCTTTGTACTCTTCGCCAATACTCTTGAAATATTTAATTGCCTCATCACGGGGTAATTCTCTACGCGTCACAGGATAATTCGCTTTGGCTAATTCCATCATTTTCGCTTCGATGGACTCTAAATCTTCTGGAGTAAAAGGTCTTTGAAAGGCGAAATCATAATAAAAGCCATCTTCAATAACAGGACCGATAGTGACCTGTGCAGTTGGGAAAAGACTTTTAACCGCTTGTGCTAATAAGTGTGCCGTAGAATGACGAATTACTTCAAGGCTTTCATCTTGTTTTTCTGTAAGGATGACTAATGCACAATCATTCTCAATAAGGAAAGAAGTATCGACTAAGCGATCATTGATACGGCCTGCTATGGCAGCTTTAGCTAAGCCAGGACTTATGCTATGAGCGACCTCATAAACAGTTAAAGGCGCTTCAAAATGTTTTATACTTCCATCAGGCAATTTAATGTTTGGCATAATTTTATCCGTAAGCACTTCTTTTCAAAAAAAAACCCTGCATGGCAGGGCTTAAACCTTAATTTAAGAGGAGTCAATCTTAAGCATCATCCCAAATGAAAGCGGGCGCTCCTGGAATACGATTTAGTTGCATGGTAGGCACGAGTGGGATCGAACCACCGACCACCACCATGTCAAGGTGGTGCTCTACCACTGAGCTACGTGCCTATAAAACGACCTGCATACACATTGGGGTGAAGTATATAATAAGGTGATATTACAAAGCAATCATTTACCTAGAAAAAACGGATGAATCCATCTTGATCGTGTTAAAAAGGCGCAATTGCTTTTACTAGGTCCCAATTTTATGAAATGGCCAGTTCACGTCTATATAATGGCGCTTGCAATAAAAACTCATTTATATTGTGTTTCACCACCTCTTGAAAGCAATTATTATAAGCAAATACTTTTCGTTGTCGCTCAGAGCTTGTTCCTGAGGCCATAATCTCTTCAAGCGTTGCAAAATAGTTTCGATAATTCAGCTGCTCAATGTATGGTTTTAATTTCTCAAGCCACTCTTGCAAATCATCGCGCATTAGTTTTATTTTACCATCAGTATTCATTACTAACTCAGCGTCTAAGCCATGGCGAATGGCCCGCCATTTATTTTCTCGAGAAAGCCAATAAGGAGGATAAGCGACTGCTTCCAGCCAACCTCCATTATCAGCAAACCAATGGGCGAGAGTATGAATGAATGCTACTAGAGCTAATGTTTCTGCTAATGTAGCCGTACCATCACAAACACGGATTTCAAGCGTCCCAAAATTTGGACTGGGTCTTAGATCCCACCATAAATCTTTAAGTGATTTTATAGATCCACAGGCCTTAAGTGTCTTATATAGATATTCGAAATCCTGCCATGAGCGTACATGATAAGGTTGCCCGGCTGTAGGAAGAGCTTCATAGGTGGTTGGACGACAAGAAGAGAGTCCCGTATCAATTCCTTGCCAAAAAGGGGAGCTTGAAGACAGCGCTAATAAGTGCGGTAAAAAATACATGAAAAAATTGTTAAATCGGATGCATTCTTCTCCACTGGACATACCTAAATGCACATGCAGTCCATATACGCTCATACGACGAGTAAGCCATTGATTGCGATCAATCAACTCCTGATAACGAGTTGTAGGCGAGATATGCCAATCGGCATATTTAGAAAAAGGATGAGATCCAGTGGTTGCAAGCAAGATTCCAAGTTTTTTCGCAACATGTTGAAGTTCAAATAGTGAAGCAGACAGGTCCTCTTCAACTTCTTGCACAAGATTGCATTTAGCAGTATTTACTTCGATTGTACTTAAATAAAATTCTGGCTTAACCTTCTCAAGGTGAGACATAGCCTTCAAGACTTCTTCTGCTCGAGAACATAGATTATAGGTTTCAGAATCAATAAGTTGCAGTTCAACTTCTACTCCCAAAGTCAGTATTCCGCCACTGTTAAATTGAATTTCTTCTTTTGAACCGAATACAGTATCTTGGGTTTGCGTAGACAAGGATTCGTTGAGTTGACTTTGCATAATTAATCCTTCTTTTTATTATTGATAGCTGGAATAGTATGTTGAAAGTCCCTCTTTAATATTTTTGAGGAGCTCTATACAGTTGATTTAAATAGTGATGTACAATAAATATACCCTTAAATATTCATATCTGTTGAAATAATTCGCACACAAATCATTTTAAATAGTAATGGTTAATACGTTCAATTTCAACCTTGAATTTTTATAAGACAATCGATGAACACTATTGAGCCCAATCAAATAAATCCAAATATTGATTTTGAAATCCAATCTGAACAGCGTTCTAAAAGCATTATTCTAGCCTTACGCAAAATAATGCAAGAAATGGATTTTCATTCCAGACGATTAAACAAATGTTATGGTTTAACCGTACCGCAAATCATCTGTTTGTATGAAATTTATGAAAATGGGATTATGACCATCTCTACTCTTTCTAAAAAAGTCTATCTATCAATGAGCACTTTGGTGGGAGTAATCGATAGGCTGGAAGAAAAAGAATTGATTCATCGTACTCGAGACAATAAAGACCGCCGTATTATTTATATTGATATTACTGATAAGGGAAAAGATTTTGTTCATGCCTCCCCCTATCTGCTCCATAACAGACTTAATGAAAACCTCCGATCTTTGGATGAGCAAGAACAAATAACGCTTGCTAATTCTATTAACTTATTAGTCAATTTATTAAAATGACATATAAATCAAATAGGTTATGGATATTCCCTGTCTTAAATTAAAGTCTAGTTACCTTATAATTTCATAGAGATTTTCTATTAAAATCAGTTAAGAACTTGATAGAAAGGCTCAAATGGAGGGGAACCATTCAAGCCAAGATATGCGAGGTGAACCGCTATGAGTTATCCACCTTTTCTCTATTGGACTGTACTATGATATTTTTTCCATCGTATATCACTATTTCTTTATTGGACTAAAAAGAACCTTTCCATAGGTTTCGCTGGAATTATACTTCGTTTGTCTTTTATGTCAACTATAAGTTTCCAATGGAAACCTTAAGTTTCGAATTCATATATTTTTTGCATGTTTTGTTTCTATTGATTATAATTTATTTACTTTTAAATTGGGGGATCTATACCACTATGGAAAAAGTTAACCTAGCAAAACAGTTCGCTGAACGCCTGCGTGATGCCATGATCGCAGCAGGATTTAATTCACAACGGTCTACTTCGGGTGTTTGCATTCATAAGCTAGCAGAAATTACAGGCTATTCCTTACAAATATGCCGAAAGTATCTTCGCGGCGAAGCCATTCCTGATCCCGTTAAATTAGTAGGAATCGCAACGAAACTTCATATTTCACCAGGATGGTTGTTATTTGGCGACTCCCAAAATGACCAAGGAATTGCCCAAGAAAAAATATCTATTAATAAAAATTTACTTCATTATATTTTCTCTAAAGCGTCCAGCCTTTATAACGATATGCTTCCAGAACAAGAAATACCCAATTTTTTAATTGAATTGATCCATGATGTCAGTCTAATTAATGCAGATGAAGAACAGTCAAAAAAAATTATTGACTTGGCTTTAGCCTCGCTGAAACACTTTAGTCATTCATATGGAGCATAATAAAATGACTCTTATAAGATGGCCAACAAAGAAATAATGACCATCCTATAATTCAACGCACATTAAGAGAGCGTTAATTTAAACCTATGTGCTCATTCAGGTCGGCGCCCAAGCTCAAGATGATTTCATCTTAAAATAACCCTAACTCATTGATTTTGATTTCCACCACCACTTTCTTTAGGAGCAGGGGCTTCTATTACCGGCTTTTCAATCTTGGGTACTTCAATTTTTTGTGCCTGACCTGTTGGGGCATTAACGTTTATACTTTCTCCAGTTCCAGTAGGCGAAGTTTCTATTTTTGCGAAAATAAAATACAAACCAATAAATACTATAATCACCATCGCAATTACTGCGACTACAACAAGGTTACTAGAATTTTGATCCCTCATGATAATTTCCTTGTAATATGTTTGATATTTATTCTCCTACAAACCATTAAATTTCTCTCAATAACAAACTTGTTATCTTTATCCTATCATTACCGTAGTCGTCGAAATTTACACCCTCTAAATTGTATGTTATTATAACAAGTTGGCAAACAAACAACCGGAGATGAGGGATTCTTCGCTAGTAAGATAATCTCAAATCAAATTTGCCTGCTGATCCACCTAATGGAACAAGAACTCCGTTCCATATATTTCGTCGTTTGACCGAATAGTGGTATCATTGCATTTTAAAAACACACTGAGTTTATATGTTACTCCACGGTCTTTTCATCATTGGTATTTGTGTTGAAGCAATCACCGGCGCGTTAGCGGCCGGTCGTAAAAAAATGGATTTTTTTGGTGTTATGTTGATTGCGAGTATCGCTGCATTAGGTGGTGGTACTGTTCGAGATGCTCTCTTTAATACTTATCCTCTAACTTGGGTTATTCATCCTGAATATTTACTGTACACATCAATATGTGCATTCCTGACTATATTCATTGCCCATTCATTAATTCGCATCATGAAAATATTTTTAATTCTCGACGCATTGGGATTATCTACTTTTGTAATTATTGGCACGCAAAAAGCACTCAATCATGGTTTATCACCAAGCATTGCCATTATTAGTGGTATGGTCACGGGCATTTGTGGGGGTATGTTACGGGATATTCTCTGCAATGACATCCCTTTAGTATTAAGAAAAGAACTTTATGCAGTTATTGCTTTGGCGGGAGCAGTACTGTTTACTACCCTCAACTATTTTAATATTTCAGAAAATCTCAACGTGATTATTACACTCATTAGTATTTTTACTACACGACTATTAGCCATTTTTTTCCATATTGAAATACCAATATTTGATTATTCGGAAAGTATTAAAAAGCGGAAAAGAAAATCATAGAGTAAACAGAATTTTAGAAATGTAGCCTGATGAAGCGACGCACGGGAAATATCCTGGGTGAAACCCGGGTTTGCTTCGCTTCACCCAGGTTACCAAGCCCTCTTAGACTTCTTTAACTGCGATAATACTTACTTCTTCATCAGGCACATCAGCGTGTCCCATACGTTGCCCAGTCTTAACTTTAGCAATCGCGTCAACAACATCCATACCTTCAACAACCTCACCAAATACACAATATCCATAACCCTGCATATGATCGCCGCTGTAGTTCAAAAATGCATTATCAGCAACATTAATAAAAAATTGCGCTGTTGCAGAATGAGGGTCCATAGTTCTTGCCATTGCAATAGAACCGCGTTTGTTTAGCTTCGCATTCTTAGCTTCATTTTTAATAGGCTCGCGAGTTGATTTTTGTTTCATCTCTGAATCAAGCCCACCACCTTGAATCATAAAACCGGCAATAACACGATGGAAAATTGTATTATCGTAAAAACCACTGCGCACATAATTAAGAAAATTTTCTGCTGTAGCTGGAGTATTTTCTGTATCTAACTGTAGATGAATATCACCTTTAGATGTGCTAATTACAACCATTAATATCTCCTGTCATTTTTTAAATTAATTGATGATCTTAATATATGTAAAAAGACAATGCTTTTTACAAGATATTATTCGTTATATGAATATGACATAAATGCAAGTGCCTTTTAATTGGCACTTTCATTAATTATTAACTCTCGCATTTTATCACAAACATCATGCATTACATGAACATTATGAATGCTTGCCAATGCTGTAAATAAATTTGCTTTTTGTTTTGTTAACTGATGTAAATAAGAACGAGAGTAATTACGGCAAGTGTAACACGTACATTGCGCCATAATTGGCGACATGTCATCAGCAAAACAGGATTTTTTTATTTGAATTCGTTCATTCTCATACTCACTGGCAAAGCGAAACCAATTGCCTTCTCGAATCAACTCACCGCAATATAAAGACCCATGCCGAGCATTACGTGTCGGCGCGACACAATCGAACATATCAATTCCTTCTGCGACCACATCCAAAAGGTCCTGAGGGGACATTCCCACCCCCATGGTATATCGTGGTTTATTTTCTGGTAAATAATCGCGTACCCAACGAATAACTTCCACAGTGGTTTGCATATCAAAACCAATTGTTTCACCGCCAATTGCAATTCCTTCGGTATTCATAGAAGAGATAAAATCTGCACTTTCACGACGTAAATCTTTAAAAGTCCCTCCTTGAATAATGCCAAAAAGTGCTTGCTCATAACCATATCGGGAAGTTGGATATTGTTGATGATAATTCATGGATTGTTTCAACCAACGATGTGTACGCGTCATAATATGACTGACCTCATCTTTAGTGCAACTATCTGGCGTGCACTGATCAAAGGCCATAATAATATCCGCACCAATAATTTTTTGGGTTTCTAAGGACATTTCCGGCGTCATATGAATTAACCGCTGACTCCCCGGTAATCGAAAATGTGCACCTTCCTCATCAATCGTACAAATTTCTTTATTCTTGGATAAACTAAAAACCTGAAAGCCCCCACTATCCGTTAACATCGGTCCATGCCATCCCATAAAAGGATGCATTCCCCCTGCTTTTTCGATGACATCCATACCTGGAGCACACAACATATGATAGGTATTTCCCCCTAAAATGATTTGACTGTGTGCATCATGCAATTCAGTGGGAGTCATATTATTTACACCAGCACGCGTACCAACCGGCATAAAAACTGGGGTTATAAATTCACCATGAGCCGTAGTTACACGCGTCACTCGCGCTTGAGTAGAGGAGTGTTTATGCAACACATCGCAAGAAAAGGTTTTCATCGGATAGAAATAATTCAAAAATGCCGATAATAGCTAAGTCAAACTCAGATTACCAGCATTAGGCTTGTTAATAATTAATCAATAGTTTTCTTTTACATACCCTGCAGTAAACAATAGACCGATAAGAAGTAGCGTAAAAAACCAGATTATACCTGGAATTGATGAGGATCCACCCCTAATCAACGAAACAATTTGCCACTCCAGTAAGTTTCGAAAGAACTCTAATTTATGATATCATGCGCAAAATCTATGGAAGCATGATCCTATTCATCCAAAATTCTAAAAAGGATATATATGTATGCCCAGTTCAAATTCTAATTTATTCATGATCGATATAGAAAGTACTGAACTTTCAGATATTGAACGGGAAATCATAAAACATCCTTTAATCGGTTCCGTGATTTTGTTCACTCGTAACTTTTCAAGTCCACAACAGCTGGAACTTTTAATTGATGAAATCCGCGAAATCAATCCCCATATTTTTATAACTACCGATCATGAAGGGGGTTTTGTGCAACGCTTTTTGCGTCAGGGATTTCGTGCTTTGCCTGCTCCTCGTGTTTATGGGGATGCATATGATCTTAATCCGGAAGTCGGCATCAAACTTGCACGACAATACGGCGAAATTATGGCCAAAGATCTACAAACTTGCGGTGTAGATTTAAGCCTTGCTCCGATCCTTGACCTACATGATAAAAGTCTTATTATTGCACGCCTAGATCGAGCTTTTCACCATAATCCTGATGTAATTGTTGCTTTAGCAGGGGCTTTTATTGAAGGAATGAATGCCGCTGGCATGCCCGCAGTTGCCAAACATTTTCCAGGACACGGTTCGGTGAGTGGCGACTCACATAGTACAATGCCCGTATCTCTTACCTCGATGGATGAGTTGAAAAACAAAGATTTAAAACCGTTTATCGAGCTGATCAACAAAGGGTTACTTAGCGCTATCATGCCCGCGCACGTAACTTATAAGGCAGTTGATGCAAATAAACCCGCTGGCTTTTCAAGCATTTGGTTGCAGGAAATATTACGTCATGAATTGGAATTCACAGGTTTGATTTTAAGCGATTGCTTAAGCATGACTGGCGCCGATATTGGCAATTTAATGACCCGGACGGAGGAAGCTCTTAACGCAGGTTGTGATATGTTGATCATCTGTCACCAGCCACGGCATGTATTGCTGGAATTATTGCAAAAAATCACTTTATCTCAATCACCAGAATCAGCCGCTCGTATTGTTCATTTTAAAAATCAGATGCTTCGCTTCGCACATCCGGAAACAACTCAGCCCAAATCATATTTATCCCCAATAGGACAAGAATGCGACCCTGCTACTGTTAGCCAAAATCTGCAGTTCAATACTTCAAAAACAATTTAGGTTCTCATGAAGCTGAAAAGAATAAAGATGATTCCTTGATTTTAGTGAATGAATGAAACGACTTAACCTAGTTTCTGCTTCACTTTACCTCAGCTCAACTCTTCCTGAAGCGCACTTCGTCGAGTATGCCAGAACAAGAAACATCCCATGAGTGCCATGAATAAAAAGTATAGAGCACTCCACCCAGGCATTGAGATTCCTAACATCCGCCAACTCACCTCAGCACAATCACCGCTCCCCCAAAATAAAGTTTTTACCACCGTTTGCCAAGGGAAATAACGAATTAAAACATCCAGGCCGGGCATACACGCAGGTGCTTCTCCAGCAGGTAAAGACTGTAACCATAATTGACGTATCGCAAAAAATAAGCCGGCACACGAAATAATGATTTGCAACAAGCTGATAATGTGCGCTTTTTTTAAAGTTTGAAAGCTTAAGCCCATAACTGCCAACAACAAAAAGACACAAACGCGCTGCATGATGCATAAGGGACAAGGAATAAGGCCAACAACATATTGAAAGTAGAACGAAGCAAATAATACAAACACGGTTAGCATTGCATTGAAGGTTTGAATTTTTTTATAAGTAAGTTTTCTCATGATTTTGGCAACATATAGGATATAGCAGCCTTAAGATCCTCATCATTGCATTTAATACACGTTCCTTTTGCAGGCATAGCATTTAAACCTTTTATTGAAGAAGCAAGTAAATCATTTAATTCTCTCTTGACTAATCGCGGTTTCCAATCCTGTTCGTTTCTAAATTTTGGCGCTCCCGCAAGACCGTCTCGATGACAAACAATACAATATTGATGGTATGTTTCATGTCCGGATTCTTTGGTCTCTACATTACTAACTGCTTTATTATCTGTCTGAGTCTGACCTTGGACGGTTACCTTTCCTACAGGTTGAATTCTTAATTGAATTTCTCGTTGCTGCGATTCATCACTTGCATACAACACAAATGAACAACAAAAAAATAATATTAAAAACTGCAACCTCATGCCCATACACCTCATGATAATAATTTAGGATGATACCTAGAAGTGAGTTTTTTTTCCAGCAGGATCAAAACCAAATAAAAGGAAAATCATTTTGTATCCAGGAAACAATCTTCAAACTATAATGAATCGTCAAAAAATTGAGGAGCTAAAACCATGGTCCAAGCAATTCCTGAAGGTTTTCATACGGTAACACCATCTTTTACTTTTAAAAATTGTGCAAAAGCAATTGAATTTTATAAACAAGCATTTCATGCTAAAGCGCTGCAGATTTTTCCTTCCTTAGATGGGAAAGGCATAATGCATGCACAGATTCAAATTGGTAACTCCATTATTATGATGGGTGATGAAATGGAAGGAGAACATTGTTCCAAAAGTGCTGAAACTCATGGAAAATCACCAATCACACTTTTTGTATATGTTTCTGATGTAGACTCGTTCTTTCAACAAGCGGTTGCGGCTGGGGGTCAAATACTTATGCCGGTAGAGGACATGTTTTGGGGTGATCGTGCTGGACTAATTAAAGATCCTTTTGGGTACTCTTGGATGATTGCCACCCATATCAAAGATCAAACTATTGAAGAAAGCAGAAAAAATGCAGCAGAAGCATTCGCTTCTATGGCAAAAAATAAGCTATAAGGATTTGAAATGTCAGACTTCCCCATACACGCTCCTATTTTGCTCATTGCCGATCCTAAAATAGTTGCCATTCCGGTGATTGATAATCACGATCCGATGATTGATTTAATCAATTATCCTGAAATCAGCTATGGCCCGTCTCCAGAAATACCGAATAATACTGATTACACAAAAATGCGAAAAACGGTTTATGAGAAATTAAACCAAGCCCAATCCCTATTACCCCAAGGATTAAGTTTTTGCTTGTATGAAAGTTATCGAAGTCTGGCATTACAAAAATTGCTTTTTGACACACGTTATGAAAAAGTTAAAAATAAACATCCCGATTGGTCATCTGAAGAGATTTTTATTGAAACAACCCGCCTGGTCTCCCCAGTGACCAACTTGGATGGTTCACCCAATATACCACCTCATTCGACAGGCGCTGCAATTGATGTTTATTTAATCAATGAACAAGGCACGGCCATTGATATGGGAATTCATCCTAAAGATTGGATGGAAGACTTAGATGGATCTCTGTCATTAACTGCCTCAGAAATTATTACCCACGAAGCAAAAAAAAATCGCCAAATCATGAGTCAAGTCTTAGAAACGGTAGGCTTCGTTAATTATGGTCACGAATATTGGCATTGGTCATATGGAGATCGTTATTGGGCTTATTATAAACAAAAACCTTATGCTCTTTACGATAATTATAAATAATCTCCTTTATTGTAGACCAGGCGAAGCCCTTTCGCCTGGTCACATCTTTACCTACGCCCCCGGGGTGGTCCAGGAGGCCCTAGTTTTAGGGTGACCTAAATGGATCCCGGTACACTGCGCTTCACCTAGGTTACAGGCAGACAAACCAGAACCAATTACAACTCTATTCGACAACTCTTTGAAAACTAGGGTATATTTTAATGAGTATTATTGAGTACGGATGTATTAAAATAAGGAAAGGATATGGCAAATACAAAAGAGATATACACTCCAGACACTTTAAGACGAAATTGGGGTTGGCTTTTGGGGTTAGGGCTATTACTTGTTTTTCTAGGTTGTATTGGCTTGAGCATGGTTATTGGCTTAACCTTAGTTAGCATGTATTTTTTTGCTGTCTTATTAATTATTTCCGCGATCTCCCATTTTATTGATATTTTTAAACATCGGGACTGGAGTGGTATCTTCTGGCAAACCATAATTGCTGTTTTATATCTAATTGGTGCTGGTGTTGTTCTGTATGATCCCTTTTTAGCATCTACGTTAATTACTGCACTCTTAGCGGGTGTTCTAATTGTTATTGGCATCACACGAATCATTCTTGCCTTTTCTTTAAAAAACGCCAAAGGTTGGGGTTGGCTATTATTTGCCGGAATTATTGCCATTATTCTGGGTGTATTAATCATCATGCAATGGCCAATTAGTGGCTTATGGGTTATAGGAATGTTCATTGCTATTGATATGATTGTAAATGGATGGACTTACATTTTTATCGCTCTTTCTGTACGTGCATCTGTGTAATGAACATAGTATGATACTGCATGCTCTCCAAAATGCAGTATCATATGTACTCAAGAACCCTACGTATAGCAACCCGTCAAAGCCCTTTGGCTTTGTGGCAAGCCAATCATGTCCGGGATTTATTGTTAAATAAATGGCCGAATTTACAGATTGAACTATTACCAATGAGTACCTCTGGAGATAAGTTCATCAAGGACAAACTTCTCGCTGTTGGCGGCAAGGGTCTATTTGTCAAAGAGCTTGAAGAAGCTTTGCTGGACAAAAGAGCTGATTTTGCTGTTCACTCTTCAAAAGATATGCCCGCAGAGTTTCCTGAAGGACTCAGTTTGGCAGCCATCTGCAAAAGGGACAATCCATTTGATGTCTTTGTCAGCTACCAACATACCGATTTACAGACACTTCCTGCGCATTCTATTGTTGGGACCTCAAGTCTTAGACGGCAATCACAATTATTAGCCTACAGACCAGATTTGAATGTTAAGTCCTTAAGAGGAAATATCAATACTCGACTTGAGAAGCTCAAGTCAGGAGAGTATCAAGCAATTATTCTTGCTGCGGCAGGTCTTGAGCGCATGGGATTTACCGATGTCGTAAAGGAACAACTATCCGCCCAAATAATGCTTCCTGCATGTGGGCAAGGCGCTTTAGCAATCGAATGTAGAACTGACGATCACGAAATGCATGCGCTAGTTGCCGAACTTAATGATCCCGTATCATCTATTTGTGTGCATGCAGAGCGAAAGGTCAATGCCCTCTTGGGAGGTAATTGTCATGTCCCTTTGGCAGTTTTTTGTGTACCAATAGAAAACAACCAGCTTTCTTTACAAGCAAAAGTTCTGACTCCTGATGGCGCGCAAATTATTAAGAGCGTGCAAATGGGCTCATTGGAGCAGGCAACACACTTGGCTGAACTTTGCGCCCAATCGTTGCTAGCGCAAGGAGCAGCAAACCTTCTTGCATCTGTATCAAAATGAGTCGCTCATTACACGGTTTACGAGTTTTAAATACTCGTCCACAAGACCAGGCACAGCAGTTGAGTCAAAGCATTCACAAAGTGGGAGGGGTCGTAATTGCACTACCTGCTCTAGAGATCAGAGCAACAAACAATGATTGGCTCAATCTATTACCGGACTTAAACAAAGTTGACCAAGCCATTTTCATTAGCGCCAATGCGGTTCATTACTGTTTTACTCAATTAAACAGGCAACATATTAAATGGCCCTCTTCAATTCATGTCATTGCAATCGGTCAAGGTAGTGCTGCAGCACTGCAAAAATTTGGCATCCAAGTCCACGCAATCCCCAATATACCTGACAGTGAACATTTACTGGCATTAAACACATTACAACAACCAGCCAAACAAAACGTGCTACTATTTAAGGGAGAAGGAGGCAGACCGCTTATTGAGGAGCAATTAATACAACGAGGAGCGAACCTGATTACTCTTAAAGTATATCAAAGGGTTATTCCTCAAATTAGCCGGAAATTGCTTGAGTCGATATGGCGCGATGATTTAGTGGACATTATACTGTTAACAAGCGAACAGTCTCTGCATAACCTTTTTAAACTGTTTGAAAAAGAGGCCCAGGAATGGCTCCGTAATAAAAAATGGCTCCTAATTAGCGAGCGCCTGGCTCAGGTTGCCTCAACAATGAATATAAAAAATATTAAGGTTTGTAACCCTAATCAAATAATAAATGCATTGTTTGATTACGTAAACAAGGATTAACTTATGGCCAGCAGCAACGAAGAACAAGTACAAAAAGTTAAAAGAACACCCCTTACTTCGCCAAATGAAAAGACGAAATCCACACGTAATTCTCCAGTGTGTAAAAATCAATACCTAATACCTATCTTAGCATTTGTTGTTGCATTAGTAGCGCTAGGTGTTGCTGCTTACACTGTTTTTAAGAATCATCAACTGGAACATCAATTAAGTAAAACGCAAAATAGTTTTACCACCCAGTTACAACAATTGGAGCAAAGCCAAGTCCAAGCTGAAGAACACACTAACACCCGAGAAAATAAGACCGAAGAAATACAAACACAGTGGCAAGCAAAATTTGAAAATTTAAGCAAACAAATACAAAATGCCATGCAACAAAAGTTTTATCAAAATCAGGATTGGCTTCTCCTAAAGGCCCGCTATTATCTTGAATTAGCACAAATCAATGCCCACTGGAGCAATGAAAGCGATGCAACAATAGCATTACTGGAACAATCAGATCAGCTATTAAAGCAACTAAACGATCCAAAAATTTTAAATATCAGACAAGCAATAGCTAAAGATATAGCCCAAATTCAAGCCCTCCCCACAGTTGATATTGCCGGATTGCTGAGTCAGTTGGATGCAGCACAAAATAGCATTAATGATCTGAGCATCCCTTTACCGATAAAAGGAAATACCTCCTCATCAGAAAATAGCACGCCTCCATCAAATGATTCGTCTAGCTGGAAAGTACGATTACAAGGCAGTTTAAATGCACTGGAAAAACTTGTGGTCATTCGACGACATGATCAAGGAATTGAACCCTTGGTTTCTCCGTTATTTGAGGCATTACTTAAAGAGAAACTCCGACTGAATCTCCAAGAAGCACAGTGGGCTGTTCTTAATAATGAGCCCTTTGTTTATCAACTGGTTCTAAAACAAGCGATTAATAGTCTTAAAATGCATTTTAATGAAAACATGCCAAACACGGCTGCTTTAATCAAAAAACTGACTGAGTTACAACAAAAGAATGTAACCCAAAAACGACCAGCAATGGGATCTGCACTCCCGATGCTCAATGAATTGATTGAAACAAAAAAGACTCCAGGGACTCAATCTGACGGACAAGGAGGAAATCAATAATGATGCGTATTCTCTTGGCTTTCTTGATTTTACTAGGTTCCGTGGCCTTAGGCATTCAACTCAATAAAGACCCAGGCTATGTATTAATTGCTATAAACCAATGGACCATAGAAACTACTCTATGGGTAGCTGTCTTTAGCATCATTATTTTGTTCCTTTTCATGTATCTTCTTTTACGTTTATGTCAGAAAATTTCTCATACGCCAAGCACCTTAGCTCAATGGCATTCGAAAAGACTTAATCAAAAAGCACAAGCAATTACGAGAAAAGGATTAATTGAATACAGTGAAGGATATTGGTTAAAAGCCAAAAATCATTTGATTCAAGCCTTACCGAATACTGATACACCTTTACTTAATTATTTAACTGCCGCACGAGCCGCCCAAAAAATGGGGGACAATCAATTACGCGATGATTATCTACGTGAAGCGCAACACTCCATGCCTGAGGCTAAAATTGCCGTGGAATTAACCCAAGCGGAATTGCAACTAGCAAATCATCAATGGGAACAAGCCCTGGCGACACTGAAGCACTTACATGATATAGCCCCACGCCATCCTTATGTTTTAAAACTTATAATGCAACTTTATCAAGAAGTAAAAGACTGGCCACAACTCATTCAAATCCTGCCTGACTTAAAAAAATATCAGGTTATAAATCCACAAGAATTTGAATTACTACAGTATAATGCTTATTTACAGCGTCTTATTGATCTTGCAAAACAAAATCAACTCGAGCCGGTGAAGACCTTCTTTCATTCATTACCTAAAGCTTTAATTAATGAGCCGAATATCATTGCGGAATACGTCCGTTTCTTGTTAAAAAATGCGGATTTTACTAATGCAAATGAACTATTACGACGTGCGCTACGCAAAGATCTCAGTCCCCAATTGATTGGGCTTTATAGCCTATTACCAATCGATGAAAAACAACTTGCTTTTGCCGAAGGATTACTGAAAAAAAATGCCCATTCAGCGGCACTTTATTTATGCTTGGGTCAAATCTGCATGAAACGAAAATTGTGGGGGAAAGCCAAATATTATCTTGAAAAATCAAATGAGATAGAGCCTACCGCTTTAGCCTATGAAGCTCAAGGGGAGTTACATGAAAAACTTGGCGAAGAAACGCTTGCTTGTAGAAGCTATAAACAGGGTTTAACCTTAGTAACAAAAGAAATTTAGATTTATGTTTAGCAATGGAACTGCTTTTTCAGCCATAAAGAGAAAGAAGGCTGATTAGCCTTCTAACTGTTAATGCCGATTTAAACTACGCTACTCACGCAAGCCATTGAATTAGGCCAGGGTATGATTTACTTCTACACCACCTATACCTATATCTGTATATGTTCCTTGTAATGATAGAGTCGCAGCTGTTTGGCCAGCAACTAGTGCAGTTGAACTATCTGCTGTTGCAATCGAACTATCTGCCGTCGCAATGGAACTAACTGCTGTCGCAGTTGAACTATCTACTGCTGTCGCAGTTGAACTATCTACTGCTGTCACAGTTGAACTGTCTACTGCTGTCACAGTTGAACTACTATCAGAAGCAGTCACACTTAAAACACTTTGTGCACTTACATCTAAAATACTATCTTGTTGAGTTAAATCAATTGTGGGAACAGACACATTCGAATCAAAAGAGGTATAGGATGTATCCACTATCCCAGTTCCAACAATTTGCTCAAGAATCACCGGTCCAGAACTTGCTCCATCACCCCCAGAGGCTAGTGAGCTATTTGTTACGGTCGTAGTTGTACTATCTATCGCTGTCGCAGTTGAAGTATCTATCGCTGTCGCAGTTGAAATATCTATCGCTGTCGCAGTTGAAGTATCTGCCGCTGTCGCAGTTGAAGTATCTGCCGCTGTCGCAGCTGAAGTATCTGCCGCTGTCGCAGCTGAAGTATTTGCCGCTGTCGCAGCTGAAGTATTTGCCGCTGTCGCAGCTGAAGTATCTGCCGCTGTCGCAGTTGAAGTATTTGCCGCTGTCGCAGTTGAAGTATCTGTCGCTGTTATCGTTGAACCTGACGTTACCGTACCTGCGGTAGTTGAACCATCTGTCGTTGTTATCGTTGAACCTGTCGTTATCGTACCTGCGGTAGCTGAACCATCTGTCGTTGTTATCGTTGAACCTGTCGTTATCGTACCTGCGGTAGTTGAACCATCTGTCGTACCTGAGGTCACGGTTGAGCCATCAGCTCCAGAACTTAGAGCTCCCGAAGCATTTGGAGTAACGGTAACTAGTTGAGTAGCTGTCGCAGTGGCTACTGAATTTTCTACAGTGGAATAAGCCGTTACACCTAATGCAAGATCGGTGGTGCCAGTTAAGTCCCCATTTACCGTAATGGTAAGATTTGCCAATTGGCTCGCACTGAGTGTATAAGTCCCATCCGTATTAGCGACCAACGCAGTCCCCCCAGAACTTAGGGTCGAGCCGGTAGGGACATTAGAAATAGTTACGGACAGCAGATCTGTGGTATTCCCTGCGGGGAGTAACGCAGTGATATCAAGAGGAATTGCAGAACCTTCGCTCCCACTAACTGTTTGTGTTGTTAAGGTCGGGGTATCAGCAACCGGGGCAACGGTTATTACTTGCGTTGCGGTCGCAGTGGCGACTGAATCTTCTACCCTAGATTTGGCCGTGACGGTTAATGAAAGATCGGTTGTGCTGGCCAATTGTTCATTTACCGTAATGGTAAGATTTGCCAATTGGCTCGCACTGAGTGTGTAAGTCCCATCCGTATTAGCAACCAAAACTGTTCCTCCAGAACTTAAAGTTGAGCCGGTAGGGACATCAGAAATCGTTACGGAAAGCACATCGGTGGTATTTCCTGCGGGTAGTAATGCAGTGATATTAAGAGGAATTGCGGAACCTTCGCTCCCACTAGCTGTTTGTGTTGTTAAGGTCGGGGTATCAGCAACCGGGGCAACGGTTATTACTTGCGTTGCGGTCGCAGTGGCGACTGAATCTTCTACCCTGGATTTGGCCGTGACGGTTAATGAAAGATCGGTTGTGCTGGCCAATTGTTCATTTACCGTAATGGTAAGATTTGCCAATTGGCTCGCACTGAGTGTGTAAGTCCCATCCGTATTAGCGACCAAAACTGTTCCTCCAGAACTTAAAGTTGAGCCGGTAGGGACATCAGAAATCGTTACGGAAAGCACATCGGTGGTATTTCCTGCGGGTAGTAATGCAGTGATATTAAGAGGAATTGCAGAACCTTCGCTCCCACTAGCTGTTTGTGTTGTTAAGGTCGGGGTATCAGCAACCGGGGCAACGGTTATTACTTGTGTTGCGGTCGCAGTGGCGACTGAATCTTCTACCCTGGATTTGGCCGTGACGGTTAATGAAAGATCGGTTGTGCTGGCAAGTTGTTCAGTTACCTTAATGGTAAGCTCCTCCAGTTGGCTCGGACTAAGTGTATAAGTCCCATCCGTATTAGGGACCAACGCAGTCCCCCCTGAACTTAAGGTCGCTCCGCTAGGGACATTAGAAATCGTTACGGACAACACATCGGTGGTATTTCCTGCGGGAAGTAACGCAGTGATATCAAGAGGTATATCAGAACCTTCGTTCCCACTAGCCGGTTGTGTGGTTATAGTCGGAGTATCGGCAACCGGGACAACGGTTACTACTTGTGTTGCGGTCGCAGTCGCGACTGAATTTTCTACCCTAGATTTGGCCGTGACGGTTAATGAAAGATCGGTTGTGCTGGCAAGTTGTTCAGTTACCTTAATGGTAAGCTCCTCCAGTTGGCTCGGACTGAGTGTATAAGTCCCATCCGTATTAGGGACCAACGCAGTCCCCCCTGAACTTAAGGTCGCTCCGCTAGGGACATTAGAAATCGTTACGGACAGCACATCGGTTGTATTTCCTGCGGGTAGTAACGCAGTGATATCAAGAGGTATATCAGAACCTTCGTTCCCACTAGCCGGTTGTGTGGTTATAGTCGGAGTATCGGCAACCGGGACAACGGTTACTACTTGTGTTGCTGTTGCAATGGCAACTGAAGCTCCGACAGAA
The DNA here is from genome assembly GCF_977063405.2 of Legionella stuttgartensis. Classification (NCBI taxonomy): domain Bacteria; kingdom Pseudomonadati; phylum Pseudomonadota; class Gammaproteobacteria; order Legionellales; family Legionellaceae; genus Legionella; species Legionella stuttgartensis. The sequence goes on from NZ_CDRUHA020000109.1 coordinate 288,407, forward strand.
GATTTAGCAGTTATTGCTAAAGCAATATTGGTGGTACTGGATAATTGTCCATTTAAGGTAAGGGCAAGATTCTGCAATTGGCTCGCGTTAACCGTATAAGTACCATCAGTATTAGCAACCAAAGTAGTCCCCCCAGAACTTAAGATCGCTCCAGCAGGAACATTGCTAATCTTTAGCGACAGCACATCTGTAGTATTTCCTGAGGGAAGTAACGCAGTGATATCAAGAGGTATTGCAGCACCTTCATTCCCAGAGACCGAATGCGTCTCTAAGATAGGGGTATCGGCAACCGGTTTAATGGTCACAACTTGTGTAGCCTTCGCCGTAGCAACTGAAGTTCCGACTACAGCTTTAGCGGTTATTGCTAAAGCAATATTGGTGGTATTGGATAATTGTTCATTTAAGGTAAGGGCAAGACTCTTCAATTGGCTCGCATTGAGGGTATAAGTTCCATCTCTATTGGCTACTAAAGCAATTCCTCCTGAACTTAAAGTCGCTCCAGCAGGTACATTGTCAATCTTTACTGACAACACATCCGTGGTATTTCCTGCGGGAAGTAATGCGCTTATGTTAAGGGGTATTGCAGCACCTTCATTTCCAGAAACCGAATGAGTAGTCAAGATAGGAGTATCGGCGACGGGATTAACGGTTACGACTTGCGTTGCCGTCGTAGTAGCTACTGAAGTGCCTACCATAGATTTGGCAGTTATTGCTAATGCCAGCTTGGTAGTGCTGGATAATTGCCCATTTAACTTAATGGCAAGATCCTGCAATTGATTCGGATTGAGCGTATAAGTTCCATCTCTATTAGCGATTAAAGCAATGCCTCCTGAACTTAGAGTGGCTCCAGCGGGAACATTGCCAATCTTTACTGACAGCACATCCGTGGTATCTCCCACGGGAAGTTTTGCGCTTATATTAAGAGGTATGGCGGTATTTTCATTCCCACTAACCGCCTGCGTACTTAAAATAGGAGCATCAGCAACAGGATTAACGCCAACCTTTATTGATTGATTCATGCTTGCGGATAAACCTTTAGGAGATGTAGAAGTAGCAACTACATTTAGAGTCACAGAACCAGACACTTGATTAACTCCGGATTTAAAAGTTAACCCAACAATTTGTGCGGCAGTAAGCGTCCAACTACCATCCTGATTATGTGTCCCCGCAGATAAAGAACCACCTGCAGGGACCCCCGTGATTTTATAGGTTAATACGTCACCAGCATAACGTGTTGTAGCGCTTATATTTAATGGTATCGATGCATTTTCATTCCCCCCAGGACTTGTTACCTTTAATGAGGTAGGAGGTACTGGAACCGCAGTAACAGGAACATTGTAAGTATGAGTCGGTAACGCGCTAACTTGTAAAGTTCCGGCTTTTATTGCTTGTAATTGAGCTATATCCGCTACAGCGACTTTAATAGGTAACATACTTGGAGTTGAATCATCAAGTACTGCGCCAGCAGCTAATTTTAGAGTTTCAGGGCCATTTACCCCATTAAACCAGGTTAAACCCTTAATTACTTGAGTACTTTCATTTGCCACGACATACTTAGGCGCTCCGTTAGCACTATTGTTCATAATTAACCAATAGTGTTGATCCTTAGCATCAATGTCTGTTGCAGATAAGGTGCCTAGTTTGGCACCAGGGGTGCTTTCACGAACTGAAGTTGGAGTAAATGATGCTTTAGGTGCTCCTAGATTTTCAGCAACGATTTTTATTTGTTCAAAACCTTTAACACTTAATGGAATGGAAGAAAATTTGTAAAAATTATTTACTTCTGCTCCTGAAGCAACAGCTGCTTTAAAACCTAAGACATTATTTTTAAATTCGGCAGAATTAAGTTGTCCATAGCTTACTTTCAGTTCTAAAACATCAATCCCTTTGCCTGCGTTATATATAGACGACCCGCCGTGGGCTACGGCGTTTAGATTAGCTTCATAAGTCATCTTATCCGCACCGCTTCCTCCTGTTATAACAGAGGAACCAACACCCGCATCAACACTATTTTTATTATTTCCCAAATTTATAACCGTACTCCCTGTCGTTAAAGAATGAACTGTGTTAACGCCTTGACCTAATGTTACTGCAAAATTTGCGGCACTTAGCTGCACCATGCTACTCGCAACATGAGCATATCCAAGATTTAAAGTGTTATTCCCATTACCTGCAGTAATAACATCTTTGCCTGAAGAAGATAAGGCATTAATTAGGTTATTACCATTTCCAATAAACAAGGTTTCATTTATACCCGAAAGTGTTACCGAATCATTACCATTTCCGACAATTACAAGATTATTATTACCTAAAATGGAGAGGGTATCTTTACCATTACCGACTGTAAGAACATTATTATTTCCGGTTAAGGAAATATTATTATTCCCATTTCCTACAATGCCTATACCATAATTTGAATTAAGCGATAAATTTAAACTCCCATTACCGTAGTTAGTAATTTTGTTCGCTAAAATTAATTCTTGATTACTATTGCGAATCGTCTTCAGTAGTAAAGCTAATGCTTCATTAGGGGAGGTAATCGTGGAAGCCATAAGAACACCTAAAACCAAGCGGGCAAGGTTCTTAATTCTTCCATGACTTTAGTACCTGCACGTTATTAAACACCTGAACAAACCGATACCTTCAAGTAGTGGGAGTATCATTTAAAACATCATATATATTATTTAAAGTATAGTTACTGGTTAAATTTTATTCAAATCGATTTATGCAAAAAAATTCCGTTTTTCACTTGTTAAAATTAAAATATCTTTAAATTTACGAGGTAATAATCCTTATCTTTCCCTGAAAGACTCCTCTTTGGCTTTAAAAATTGGTTTAAGAATATAGTCCAGAACACTTTTTTTGCCTGTTTTAATAAAAACATTGGCGGTCATACCAGGAATTATGGGTAACTTATGCTTATCATTTCCTAAATAATTTTTATCGGTTTGTACACGGATCATATAGTAGGTTATTGATGCTCCCCCAGATAATTTAGCATTTGATTCTTCAATTGCATCCGCACTGATATAAGTAACAACTCCATTTAAACTGCCGTAGACTGTATAATCATAAGCAGTAATCTTAACGGATACCTTTTGTCCGGTATGAATAAAAGCGATATCTTTGGGCGTTACTTTTGCTTCGATCAGTAACTTATCTGACAAAGGAACAATTTCCAAAATATCTTCACCAGGAGTAACAACTCCTCCCTCAGTTTTAATATTAATTTTTTTAACTACACCATAAACGAGTGATCTTAATTGAGTACGTACCATTTTATCTTTTAAAGAAGCTAATGAGTCCGTCAAACTCATTAACTCTGCTTTTTGCTGGTTGAGCTCAGTCCATGCAGTATTTTGATATTGATTTTTTTTCTCTAATATCTTTTGTTGAATTTCTGCAATAATTTCCTTAGTTCGAATGTATTCCGCCTTAGATGCATACCCCTTAAGTGTTAATTTCTCATACATTTTAGTGTGCTCTTTAGCCAGATCTAAATATTGTTGTAAATTTTCCAATTCTGAATGAAGCGAATCGAGTTGGGTTTTAAATAAATAATTTTCTCTATCTACGAGATCAGGAGCATTTTCTTTTAACTCAGCAGAAAACTGAATACTTGGTTTACCATAAGCTTGTGCCGTTAGCCTGGCTACTGTGGCAGAAAGGGCAAGATATCGATGATAGCCATTTTTATAATCTGCCTTGTACCGAGTATCATCTAGAGTTACCAGAATTTGGTTTGGACGAACTATTTCCCCTTCCTGAACCATAATTTTATTAATAATTCCGCCATCTAAGCTTTGGATAATTTTAACTTCCGATGAAGGGATAACTTTTCCCTCACCGATAACAACATCGTCTATCATTCCAAAATAAGACCACACTATTCCCAAAATAATAAGCATTAAAACAATAAAAAGAATGCTGTTCGCAACCACTGTTGTTTTCGATAATAACGCGGCTTTAGAGTCAGGAATAAAATCCTCATCTTCAGAAAAAAATTTTTTATCCTTCTTATTTTTCTTCAAAGCCATATTTATTTACCTTCCTGATTTGGTATTGAAGATGAAAACTGTTGGGACTGCTTTTGCTTCTCAAGAGCTTGTGCTTTTTGCAGAACCTCAATAACCTCGTTTTTTGGGCCATCGATAATAATATGGCCATTATCCATCATAATAAGTCGTTCAACTAAAGGAAATAATGATACTTTATGTGTCACTAATAAAATGGTTTTTCGTTCTTTAAGTGTTAATAAGCGCTGAATCGTTTCTTGTTCTGTAGCCATATCCATGGCACTGGTTGGCTCATCAAATAACCAAATCGGTGGATCAGATAATAGTCCACGAGCCAAGGCAATAGATTGGCGTTGTCCTCCTGATAAGCCTTCCCCTCTCTCGCCAACCATCATATCAAATCCTTCTGGATGATGATTTACAAATCGGTCAACACCACCAAGATAACCTGCATTGATAATTGCTGCATCATCAGCCCAAGGCATTCCCATAGAAATATTATCTCGTACGGTTCCATAAAATAACATGCTATCTTGAGGAACAAAGCCCATGTTCTTCCTTAAATCGACAGGGTCTAGTTGCTCTATGTTAACCCCGTCTATATAAATATTGCCCTCCTTGGGTTGATATAAACCAAGAATTAATCGTTGAATAGTACTTTTACCCGAACCAATACGTCCAATAATGGCTACCCGTTCCCCTGCCTTGATTTTAAAAGAAACTTGATCAAGTGCCAGGATTTGTTGCCCAGGATATTGAAAACTGACTTTATCGAATTCTATTGTTCCTTCTATTTTGGGCAGATGCAAAAAACGCTTATCTTCTGGACGCTCAACAGGCAATGACATCAAACAATTCAGATTTTCCAATGATAACTTGGCTTGCTGCAACCGAGTTAAAATTCCTGCTAATGAAGAAAGAGGTGCTAAAATTCGTCCCGCTAAAATATTTGTGGCAATTAATCCCCCTAAAGTCATGCTGCCTTCCTCAATCATGTATACACCTAAAGCAATCATACCCACGGTAATAAACCCTTGACCGTAATTAGTAATCGTGATGATCAAATTAGAGAAATATCGCATTTTTAGTGAATCTCGTGCGGTAGTACCAACATATTGTTCCCATTTTTTTTGCATTTGGCCTTCAGCATTTAACGATTTAACCGTTTCAATAGCCGTAACTGTTTCAACTAATAATGCATGTTTTTGCATTGCCCCTTGCAATGATTTTAATACCGCTTCACGCATTGGTTTCTCAATAAGATATGCAGCAAGTAAGATAAGCGGCACTACAATAAGAGGAACCAGTACAAGCCAGCTGCCTAAATACGCGATAAGCACGAAAAACAAAACAACAAAGGGTAAATCGATAATTGTAGTTAGTGTTGCGGAGGTAAAAAAATCTCGAAGCACTTCAAACTCACGCAAATTATTTACAAAAGCACCTACAGAGTTGGGTTTATTCATTAAGCGGATACTCATTGCTTGTTGGAATAAAGTGCTTGCCATCACAACATCCGCCTTTTTTCCACTCACATCAATTAAATACCCGCGTAATAGTCTTAAAATGAAATCAAAAAAATTAATTATCAAAACCCCTATAACGAGTACCCATAACGTCACATTGGCATTGTTAGGAATGACGCGGTTATATACATTCATTATAAATAAGGGCATAACCAGATTAAAAAGATTAACTATGAATGCTGCAACGACGACTTGCATATAAATATATCGATAACGAGATAAAGTACTCCAGAACCAGGAAAGCTTGTCTATTTTTTCTGTTGCAGTTGCTTCAGCACGTGTTTCATATTTAAAAACAGGAGCAATAAATATGGCATGTCCAATATAACTTTCTTCCAAATCATCTAATGATTTTTGTTGAACACCTCCGCCATGATCCGACAAAATAAGTTCGACTGTTCCTGAATCAATGATCTTATTTAATATGCATGCCTGATCATTTTTTAAAAGCAACACAACCGGTAAAACTAATTTTGAAATATGATGAAGGGATCGTTTCACTATACGTGCCGAGAATCCAACTCGTTCCGCTGCACGTACAAATAAGGCGGGTGTAAATCTATTATTTTCCAGAGGCAATCCAGCTCGAAGTACATCTGCAGACAAAGGGCGATGATTTAGCATAGTTAAAATTACTAAACAATCTAACAATGGATCAGAGAATGTTTCATTATTCTCAGAAGACTTATCCATTCTCTTTTTCCTACTAAGAGATGTCATATGTCTTATAGTTTAGCAGGTTAATGCAATTATAGGGGCTGGTGCTGATTTTGTATAAAATTCTTGATTGGGTGTAACGCTAATTTTCATTAACAATTAAATCCCAAGCGTCACGCCAATCAATTTATTTTCTATAAAAACTTTGGATGATGGCATGCGTCATTACAATCAGTATTGGTCTTTTCCACCTGAATAGTTACATGCTGAATATTAAATTCTTGACGTAACTGTTCGACCCACTCAGCTCTTAATCCATCGGAAAGCATGTCATCAGGCATATGCAAATGAACCGACATCGCATTTTCTTGGGTACTCATTGCCCAAATATGTAAATCATGAAAACCTTTAACCCCTGGTTTGCTTAATAAAAAATCGCTCACGGCGGTCCAAGAAATATTATCAGGAACACCATCAATAATTAATCTGAAACTACCCGCAAATAAAGCCCAAGTACCTTTGAGTATCACCAAGGCGATCAATAAACCAACCACAGGATCTATCCATTGCCAACCAGTCCAGTACAATAAGGCGGCTGACAAAACAACACCTACTGAAACCAAGGCGTCATAAAATAAATGTAAATAAGCTCCTCTAATATTTAAATCGTCAGAACCATGTGCAAATAATAAAGCAGTAGCGGAATTAATTACGATACCTATTCCTGCGACAATCATAACCGATAAAGCTTGAACTTCAGAGGGTGAAAACAGCTTATAGACCGCATCTGTGGCGATAATGCCGCATGTAAAAACTAACAAGATTCCATTGGCCAATGCTGAGAGTATGGATATTTTTTTTAAGCCATAGGTCGCTTTCATAGTGGGCGCACGTTTCATAAGTACGGTAGCAATCCAAGCTAATACCAAACCTAAAACATCGCCTAAATTGTGAAACGCATCAGCCAATAAACTGGTCGAATGTGATAAATAAGCAAAAACAATTTGTATAATTACAAAAATGCCGTTCGCGATTATGGAAATGATAAAGGCTTTATCATAAGTCGCCGTAGCATTATTTGGTCCATGATGGTGGTGATGATGATGTGAATCACCGTGAGAATGCGTGCTCATAACGTTCCTTCGTTTTTTTGATCTTCTTTTTGCTCTTCAGAATAATAGTTAATGCCAATTTTTATTCGATTACGTTCTTTTTGCTTACGCCATGCATTCGTATCACGTAAAGAATACACACACCCACAATATTCTTGTTTATAAAATTCTTCACGCTTGGCAATTTCATACATGCGTTCGGAACCTCCATTTTTTCGCCAATTATAAGTCCAGTACACAAGATTAGGGTATTTGCTTGCCGCACGAACTCCAGAATCATTAATTTGATTCATATCTTTCCAGCGTGAAATTCCCAAAGAACTGCTGATTATAGGAAAACCATGTTCGTAAGCATACAAGGCTGTGCGCTCAAAACGCATATCAAAACACATGCTACATCGCTTGCCACGCTCAGGTTCCCATTCTAGACCCTTCGCACGAGCAAACCAATTATCCTTATCATAGTCAGCATCAATGAATGGAATATTATGTTTTTGCGCAAAACCAATGTTTTCGTTTTTTCTAATTTCATATTCTTGAATAGGGTGAATATTCGGATTATAAAAAAAGATAGTAAAATTAATTTCTGAACTAATAAGCGCTTCCATGACCTCACCTGAACAAGGTGCACAACATGAATGCAGCAATAACTTGTCTGCATCATTAGGTAATTCCAGTCGCTCTCTCTGTATCATTTTTTTACATCCAACAAATTTATAAAATGGTGACGATAATATACCAACTCTGCAATAGAGTCTTTAATATCGTCCAGGGCAAGGTGTTTTGATTCTTTAATAACACCATTTAACAATTCAGGCCGCCAACGAATAGCTAATTCTTTTAATGTGCTCACATCCAAATTTCGATAATGAAAAAATGCAGCTAGTTCTGGCATGTATTTATAAAGAAATCGCCTATCCTGACACACACTATTACCACACATTGGCGACTTACCTTTATCAAGATACTGTTTTAAAAAATCAATGGTTAACTGCTCGGCTTGCGCTTCGCTGATTTGACTTTGTAAAACCCGATCAACTAAACCGGATTGGCCGTGTTGCCGGGTATTCCAGGAGTCCATACCATCGAGCAACACCTTAGATTGAGAAATAGCAAAAACGGGGCCTTCAGCAATTATATTTAAATGTGGATCGGTCACCACTGTTGCAATTTCGATGATCCTATCTTTTTCAGGCTCAAGTCCTGTCATTTCCAAATCTATCCAAATTAAATTTTGATTATTTTTCATTTGTTTCCCAGGAGTTTAATATCAATTCTACACAAGCCACTCGTCTTTGATGTAGGGTGTGTTTAATTGCTTCACCCTTATAACCTTCTGCGATGATCGCTTGGCTATTCACTTTAGCACATTCAGTAAGCAAATAGCTCCATAATTTACTTTGTCGATACTCAATAGCTCGACCACAACCTGCTGCATCTGATTCACATGCAATTAACATATTATAGAAGAGTTGTGGACGGCGAAATGCATCGCTTTGCTCCAAAATCTTCACTATAGTACTCGCTTTCAATTCAAATAATCGGTGGATGTTCAAATGAACTCGCGAAACCATAATTGCTAGAGCGCGATAATCATTGGGAATTCGTAATCGAAAGCACAAGGCATCAACAATGCCAACACCACGCTCTTCGTGGCCATGGTGGCTTGGCCAATTGTGCATAGGCGATAAACCTTTACCCAAATCATGTACCAATGCAGCGAATCGGATCACAGGATCTTTGGTTAAAGTTACCGCCGCTTGCAAAACCAACAAAGTATGAACACCACTATCTACTTCATGATGATAACGATATGGATTAGGGATGCCGAACAGCCGATCAATTTCAGGTAAAATTACCCGCAAGGCATCACAGGAGCGTAAAGTAATTATAAATTGTTCAGGATTTTGTTCTTCTAAACTTCTTTGCCATTCTTGCCAAACGCGTTCAGCGACCAAGTGAGCCAACTCACCTCGTTGAACCATTGTATACATCAATGAACGTGTTTCATCAGCCAATTTAAAACCTAAATGATGAAAGCGTGCTGCAAAACGAGCAATACGCAGTACACGGACTGGATCTTCAACAAAGGCTGGAGATACGTGACGGAGTATCTTAGCTTCTAAATCCTTCAGTCCATGATATGGATCAATAAGCTGTCCTTGTTCATCTCGAGCCATTGCATTAATGGTTAAATCACGGCGTGCTAAATCTTCCTCTAAGGTTACCGTTTTACTGAAATTACAGGAAAAACCATAATATCCTGGCGCAGATTTTCTTTCTGTTCGCGCCAAAGCATATTCTTCATTGGTTTTCGGATGCAAAAAAACAGGAAAATCTCGACCAACTTGTCTGAATCCTTTTTCCAATAACTCATCCGGATTGGAGCCGACAACAACCCAATCACGTTCTTTTACTGGAAGATTCAATAATTCATCGCGTACAGCACCACCCACTAAGTAGACTTTCATTAAATTTCATTTACCTTCATACTGTATGATTATTTAGCCTTAATTTTTCTTTCGAGCTAAGAATATTTTTAATCATTATATTATAGATCTGAACTATGAGTAAAAGACGTATTAGTAAACAACAATCTGCCCGTATTGAAAAAATTCAACAAAATTATCATGTGAATAGAAAAAATCATGATGATCTGGCTGATGGATTAGTCATTACTCGCTTTAGTAAACACGTTGAACTAGAAGACATCAAGGGGAGGCACATACGTTGCTCTATTAGGCCCAATTTAGAGACACTGGTAGCAGGAGATAAGGTCATTTGGCAATCTGAAGGAATCAAGCAAGGAGTAGTGGTTAGCCTTTATCCTCGGAGTAGTGTCTTGGCAAAACCAACCAGCTCGGGGCTTATAAAACCTGTCGCTGCCAATATTACGCAACTCATTATTGTCATCGCACCGAAACCAGAAATATCTTGGCCGTTACTTGATAGCTATTTAGTTATGGCAGAAACACTACACTTACAGGCAGTAATTCTATTAAATAAAACTGATTTACCATGTGACCGTCTCAAAGAACAATTATGCATGGATTATGGAACACTTAATTATCCTATAGTACTAACAAATAAAAACTCTGCTGAGGGTTTAGAACAACTCAAACACATATTAAATCATCAAATCAGCGTGTTCGTAGGCCAATCCGGAGTGGGTAAGTCATCGATTATTTCAAGTATTTTGCCTCACGAACAAAATATCTCCGTAAATGAAATTTCTGAATTATCTGAATTAGGTAGACATACAACCAGCAACTCACGATACTATCATTTGCCAAGTGGCGGTGCTTTAATAGACTCACCGGGAGTAAGGGAGTTTAGTTTATGGCACATAGATGCCACTGAAATCGCACGAGGTTATCCCGAATTTAGACCCTATTTGTCAGAATGCAAATTTCGAAATTGTACTCATAAAGATACGCCACATTGCGCTATCATTAAGGCAAAAGAAGAGGGTTTAATTTCGGAAAAACGATATGAAAATTTCATCAGGCTTTGTGGACAATACACCTAAAACCTACTTAGCCATTAACAGCATCGAACATGAGGCATAAATAAAATATACTGCTAGACTAGGCACGCTGAAGCTCAGATAAACTGCCACTACCACGTTTCTTTATCCTCTTAATTCATTTTAATTCATTGACTAGAGGTCTTTCATAACCAGTTTTTTTCTTTCTTCTACTTTATCCAGTTTTTGCATACCAATACCCAACTAAACTCCCCTCTGGACATAAAGAAGACTTGCATCTAAAGCAATATAAAGAATTTTGGGTACGGTTATAAATAAAACTAGTTATATTGACCAATATAATCAAGTATTGGCCGACTGCACTTTTTAGCATTTTCTTTTTGGGCGATGCTTAAAATCGGCTGACTTATATTAAATAAATAATCACTTATTTTATCCATTTTCCTCGGTTCAAGAGTTAGTTGAGACCATTGGTTTTTATAATTTACTATCATTGATTGAACATCTTTTACTTCAGAGAACTTAAAAAATTCCACCTTATCTCTTTTTGGAGACATAGGAAAAAAGGATGGTGAGGAACTTTCCAGGCCTTGACATAATTTGGATACCTGTTTGTTGATATGCTTACTACAGTTAATAAGAAATCGCGATTTTGCCATGTCTAGATCACACAGTTTAATTAATCTCAACAAATGGGTTCGATGATGTTCGCTAAGTCCATTTAGAAATTCAGTGAATAGGACATTGACTCTAAATTGCTTCATGAGCTCATTTTCATCTTGCGCATAAGTTTGGATTATGTCATCTAAAAATTGATGAGTCCGAGTCTTTACAGACTCATTATTTGTTTTAAAAAGGATTAGGGCATTAAACAAGCGCTCCGGTTCAAACCAATAAACGCCAAGTTCATTTAATTTACATTTTTGCACAAGCTCTAACCATTTAACTGTTGGTTTATGACGTGTAAAGCATGAAAACCAGCCTGTATCTTTTTTTGAAGGACTAACAAGATCGCGGATAATATCTTCATACGCCGCTTCCAAAGCTTTAGGTTTATTTGCTGCAACGAATGGCAACAACACAGTAAGAATGGTATAGGCCTCTGGAAATACCGTATTTTCTTTATCCCATAGACTAGAGGTTTGTCGCGTACAGAGAATAGATAGCTCGAATTGAGTGGTGAATAGCGAAACAATTAGTTTACAACAATTTATAAAAGCATCCGTTTTATCAAATGAAGTTTGGTCTTCTTCGATAACCTCTGATAACTCTTGGTAAACAGGCTCTAATTCTTTACTTGTAGCTTTTAAATCTGAGTTATATTTAAATAACCATTTGGTTAATGCTTTTATTTCATACTCCAACTCAGAATAATCCTTTGCAGTATGAAGGGCGATAAATACATCCAATAAGTATTCTTCATTTTGTTTATATTTAATTTTTGAGCCATACAAGAAATTCACATCCACTAGTTCGTATTCATATAAACGATGGAAAAAACTTTTTATCTCTTTTTTGAATTCTGTAAATTCCACTTTATTCGATTGCAAATAAAAGTATCGCTCAACTAATTCCATTAAGTGAGGTAACAAGGCTATAGGCATACGGCCATGTGCTCTTAAATTAACAAAAACTTTTTTACGCATCAGATCCCAAAAGTTTTTGAAAATTTCGGAGTCTACGCTTACTTCCCTTGTGGTTTGCTTACACAATTTTAAACGTGCTAATTCATCTATTGTAACAACGCTTAACTTTTTCTCAGATCTGTATGTCGATAATTCAAATTGCCATTTTTCTAAGTGTTTACAAAAGCTTAGTTTTCTATATAAAGTATTATCACCAAAACCAAGATAAAAATTAAAAAGATTAACCGTTTCATTAAGCGACGAAAAATCATTTAAATCCTTTTCATTAGTCAAAGTTGGTATCAATATTTTTAAATAATTAATTTCTACCACTGGACCAAGTTCTCGAGCTAAATCAATCCAATATTGATTGAGCGCTGAAGGATTAAGCATATAATCATCGTTATCAACAATCGCTTCCCACCGAGTTTTATAACAGGTGAGAAGAAAAAGCAAATCATCCTGAGCTAACGTATCAGTTGGCTTACATTTAGAAAAGCGATCTGCAAGACATTCGCGTAGCTTCTTATCACATTGAGTGAGCGTACTTTCCTTTTCTAGAGTTTCAATAAAATCCAAAATTCGTTGGACTAACATAAACTACAACCTATCCTTAAATAAAATTAACTTAAACTAAAGTCAAATAAAAATCAATTATAAACCCCATGGGGAAACACGTAACTGAAGGAAATTAAATAATAAATTATTCAAGCATGAATCTAAGTTCTAGTGGTTCGTGGAAAAAGAACTTAAAGCCTCCAAGCACTATTCATGGTTTTTATGGAAGATTTCATTGTTGAAAAAAAAAGCGGCTCGAAGCCGCTTTTTAAGAATAAAACCCTGGCGATGACCTACTTTCACATGAGGAAACCTCACACTATCATTGGCGCGGGCTCGTTTCACTTCTGAGTTCGAGATGGAATCAG